>NZ_JBAUUO010000019.1:0-56943 GCF_049582745.1 Occallatibacter sp.
CTCGTCATCTCGGTTCTTGTGCAACTGGCAGAACTGTGCAGACGTAAGGCCACGCCGAATTGATCCCGCACGAGAGTAGAATGACTGCCCATTCGATTGGAGAATAGGCATTGCGGTCGGATCACCGTCTATGCGGAAGTTTGGGTTGAAGCTTCCCTCAGGGGCTGAAGTCCGTCGTTTTTCGGTGCTTTGCGGCACGACTGAAAGTCGTGCTTTGACACAAAACCGATCTGGGCGTTGGATTACCGCCGATGCGGAAGTAACGAAGGGCAACGGCAGATCCTTCCGCTGCGCGTCAGGATGACAGCGCTAGAGAAATTCGAACCGAGCGAACGGCCGCTCAATCGGCAACAACGAAAAGTGTTCCGTCTGAGACCAACATCCAGCCTCCCCAGACCGCTTCGGCGCAAACTACTCTCGGGATTGCTGAATCGTCATCCCGCCGCACAATAGTTCCCTTCCAGCCCGCTCCGTTACAATCTCCTCGATGAAACTTGGCGAGCTGGCAAGTCGGCTGGGCGCGGAACTGCGCGGCGACGCGGAACTGGAAATCACTGGAGTGAAAGGGATTGAGGACGCTGGAGCCTCGGAAATCACCTTTGTCGCCAATCCAAAGTACGCCGGACTTGCGCGCAAGACAAGCGCCGCTGCGGTGCTGGTCGAGCCGGAGTTTCCTGAGATCGCCGCGGCGACCCTGCGAATCAAGAATCCTTACCACGCTTTTTCCCGCGCTCTTGCCCTCTTTTACCAGCCGCCCTCCTACCCAGCCGGCGTTCATGCCACCGCCGTCATCGACCCCACCGCGCAGATTGGCGAGGGAGCCCACATCGGCGCTTACGTCGTAATCGGTCCCAACGTGAAACTCGGGCCGCACGCCACTCTGCTGCCCCATGTCGTGCTGTATCCCGGCGTGAAGACGGGAAGCCATTTCTTTGCCCACGCGCATGCCGTCGTGCGCGAAGCCTGCGAACTGGGCGACAACGTCACGCTCGAAAATGGAGCGATCGTCGGCGCCGATGGCTTCGGCTTTTCAAAAAACGATCAAGGTCACTGGCAAAAAATTCCCCAATCCGGACCGGTGCGCATCGGCGACCGCGTCGATATCCAGGCCAACGCATGCGTGGACCGTGCCACCGTTGGCGCAACCGAGATTGGCGACGGCAGCAAGATCGACAACCTCGTGCAAGTCGGCCACGGCTCGCGCATCGGCAACGACACGCTGGTGTGCGCGCAGACCGGTCTGGCCGGCTCCTCCGTGGTTGGCAACAACGTGATTCTTGCCGGTCAGACCGGGATCGCCGGTCACTGCAGTGTCGGCGACGGCGTGATTCTCACCGCTCAGTCCGCCGTGAGCCACGATGTGCCCCCGGGCAAAACGATCTCGGGATCGCCCGGATTCGACAATCGCATCTGGCTGCGCGCCGTAGCCGTCTTTCAACGTCTGCCGGAATTGCTGAAGCGCCTGGACCGGCTTGAAAAACGCGTCGCGGCCTCAACTCCAGCCGACGAACCAGCCACCGAAGACAAGGACAAGGGATGAAGAGGAATGCGCGCCTGACGCAGAGGCTTGTCGCCGCATCGCTCGGCCTGCTTGGTCTAACCCTGATCAGCGGATGCCACTCGTATCACATCGAGGCTACCGTCGAAAATCACACCGGCGGCGCCATCACACTGCTTGAAGTTGACTACCCGAGCGCAAGCTTCGGAGCCGATACGCTGGCAGCGGACGCCGTATACCATCATCGAATTCAGATCCGCGACAGCGGTCCCATCAGCGTGCAATACACAGCCGCAGGCGGCCACCAGGTGTTGGTGAAGGGACCAACGCTCTACGAAAAGCAGGAGGGCAGCATTCAGATTGTTCTATTGCCCGATGGGAAAGCAGAGTTCTATCCGGCTCTCCAGCCTCGGAATTAATCCGGGAGATCCCTCCCACGTCGATCGAACCTGAGAGAAATGACGATTTCCTTGATTGTCAGGCGATTTGTGCCGATATATCTCACAAGGCACCGACATGGGGGACAGACCATCAGTTTGCGCGAAGGAACTAACGACAGGTCCGTCCCGACATTACAAACCGGCTCTGCGACTTGCCGGCTGTTTTGTGGGCATCCTGTCTGCCACATACTTCGTTGGGATTGAAGACGGTGCGGGCTTGGTCTGGATCGCCAACGGGCTGCTCCTCTCCTACCTGCTCCTTGCTCCGCGATGGCGCTGGAAGCACTACTTCGCAGTTGCTTTCTTCGCAATGCTCGCCGGCGGTCTCGCGGCGCATCCTCAACGGTGGCAAACCTGCCTCGCGCTGAGTGCGCTGAACATTCTGGAAGTAGCCATCGCCGCGTTCTTGCTGCGAGGACGCTCGGCACAGATGCCGCACTTTGCAGATTGGCGCTACCTTTTGCGCTTCTCTGCGTATGCGGTTCTGACTGCGCCGGTTATCGCGGGCCTGATATTCGGGCTGGTCTATTCGCGCTGGTCTGGCCTCTCGCCGTGGCATGTCATGACGGTTTGGACTACGACTGACTCGCTGGGGTACGCAGTGGTTGTTCCGACATTTATTTCTTTGCTCCAATCAGGGCTGAAGATGTGCTCCAACTCGAAAGCGCGTTGGATCTATATGGCGTCGATGGTCGCAGTGACCGTACTTTCATTCGCCCAGGTGCGGGTGCCCGTAGTCCTTCTCATCTATCCGCTGGTTGCCATAGGGTTGCTACGCTTTGGATTTGCATGCGCAAACATCAGTTCCCTCTTTGTGGCTGCGGTTGGCGGCTGGCTCACTCTGCAGGGAGAAGGTCCCTTCGCAAAGATCACTGCAATTACCCCCATCAGCCCGATGGTTCTCTTCCAGCTCTACCTGGCCTGCGGAATTTTCATGCTGTATGCGGCCTCGGCAGTGGTCGACACTCTTCGCTCCACTGAGGAGAAGTTGAGGGAGATTGTGACGCTTCACAATCTTGTCACCGAGAATTCGAGAGACGTCATCATCCTGGCCGATTTCAATGGACACCGCAGTTACGTATCTGCATCCGCGGCAATGTGGGGTGGATGGGGCCGAGAAGAATTACTCGGTATGAATAGTCTCTCGCTGGTGCATCCGGAGGATCGCAGCATGGCGGAGAGCCTGGTTCGCGATCTGCGATCGGGGGGTAACGGCGGCTTGCTGGAGTGCCGCGTAAGACACAAGGACGGAGATTTCGTCTGGGTCGAAGCGAATCTTCGTCCGGTGCGCGATCCTACCACGGGCGAACCGGTGGGGATCCTCAATATGGTGCGGGATATCGCCCGGCGCAAGAAAGCAGAACTGGAGTT
Source organism: Occallatibacter sp. (assembly GCF_049582745.1). Lineage (GTDB taxonomy): Bacteria > Acidobacteriota > Terriglobia > Terriglobales > Acidobacteriaceae > Telmatobacter. The sequence continues at coordinate 3,310 of NZ_JBAUUO010000019.1, forward strand.
GAAGGAGGCCAATGCCGCTCTCGAGGCGCTCTCGTTAACCGACGCCCTGACGCGTGTCGCCAACCGACGCAGATACGATCAGTGCCTCTTAAGCGAATGGCGGCGTGGCATACGTGAAAACCTGCCTCTGTCGCTGCTTGTGCTCGATGTGGACTGGTTCAAGTCGTACAACGACACGTACGGGCATCCAAGCGGGGACGGCTGTCTCAAGCAAATTGCCGAAGCTGCGCAAGTGGTTGTGAGCCGGACCAGCGACCTTGTTGCACGCATCGGGGGCGAGGAGTTCGCCATCATTCTTCCCAATACGCCTGCCGCCGGCGCGATCGAGGTCGCCGAACTAATCTGCTCGGCAGTACGCCACCGGAAACTCCTCCATAACACCAATCCGCTCGGTTGCGTCACGATCTCGGTCGGCTGCTCGACCATCATCCCTTCGCTTGGCCAGTCTCAATCCATTCTGATGAGTGGCTCCGATAAAGCTCTCTATGCAGCGAAACACGGTGGGCGCAACCGGGTTTGCAGCACCGACCTTGAAGTGCAACCTGAAGCCTCACTCAAGGCCAGATGACCAAGGTTGGTCAAAGCAAAACGGGAGCCGAGGCTCCCGTTTGCGAAACTGCTTTTCGCAGCGAAATTGTGAGGATCAGTGCACCATGCTCTGGAACAGCGAGGACTTCAGCAGGCTGTTGAAGTCGTTGTCCGAAGTGGCAAAGTGGACGCTCAGCTGTCCGGAACTCGAGCTGATATCCGTCGCCGCCAAGGCCGCCTTTTCCGTCTCGTCCCCGCTCATCTTCTTGTAGACGATGGCAGCCGAAAGCAGCGATGAAACCGTGGCCGCGGCAAACGAGTCGCCGGTAGAAATGGTCAAATCGAACTTCACGCCGTGTTGAAAATTCATGCCATACCACGATGAATCAAGGCGCTTGCGCACCGATTCGAAGTCCGCTACGGTCCCCGCTTCTCCCAGGACCGCCTTCATCATCGTCTGGGTTCCGGTCTTGTCGAGCACGCTCCACAATGGCGCGGAATCAACCGACTGCATCGCTTCCATGATGGGTCCGTTGGTCAGCAGTCCCGGCGCATATCCGTCGCGTACATCGAGAGCCGCCCTCACCGCCTCCATGCTTCCGAAAACCATGGTTGAAGGGTCGAAGAAGCACAGAACCATGCCGGTGTGCGCCAGGGGATACACGCGGTTGGTGCGAACAAGCTTGCCTTGCACTTTCTGTTTGCGGAAGTTGGCCATGATGCCCTGCACGTCAAACTGACCTTGAGCAATGCCCACTGTCTCCAGGCTGTCACTGGTGGGGCTGGTACGAAAAAGCGCAAACGCGAGTTCGTCAACGTCGTGATTGTCGTTCAGGCCGGACTTGCGGATTGCCTCGTCGAACTGTTTCAGTTCCGGAGGCATGACGCGATCGCGCAGTTCCATCGCCGTGTTGGAGTTCTGCATGGCGCGGTAGTCAATTACTACCAACTGCTGTACGTCGTGCGGAATGGCCGCGCGGGCATCACCGGAAAGCTGCGCCGCCTGTGCCGCAACTGTCACGGTTGCAAGCAGCGCGGAAACTGAAATCCTGACAATAAACTTGAGCACTCTAACCCTCCGGGAAGCCACGCGGCTCCCGTCTTTATCCGTTGTGGAAGCAGGAAAATATGCGTTGCCCTGCATTCTCATTTTACCTCTGCACAGTTTTTAGACGTTGACCAGTTTGGTATCGGTACTGTTACCTTCGCCAGGCCAGGACAACGGCGATTCAAGCCGGCGCTCCAGGATCCTGGTCTCGTCGTCGAACTCACTTAACTGACGCATCCACTCGCTTTCCCGCTCACAGGCGGCTTCTGGGATCAATCCCACGACCTCGCCCGCGATCGGCACAGTTTTGTGCTTTAAGGCCAGTCTTGATACCGTGCTGTACACCTGAGAGACGGGAGTCGCCTCAAAATCGGTGATGTTCAAAGTGAGCTGAGCGCGCCCGTGCGCCAGCACCCCGAGCGCCTTTACGCTTTGCAAACCGCCGAAGGCCGTCCGTACTTCGCGCGCAATTGCCCTCACCACCGCGACATCGGCGGAATCGAAATAAACGTTGTATGCCACCAGAAACCTGCGCGCCCCTACCGCGCAAGCCCCAGCCGTTGGGTGTAATCCCGGTCCGCCAAGATCCGGCCTTCGCGCGGGCTCTTTGCGCACAGCGTCGCGCAATCCTTCAAATTGCCCGCGGCGCACATCGTCGAGGTTCGCGCGATCAGGGCGCGAGGCGGCAGATTCGTAGAAGTAGACGGGAAGGCCGAACCGCCTCCAGATCTCAAGGCCGGCCTGCCGCGCAAGCATCACGCACTGCTCCAGCTTGATGCCGGAGACGGGAACAAACGGGACAACATCCGCAGCGCCGATGCGAGGGTGCAAGCCCTGCTGGCTGGTGAGATCGATCAGATCGACTGCCTTTCCGACTCCGCGCACCGCGGACTCAAGCACGGCAGCCGGTGCGCCGGCAATGGTGACGACCGAGCGATTGTGGTCCGCGTCCATCGACCAATCGAGCAGGCGCACGCCTTCCACCCGCATCGCAGCGACAATGGCTTCTACACGCCGGGCATCCCTGCCTTCAGAGAAGTTCGGAACGCACTCAACAACGGCATCTTTCATCTTTGTCTTTCAACTTGCGCGCGAACTTCTTTGTCTGATCGACGCACGGCTGCCTTTCACTTCCAGAATGTGTAACCGACTTGTACCTGGATGCTGGCGTTCACGCCCGGATTGTGGTCGCCGAGCGAAGCCGACGAAATGTGAACTGCGTTCACGCCGAGATCGATGGAACGCCTGGGGCGCGTGAAGTAGTGGACGCCGATTCCGCCCTGCGGTGAAAAATTCCAGACCGATGTCCCGCCTGGCGTTCCATGCGGCACCAGCACATCCGGCGGAAATTTGTGCGATGTGTAGATGAGTCCGCCTGCTCCTTGAAACCAGGGCTGCACCCGCTTCGAGTGCGTAAGGAAATTCCATCGGAAGATCACCGGCGTGAGGCTGGCGCCTGTGTAGGTTCCGCCTCCTACCGGCTCGTCGTACGTCACACCCTGAAAAACGAATGTCTGAGTGTGGGGAGCGGGCGTATACGCCTGCCAGAACGGCATGACATTCACCGCGAGTTGAAACTGCCCGCTCAGGATGCCGGCGTGAATCGTCGGCGTCAGTACTTTGCCTGCTTCAACACCGAGCGAGAGGAAATGATAGTTGGAGCGATCGCCGCCCATGCCGTTGCCGTAATTCACAAAGGGCGCATACTCCCAGCTCCGATTCTTGCGAACCTGGGCGACGGGGGACTCTTCATCGAGAGGCACTCTCTTAGCTGCATGGCTTTCAATAGCCACACCCGAAGAAGGGGATGACGACTGAGGGAAAGCTGTCATGGTTGTGCCGGTTATCGATAATGCCAAAATGAGAATCTTCGCAGTTGGGGTCAACGCTCTTCCCTTTTTTCCTATCTCTAGAATTCTGTATTCCATGAAAAAGGCCGCCATCTTCAGGCGGCCTTCGGATTGCCAGCCAGCCCGTTCTTATCCAGCCATCTGCGCCATTTGCTCGGCGTCCATATCGAAGTTCGAGTACACATTCTGCGTATCGTCGAAGTCCTCGAGCACCTCGAGCAATCGGAGCATCTGGTTGGCCGCCGGTCCTTCCAGCCTGGTGTAGGTTGAAGCCAGCATCGTAACTTCGCTCGAGGCCGGAGAGATGTTCGCGGCCTTGACCGCCTTCAACACGCTCTCGAAGCCATGCGGATCGGTCACGATCTCCCACACTTCGCCTTCGTCGCGCAGATCCTCGCCGCCGTGCTCCAGCACGATGTCCATCAGCTGTTCTTCGGTGGCGTTGGCCTTCTCGATGTCGATCACGCCCTTCTTTGAGAACATGTGCAGAACCGAACCTGTCGAGCCAAGGTTGCCGCCATTCTTTGAGAAGGCGTGGCGAATTTCGCTGACGGTACGGTTGCGATTGTCGGTCAGCGTTTCCACTACGATTGCCACGCCGCCGGGGCCGTAACCCTCGAAGGTGATCTCCTCGTAGCTCACGCCTTCCAGCTCGCCGGTACCGCGCTGGATGGCCCGCTTGATGTTTTCCTGCGGCATGTTTTCGGCCTTGGCCGCGGCAATGGCCGTGCGAAGCCGAGCGTTGCTGTCAGGGTTGCCGCCGCCCTTGGCAGCCATGGCGATTTCCCTGAGCAGACGGGTGAAGATCTTGCCGCGCTTGGCATCCAGCGCGCCCTTCTTGTGCTTGATTGTGGCCCATTTGGAATGCCCGGACATGGAAAACCTCAGTAAACGTGAAAATGCGGGTGCAGCAGGCGCACCCGCCCCTGCGAGTATACCACCGGGAAGGTACGGCGAAAACCGGCCCCGTAAGCCTGGGAACGGCCATTCCCGGGTTTTCCTAAGCCCTTTTCTCCGCCCCGGTCAATGCACTCCTTCACGGGCCGGTGCCCGCCCGCCGCCATATTCAAAAATGAAAAAGAGTTCACTTGCAGGGATTGTGCCGATCCCTGCCTCGCGACCGCTTACAATTTCGAGAGAATCGGAATCAAAGAAAGAAATCGCTCGCGTTCACCCGCCCCCAAACCTGCCCATCTCAGGAGACTGCTTGAAGCGCCTTCTTTCCGTCCTCTTTCTTGTCCTCGCCGCCGGAGCCGGTTTCGCACACGCCCAAGGCAACTACGAGATCCAAGTCTACGGCTCTGAAACGCAGGCTCGGCGCAGTACCATGGTCGAACTTCATTCGAACTTCACCGCGGTTGGCCAAAAGCGCTTCATCAATGGCGTCGATCCCACGAACCGCGCCGAGCACGAGACCATCGAAATCACGCAGGGATTGAACGACTGGGCCGAGGTCGGCTTCTATATCTTTACGAGCGAGCAGAGCGGCACCGGCGTGCAATGGGTCGGCGACCACATTCGTCCCCGTGTGCGCGTGCCCGAGGCGTGGCACTGGCCCGTGGGCGTCAGCCTCTCGATGGAAGCGGGATACCAGCGCGCCTTTTTCGACCGCGACACCTGGACGTGGGAGATCCGCCCGATCATCGACAAACAGCAGGGCCGCTTCTACTGGGCCGTCAACCCGGCACTCGAACGCACATGGCACGGTCCGGATGTAAATCTCGGTCTCGACTTCGCGCCAGCGGTCAAAGTGAGCTGGAACTTCACCAAGGCCGTCGCAGGCGGCGTGGAGTACTACGCCGACTACGGCAGCCTGACCGACATCGCCCCTCTGCACGATCAGCAGCAGCAGATCTTCCCTGCCATCGACCTGAACGTCTCGCCCAAGTGGGAGATCAACTTCGGCGTCGGTGTAGGACCCACTGCAGCAACCGATCACTGGATCGTCAAAGGCATCCTCGGCCGCCGCTTCGACTGGGGCCATCACGACCGAGGACCAATTGGGAACCATTAGCCCACTGCGCAGAGCCGTGCATCATGGAAATGGCGATTTCTAAAATCCGCCGCGCCGTCATCGAAACACACTCTACAGCCGATAGCGGCATTTGCGCGTCTTGTCCCCATACTTGCGGATGCCGCAGTCTTCCGGGATATCCACAATCTCAATCAATTCCGCTCCCGCAATCTCCAGGCTCCGCCGCGACGCCAAATTTTCCGGATCGCAGGTAATCCACAAAGGATCGATTCCCAGACTGCGCGCCACGGGCAGCAGCAGCTTGACCGAACGCGCCGCGTAACGATGGCCGCGAAACGCGGGATGAACTCCATAGCCGATGTGTCCCGCGTACCGCTCCAGATGCGGCGTTGAGCCGATGCGCAGATTCACGGTACCCATCTCTTCGGCGCGGTCGATGCTCATCATGCGGAAGAAATACGTGGGCACCCGGTGATACGCATGCACTGAGTAATCAGCCAGACGCAGTTCGAGGTCGCCGTGCCGCAACTCCAGCGACCGTACGACCTCGATGGCTTCGTTCATATCTGCCCGGATCGTTCTCTAGTTTTGACCCACCAGCTCGAAGGCGCGAATCTCCTCTTTGCGGACCGTGAGTTGTTCAACGAGGTCTGTGCGCACCTCGTACCCGCGTCCCGGCGCGTCCGAAACGAGAATCTCGCCCTCCGCAGTAACCGTGACCTCAGGCTCGATGATGTCCTCGTTCCAGTAGCGCGCTGACGCCGAGACATCGCCGGGCAGGCGGAAGTTCTCGAGAGTCGACAGCGCAATGTTGTGCGCGCGCCCCACACCCGACTCGAGCATCCCGCCGCACCACACCGGAATCCCGCGCTCCTGCGCCGCATTATGGACCGCAATCGCTTCGGAGAACCCTCCCACGCGACCCAGTTTGATGTTGATGATCTTGCACGACTCCATCTCGATCGCGGCCAGCGCGTCGCGCCGGTTGCGAATCGACTCGTCGAGACAGATCGGCGTATTCATGCGCTTTTGCAGCATCGAGTGATAGTAGAAATCGTCATGCCACAGCGGTTGCTCCACCATCAGCAAGTCAAAAGCGTCGAAGGTAACGAGGTGGTCGGCATCGCGCAGCTTGTACGCGGAGTTGGCGTCACAGCTCAGCATGATGTCGGGCCACTGCGTACGCACTTTCTCGAAGACTTCCACGTCCCAGCCCAGTTTGCATTTCAGCTTGATACGCTGGTAGCCAGAGGCCAGTTCCCTTTCGATAATGTCCATCAGTTCCGGAATCGATTTCTGAATTCCCAGCGACACGCCGCATGCGATGCGGTCACGCACGCCGCCAATCAACTGTGACAGCGAAATGCCGTCGCGCTGCGCCTCAAGATCCCAGATCGCATTTTCCAGCGCAGCTTTGGCCATGGGATTGCCGCGCACGACATTGAAAATCTTCGGGCAATCACCGCCGTGCTCCACCGTAGCACTTGCCAGCATTGGCCCCAGCTCGTTCACGATTACCTGCCACGCCGTATCCGTCGACTCGCCTGAAAAATGCGGCCGCTCGCCTGCCGTACACTCGCCCCAGCCTACGAGTCCTTCTGACCGGACCTCGGCCAGCAGAATTCTGCGGTTGCGGGTTACGCCAAAACTTGTCTCAAAGGGACGCACCAGCGGCAGGTGCAGCTCGCGGAGAACAATTCCATCAATTCTCATAAAATGTGGCTTCCTTCGGATGACAGCTTAAGAAGATGTTGGTACTTCCTTGAGCCGGCTCTGAAAACCCTTTCAGAGTTACGCCGGTTGGGCCCAGCGGCCCAGTTCGAAGACTCCGTTACCTTCCGCGTCCCGGCTAAACGAGACGACGGCTAATCCTTTGGAAAAGGCCTGTTGAAACTTCTGCCGATTCTGCAACTGGACAGCAAGCGCTTGCTCCCGGCCACCGGGGGAAGCCTTCCATTGGTAGATGGCGGCTGGGACCAGGATGCGTTCTTCAATCTCATAAACGACCGGGGGCCGGCCTTCCAGGATACCGTTGACTCGATCCGAGTCGAGATACCATTCCGCAACCAGACGGTCCGTGGGAAGTCCACCTTGGAGTCGAGAAGAGGATACACCATAAAAATTCACATAATAGCTGCGAACGATCGCGCCAAGCTTGTGTATGTTGAGATGCGCGTTCTTGATCTCCAGGGGATCGAAGGTCCATTCCATGTGCCGGATGCCGCGTGAAAGCGCCTCACGTCGTTGTTCCAGCTTGAGTTGCGCTCCAAGCCCCCGATTACGGTAGTGATCGCGCACCGCCAGCATATGCGAGTGGAGATAGGGCTGTGGATTTCCGTCTGTGGATTTCTTGCCCGTCTTCACGCCCGGCAAAGACATGGCGAAACCTATCATTGACTCCGGCGTTCCTTCGGGTCCTGCGCCCGGCAAATCGGTATCGAACGCGCCGAGAACCTGTCCGCCGATCTTCTGTGCCACCAGAAATGCCTTGCGCGGAATAATGTCGGTATCGTCGTAGCCCCACGTCTCAATCTGCATCTGGACGCAGGCTTCTAGCTCATCGTGCCCCGAACACGCGCGGATCAGGATCATCGTCCCATCTCCCGCGCGGCCGCCGCTTCCGCCAGTCTGCGTTTAGCCTCGGTCCAGAGAGCTTCAAGTTCCTCAGGTTTCAATTCTTCAAGTGGTTTCTTCGAATCCATTTCCATTTGTTTGAATCGACGTCTGAAACGCAGATTGCAGCCGCGCAGCGCCATCTCCGCATCGACGCCGAGATGCCGCCCGAGATTCACGACTGTAAACAGCAGATCGCCCAGCTCTGCCTCGACAGCAGATTTGATTGCGGGATCATTGGATACTTCTCCCGCCGCAGCCTCCGCTTCCAGCTCCGCCGTTTCCTCCGCCAGCTTGGGCAGCAGGTCGCGCCAGTGCGGCCAATCGAAGCCGGACTTCGCCGCTTTCGCGCCGATCTTCGCGGCCTCTGCGAGAGCCGGCATTGCTCGCTGCACAGAGTCGAGGCGCGACTTCGGTTCTTCTGTCGAAGACTTCGCGGCGTTTTCCGCGGCCTTGATCTCTTCCCAGTTGCGCAGCACCTTGGCCGACGATCCCTCAACTGCGGAATCAACAATCGCTTCATTACCGGCGGCACGGGAAGCTTCTTCGCCGAAGACGTGCGGGTGGCGCCGCACTAGCTTGCGGTTCAGGTGGTCGAGCACGTCTGCGATGGTGAAGTGGCCTTCGTTGGCAGCCATCTCCGCATAGAACAGCACTTGCAGCAGCAGGTCGCCCAGTTCTTCCGCCAGGTGCGGAAAGTCACGCCGTTCGATCGCGTCGAAGACCTCGTAGGCCTCTTCCAGCGTGTATTTGCGGATGGTGTCGAAGGATTGCTCGCGATCCCACGGGCAACCGCCTGGGGCACGTAGCCGAGCCATGATTGCGATCGACCGCTCAAATAGCGCTGCGGCCTGCGCCGGATCGGTCTGCATGATATCCGCGAGTGCTTTTGAATTTGGACTGGCAGGAGGGGCGTCCATGTGATTTCATTTTAACCGGCGGTCTCGCGGCGCCGTCTCATGATCAGAAGTACCGTCTCCCCCGCAGCACTTCCCTCTCCGCTTCGCAATTCAGCTCGCTGGAGGTTCTTCCATGCTTCACAAACTCCTTGGCCTTCTGCTCCTTTCTTCCGCATTCACCTTTGCGCAGGCGCCTGCCATTCCCGATACGCCCGCGGGGCACGCGCTGGCCGCATGGCTCGATGCCTTCAACAACGGTGATCGCGGGAAGATCGAAGCCTACATCAAGAAGTACGATCCATCGGAGAATGCCGACGGGATGATGGGCTTCCATAACCAGACTGGTGGATTCAATTTGCTCTCGATCGACAGCAGCCAGCCACTCGTCATCAAGTTTCATGTTCGCGAGAAAAATGGCACCACGGTTGCCCTGGGCTCCCTCAACATCAAGGAAGCGACCGCTGGCACCGTAGAAAACCTTGGACTGCGCGCCATCCCTCCAGGCGCCAAAGAGGAGGACATAACGCTGGATGCGGCGCGGCGCAAAGCTGTGATTGATGGAGCAATCGCGCAGCTGAAGGAGAACTACATCTATTCCGATGGCGCCCAGAAGATGGCCGACGCAGTGCTCGCGCATGAAAAGGCGGGAGACTACGACAAGATCACCGATGGCAGCACCTTCGCAACAAAGTTGACGGACGATATGCGGGCCGTGAGCCACGACAGGCATCTGCACGTGAATTATGCACCTTTCAAAATTCCACCGGAGCACGAGAGCGGTCCATCGCCCGAAGACGAGGCGCGGTTCCGCAAAGAGCTGGAGCACCAGAACTGCGGATGGGACAAAGTGGAAATCCTGCCGGGCAATATCGGCTATGTGAAGTTCGACGAGTTTGCACCGCCCGAGTGGTGCGGTTCGACGGTGGTCGCTGCCATGGGCTTCCTTGCACATACGGGTGCGATCATCTTCGATCTGCGCCAGAACGGCGGCGGCGACCCCAAGATGGTGGACATGGTGGTGTCGTACCTCTTCGACAAAGAGACCCACATTAACGATCTCTACTACCGTCACGGCGACAAGACAACGCAATACTGGACGCTGCCCTACGTGCCGGGAACGCGGCTGGCGACGCAGCCTGTCTACGTGCTGACGTCAAAGCGCACGTTTTCCGGAGGCGAGGAGTTCTGCTACGACCTGAAGACGCAGAAGCGCGCGACACTGGTGGGTGAAACGACGGGCGGCGGCGCGCACCCGGTGTCGGGACATCGCATTGACGACCATTTTCAAATAGGTGTGCCGGAAGGCCGGCCCATCAATCCGGTGACGCAGAAGGACTGGGAAGGGACTGGCGTGGAGCCGGATGTTGCGGTGAAGGCCGACGACGCCCTGACGACCGCCGAGAAGCTGGCCGGCGACAAGCTACGTGAAGCGCGGGAAAAGGAAAGCAAGAAAGAAGGCAAGAAGGACCAATAGCAGCCCGTTATACTGCAGGGACCGCAATCTTGAAGTGGACAAACGGTTACCGACCGCGGACCAGAGGAGCACCGGCGATCATGAGATGGATACGGTAGATACTGGTGCTCGCGGTGATGTACAACGTCTTGCGGTCAGGCCCGCCCCACGCGACATTCGCTGATTTTTCGGGCATGACGATTGTGCCCAGCGGCTTCCCTTCCGGTGAGAAGATCCAGACCCCTCCCGGTCCCGTGCTGTAGACATTTCCCTTCTCGTCCACCTTCATGCCGTCGGGAGCGCCCTGCCGCGTATCGGATGTCGCATCGTAGAAGAGCTTCGCGTCCGTGAGAGAACCGTCCGGCTGCACACGGTAGCGCATCCATATTTTTTTCGGCTCCGAATTGTCGACGTAGAGGACCTTTTCGTCAGGGGAGAACGCGATGCCGTTGGGACGGGGCAGGTCGGAAATAAGCAATTGAAGCTCGGAGCGCGTGGGCTCGGCGGACTTCTGATCGAATGCGTGCGGAATGCGGTAGACCCCGTTCACCTTGAGCTCTTTCTCCGGGTCGGTATCCTTTTGCGTGCGCAAGCCGTACGGCGGATCTGTGAAATAGAGCGAACCATCAGAGCGGTACACAAGGTCGTTAGGGCTGTTGAGCTTCTTGCCTTGATACGAGTCGGCAAGCATCGTCAACGGAAGGACTGTCCACGGACCTCTCATATAGGGCGAGTCAATCCGATAGACGTCGCGCCGCGCGTGTCCTGCGATGGTCAGCCGCCCCTCGACATCAAGGGTCATCCCGTTCGATCCCGGCTCCGGCCCGCCATAGGGGCGCATTCCTTGGTAGCCAGTCGATCCAAGAACCTTGCTTACACCGAAGCCCGGCGTCCACTTACGGATGGTATTGCTGGGGATCTCTGCGAAATAGAGCGAGCCCTCGATCCACACCGGCCCTTCGACCCATTTGAAGCCAGTCGCGATCCGTTCGAGCTTCGCGTCTTTGGGGACGATCTGGTCGATGGCAGGGTCGAGACGATCGAGCTTAACGGCAGTGGAGTCCAGCGGCACCCGCCCGGCCTTTTGCGCGGCCACCCTTTGCTGGCCGGCGATTGATCCGCCGCACGCGATCGTCAAAACAGCAAGCAACAGCAGCCTCGGCCAATTCACTCAATCCTTCCTTTCTGAACCAGCAGACAACGCTGTCCATTCTGAATGTCCGATGGGATGAACGGCAAGAACTTCCGCAACGTCTTACGCACACACCGTGTGGCCGTATACTCAACCTTCCCGGTGATTTTTAAATGATCCGCATTCTCGGCACGATATTGGCGGCGCTGCTGGGGCTGGCCTTCGGCAGCTTCCTGAACGTGTGCCTGAGTCGCTGGCCCGAAGGCGAAAGTGTCGTCAAGCCGCGCTCGCACTGCCGCAATTGCGGACGAACGCTCGCGTGGTGGGAGAACATCCCGCTCCTAAGCTGGATCGCGTTGCGCGGCCGCTGCCGCACGTGCAAGACGAAAATTAGCTGGCGGTATCCGCTGGTGGAGTTGGCTGTAGGAGCCTTATGGGCGGTTCCTGCCTGGCAGTTTATGCCAGAGCTTCTCAAGCCATCGATGCCAGTCACCATCCTCCTCTGGGATTTGGTGGTTGTCATCGCAATGTTCACGTTCTATTGGCTTCTCGTAGCGCTTGCAGCACTCGACTCCGAGCGTCTTTGGCTTCCTAACTGGATCACATTCCCGGGAATTGCTCTTGGGTTCCTGTTTGCAATCGCCAAAGCAACGCTCGATGCACTCTCTCCGTTTCACGACACCGTCAACAGATTTGAAGTGATTCGATATGAGATTGGACAGGCGATATTGAGCTCGATGGAAGGCGCCCTTGCCGCCGCTGGTCTGATCCTCCTCATCCGCTGGACCTACTGGCTCATTCGCCGCCGCGAGGGCATCGGCCTCGGCGATGCCAAGCTGATGGCGATGCTGGGGGCGTGGCTTGGGCTCTCAGGCGCGCTGCTGTCTTTCGCCATCGGCGTCATGCTCGGCGCAGTCTTTGCACTCGTCGTCCTCGCCATTCCCACGGCGCGACGTGAATCCGACACATGGCTTCTGTCGAAGATGCCCCTTGGCACCTTGCTATGCGTCGGCGGAGTCATCAGCGCCCTCTGGGGGCAGCCGCTGATCGCGGCTTACTTACGCCTTGTGGGATTGCGTTAAGTAAATCCAGCCCTCATCGTGTTCGTTGTGATGAAGATCAGCGCACGAGGCCCAGGCGAAAACAACTGCAGGTTCCTCCACTCCCTTCGGTCGGTTGGAATGACAGTGCTTTTGAAGGGTGTGCGGCTGGTCGATTACTGTGGCTGTTGGTTCACCGGCGCCGCCGGCGCATGCGCCAGATCCGGTTCCTTCAGCCACTTCTTCGCTTCCTTACTGTGTTTGCTGTCGGGATCGTACTCTATCACCTTGCGGTAGTTCGCCTTGGCATTCGCATAGTCGCCGATATTGCGCTGCGCCTCTGCCAGTCCCCAATACACATCAGGATTCTCAGCGTCGGTAATCACGGCTGACTGGTACCGCGACAGGGCGGCCCTCCAGTTCTTCCGGCTTAGCTCGAATGCGCCAACATCCTCATCTTCTTTCGCGGTTACCTGGTGGACCACCGGCTCGTCGCTCTTTTTCCCGTGCTTGCCCGGCCTGGGTTCATCCGGGATGTTCACATCGTTGGCTCCCGTCAGGCTCGAGCTGAATCCATCGCCGGAGTCCGATGCGCCGGGCGGTGGATCGTCGGGGCTGTGCACAGGATCGGTATCGTCATGCAGCAGGCTCGTCGTTCCCGCGCTTTCGCCGGTGCCCGGCACAGGCTGCGGAATCGCTGGCTCTTCGCTCATCGGCACCACCGGTACGTTGTTCGTATCTACCGGAAAAGGATTCGAATCGCCAGCCGGCTTCTGTGCGGGCTGCTGTTGCGTCGGGTTCGCCGGCGGCATCGGCTGCTGCTTGGGCGGTTTCGATTGCGCATATAGCGCCGTCGCCGCCATCAAGCCGCATCCAAACGCAAGCGCACTGTGAAATCTCAGATTCATTTCAATTCTTTTCGCGTCGCGCCATTATTTCTCATCACATCAATGGTACGATGCGATGCATACAGGACTTCAACCCACTCCAGGAAAAAGCCGCATTCCCCATGGCGCTCATCATTCGTTCTTCTGCCATCCATGCCGCCGGCTGCTATAGCACCACTGCGGTTCGCAAAGGCACGCGCGTTGCCGAGTACACCGGGCCACGTCTCAGTAAAGACCAAGCCGACTCGGCCAACGAAGACTCGCCCATTACCTACTTATTTGGACTCGGCGACGGCTCCATCGTCATCGACGGTCATTGCATGGCCATGTTCATTAATCACAGTTGCCGGCCAAATTGTGAGACCGAGGAGGTTCGGGGCCGCGTCTGGATCAAGGCCATCCGCAGCATCGTGCCGGGAGAAGAAATTACCTACGACTACTGCCTCTACGACGGGGGCGAAGACGAGGCCATCTGCAACTGTGGGGCAAAACGCTGCCGCGGCACCATGTACTCTCCCCAGGAGATACGCCGCCGCAAAGCCGCAGCCCGCAGAGCCGAAAAGAAGAAAGCGGCAAAACGCCGGTCCCGCGCCACCGAGATCCCCATTCCCCGCCAGCCCGCCGTCGTGGAAGAGGAAGACGCGGCCTGACGAAATGCGTCCCCGCGAAAGCCGATACACATTGAGGCGCTCGGGGGATAGCATAGGGCAGGATGACGCAAGAGCCAGAGCAGCCGCCCCTCACCGATGTGCAACTCGACCTATTGCGCCGCTTTGCCCTTTTCGAGGTCGGCCGGGACGAAATGCTGCAGGCTCTTGCAGGAGCCTTCGACATCAACTTCGATCCCAGGGAAGAGACCTCCAAAGGCATCACCCAGCGCCGTTCTGCCAATAACCGATTTCCCATCCCCGAGCCCGGCATCGTCATCACCCGCGAACACATCTCAAACGCCCTTGAGCACAAGCGTTTCGAGATGATCTCAGAACGCGACCTCGTCTACTGGGCCACGATTCTCCTGCTTAACGATGCCTACGTCTTCGATCCCGGAGACGAAGACCTGATCGCCGAATGGCTCAACGACATCAGCTTCAACCTCGACGCGAACTGAGCCGTTTCCCACATTCTGAAAGCTCCTGCGGCGACATTTTCCACCTCCGCCGTCGCTCGCCCCGGAACGATACAATCCCATCTAGCGCCCGCATCAAAAATCGTCGGGCTGGGGAGTCTTCGCTCGCATGGGTTACCAGGTTCTGGCTCGCAAGTATCGGCCACAAAAGTTTGCCGACGTCGTCGGCCAGGATCACGTTACGCGCACCCTGCTGAACGCGCTTACCCAGAATCGCATCGCCCACGGCTACATTTTTTCCGGCCATCGCGGCATCGGCAAAACCACCATCGCCCGCATCCTTGCCCAGGCGCTGAACTGCCGCACTGAGATTGGCTCCGCGCAGCGGCCAACGCCGGAACCCTGCGGCGTCTGCGACTCCTGCGTCGAAATCCGCCAGGGCAACGCCGTCGACGTGATCGAGATCGACGCGGCTACCAACCGCGGCATCGACGAAATTCGCGAACTGCGCGATGCAGCCCGCTACGCGCCCGCCCGCGACCGCTACAAGATTTACATTCTCGACGAGGCTCACCAGATCACCGAAGCCGCCTTTAACGCGCTGCTCAAAACGCTCGAAGAGCCGCCCTCGCACGTCATCTTCATGATGGCAACGACGGAGCCCGAGAACATTCCGCAAACCATTCGCTCCCGCTGCCAGCACTTCAGCTTTCACGCGGTCAAGTTCGATGACATCCTCGCGCAGCTCAAGATGATCGCCGCGGAGGAGAAGGTCGAGGCCGAAGAGGGAGCGCTCGCGTTACTGGCCGAAGCCGGCGACGGATCGATGCGCGACGCGCTCAGCATTATGGATCAGGCCATTGCTTCCGCCCCAGTCGACGCAGAAAGTCGCCCGGTCCTGTCTACAGCCCAGATTCGCGAGCTGATGGGATCTGTTCCCAACACCGTCTTTGAGCATCTGCTTGAGTCGGTCGCGGCGGGCGAAAGCGCACCCGTCATGACGCAGTTGAACGACCTGCTCAACTCAGGACACAGCGCGCAATCCCTGGCCCGGCAGATTGTTCGCTACCTGCGCAATACCCTGATGGCCAAGCTTGGCGGCGAGCAAACCGAGCTGCTGCAGATCTCTTCCGACGAGCGCGCCCGCGCTGCGCGCACCGCTTTGCTCTTCGGCGAAGAGGAGATCACGCGCAACCTGCAGATCATGCTGCGGACCTTCGACGATTTGAACTATCGGCAGGAGCAGCGCTTTCACCTTGAGCTAGGCCTGATGAAACTGGTCCATGCACAGCGCCTGCTTCCGCTCGAAGAACTGCTCAGTTCCGTGTCGAGTGGCAAGCCGGTT
This sequence comes from Occallatibacter sp., assembly GCF_049582745.1. Lineage (GTDB taxonomy): Bacteria > Acidobacteriota > Terriglobia > Terriglobales > Acidobacteriaceae > Telmatobacter. The sequence continues at coordinate 19,146 of NZ_JBAUUO010000019.1, forward strand.
AGCCGCGGAGCATCTTCCCCGCGCACATCCACCGCGCCCGCACGAAGCGCATCGCCCGTATCTCATTCTTCGCCAGCGTCCAGCGCTCCGCCACCGCGCTCACCGTTCGGTTCCGGCCCCGTGATGCAGTCCGTACCCATCGCAGAAAGTCATGCGGTAAGCGGCTCGGTAGCGTTGGCAGCGGCTCTTCCCGAAGCCGCGCATGCCGGGTCGGTCATTCCGTTTCGCACTCCTCAGCCACGACCCAGCGATCTTGAACCGCTCGAGACAGCAAGCGATCCTGACAGCGTGCCTGATCCTGAGCCTCTCGCACCGGTATCAGCGCCGGCTGAAAATACCCCTTCCTCTCTTACTCCCGAATCCGTTCAACGCGCCATCGTTGCGGGCCTGGCCCAGAACGGACACGCATCCGCATCGCAACTGCTCTCCACGGCGCGTCTCACGCTCGAAGCCAGCAGCCTGCGTATCGAAGTTCCGGGAATCGGCAAGAAGATGCTGGCCCTCACTGTCAATGCCGCCGCCGAAAAAATTATCAAGCAGGAGTTGCAGCGCGTTGGTGCGCCCACTCGATTCATGGTGATCCCCGGCGAGGGCGTGGCCGCCACATCTTCCGTTGCCGCACCCGTCCAGGGCAGCATTCAGCAGGCCGCGCTCGAACATCCCATGGTGCAGCGTGCGAAGGAAATCTTCAAAGCCGAAGTGCGCAGCGTGGTCGACCTGCGCAGCAAATAGATCCGAGGAGGCCGCAATGGTAAACCCACTCAAGATCGCCGAAATGCTCTCCCAGGCCAACAAAATGCAGGAGGAGATGCAGCGCAAGCTGGCGGAAACGGTGGTCGAAGGATCGACCGGCGGCGGAGCCGTCACAGTGACCATGAACGGCAAAAGAGAGCTCCTTAAGATCAAGATCGACCCTTCGGCCGTCGCCAGCTTCAGTGGTCCCAGCCCCGATGTGGAAATGCTCGAGGCGCTGATCGTGGGCGCCGTAAACGATGCCGGCCACAAGGCCGACGAAGCTATCCAGTCCAGCGTGAAGGGCGCACTCGGCGGGCTGAACCTCAACATTCCCGGGCTCGGTTAGACTCGAATTCTTCGCTGCTTGTGCTGAGATTTTCCCCCATCGATTTGTAGGACCTGGAGGTCAGGATGTCAGGCGAGATGAATCGCAGAAGCTTTCTCTATCTTGGTACGGCAGGCGCAGCAGCAACGCTCGCGCCGCGTTGGATTTTTGCGCAAGCTGCGCCACCCGCGCCCCCAGCCGATCGTCTCGCGCAGATGCGCGCAACGGGCGCGTCGACGCCGATCAAGACCACCAAGCTCTACGACAACCTGTGGCTGCTGCAGGGCGCCGGCGGCAACATGGCCATCCAAAGCGGAAAAGACGGCAACATCCTCATCGATTCCAGTTTCGCCACCGCCGTTCCCCACATCCGCGAGGCCATCGCCGCAATCAGCACCGATGCACCTCATGCGCTGGTCAACACGCACTGGCACGTCGACCACGTCGACGGCAATGAAGGCATGCACGCTGCCGGGTTTCACGTAATTGCCCACGAGAAGACAAAGGTCCGCATGGCGCAGCCCGCCGAGATGAAGCTCTTTCACATGTCTCTGCCTGCATACCCTGAGAGCGCTCTTCCAGCAACCACCTTTGCAACCTCGATGCACAACAACCACAACGGCGACAGCATCGATCTTGTCCACTACGACCCTGCGCATACCGACACCGACATCTACATCCATTTCCACAATGCCGACGTGCTCCACTGCGGCGACATCTTTTTCAATAAGAGCTACCCGTTTATCGATGAAGGAAGCGGTGGTTCCATCGGGGGCACCATCGACGCGGCACAAAAGTCGCTCACACTCGCGGGCGACTCTACCAAGATCATCCCCGGCCACGGTCCGCTGGGCAACAAAGCCGATTTGAAGAAGTACGTCGACATGCTCTCAGCGGTGCGCGATAACATTGCCGCCCTCAAGAAGGCTGGCGCGAGCGAGCAGGAAGTAGTCGCTAAGAAACCGACGGCTTCATTCGATTCCGACTGGCTTCGTGGCGGCTCGCCCGACATGTTCGTGGGTATTGTCTACCGTACCGTTTAGGAGGGGTTGCTGTGGCACGCTATGCCGAGCCCATGGCCCGGCTCATCGACGAATTGAAGAAGCTCCCCGGGGTGGGAACCAAGACTGCCCAGCGCTTCGCCTTTCACATCCTGCGCTCCAGCGACGACGACGCCTCGGCTTTGGCCGAGGCCGTGCGCGGGCTCAAGGCCAGCCTGCGGCTGTGTTCGGTTTGCAATAACATTACCGATGTCGATCCCTGCGCCTACTGTGCCAGTCCCACGCGCAACCAGCGGCTGATCTGCGTTGTGGAGGAGCCAACCAACATCGATGCAATCGAACGGTCACGCTACAGCGGCGTCTACCATGTGCTGCACGGAACGCTGTCTCCGCTTCATGGCGTGGGCCCCGATCAGTTGCGCGGCCGCGGCCTCGTGGAGCGCGTGGAGCGCGGCGAAGTGGATGAAGTGATCGTCGCCACCAGCCCCACCCTCGAAGGCGAAGCCACGGCGAGCTGGCTGGCCGGCGCGCTACGCGAATTCAAGGTGCGCATTACGCGGATCGCCATGGGTGTCCCAGCCGGAAGCGACATTGAATATGCAGACGAGGTCACCATGACGCACGCCATTGAAGGCCGCCACGAGATGAAACCCTGATCGACTGAGGTTTTTGGTTAGCTGCGTAGCCGGGTCAACAGGTCCTGCGGGTGCACCGGCTTGGCCAGAATCTCAAATTCATAGCCCTGCGCGCGTGCCTTCTCCAGCAGATCGGCCGTCGCGGCCTGCCCTGAGAACAGCAGAATCTTGATCTTCGGCAGCAGTGCTCGAATCTTGATTGCGGCATCGATGCCGTTGAGATCGGCCATGATCACATCGGCGATCAGCATATCCGGCTCGTAGCTTGAGGCGGTTTCAAGCGCGGTCTCTCCGGAATAAACGGCCCTCGCCTGAAAACCGCTCTGATTGAGAATCATTGCCAGCGTATCGGCAATGACGCGCTCGTCATCTACCACTAGAACTTTGGGTTTAACGTGATTATCGGGCATATACTCCTGGTCGCCATAGGGAATGGCGCAAAAGCCTTTCAGTCGAGCGCGCCGCACAGCGAAGCCGAAAAGCACCGCTTACGGTACGATCAGCTCGGTAAACACCTGGTTAGGATAACACCTGCGGAAAAGACAACGAGCAACCCCCTGGGGCCCGGCTCTCCAGTTTACGGATGCTTCCGGGCTTGCGCAAGATGGATGCTATTTCTCAAGATTTGCACTATCCCTTTGACGCTCCCCGGACGGGGGTAGTGCCCGATTCGATCCGATTTGCTTTGGAAAACCGTCACCTCGCGGCATGCCACAGGTTCCATAGGACTGCGTTACTCTAAATCGGCGGATACTTCCCCTCCCGGCAGAAATTCATCGGGAAGCAACGCGAGCGTCATAAGCTTCTGAAACACCAGTCCCCCGCCTGATTTCCCGGCGAATCTTAAGGCGAAGAGGCACGCATGCAGCCTGCAGGCATCCAGAACGAGGCCCTGAACCCTGCCCCAGACGCGGCGAGTCGTCCCAATGGCGAATCCACTCCCCGCGCCGGGGAAGCAATCATTCGCGCGGAAAAGATCGAGAAGTATTATGCGCAGCCCAGCCAGAATCGCATCCAGGTTATTTCGCCCACCGACCTGACCATCGTTCCCGGAGAGATCGTAGCCCTGCTCGGCCCCTCCGGTTCGGGCAAGTCCACCATGCTGCGCATGCTTTCCGGCCTGTCGCGCCCTTCGGCCGGCCAGGTTTACTGGCACGAAAAACCGATCGCCGAGGCCGAGATCAACGTATCCATCGTTTTCCAGAGCTTCGCCCTCTTCCCCTGGCTCACCGTGCTTGAAAACGTCGAAGCCCCCCTCCAGGCGCGCGGTGCAGACCCGGAAGAGCGGCGCACGCGGAGCATGCGCATGCTCGACACCGTCGGTCTCGATGGCTTCGAATCCGCCTATCCCAAGGAGCTCTCCGGCGGCATGAAGCAGCGCGTCGGCTTTGCGCGCGCCCTCGTCGTCGAGCCCGAGGTTCTTTTCATGGACGAACCCTTCAGCGCTCTCGACGTCCTGACCGCCGAGAACCTGCGCAGCGAACTACTCGAGCTCTGGGCGAAGAAGACGATGCCCACGCGGTGCGTCTTCATCGTGACGCACAACATCGAAGAAGCCGTCCTGCTCGCCGACCGCATCATCGTTCTCGGCCGCAACCCCGGACACATCCGCACCGATTTTCGCAACCAGCTTCCGCAGCCGCGCGACCGCAAATCCGAGGCCTTCACCCAACTGGTGGACTACATCTACAAGGTGCTCACCCGGCCCGACGTCGCTCCCACCGAGGCGCCGGAACATCAGCATCCCGGCCCCCGCATCCGCGACCAGCGCCAGATGAAGTACCAGATGCTGCCCCACGCACGCCCCGGCGGCGTGGCCGGACTGCTCGAGCTCCTGCTCGACAAAGGCGGCCGCGACGACATCTATCGCCTGGCAGACGACCTTGCCTTCGAGATCGACGACCTGCTACCCATCGTCGACGCCGCGCAGTTGCTTGGCTTCCTCAAGGTGGAGGAAGGCGACGCCTCGATCACCGAGACCGGCACCGAGTTCGCCAACTCTGAAATCCTCCGGCAAAAGGAACTCTTCCGCGATGCGGCGCTCGCAAATATTCTCCTTTTGCGCCAGATTCGCCGCGCCCTCGACGCGAAGAGCGACCACACCGTCCCCGATGAATTCTTCCTCGACATGCTCGATGAACAGTTTAGCGACGAAGAGTCGCGCCGTCAGATAGAAACCGCCGTCAACTGGGGCCGCTACGCCGAGCTGTTCGATTTCGATGCCGCGCAACGCCGCTTCGTGATGCCCGATGCCCTTGAAGAAGCAGCCGATGCCGGAGGCGGTGAGTGACCCTGGAGCGCACCTTCGCGCGGTCGCTCGTCACCGTGCGCACCTGGCCCTTTGTCATCGACATGGGGGTAGGCCTTTGCGCCCTCGCGCTCTTCATGGCCATCGTGCACATGGCCGCCTATTGGATGGGCACCGCTGTCCCCACCTCTCCCATCTCTGAAAATGCGCGCTCGCTCCCGTTGTATGCCCTCTACTCCGTGATGCGCATCGCCATCGCATATGTCCTCAGCCTGGTCTTTGCCGTCGCCTACGGTTACATCGCGGCCCGCAACGCCCGCGTTGAAGCATGGATGATCGCGGTTCTCGACATCCTTCAGTCGATCCCCGTTCTCAGCTTTCTGCCGCCCGTATTGCTGGCCATGATTGCCCTGGTCCCGCATCATCAGCTCGGCATCGAACTCGGGGTCATCCTGCTCATCTTCACCGGCCAGGTCTGGAACCTTGCCTTCAGCTTCTACTCCTCAATGAAGGCCATTCCGCGCGAGATGATCGAGGCCTCGCGCATCTACCGCTACTCGGCGTGGCAGCGCTTCTGGCAGCTTGAAATGCCCTACGCCGCCATCGGCCTGGTGTGGAACTCCATCGTCTCGGTTGCCAACGGCTGGTTTGCGCTGATGGCCTGCGAGATGTTTCCACTGAACGGCATCAACTTTCAGCTTCCCGGCATCGGCAGCTACATCCAGACCGCAACCTACTCCGGAGACGTCCGCGCTTTACTCAGCGGAATTGCCGCGATCGTTCTCATCGTCGTAGCCACCGACCAGCTCATCTGGCGCCCGCTGATTGCCTGGAGCGAGAAATTCAAATTCGAGCAGACGGAGTCATCGGACCACGTCACATCGCCGATTCTCGCGCTCCTGCAACGCTCAGCCATCATCAGCACCTTGTCCGGCCGCATCTGGTCCGCCATTGAAGAGCCGATCTATCGCCGCATGGCCCGCACCCGTGAGTGCCGCGTGATACAGCCTATCGATCAGGATTCAAAGCAAGGCAAGCCTTCGATTGGTTATTGGGCCGCGGGCATCGCATTTGCGCTTGCCGTCACATGGGGAGCGATGCAGTGCGCTCTGATGCTGCGCCACATCACGCTGGCAGATCTGAAGGGATTGTTCGAGGGCGCCGCGGCAACGTTTCTTCGAGTGAATGCCGCCCTGCTGATCTCGGCGCTATGGACGGTCCCCGTGGGAGTGGCGATCGGCTTCAACCCGAAGTTGGCTAGAGTGGTGCAACCGGTGGCGCAGGTGATGGCGTCGGTTCCCGCAACGGCCTTCTACCCTATTCTGCTGATCGCGCTTTTGCGAATCGGGCAAGGCGTCGGTCTGGGATCCATGGCCCTGATGCTCCTGGGCACGCAGTGGTACATCCTGTTCAATGTGATTGCCGGAGCCATGTCCATTCCGTCGGACCTGCGCGAAGCCGCTTCACTCTACAAGTTCACTCGCTGGCAGCGCTGGACCACCCTCATTCTGCCCGGCATCTTCCCCTACCTGATCACCGGAATGGTGACGGCTTCGGGCGGCGCCTGGAACGCCTCTGTCTTCGCCGAGTACGCCAATATCCAGAACCGCACTATTCAGACGATCGGACTTGGCGCCCAGATTGACGCCGCCACCGCCGACGGCCGCTTCCCCATCCTGCTCCTCGCCACCATCATGATTTCCCTCATGGTCGTTACTATGAATCGACTCATCTGGCGCCGGCTCTATCGCCTTGCCGAAACCCGGTATAAACTTGAGGGCTAAAGAATCCACATACAGTCGCGATCGGGGGACGAAATGATTCGCGTTGGACTGATTGGTTTCGGCATGGCGGGACGCGTGTTCCATGCGCCCCTCATCTCCTCCGTCGAAGGCCTCGAACTCGCCGCCGTCGTCGAGCGCACGACAAACAAGGCCGCCGAACGCTACCCCGGCATCATCACCTATCGCTCCGTCGAAGAGTTGCTGGCCGACGCAAGCATCAAGCTGGTCGTCGTCGCCACCCCCAACAGCACCCATTTCTCCATCGCGATGCAGGCGCTTGAGGCGGCCAAAAGCGTTGTCGTTGACAAGCCTGTTGCCCTCAGCGCCGCCGAAGTCGGTCAACTCTCCGAACTGGCCGGGGGCATCGGCCTGCATTTCTTCCCATTTCATAACCGTCGTTTTGACAATGACTTCCTGACGATTCACAAACTGATACATGAACACACCCTCGGCCGCCTCGTTCACCTTGAATCGAACTTCGACCGCTGGCGTCCCGGACTCTCCACCCGCGCCTGGAAAGAAGATACCGACGAAGGCGGCATTCTCTACGATCTCGGCACGCACATCGTCGACCAGGCGCTCACACTCTTCGGCCAGCCGGCATCCGTGGGTGCAGAGATCCTTCGCGAACGCGATGGCGAAGGCTCGAACGACGCCATCACCATCCGCCTCCATTACTTGACCGGCTTCTCCGTCACCCTCGGTGCCAACTGCCTTTCCTCGCTGGCCCGTCCGCGTTTCCACCTGCGCGGCACGCGCGGCAACTTCTGGAAGTGGGGACTCGACCCGCAGGAAGACGCGTTGAATGCCATCACGAAAATCACAGACGCCAACTGGGGACAGGAGCCAGCCGATCGATGGGGCACGCTCAGCATCGACACCGACGGCAATCTGGTAACTCGGCCGGAACCCTCAGCGACCGGGGACTACCGTCTCTTCTATGCTGGCGTCCGCGACGTCCTGCTCGGCAATGCGACCGCGCCGCCCATCACTCCCACCGAGGCCTGGCGCGTGGCGCGCATTCTCGAAATGGCAAAGCAAAGCTCCAATGAATCCCGCGACATCGAGTGCGACTGGAACGGAGAGCCGGCCTGATCACCGAGGCGCTTCGGCCGCCTGCTTCTCCTCCAGCGGCACCCAGAATCGAAAGATGCTGCCATGCTCCGGATGGCTCTCGACCGCGATCCCGCCGCCGTGCACCAGCATAATCGCATGTGCAATGGCAAGCTCCATGCCTGTTCCTTTGCCCAGCCTCGCGCCTTTCTTGCCACGATCGCCAAAGTGCGCGCATTGACCGAGGCGCAGGTCAACCAGCTCATTCAGCCGCACACCGCCGCTTGCACCCTTAGCCTGCTCGGCGAACCGCGCGTCAATGTCCTAGAGCCGATCTCGCTCTCGACAATCTCTCCAAATACGTTTCCCTGGAAATGGGGGGAGGAGCAATTTCTTCCCCGCCTTTTTCCCGCTTTGTAAAAACTCTGCAGCGCGCGATTCGACAAGCCTCTCCCCGCGAAATATCATCGACTTTCACACGCTCTTACTCGATGGGTCTCGCGGATGCGCGCATCGCTCTTCATTACCTGCTACAACGACACACTCTTTCCCGAAACCGGACGCGCCGTGGTGCGTCTGCTCGAGCGGCTCGGCATCGAGCTCGACTTTCTGCCGGCGCAGACCTGCTGCGGTCAGATGCACGCCAATACCGGTTTTCGCGGCGAAGCTTTTTCGCAAGCCAAACGCTTTGTCCAGCTTTATCGCGATACGGAATGTGTCGTGATTCCCTCCTCCTCCTGCGTCGCCATGATCCGCGACCAGTACCCCGGCTTGCTTGAAGAGTTGGGAAGTGAGCAATTGCAGGAAGAATTCACGGCACTCCTGCCGCGCGTCTTCGAGTTGAGCGAGTTCCTCACCGACAAGCTCGGGCTGGACGACGTCGGCGCATATTTCCCGCATCGCGTTACCTATCACGCCAGTTGCCACGGCCTTCGCGGGCTGCATGTGGGCGATCGGCCCTTTCGCCTGCTCAGCAAAGTCGGCGAACTCGAATTGCTCCCCCTCGCCAACCTTGAACGCTGCTGCGGTTTCGGCGGAACCTTCTCCGTGAAGAACGCCGAAGTCTCCACCGCCATGCTCGATGCCAAGCTGGTCGACGTGCTCGCCACCGGCGCGGACTATTGCACCGCCCTCGACAACAGTTGCCTAATGCACCTCGGCGGCGCGCTGCATCGGCAAAAGAAAAGTATTCAGACCATCCACATTGCGGGAATTCTCGCCAGCACGGCGCAGCATCCGCACGAGGCCGGCCAGTGAGGACGTCCACGCACAATCACCCCATCATGGACCCGTGCATTGCGCCTCCGTTTCCCACTGCGGCGCTTCCGATCCTTCAGAACACCCAACTCCGCGCCAACGTCGCCCACGCCACCGACATTATTCAGGCCAAGCGCGACAAACTTGTTCGCGAAAAGACCGACTGGCAGCAACTGCGGACATCGGCTTCTGCCATCCGCGCCCATGTGCTTGCGAACCTCGGCCACTATCTCGAGCAGTTCGAATCGAGCTGCACCGCAGCAGGTGGGACCGTTCACTGGGCAACCGACGCCGCAGAAGCGCGTGCCATCCTTCTTCGAATCCTGCGTGAAGAGAACGCCAGTGAGGTCATCAAAATCAAGACTATGACCTCCGCTGAAATCCAGCTCAACCCCGCGCTCCAGGCCGCAGGCATTGCGGCTATCGAGACTGACCTCGCGGAACTGATTCTGCAACTCGGCGACGACGAACCCTCGCACATCGTGGTGCCCGCGCTGCACGTCAATCGCCGCCAAGTGCGCGAAATCTTTGCCGAGCGCATGGGCCTGCCCCAGCTTTCCGACGATCCCCAGGCCCTCACCGCGGCGGCCCGCACTTATCTGCGCAGGAAGTTCCTCAGCGTCCCCACAGCCATCAGCGGCGCAAACTTCCTCGTCGCTGAAAACGGTTCGGTCGCAATCGTCGAATCCGAAGGCAACGGCCGCATGTGCCTCACCTTGCCCCGCACGCTCATCGCGCTTGCCGGCATTGAAAAACTTTTGCCGCGATTCGCCGATCTTGAAGTGATGTTGCAGGTCCTGGCGCGTTCCGCCACCGGCGAGCGCATGAACCCGTACACATCGCTCTGGTCGGGTGTGGTGCCCGGGGATGGACCGCAACGCTTTCACGTCGTACTCCTCGATAACGGCCGCTCCCGCATTCTCGGGCGGAAAGTGGAGCGGCAAACCCTGCAATGCATTCGCTGCGCCGCCTGCCTCAACACCTGCCCCGTCTATCGTCAAACTGGCGGACACGCCTATGGCTCCCCCTATGCCGGCCCCATTGGCGCAATTCTCACTCCCCAGCTTCAGCAGATGCAGCACGCGCAATCTCTGCCTTACGCGTCGTCGCTCTGCGGAGCCTGCTACGAGGTTTGCCCCGTCAAAATCAACATCCCTGAAGTTCTCATCGAACTCCGCGCGCAAGTCGTAAACCAGCAGCGCGCGCAGAGCGGCCGCTGGTTCGATCCAATGTTCCTCGGCATGAAGGGCGCGGATTTCGCTTTTGGCAACGCATCGCGTTTCCAGTTCGCACAGCGCCTCGGACGCATCAGCCTGCGCGTATTCACCGCTCGCGATGGCTGGATCCATCACCTTCCCTCTCTCGGTGCCCGCTGGACCCTCTCGCGCGATCTCCGCGCACTTCCGAAACAGACCTTCCGCGAATGGTGGGCAGCACGCGAGCCCGTCCGAAAGCAGGCCGGCCAATGACCACGCCCTCTGCGCGCCAGGCAATCCTCGATCGCGTTCGCGCCGCCACACGCGCCGATGCGAACGCCTACGCCGACATTCCGCGAAACTACACGCGCCGCGGCACGCTCGATACGTCAGCCCGTCTCCGCCTGATGACCGAGCGCCTGCTCGAATATGGTGCCGAAGTCGTCGAATCCTCTACCGCCGATCTTTCCGCGATCATCGCAAGTCAACTTCAGTCCAGTGGCCGCCAAACCTTCGTAGCGCCAATCGCCACTCCCTCCGATTGGCTGGCTCCCAACATCCACTGGAAACTCGACAACGATCTCTCCTTCGACCAGATCGAGCGCTGTGACGGCGTTCTCACAGCCTCCTTCGCGGGTGTCGCAGATTCAGGCACGATTGTCCTCCACCACTTGTCCACTGAAGGTCGCCGCGTTCTCACCCTGCTACCCGACTTCCACCTCTGCATCCTCCGCGCCTCCGACGTCGTCGAAACCTTGCCCGAATACTTCGCCCGGTTCACCGTCGCACCGCGTCTCGCCACCTACATTTCCGGTCCCAGCGCCACCGCCGACATCGAGATGACCCGTATCAAGGGCGTTCACGGACCCCGCTTCCTCAGCGTGATCATCGTCCGCGACGATCTCTAGCCGCGCCGCCTGCCCGGTTCCAGCGCTACACTTGCAAAGCAGAGGCAGCCATGAGTCCATCCGATTCCGCTCTCTTCGAAACTGCGGCACACATCCTCGACCGCTTCCAAATTGAAATCCCTTCCTGGGGATTCGCCAACACCGGCACGCGCTTCGGCAAGTTTGTTCAGGCTGGCGCCGCATCCACGCTTGAAGAGAAATTCAAGGATGCCGCCGAAGTGCATCGCCTCACGGGAGCCACTCCCACGCTGGCCCTCCACGTGTTGTGGGATCTGCCCGGCGGACTTGCGGATGTGGAGCAGGTTCAGGCGCTCGAGCGCCCCACCGGCATCCGCGCAGGTTCCATCAATCCCAACCTCTTTCAGGATCAGCAATACAAGTTCGGCTCGCTCTGCAATCCCTCTGAAGAAGTCCGCGCAAACGCACTGCGTCACATTCTCGATTCCATCGAAATTGCACGCCACCTGCATGCGCGCGATATTTCCCTCTGGCTCGCCGACGGCTCCAACTACCCCGGCACGCAGTCCATCTGGCGCCGCATCGAGTGGCTCCAGGAAGCTCTTTGCGCCGCGCACCAGCATCTCGATCCCGATCAGCGTCTTCTCATCGAATACAAACCCTTCGAGCCCGCCTTTTACCACACCGACATTGCCGACTGGGGCATGTCGTCGCACCTCTGCCGCACCGCTGGGCCGCAGGCTTTCGTGCTTGTCGATACAGGCCACCACTACCTCTCGCAGAACATCGAGCAGATTGTTGCCTGGCTCCTGCATCTGAATCTTCTGGGCGGATTCCACTTCAACGACCGCCGCTACGCAGACGACGATCTTACCCTCGGCTCCATCGACCCTTACCAGGTCTTCCGCATCTTTCATGAGTTGCATTACAGCCAGTCCGAAACGCCAGACCGCGGAGCGGCCGCGTTCATGATCGACCAGAGCCATAACCTCAAAGGCAAGATCGAGGCCATGGTGCAGACCGTCGCCACCGCGCAGGAATTGTGGCTCAAGGCGGCGCTCATCGATCGCGAACAACTTGAAGCCCTGCAACAGTCCTGCGACCTTGTCGCGGCAGAGGAACTCTTCCGCGGCGCATTCTGGCGTGACGTTCGCCCCCTGCTTGCTTTATGGCGCGAGTCCCGCGGGCTCGCCGCCGACCCGCTCACCGCGCTCCGCGAAGACGGTTATGTCGAACGCATCACGCGCGAGCGCGCCTGCAGGCAGTCGACTGTCGGCAGCTACGCATGACCTCGTACGTTCGGCGGTAAAATTGAACCCGGGCAGTTCGATGAATTCCCGTATGGTGGTGCACTATGTCGCAGGCAACTCTCGCAACCGCAACTCTCCGCTTCCTCGAAGACCGCTGGGACGCCGCCGTCGCCGCTTCGCTGGACGAGCCCGAACTTCTGCGCTATCGCTCGAACCTGCTCGGCGCGGACCTGCGCATCACCAACTTCGCCGGCGGCAACACCAGTTCCAAGGTCACTGAGACCGACCCCCTCACGGGCGAACCGGTTGAAGTCATCTGGGTCAAGGGCTCGGGCGGCGACCTCGGCAGCATCAAGCGCACCGGCTTCGCCACCCTCTACCAGGAAAAGCTGCTTGCGCTCGAGCGCAGCTACAAAGGCGTCGACACCGAAGACGACATGGTGGCGATGTATCCCATGTGCGCCTTTCGCAACAACCCCGTCGCTGCGTCCATCGATACGCCGCTGCATGGCTTCCTTCCCTTCCCGCACGTCGATCACCTTCATCCAGACTGGGGCATCGCACTTGCCGCGTCTGCCAACGGCAAGACAAAGATGGAGGAGTTCAATCGCGAGTTCAACCACACGCTGATCTGGATTCCGTGGCAGCGCCCCGGCTTTGAGCTTGGCCTCATGATGCGTGATGCCCTCCGCGCCAATCCCGGCTGCGATGGCATCGTCCTCGGCGGCCACGGCCTCTTCACCTGGGGCCAGACGCAACGCGAGTGCTACCTGAACACCCTCACCATCATCGATCAGATCGGCCAGTTCATCGCGCGCCACGGGGAGACGAAAGGGTCAGTTCGATTTGGTGGCGAAGCCGTTCCCTCGCGCAACGATCGCCACGCACTCGCCATCGAGGTTGCGCCGTATCTTCGCGGTCGCGTGAGCTCACAGCATTGCTGGATTTCCAGCTTCACCGACGCGCCCGACGCCCTCCAGTTCGTCAATTCGGCAGAAGCCGAAGAGCTCGCCTACCTCGGCACCAGTTGCCCCGACCACTTCATTCGCACCAAGATTCGACCCATGTTCGTCCCCTGGCCGAAGAACGGCAGCGTAGCCGATCTCAAGGCGCAGATCGATCGTTCGCTTACCGAATATCGCGAACAGTACTGCACCTACTACCACTACTTCGCTACGCCCGATTCGCCCTCGCTTCGCGATCCCAGCCCCACCGTCGTCCTCATCCCTGGCCTCGGCATGTTCAGCTTCGGAAAAAACAAAACCGAAGCCCGCATCGTCGGCGAGTTCTACACCAACGCCATTCACGTCATTGAGGGGGCAACTCTCCTCTCCGAAGGCGCTTTCTCCGGCACTCTTCCCCAATGTGGTGAAGGCATGGAGCCATCGAGCTTCAAGACCTTCAGCAACTATGTCGCGCTCCCGCCCATCGAAGCTTTCCGCATCGAATACTGGGCCATGGAAGAGGCTAAGCTGCGCCGCCAGCCTCCCGAGAAAGAACTCAGCCGGCGCATCGCTCTGATCGTTGGCGCAGGCAGCGGCATCGGCCGCGAAGTTGCGCACCTGGCCGCCGCGCGCGGCGCGCACGTCATGATCGCCGACTACGATGGTGCCGCCGCCACCCGCGTCGCAGACGAGCTCGCGCACATCACGCAGAAGGAATTTGTCGCCATCACCGCGGTCGACATCCGCAGCCGCGATGCCATCCACGACGCGATCCGCGCCACCATCGCCGCCTTCGGCGGCATCGACATCCTCATCAACACCGCGGCGCTGTTCCCGTCATCGCCCGATGGGAAAATCGGAGACGATCTCTGGTCCGCGACGCTGAACATCAACGTCACCGCCAACTACATCCTTGCCGACGAGGCGGCTAAAATCTTCGCCGAGCAGAATCTCGACGGCTCTATCGTGCTCACTAGTTCGGCAAACGCCGTGGTGCCCAAGCGAGGCAGCGAAGCCTATGACGTCAGCAAGGCCGCTCTCTCGCATCTTGTTCGCGAACTCGCCGTATCGCTTGCCCCCAAAGTTCGCGTGAATGCCGTCAGTCCCGCGACCGTTGTCAAAAGCAGCACCATGTTTCCGCGCGACCGCGTCCGCGCTTCGCTCACCAAGTACAACATTCACTTCGATGATTCCAAATCCGACGATGAATTGCGTGCGCTGCTCGCGGGCTACTATGCTCAGCGAACACTTACCCATCGACCCATCGATCCGGCTGACTGCGCCGAAGCCATTCTTTTCCTCGCCGGCCCCAAGTCACATTGCACCACTGGACACATCTTTCCCGTCGACGGTGGTTTGGCCGAGGCATTTCTGCGGTGATCTCGGGCGAAATGCCGCGCATCGATGACCGCCGCGCCCGCATCGCCATCGACCTCGGTGCGGAAAGCTGCCGCGTCTCACTCCTTCGTTGGATCGATGACCGTCCCGAGATCAGCGAAGTCCATCGCATCCCCAACGGCCCGGTCCCCCACGGCTCGTCACTCGACTGGCCTCTCGGCAATATTCTCTCTGGAATCGAAGGAGGACTGCGCAAAGCCGCGACCGAGGCCCCGGAAGGTGTTGCCTCCATCGCCGTCGATGGCTGGGCCGTCGACTACGTTCGCCTCGATCCCGCCGGACATCCGCTCCACGATCCATTCTGTTATCGCGATGAGCGAACCGTAGCAGAAAAACAGAAGGCGGACGCCGTTCTACCACCCGCGGAAGCCTTTCGCCGCACCGGCGCGCAGCCGCTCCGCATCAACACCATCTACCAGCTTCTCGCCGATCCCGTAAGCGAACAGCATGCTCCCTGGCTCTGCCTGCCCGAGTATGTCCTGCACTGGCTTGGCGCGCCGCGCGTTGCGGAATACACCAACGCCACCCATAGCGGCCTGGTCGATCTCGCCACCGGCAACTGGGCGCGCGACATCTTCGCCATGCTCGGTCTGCCCGTCGAAGCCGCGCCTCGCATCGTTCATCCCGGCACGCGACTCTGTCGCCTGCAGGGTCCGCTGTCTACGCTAGCGGCCTTCCGCGATACCGAACTCATCGCTCCCGCATGCCACGACACCGCGTCCGCCATCGCCGGCATTCCTGCGGAGTTGGATTCAACCGCATACATCTGTTCCGGAACTTGGTCGCTGATCGGCACGCTTGTTTCCGAACCCATCGCTACCCCTCAGGCCCTCGCTGCCCGCTACACCAACCAGGGCGCGGCCGCCGGGGGATTCTGCTTCCACACGAATGTCAATGGCATGTGGCTCCTCAAGCAGTGCATGGAGCATTGGGCAAGCGCCGGCCGCAATCTCACCATCGCCGATCTCGTCGCACAAGCCGCTGCCTGCGCGCCCACTCAAATCATCAATGTCGATGCCGAGCCACTGCTCCTCGCTGAAGAAATGCCTGCGCGCATCAACGAACAACTAGCTGCTGCCGGCCATCCTCCCATCCCGGACGTTCCCGGCAACGAGCCGCTGTTTGCGTGTCTTATCTTTGAAAGCCTCGCCGCGCGCTACGCCAGGGCAATCGCCGACCTCGAACAGATGCTCCAGCGAAAACTCACCCGCATCCACATCATCGGAGGCGCCAGCCGCAACCGCCTTCTCGCCGATCTCACAGCGCGGCGCACCGGCCTTCCTGTCGATTGCGGACATCCCGAGAGCTCCACCGTCGGCAACTTCGCCGTGCAGTTGGCCTCAAGCGAGACGCCGGGCAGCCCGATCACACCAGACAAGCTCCGCCACTGGGCACGCCTGCTCTCAAGCGCTGAAATGCCAACTCAATAAACTAAGCCATAACTGGAAGTCAGGTATCTGGCCCTGACTTTAAAACTTTAGTGGTATTTGCGTTCTCCAGAATCCGTACTAACTTCAGTACACAAATCCTTTCTTGCGAACCAAAGCAGGCCAGATTCGGGGAGGCCCCGCAGTGCTGCGGCCGCACTCAACCCAGGGGCTGCACAGTCCCTTTTCCCGTCAATTCCTCCACACGCTCCACCCAGCACCGATCCGCCGCTACGCTCATCTGCTCCGGTTCAAGTATCACTTGAAATTCTCCCTTCTTCTCAAGGAAAATCATGACCTTGCCGGGGCCGGGTGCAGCGTCGGCGGCGCTCTTCACGCTTGCCATAAGCTCCTCTGTCGCCCGGTCGAGACTGATGCGGATCCGTACTCCCGTGGGCAGCTTCACCTGCACTGCTTCCAGCGATTGGATGTTGCTCACTGAAATCTTCGGAGCCGAATCCTCGTCGCCCATCAGCGTGCCGCGCACCAGCACCGGCGCCTCAATCCTCCACTGCTCCGAGAGTCGCTCATAATCACGGGAGAAAGAAATCAATTCGATCTTCCCGGTTGCGTCTTCAAGCGATCCGACAGCATAGAGTTTTCCATCCCGCTTGCCCTTCTGCACCCTGATGCCCTGAATGATGCCCGCCACCTGGATATCGTCTGCCGGGTCCGCATCCTTGCCCCAACGCCGCTCGGCAGGCCTGCGCTCCAGTGCTTCCGCGGTCGAAATCACGCCGGTAAGATTCTTGATCTTGTCTGCATACTTGTCCAGCGGGTGGCCGGAGACAAAGAACCCCAGCACTTCCTTTTCGTTCGCGAGCCGCTCACCCTCTTCCCAGTCCGGCACGTTGGGCAGATCGTCGCCGCGCCTCCCATGCGCGGGTTCCTCGTTGAACAATCCGAACAGGCCCGCCTGCCCCTGCGCTGCATCCTTCTGCGCTTTCTGCGCGCGCTCCATGGCCTTGTCGATCGCGGCAAACAGCGGCGCACGCTTGCCCAGCGAATCCAGCGCGCCGGCCTTGATGAGCGACTCGATCACCCGCTTGTTCATCACGCGCAGGTCAACCTTCTCGCAAAACTCCCAGAATGTCTTGAAGCGCCCCCCGGCCTCCGCGCGCGCCTTCGTGATCGATTCAATCGCATTGCCGCCGACGTTCTTCACCGCCGCCAGTCCAAACCGAATCGCCGCCTCCCCATGGGGCGTAAACTGCGCGCCGCTGACCTGCACATCCGGCGGCTCGACGCTGATGTTCATTTCCCTGCACTCGCCGATGTACTTTACGATGTTTTCCGGCTTCGATGTTTCGCTCGTCAGCAGCGCCGCCATAAACTCCACCGGATAATGCGTCTTCAAATACGCCGTCTGGTACGCCACCAGCGCATACGCCGCCGAGTGAGATTTGTTGAATCCGTACTCTGAGAACTTCGCCATCTTCTCAAACAAATCTTCTAACAGATTCTTCGGATGTCCCAGCTTCGCCGCGCCATTCATAAAGCGATCGCGCATCTCCGCCATCTGTTTCTGATCCTTCTTCCCCATCGCGCGCCGCAGCAGGTCGGCCTCGCCCAGGCTGAAGCTCGCCAAGACCTGCGCAATCCGCATCACCTGCTCCTGGTAGACGATCACACCCAGCGAGTCCTTCAGAATTTCCTCGAGTTCCGGCAGCAGAAACTCCACCTCGCGCCGTCCCCACTTGCGCTCGATAAAGTCGTCGATCATGTTCATCGGGCCCGGCCGGTACAGCGCATTCAACGCCGTCAGTTCTTCCACCGTGTCCGGCTTGTAACGCCGCAGAATGTCGCGCATCCCACTTGACTCAAACTGGAAGATCCCCGACGTCAGCGCGGTGTGAAACACACGCTTGAAGGTTTCGGGATCATCCCCCGGAACCATATCGATGTCGATCTTCTCCCCGCGATTCAGTTCGATCAGCTTCAGGCAATCGGTAATCACCGTTAGCGTTGCGAGACCCAGGAAGTCCATCTTCAGCAGGCCCATTTTCTCGACAGACTTCATGTCGTAGGCCGTCACGATTTCATCGTTCTTGGTGCGGTTCAGCGGCACCAGTTCCGTCAGCGGACGCGGCGCAATCACCACCGCCGAAGCATGCACGCCGGCCCCGCGCACCAACCCCTCCAGCTTCTTCGCCGTATCAATCAGTTCGCGCACCTGCTTGTCGTTGTCATACGCCTTGCGCAGATCGGGCGACTCCTCCAGCGCCCTCTCCAGCGTCATTCCCACGGTCGGCGGAACCAGCTTCGCAATCCGATCCACGTCGCCATACGGCATATCCATCGCGCGCCCGCAGTCCTTGATCGAAGCCTTCGCCGCCATGGTGTTGAACGTGATGATCTGCGCCACCTGCTCGCGTCCATACTTCCGCGTCACATAATCGATTACCTCGCCGCGCCGGTTCTGGCAGAAGTCCACGTCAATATCCGGCATCGTCACGCGCTCCGGATTCAGGAAGCGCTCGAACAGCAGCACGTTCTGCATGGGATCGATGTTCGTAATCTCCATCGCATACGCCACCAGCGATCCGGTTGCCGAGCCGCGCCCCGGGCCGACGGGAATGCCGTTGTCGCGCGCGTACTTGATGAAGTCCCACACGATCAGGAAGTACCCCGAGTACTTCATCTGCTTGATAATGTCGATCTCGAAATTCAGGCGCGCTTTATACTCGTGCGTGGGCGAACGGCGCACCCCGCGCAACTCCAGTTGGCGAACGGCCGTCTCCAGCCGCTTCTTTAAGCCCTCGCGGCACACTTCTTCGAAATAGCTATCGATGGTGTGTTCCGCCGGAACCGCAAACTCGGGAAACGGATTGTCCACGGCGTGCAGTTTGAAGTTGCACCGCTCCGCAATCTCCATCGTTGTCGCGGTCACGCCGGGCGAGTCGGGAAAAATGCGCCCCATCTCGTCCGCGGACTTCACGAAGAATTGATCGGAATCGAAGCGAAAGCGCTCGGCATCATGAATCTTCGAGCCGGTCTGAACGCAGAGCATCACGTCGTGCGCATGCGAGTCTTCCCCGCACAGATAGTGCGAGTCATTCGTGAGCACCAGCGGGATGTCCAGTTCCTTTTCAAGCCGAAACAGATCCGCCTGAATCTTCTTCTCCTGCTCCAGCCCCTGGTCCTGGATCTCAAGATAGAAGTTCCCGCGTCCGAAGATGTCCTGGTACTGCATGGCCGTGCCCTTGGCCTTCTCGTAGTGACCGGCCATCAGCTCTTCGCACAGCTCGCCGCTGAGGCAACCGGAGAAGCCGATCAGCCCCTTGGAATTGTCCGCAAGGAACTTCTTGCTGACGCGCGGCTTGCGATAGAACCCATGCAGGCTGGCCTCGCTCGTCAGCCGGATCAGATTGCGATACCCCTCTTCGCTCTCCGCCAGCACCAGCAGGTGGTTGTTGGTGTCATTCGGGGTATCGGCGCGATGGTCGGCCGCCTTGCACACGTACAATTCGCATCCCAGGATCGGCTTAATCCCCTTCGCCTTGGCCGCGTTGAAAAAATGAACCGCGCCGTAAATATTTCCGTGGTCCGTCATCGCGACAGACTTCTGCCCCAGCGCCGCCACTCGGTCAATCAGCTTGTGAATGTCGCAAGCCCCGTCCAGCAGCGAATACTCCGTGTGCAAATGAAGGTGAGTGAATTCAGACATGGCCTGCCTTTGATTTTAGTCGGCCTATGTAAATGGGAAAACGCCACTGGCGGCTGGAGCCATATCTACTGAGGAAAAGCCGTACAAAAATCGGAATCAACCACGAAATCTTGGGAATGAATGAAGGGATTGTTTCCACTAAGGCACGGCCTCGCTTAGTCATCGCCAGGACATAATGAGCAAAAGTGGACAGTATCCCTCTGGCAGAGGGTTCAGAGTAGACAAGAGAAGTCGCCCGTGCGCTCTCGCAGAATCCGTCTGCCTCGTCCGGAGAACATCATGCCACGGCAGACCGCTTGCCGGCCCGAATCGAATACGGCAGAGCAAAGTCCTCCATCGTCGCTCAACACCGTCGGAGTAGCAGGCAATTTCGAAGGTTGTCGTTGATTTGAAGTCTGCAGGAAGGTAACACCCATGAAACGAGTTGGGTTCGTTTTTCCAATATTCATTTTGTCAGCGGCTCTCGCGGTCGGTAGCTTTGGCTACGCCCAGGAGAAGCAGGACAAGAAGCAAGAGCCGAACAAGGGTCAGCAACAAAAGCAGCAGGTTCAGCGCGAGCAGCAAAACCAGAACAGGCAGCAGCAAGTTCAGCGCGATCAACAGAACCAGAACAAGCAGCAGCAGGTTCAGCGCGATCAACAGAACCAGAACAGACAGCAGCAGGTTCAGCGCGATCAGCAAAACCAGAACAGGCAGCAGCAGGTTCAACGCGACCAGCAGAACCAGAACAGACAGCAGCAGGTTCAGCGCGACCAGCAGAACCAGAACAGGCAGCAGCAGGCGCAGCACCAGCAGCGTGGGCAACAGATGCAGCGTTCGCAGCAACAGCAGCGCGAACAACAGGTCCAGCAGCAGCAAGTCTGGCAGCAGCACCGTTCAAACAACTGGGATAACGATCACCGCACCTGGCAGCAACGCGGCGGCTACAATGGCTACCGAATTCCCGACAATGATTTTCGCGGCCACTACGGCAGGGGTCACTCGTTCCGCATCTTCAGCCTTCCCTTCATGTTTCAGGGCGGCTATCCGCGCTTTCAGTACGACGGATATTGGTTCACGGTGTTGGATCCCTATCCCGACTATTGGGGCAATGACTGGTATGAAACAGACGATGTTTACGTGGATTACTACGGTGACGGATACTACCTTTTCAACCGCAGATATCCCAACCGTCCCGGGATTGCGATCAGCATCTCGTTCTGAACGGATACTACGAATCAAGACGGCGGGCATCAAGCCCGCCTTCTTCATTTCCGCCGGAGTACGCTCACTTGCAGCGAGCGGCCCATCGGGAACCAATGCTCCCAGCACTCCCCATTTTGCTCCGAACGCTTGACAGGTGTTGTCAAATTTGACTACGATAAAAAATGAATCCGGTCGATCCGCGTTCTGATGGAACTATGTTCTGAGGGTGTTTTGGCCCGTTGCGTGACGCCAAGCTGCGCCCAATGAAGACGCCTACGGGGGTCAGTCAAGATCCGACAGGAGGCTGCTGCAATGGCTCAGGTTACCCGGCCCATTTCCTGGCTCAAGGTCGCGCGAAAGGATTTCGAGAAATTTCCAGCCGATGCACAAACGATCTGCCTCAACGCTTTGATAATCGCCGCTGAGGGCGCGAAAGCGGATCTCGCGAAGCCGCTCGCGGGGTTTGGTTCAGGAGTATTCGAGATTGCGTTACCGTTTCGGGGAAACGCATTTCGGGTCGTCTATGCCGTCCAGATTGGGGATGAGATTTGGGTAGTTCATGCATTTCAGAAGAAGTCGACGCAAGGCACCAGGACGCCGCGACATGAAATTGAACTGATCAAGAACCGCTTGAAGCAACTCAAGGAGATGCTCAGATGAAAAGGGACAAGGTCGAAACCGTTCGCGGTAGCGGGAACGTCTTCCGCGATTTCGGTCACGTCGATTCGGACATCATGCAACTCAAAGCGATTCTCGCTGCTGAGATCATCAAGATGATGGATCGGAAAGGCCTCAGCGTCCGAGCGGCTCATGCTCAGACCGGGATCGCCGCTGCCGACTTTTCCCGGATCCGCAATGCCAATCTGAGCCGCTTTACTTTGGACCGGCTGATGTCGATCATCAACCGACTAGGCTCCAGAATCGAAGTTAAGGTGAGACTTCGCTCACCCTAACAAGGCCGAAGCTTAACGCTACTTGTATAAATTCTTCTCAGGCACCCCAAAGTGCGGCGCCGACGGCACGCAATCATCAATCGACTTCAACACGATATTGTTCTCATCCCCCACGTTCATTCCGGAAATGATGTACGGGCGGTACTTTTCTCTGGGCGTGTGGTTGTCCACGTATCCCTTGATCCAGCGCGGGCAGCCCATGAACCCCGCACCTTTTTGGTCCGTCCACCAAACAACGTGAATCCGAAACGCTCGCCCGCTCTCGGCCACTCCTGAGATCACGGAGTAGGAGGTATCCGCGCTGTTCGTAATCGACTTAAACTCATCAATTTTGAAGACCAGCCAGCTGCCTTTCTTGCTGCCGTCGAAAAGCTTACAGGCCTCGGCATCGCAGGTCCGTTCCACGAGAAACACGTCAATCGTCACTGGCTCCTGCGAAACGTTCTTGTATTCCACCACGAGTTTTCCGTTCGTCGGCGTGTACTTCCCCGTCGCCCCCATCGCCGCCAAGAAGGGCTGGTGCCAGGTGCCGCTCATCAGGGTCATCTGCACGCAATCCATGGTGCACTTCTTCGCCTGAACGGCCGTCCATTCAATCTCCACGGGCTTCTGGCTTGTCACTTGTGCCGTGTACACCTCGCCCGGTTTCAACACCACTCCCGATCGGATGGGGATATGCTTCACGGCGCCATAGACAGTGCCGGTGCAGAGAATCATCAAAAACGTCATCCATCGGAACATGCGCGCAATTATATCGCTGGGTTCTCTGCGACGTGCAGGCATAGTGGATGGCCCACATCCCTAAAGTCCAAACGCCGCGGAACTTTGGATTTGGCTCACGCAAGACAAACCGACGCGTCCCTCCCAATGCGCGTAGCATGGACTGCAGCAACTGTTCCCGGACGGCCACTCAATGCTGTCGGCGAGGCAAGCCTGCGACAACGAGAGCATTCGGAAACCGCACAGAGGGAGCACGCATGACACGCTTTCGCATCGCCGCTTCCGTCTCCATCCTGTTCCTCACTCTCGGCGCCTCCGCTTTTGGACACGCCCAGGACAATCAGGACAAGAACAAAGACAAACGGCAGACTCAGGACAAACTCGCCGGGGCCGGCAACCATCCGAAGCGGCAGACTGACCAGCGTGGGCCTCAGAGTGTGCGCCCGCAGAACCCCGGCGATCATGGCCTGCATCCTGGGCAACAGAAACAACTGGAACGCTCCCAGGATCAGGAACGCGATCAGCAAAGGACGCAGGAACGTGCCTGGCAGGAGCGGCGCGCGAATCATTGGGAATACGAACATCGCAATTGGCAGCAGCGAGGCGGTTATAACGGCTACCGGGTTCCCGATGATTATTTCCGCGACCATTACGGCAATGGACACGCGTTTCGCATCTATGGCCTCCCTTTCATATATGAAGGTGGTAATCCGCGCTTTCAATACGGCGGCTACTGGTTCACGTTGCTGGATCCATGTCCTGAGATGTGGGGTGGAAGATGGTACGAGACCGATGATGTCTACGTCGCCTACCAGGGTGATGGGTACTATCTGTTCAACCGCAGATATCCCAGTCCTCTCGGAATTGCGCTCAGCGTTTCCCTCTGAATTGCCGGCTTAGCGAGACTATCCGCCCCCTGTCGCCGGGTTCGCATGTCTTGCCTTTGAGAACTGGGAAAACGCGAACCCGCCTCTTAACCGCCTTTGGCGGCTTTCGGAAGAATTCCGATGTCTCCGCCACAAACAGTGAGGGGGAGGAAGCTCTTCTGTCACGTTACCTGCGAGTGACAAACCGTGCAGTCGCGCCGCCATTCGACTCGCTCGGCCCATACACTCTGAGAAACACTTGGATAGAGGTCCTGAAGATGAGCAAGGCCCACTGGATGGGTTTCGGGATGGCGTTTCTTTTGGCGGCGACAAGCGTGCAGTCGGTCTGTGCGCAAAAACTGGACGCAACCGTGCTCTACCGCCAGACCAGCGACTCAAACTATTTCGCCGTGATCCCCGGATACACCAGCACCCCCGACGAAGGCGGCACCGACTGCTCCCTCGAACCGCTTTCCGAGGCCTGCTCCGCGCCCACGCGCGCCAATGGAGCAATCGCCTCGCAGAACCAGGTTGCCTATAACCTCGTCGGCACCACGCTTTCGCTGCTGCTGCCCGATGGAAGGGTCGCGCTCGTCAACTGCGTCAACAAGTATTCGCCCAAGGGCAACTACATCAGCCGCCGCATCTGCCAGATGCCTCTCGTTCCGCAAGTTGAGGCTGAGTTAAATGGCAAGACCGCAAAGCTCAAGTGGCCCGTCGGCGCCGAGGGTAAAACCGCTGCGGAAACCTACCGCATCGTCGCCATTCTCGACAAGCAGCTCATCGCCTCGCGCTGATCCCGTCGAACTTCGGCTGAAGACTTTACGCCAACTCCAGGACTGCTCTACATTGAGTGCATGCTGACCAACCGCTCCGTCCCGCCCTGCACCGTCATTCCCGTCCTCATCTATCCTGACCCCTCGGTCGCGGCAGACTGGCTGACCAAGGCGTTTGGGTTCTCGGTGCGTCTGCGCATCGCCAACCATCGCATCCAGATGCGTGCCGGCGAAGGCTGCTTCACCATTGCCGAGGGCGATATCGAGCCCAATCGCTCGCACATCATCCAGGTCCGCATAGAAGACGCACGGGCACACTGCGAGCGCGCCCGCCAGGCCGGCGCCGTCATTCTCACCGAGCCCACCGATCACATGTACGGCGAGCGTCAATATAACGCGCGGGACTTCCACGGCCACCACTGGGATTTTACGCAGACGCTCGCCGACATCGACCCGGAAAGCTGGGGCGGAATCTCGGTCGCCCTCTAACGAACAACCGTCTCCTCGGCCCCGTCACTCTCTGATCGCTGTCTGCGTGGTACCTATGGCTCCAGCGCTTCTCCCGTCACAATGCCGGTAAGCTTCCGTGCCGCCATTGCGCTGTTGAAGGCTTTCGCGTCATCGGCGAGAAACTGGTTGAATTTGCGGATCGCCGCCTCGTACTCCGTCTCCACCTGCTTCTTGTCGTCCATTACGGCTGCCGTCGGAGCCGTATCGTCGCCTTCCAACAGACCATCCAGCCCTGACAACTTCTCGTGGATCTGGTCGGGCGTGCGCAGCGTTGATTCGCCGGCGCCCGCATTGCTGGTCAGCACGCCCTGCGCCGCCTTCATCTTCTTTGCAAAGGCGTCGATCTCCGCCTTCACTTTCTCCTCATCCGGCATGCCTTTGGTAGCCTCGCCCAATGCCACCAGCTGCGCATTCATCGCGTCAATGCGGTTCAGCGCTCGATCAACCTGTGAAAGCTCATGCAGCACGGACTCACTCGCTTGATACCGCTCCTTCATCCCCGCCAGGTCAGCATGCGATGTGGGATCCTGCATCACCGCAAGCTTCTGCGAACCGCTCTGCCCCGCCACCGTCATCGTCACGGTGTACTCTCCTGGAGGAACCAGTGCGCCCGACCGCGGCCCCTTGTTGAAGTCCTTGCCGCCCTCCCAGCGCACCGGCCCATCTGCGCGCAAATCCCACGTCATTCGCTGCAACCCCGCCTTCGCGGGAACCCACGGCACTTCCTTCGGCTTTTCCGATGAAGCCTCTTCTTCGCCCGGCTTTTCCGCCGTCAGTTGCCGCTGCGTCTGCGATGAGGCCGGCGCCGTCGAAGCTTTTGCCTCCTGCTGTTCAGGACGACTCGCGTGCGAAGTCGACGGCGGCTGGGCTTGCGCCGCGGGCGGCAGGTCTTCATCCTCGGGCGGCGCTTCATCCGGATCAAGCGTATGCGTTCCCTTCATCGTCCGCACAACGTGCCCTGCCGCGTCCTTGATCACCAGTTCGCCCGGCTCCTTCGATTCCCGCGCGAGATAGTAGCTCAATTGCGCGCCGTACGGTGGATTCTTCCCGTAGAAAGCCCCTTCCCCCAGCGCCTCCACCTGCGACGAGGGCCAGAAGCGAAGTGCCTTCTCCGGTGGAAAGAGCGCAAAGTTCTGCGGCTTGTACTCCTGGAATGGAGCAAGGTCGTCGAGTATCCAAACCGAACGTCCATGCGTTGCCACCACCAGGCTGTTGTTCGCGCCATTCAGCGCCGCATCGTAAACCGCGGCATCCGGCAAGCCGAGTCCCAGCAAAAACCAGTGTTCCCCCGCATCCCAACTCACGTACAGACCATTCTCGAGACCCGCATAATACATGCGCGGATTGTGCAGGTCGCGCCGCACCACGTGCGCATAGATCTGCGGCAGATCGCCAATGATCGATTGCCACGTCGCTCCGTAATCGGTGGTGCGAAACAGATATGGCTTGAAGTCTCCGCTAAAGTGCCGGTCTACAGCGATCAGCGCCGTGCCGGCATCGTCCGGCGACAAGTCGATCGATTCAATGCGTCCCCATTGCGGAAGCCCTGCAATGTGCTCCGTTACATTTGTCCAGGTCCCGCCGCCATCCCGCGTCACCTGCGCTTCGCCGTCATCTGTCCCCGCCCAGATCACCTTGCCATCCTTCGCTGATGGCGCAATCACCAGAAGCGTGTCGTATACCTCCGCACCGGAGTTGTCCTTGACAATCGGACCACCCGATGACTGCTGCTTCTCCTTCTCATTGCGCGTCAAATCCGGGCTGATCGGCTTCCACGTGTGTCCACGGTCCTCGCTCTTGAACACGACGTTGCCGCCTGCATACAAGACCTTCGGATCCTGCGGCGAAACTGCAAATGCCGCGTTCCAATTGAAGCGATATTTCAGATCTGCCACTCCCCCGCCATTAAAGTCGCGCGGATATGGCTCCATGTCGTGCACCTGCTGAGCCGCGCGATCGAAGGTCATCAGCACCTGGTTCTGCGTGCTGTTGTATACCAGGTTTGGATCGTCCGGCGCCGGAATCGCAAAAATTCCGTCTCCTCCGTTGAGCGCGGACCAATGCCGATCGAGAATGCCACTCGGGTCCTTGTTGAGGCCGGGCCCGCACCATGCACTGTTGTCCTGCAGGCCGCCACAGATCCGGGTCCACGCATCACCGCTCGCGCTCACGTGATAGAGCTGCCCGATCGCGACGTTGTGCACGAATTCCCAGTGCGCGGCATTATCGCGCGAGATCACAATGCCCCCGTCGTTGCCTTCGATCATCCGCCCGCTGCCCGCCGGGTCTATCCAGATGGCGTGATGATCCCCATGGATCTGCTTCGCAATCGAATTGAAATTGTGCCCGCCATCTTTCGATTCCATCAGGAGGTTCGACAGCGCGATTACGTGATCCGGATTCTTCGCATCCACCGAAATGTGCGAAAAATAAAATGGTCGCGAATCTACCTCCTCGTTCTTGCTCACCAGGCTCCAGTGATCGCCGGAGTCATCGCTGCGCCACAGCACGCCTTCCGTCGAACCCATCACCGCATACACTCGATCGGGCTGGCTCGGTGCAATGGCGAGTCCGGTGCGTGCCACCGGCTTAGCCGGCAGCCCATGACCGCCAAGCCGCTGCCACGTCGAGCCCCCGTCAATCGATCGATAGATCGCATCCTCCGGCCCGCCATCGGAGTAGCTCCAGGGCGTCCGCCGAAAACGATAGGCAGCCGCAAACAGCACCTGCGGGTTCTCCGGATTCATGGCCAGGTCAGAGATGCCCACACTCGGGCCCACGTACAGCACCTTCTGCCACGTCGCGCCGCCGTCCGTGGTGCGAAAAACTCCACGG
Organism: Occallatibacter sp.; assembly: GCF_049582745.1. Taxonomy (GTDB): domain Bacteria; phylum Acidobacteriota; class Terriglobia; order Terriglobales; family Acidobacteriaceae; genus Telmatobacter. The sequence goes on from NZ_JBAUUO010000019.1 coordinate 46,777, forward strand.
TCCTCATCGTCGGCATAAGGGCTGCCCATCGTAGCCACCACCACAGTCCCCGCATGGTGAGGATCGACAGCGATTTTCGATATCTGAAAGCTGTGCTCCAGCCCTATCCGCTTCCAGTGCGACCCGCCGTCCGTCGATTTGTAAATCCCGTCGCCAAACGATACATCGTTCCGCACGTTGGCCTCGCCCGTTCCCGCCCACACGATTTGCGGATTCAAGGGATCGACAGCAAGCGCACCAATCGACGCAACACTCTCATACTGAAACAGCGCCTTCCACGTTGTGCCGCCGTTATCGGTGCGAAACATCCCGCCATCGGCCGCGCCCACATAAAATACTTCGCTGTTCCCCGCGACGCCTGCAACCGCAGTCACGCGTCCGCCGGAGATAGCCGGTCCAATCTCCCTGAAGCTCACGCTTTTGCGCACCACCATCGGCAACTCAGTGCGGCCTTCGTCGTTCGCCTTCTGCGGCCCAGCGACGCCGGCAAACGGTACGGCAGTCGATTGTGAGGATGCGATCAAAGCCGGAAAACCGAGAACCAGGCAAAGTCCCGCGCGCGCCCATGGGAGTGGGCAAAAATCTTTCAATCCTAAGTGACACATTTTCGACCTCGTAAGCCTCGCAGTTTATCACGCGGCCTGCGCCCCGGAGAGCCCCGTCTCAAAGGGCAAATCATCTCCGCGCGCTCTTCATCAGAACGTCGTCAGCCGCACACGCAGCAACACATTCTCGTCCGCCTTCAAATTCAATCCATAATCCGTCTGATCCCCGTTCCAGATCCGCGCCATCTTCCAGTTCCCTCCCGCGTCGAAGCTGCCCTCTTCCACCTTCAGGAACAGCCGCTTCTTCCCCGGCGCAAACGTCGGCTTGAAATCCACGCGCACATGATGACCCGCCACCAGGTACTCATCCTGCCCAAGCTCGATTACCACCGCTCCGCCATCCGCGGGAGTGTTTCCCTTCGGCTGCATCCAGTTCCCGAACGACGGCATGCCGTACTTCACCACCACGTCCCACCGGCCAAGCGGAATCTCGTTCGTATGGAGGTCGGGATTTTCACTCACCCCCACAACCTTTCCTTCCAGGTTCGCCTTTGCAATCCGACGCGCGATAGGCGCCAGCAGGGCGTACTGTTCCGCGACCGGCTTCAACGCGCTCGCTTCCATCGCCTGCGGCCCCGCCGGTTCATTGCTGTAACGCGTCAGGTCCAGCCCAAAGGGCGCCCACCCGATCGCTCCCTCCCCGATCGCCACATACACGTACCGCGGATACGCTGGAGAATTGCCCGTCTCCGGAATCAGCAGTGGATTGTTCTGCCCATAGAATCCAATTACCTTCATGTACTTCGCATACTCCGACATGTAAATGTCCGGCGCGATTGCATCAATCAACGGCGCGGCAATCTTCCACAAGCCGATGTTGTTATCCGTCGGCGCGCCTGATTCATAACTTGGCGCCCTGCCCGGATTCATCGGGTCTCGCAGCGCGGCATTCACATACAAGGGCAGCCGATACTCAGCCTTCCCCGCCGCCGCCACCTGCTCGATATATGTCGCCGTATACCATGCCTCGAAGGTCTCATCGGCATCCTCGCCGAAGGCTTCCTTCCATGTCCCCGGTTGCTTGCCCAGCCCCTTGACCAGCGCCACCGGAACCGGCCCGGCAAACGCCTTCTGTGCCGCCGCCCCGTAATCGCGTACGCCGCCCCACACGCCCGCTTCGTTCTCCACCTGCACCAGCAAAACCGTCCGCTGCGCATCGGCATCTTTCAAATGCCGCATCATCGCGCGAAATGCAGTCTTGTCCGCTTCGAGAAACGCCGCCGAAAACGGCGAGGGCGAATCTACCGTCTCTCCCTTTTCATTTTTCAGAAACGGATACTTCTCCTGGTTCTGCTTGATCCACTCCGGCGTGTAATGCGAACTGCCGTTCTTCCACGTCCCAAACCACAACAGCACCAGGCGCAGATGATGTTCCCGCGCCTGCTTCAAAATCAAATCGACAACACTGAAGTCGAACTTCCCCTGCACCGGCTCCAGTTGCTCCCAATAAATCGGAAGTTCCACCGTATTCGCGTGCAATGTCTCCGCCGCTGGCCATACCTTGTCGAGATACGCCGGCCACGCGCTCGAATTATTCGCCTGCACACCCAGCATCAGATACGGTTCACCGTCCACCATCAATGCGTAGTGTCCATCTTTCTCCACGATCGTTGGAATCGGCCTGGCCGGTGCCGCCATAGGACGGGATTCCTGCGCCCAAATCAGCAGACTCCCTGCAAACGTTTCCAAAAGCATCACAATAAAAGCCGATCTTCTCGCTTTCATCCACGCGCTTGTACCTGTCATCTCCACGCCCTCAAAAGTTGAACGTTAAAACACGCCAAGTATATCCCTCGCCAACTGCATCATCACGCCACAGAATTACACTGGGAACAGCACGGAGCCACACACAACTTCATGGACAAGTTCGTCATTCGCGGCGGAAATCCGCTGGTTGGAACAGTACGCATCTCGGGTGCAAAGAACTCCGCACTCCCCTGCATGGCCGCTGCCATCCTCACTGAAGAAGAAGTCACGCTCGAAAACATTCCCCAGGTCCGCGACATCGAGACCGAGCGCAAACTTCTCGTCGCCATGGGCGCGGAAGTCGAGCTGGGCACTGGGACAACCGACCACAGCACGCGCATCAACTTCCGCACCCTTTCGAGCCCAGAGGCAAAATACGAAATCGTCAAAACCATGCGGGCCAGTTCTCTGGTTCTCGGCCCGCTCGTCGCCCGCGCAGGAATGGCGCGCGTGGCCATGCCCGGCGGTTGCGCCATCGGCGGCCGGCCTATCGATCTCCACATCAAGGGCCTCGAGAAAATGGGCGCCGAAATCCTTCAGGAACACGGCTACCTCGAAGCTCGCGCCGCCAAACTCAAAGGCGCCCACATCGTCTTCGACAAAATCACCGTCACCGGGACTGAAGATCTCCTCATGGCCGCCGTTCTCGCCGAAGGCGAAACGCTGATGGAAAACTGCGCGCGAGAGCCAGCGGTTTGCGATCTTTCCGACTTGCTCAGTGCCATGGGCGCAAAGATCGAAGGCGCTGGAACCTCCACCATCCGCGTGCAGGGCGTCACCAGCCTCACGGGCGCGCATTACCGCATCAATCCTGACCGCATCGAAGCCGGCACCTTCCTTATCGCCGGTGCAATCACTGCGGGCGACCTCACCGTCGCGAATTGCAACCCCGACCACCTGGGCGCCGTCATCGCCAAGCTTCAGGAAGCCGGCGCCACCATCGACGTCCCAAGCGCCACCTCTGTCCGTGTCCGCAGCGATGGCAAGCTCCGCGCCGCCGACATCTCCACCGAAGAGTATCCAGGCTTCCCCACCGACATGCAGGCCCAGTACATGGCCCTCGCCACCCAGGCCGAGGGCGTTAGCATGGTCACTGAAAACATCTTCGAAAACCGCTTCATGCACGTCCAGGAACTCGTGCGCATGGGCGCAAACATCAAGGTCGACGGACGCACCGCCACGGTTCGCGGCCCCGCGCCACTTTCCGCCGCCGCTGTCATGTGTTCCGACCTGCGCGCTTCCGCGTCGCTGGTCCTCGCCGCCCTCGTCGCCGACGGCGAATCCATCCTCGATCGTGTCTACCACATGGACCGCGGCTACGAACGCATCGAACAGAAACTCGAAAGCGTAGGCGCCCAGATCCGCCGCATGGGCAATGTCTTCAGCTGAGTCTCCAATTCCACCATTTGCGCGGCAAGCTGCCGTTTCGGGAACTATTGTTGCGAAATCACCGTAGGGTACATCATGAGATTTGTCTGTGCCGTCGCAGGCGCGGCCTTGTTTGCCTGCAATCTTGCCGGGCTCGCGGAAACGAAAGTCTCGTGCGATCAGACGCTCACTGCCCCACTGCGTTCGAGCGCCGTGCTCACCATCGACTCACGCCCCGCGGGTCTCGAAATCGTTGGAACGGACCAGGAAGCAATCCACGTCACCTGTCACAGCGGCGACAACGAGGACGCTCCTCGCCATATCCTTCTTCGATTCTCTCCAAGCTCCGATGGCGGCAGGCTCTCGATCGAGGGTAACCATCTAAGGCACGGCGATGGTATTCAGATCCGCATCGAAGTGCCGTGGAAGACGAACCTCAGCGTGCGCATGCCCGCAGGAGAAGTAAAGGTCGAGGAAATCAAGGGCGATAAGGACATCGACATCTACGCCGGTCAGATAACGATTTCGTCATTCCACGAATGGAACTACCGCAATGTCAATGCATCGGTGATGATCGGCGAAGTCAGAGCGCCCATGTACAACGCTGACAAAGGCGGCTTTTTCCGCAGCATCACAAAGAAATCAACGGAAGGCGAATATCGGCTGCACGCACACATCATGACCGGCCAAATTGACCTGGAAGGCAGCAAGAACCGCTCCGACGGAACCCGCCAGCCCGACTGACCCACTTCTCCTCACCCCGACCTGTGACTCGGGTCACCGCCTCCCCATCGCCCCGGCGCTATCCTCGCCCTGAATCACGGGCCTGTTCGCGAAGAGGGCCGATTCGTGTGCCGCTCCCCTGTTCAAGCACATCGGATTCCTCTCGATTGCAGCTCTCACGGGTTGCACACTCCGTCAACGCAGCATTGCTCGACCCAGACCCGAGCGCCGCGAAGGGAGACCTCGTCATGAAACCCAATGGCCATAAAATCGTCATCGTCGGCGGTGGCATCGCCGGGCTTTGCGCAGCCGTGTACGCGCTCCGTTGCGGCTACCAGGTCCTGGTGCTCGAAATGCACGACATGGCCGGCGGTCTCGCCATGAGCTGGCGCCGGGGTCCGTACACCTTCGAAACTTGCCTTCACTGGCTCATCGGCTCCAACCCTCATGGTGAATTTCACGAGCAATGGCAAGAGGTCTTCGATATCGACCGGCTCCATTTCGTCAATCCCCACGAGTTTGTGCGCATTGAAACTGAAGATGGCGACCAGCTTCGAATCTACACAAATGCGGACATGCTTGAAGCAGAGCTCATGCGTCGCGCATGGTTCGACGCGACCGCCATTCACGACTTCATCAATTCCGTGCGTAGCCTCGGTAAATTCAAAATGCTCGATCCCGCTGCCGGTCTCGGAGAAAACTGGCTGCACCTCCTCCAGGATGTGCCGATTCTTCCCCTGCTGCGGAAATTGGGAAAGATGAGCGGCGAAGAATATGGCGCCCGCTTCGCCGATCCCCTCCTGCAGCGCTTCTTCTCTGTCGGCGATGTCGGCAAGCTCTCCGCCACTGCCATGGTTATCTCTCTCGGCTGGATGAACGAAAACAATGCCGGCTACTGCATCGGCGGTTCCCAGGCCATGATCCGCCTGATCGAGGAAAAGATCGGCAGCCTCGGTGGCTCGATACGTTACAAAGCGCGCGTCGAGCGGATCCTTGTCGAGCACGATACCGCCGTCGGCGTCGTGCTGGCTGATGGTGAAGCCATCAAGGCCGATTGGGTGATCTCCGCAGCCGATGGTCATGCCACTATCTTCGACATGCTCTCCGCCAGATATATCGACGCAGACATCCTCGAGACCTATCAGAAGCGCAATACCTTTGCGTCTTATCTCCAGGTCTCGCTCGGCGTGGCGATGGACCTCAGCGATCAGCCGCCAATGCTGACGCGCCTCCTCCAACAGCCCATCCAAGTGGACCCTGAAACTGAACTGGGCCAAATCGGATTTCGCTTCTTCAACTTCGATCCAACCTTCGCGCCGCCAGGCAAGACCGCAGTTACCTGCATCCTGCCCACCCGCAATCATCGCTACTGGACAGATCTGCGCCAGCGCGATTCCGCGCGCTATCGCCTCGAAAAGCAGCGCGTCGCCGATTCTGTCATCGATGTGCTCGAGAAGCGCTTGCCAGGCCTCCGCGAGGCGATCGAGGTGGTCGACGTATCCACTCCCGCATCTGTTATCCGCTACACGGGCAATTGGAAAGGCTCACAGGAGGGATGGCTCGTCGAACCCGGCGCCGGCTTCAAAATGCTGCCCAATACCCTCCCCGGACTGCATCGCTTCCTGATGGTTGGCCAGTGGGTAATGCCCGGCGGAGGACTGCCCTCCGGCCCCATGACCGCGAAGCCCGCTATCAAGGCCGTTTGCAGGGAGGATCATGTGCCGTTTGTCCTTCATCCCGAACCCGAACCGGCCGCCGTCTAAAGCCGGAACCGATGCACTCAGAGGATCAAGTAAACATGACGACAAGAATGAGAATGGCACTATTGCTCTCGGCCTTTTTTGCGTTTGGCGCGGTTGGTGTGGGCCAGGTTGGAAAGCCGCAGCCAGACGAGAATGGGGTCTACGCGGGGTGGAACGGCGTATGGACGGCGACTCTAGTCCATCCCGTCCCGGCGATCGCATCCGATGATCCGCGGTTGAAAGGATCGAAGCGCGTGTGCGGTCTACTTGTCGAAGCCGGAGCGGACGGCGTACCGAAAACGGTCGCCGTGGCAAATAGAGTTGCAAGCCCTTTTGATGATGTGGCGATCACGGCAGTTCTACAGTCACAATTTGAGCCGGGCACTTTAAAGGGAAAACCTGTGCCCACGCGATTCATGATGTGGGTGCCATTCATTGACGGCCATCCTGCTGTGCCAGTGGGCGGAGGCTCGCCACCTTGGAAAAAGCCTGCAGGTCTGAAAACGTTGACGAACCCGGTGCCGATTTACACACCGCCTGTGGAACTTTCAGACGAGGCACGCCGGGATCATTACGCCGGGTATGTGGTGATTCAGGTCCTAATCGACGAAGACGGTTCGCCAACGCACGCGAGACTCCTTGTTCGTGCTGGAAAAGGGATGGACGACAACGCGCTTGCAGCGGTGAGCAAATGGAGATTCAAACCGGCAACTCTTGAGGAAGTACCAGTGCCGTTTCTAATGATTGCCGAGGCCGCTTTTCGATAGTGACGAATTAGCTCTTTTTGCGACACAAAGAACCTTTTCATGCATTCATTCCCGAGCCGCGAACAAACTGGACATTGACTACTCAATTGCGCGTTTTGTCCAATCGGAACCCGGCGCCTCGCCCTATCGCCAGCTAACCGCCAGGTGCCAGCGCAGCTTGTATTGCGCCGTCTTCTCCAGCACCCGCTCGTACTCGCGCAGTTCGCCCAATATCGGCAGCGTCTCCGATCCAAACGCCACCGGCGTATCCGCAAGAAAGCGAATCAGCGCTCGTACGCTCAGAAGTCCATCCGCAGGGTTGAACCACTGTGGTTCCGGCAGGTTGCGCGCCCACTCCGGGTCGCCTGCGCCCTGGTCCAGCAGCAGGCACATCGAGTTCTCGTCCGCGGAGAAGAACTGCAGCAGAGGCGCAACGTTCAGCGACTCCGCCAGCCGTTCCAGGGCATCTTCATTCCGGGCCAAAGCGTGCCCGTTGACAAAGATGTCAAAGCCGGGGTCTTCACCTTCTACAACGATGTATAGGCTGGTAGCCATCGTTTTGAGCATAGTTGAGGAGAAACTGAAGCAAACACTCAATTTCCCCCAGGTAATCCACAGTGTTAATGGTTTGCGCCTGAGCGCAAGATTACGCAAGTTTCATATCCACTGGTGGACCCATACAACAAAAGCGTGATCCGGCTCATTCTCAATACAAGACCGCATCTAAAATTGGTGCAGAACGGACTGTGAACTGAGGACCCCGGGTGGATTGGACTAAACTCCCCGACCTTGCAGCGGTGGCTGCGCTCACGTGCGCATTTGCGTCGGTGGCGCGGCGTGGCCAAACCACGGCCTCGCGGCATTGGCTCACCGGCTGGGTCCTCATTGCTGTCCACTTCGCCGCCTTCATCTTCTCTTCCGCTCCCCGCGTCTGGGGGATGATCGCAACCGACATCGGCTTGATCTCGCTGATCTCTGCCGGCGTGCTTTTCATGTGGGCCTCCGTTCCCTACCGCACTGAGCGCTCCAGCGAATGGATGTTGATCTCGGTGCTCACCTCCAATGCGGTCTACGTCGTGCTGCTGGAACTCGATCACCCCTGGCCGTGGGCGCTCGATACGGCGGCAATCTTTTTTGGAGCAGCGCCTCTGACCATCGCGCTCACCGCGCGGCGCGACTTTACCCACCTTTTGCGCTGGTTGCTCGTCGGTCTCTACTGCGTGCTCGCCGTCTTCCTCCTCGCCGTCCAGAACCGCCCGGGAGACGGACTCTACATTGCATCCAATGCCGTCCTGTTCACGGTTTATTTCGGTTGTTGCGTGCACGTCTGGTACAGCTATCGCGATCGCGTGAGTGCCGGCTCGTTGATCACGATTGTCGGATTTCTTGGTTGGGCGATGGTCTTCGTCCTGGCGCCGCTTGCCGGATTTCTTGTGCCCAACGCGCAAATTGAAAGCGAGGTCTGGAACCTCCCCAAATACGTCGTCGCCGTCGGCATGATCCTGCTCCTCCTCGAAGACCAGATCGAACACAACAAGTACCTCGCCCTGCACGACGAACTCACCGGCCTGCCCAACCGCCGCCTCTTTCTTGACCGCCTCGCGATCTCGCTTGAGCGCGCCCGTCGCATGGAATCCAAGGCCGCCCTGCTGGTCATCGACTTGAACCACTTCAAGCAGGTGAACGATACGCTCGGTCATCATGCCGGCGATCTGCTGCTCAAGAAAGTCAGCTCGATCTTTCAGGGCCGCGTGCGCCGCTCCGATACCGTGGCCCGCACCGGTGGCGATGAGTTCTCTCTCATCCTCGAAGAGCCCACTAACCGCTCCAACGCTAACTGGGTCGCAAAGTCACTGATGGAGATGCTCGATGAGCCCCTGCAGGTCGGCGATCACACACTCAAGGTCGGCGCCAGCATCGGCGTCGCCGTATATCCCGATGATGCAGCCGATATTGAAGCTCTCTGCATTGCCGCCGATCTCCGCATGTACGACGACAAGAATGTATCGCGAGAGACCAGTGCCGACCGCCTCCCCGTCAAGTCCGAGCCCCTGCCCGAGTTTCGCGGCAAAGAAAACGAAGGCTTCAAAATGATCGCCAGCGTACCGAAGTTCAGATAGGAAAACAGCCATTGGCCGATGGATCGGCCCCCGCATCCGCACGGCCTCACGTGCTTTCTCTCAAAGTCCGTTTTTAGTTCGCCGTCTGCCGCTCCACATGATCGATCACGAGTACCTGTACCGATCCTTTTGCTCGTTCCAGCTTCAGCCCCAACTGATTCTTCAGCGCTTCGCGAAACGTGCCGCCCGTCTCGCCGTTATCCACTTCGCTCAAGTCTTCCGGCGTCCACTCCAGCCAGAAGTCGAATCCACCCTTCAGTCCCGTCTCGTCGAGCACCGGTCGCGGCAGCGTCAGGAGGCCCGTCTGCGTCGGCATCGAGGTGCCCAGCAATGCGAGCGTCACGTTGCGACCTCCAAAACGATTTGCGCCTGGAGAGCCAGGCAACAAATGCGCGATCTGGCCACAGGGGATCGGAAGCGCCGAGAGGGATTGCGCCGGGGCTGCGCCTTTACCGGAGCCCTCAGGAAACGCCGTAGCATTGCAGTCGTCATCCGCCTTATGTTGCTCGAGTTGCGGTCCCAGTTTCCCTGGCTTCTCTAGAACGAGCGCAAACACTGGAGCCTCCCGCGTCTCGTTGTGCACCTTCAGCTTGAAGCGTTCGGCCAGCAGACTCTGCATCATCAGCCGCAACTGGTCCTTGGTCGCAGGCTCCGGAGCCCTCGCCTCGATGTCGTAGCGATCATCTTTCACCCACTGTGGCACGTGCAATTGGAGGCCCTCAAAGTAGTCGAACCGGAGCGCAAGTTCCTGCGTTCCACTCAACTTGTAGGCAAAGATGATGTAACGCATCAGTGTCTGGTTCTTCGCTGAAAAAAGGGTGCCGTTCAGATCAAGCTTGTCATTCTTCTTGATGATGAAATACGCATTCCCATTGTCCAGCGAGAAATTACTGTACGAAGGGCCGCCACTCTTGTTCTCCCGCACGCTCGCTACTTCAAATTGCTGTTTGCCGCCTGCCGCTTTCTCCCAATCCTGCTTGGTGCTTTGCGCACGAACTGAAAATCCAAGGCAATCGAAAACGCCTGACACCAGAACAAGAACCCAGATCGTGGCCAGGAAGCGGCGTTTCTTATTCAGCCTGTCCGTCATCTCTCTGCCTCGCGAGAACCCCTATGT
>NZ_JBAUUO010000020.1:0-12651 GCF_049582745.1 Occallatibacter sp.
CAACATCCAGACCGTCGAAGACTTCCCTGACTTCGATCGCAACCAGGACGGCAAGGTTGACGACAACGATCTGCTGTTCGCTGTTGCGCTGCGCAGTTCCACGCCCACGCGTCCACTCGATTTACCCAACGACGATAGCTACCACTTCGCGCTCTTCGCTCAAGACGATTGGAAAGCCCTCTCCAAACTCACCTTCAATCTCGGCCTTCGCTGGGAAATGGATTCGAATCTCAACAACCTGAGCTGGTACAGCCAGCGCAACCCCATCGTTCAATCGTTCTATCAGGGCACGCGCCATCGCGACTTCAACAACTGGGGACCGCGTGTCGGGTTCAACTACGCCGAGAATCCCGATCTCAGCGTCCACGGCGGCTACGGAATCTACTACGACCGCATCACTCTCGAAATTATTTCGCTCGAAAAAGGATTCGATGGCCGCGCCCTCGCACTCAACGTTACCGCCGGCAACGTCATCACCGACCAGAACGGCGTTCCCATCTATCTGAATCAGGATGGCACCTTCAAGCCGTACGCACCTCAGGTACTCTCCAGCCCATTCAGCGGATTCGTCTTCACCGGCGCGGGCGCTGCCGGCATCGACGTCATTAGCAACCACATGCGCAATCCCATGGTGCAGCAGTTCAATCTCGGCATCGAAAAGCAAATTGGCCGCGGTCTTCTCGTCAAAGTGGATGGCGTTCACAATCTCGGCACGCGCTTTATCATCGGCCGTCCCGTCGGCACCGTCTACAACCCTGACACGCAGGGTCCCGACAATGTCACCGATCTCGAGTCCGCCGTCAACACCAAGTACGATGCGCTCTGGGTCAGCGTTCGTCAGCGCTTTGCGAAGTACGGCGAGTTCGACGCCGCATACACTCTCGCCAAGGCTTTCAACTACGCCAACGACGACCAGATTCCCTTCGAATACTCGCCCATCGATCCCACCAATCTGCAGGACGAATACGGCCCACCCCCCAACGACCAGCGCCATCGTCTCGTCATGTCAGGCATCGCCAATCTGCCCCTTCAATTCCACTTCGCGCCTATCTGGACCATCGCTTCCGGCGTCCCGATGGACATCCTGCTTCCCGATGGCAGCGAGCGCGTTCCCACCTTGCAGCGCAATGCCGGCGGTCGCAAATTTCACAATGCGCAGCAACTCAACGCATTCATCGCCGCCACCAACGCGGCCGGCGGAGTCTACGAGGCCAGCGCCAACGGCAACGTAATCCTTCCCCAGGTCAGCCCAAAAGCGCGTTTCAACGACAGCTTCAACTCACTGGATTTTCGCTTGGATCGATCGTTCCATCTCGGTGATCGCTACACCGTCAACCTGCTCGGTGAAGCCTTCAATACCTTCAACGCGACCAACATTCTCGGCGTCAGCAACCTCAACTACTCCGGCTTTGCCAACACCCTCTCGCCGGATCAGAACAATCCAAACTTTTCGTCCAGCTTTGGAACGCCCGTTTCCACGGCCGGTGGAGTCTTCGGTTCCGGCGGTCCGCGCGCCTTCCAACTCGCAGCAAAGTTCAGCTTCTAAACAAGGGCAGGGAAGCGGCCTGCGTTTCCGTCGGCCGCTCTAACCGCCACTTCAGCGTCTACAATTCTGTCGAGGGAATACCGTGGATCGACTGGAATACCAGCTTTTAGCGAAGTTGCGAACAAATCCCCCGCCAACATCGGAAACCAAAATCAAGCTCATCGAAGAAAAGGATGCGCAGGGCGACACCGCGTTGGCGTATCAATATTTTCGCGATCAAACCGGCCGCCGGGATGTACCCGGCATTCTCAAATGTTTCGGAACCAATCCTGCCTTCACTCGCCAGATGGTGGATATTTCTTCGTCCCTGCTTTTCAACGAAGGACACCTCTCTCGCAGGCAAAAAGAACTCATCGCCACCTGGATCTCGCAACTCAATGCCTGTCCCTACTGCACGGACAGTCACGGATTCTTTCTCGTTGCTCATGGGGTCGCTAAGGAAACCGCGCAAAGCCTTGCTGCCGGAAATCTCGATGCCGCAGGCCTTTCAGAATCCGAGACCCAGCTTCTCCGCTACCTCGAACAAGTCAACAAGGCGTCCTTCAAAACCACACGCTCCGACGTTCTCGTCCTGATCGCATCAGGTTGGAGCGAAGAGCAAATCGCTGAAGCAGTCCACGTCGCCGCCATGTTGGCATTCTGCAATACAGTCGCAAATGCGTTCGGCCTCCCGAGCCAGAACATGATGGCGCTTCTCGATTCTGCAGCCGTCCCCTCTGCTCAGGGATTGTCATCCTGACAAGGTGTTCTGGTTGTGAATAGCAGAAAAGCGGCTTTTCTCCAACTTGGAGCCGGCGGTCATATCCTTCGCTGTGCGGGTTTTTCCAGCTATACTCACAGCATCACCCTCCCAGGAGACCTCGCATGCGCCGGAGTCGGAGACTCATCTCACTGGCACTATTTCTCGCCGCGATTTTTACCGTCGCACTTTCCGCGCAAGCCGAGCCCGCCATCTGGGTCGTCAAGGGACCGCACTCCACCGTCTATCTGTTTGGCACCGTCCATGCGCTCGCAAAGGACGACCCCTGGCGCTCGTCGCCCAAGATCGACGCCGCTATCAAGCAAAGCCAGTCCTTATGGCTCGAAATCCCCAACGTCGACGACGCCGCGTCCATGCAGCCCCTCATCATGCAGCTCGGCATGGATCAGGAACATCCGCTCTCGTCCAAACTCACTCCCGATCAACTCGCCAAGCTCACCAAGGATGCAGCCAGCACGGGCATGCCGGGCGGAGAGGCCGTTTTCGAATCCATGAAGCCCTGGCTCGCTGCCCTCATGCTCAGTCTTACTCCTCTCATGCAAGCCGGCTACGATCCCAACAGCGGAGTCGAGCTGGAGCTCAAACCTGAGTTTGTCAAAGCCAACAAGCCCGTCAAAGGATTCGAAACCGCCGAGCAGCAGATGCACTATCTCGCCGACATGCCCGACAAGCAGCAAGTCGACTTCCTCGTCTCCGAACTCGACGATTACGATTCCGCCGTCGACAAATTCAAGCAGCTGCTCGCTGCCTGGTCCGCCGGCGATGTCGATGCGCTCGACAAACTCAACAACGCCGAGTTCCGCGACAAGTACCCCGACCTCTTCCAGACCCTCGTGGTCAAGCGCAACCAGAATTTCACCGCGCAGATCCGGGACCTGCTCAAAGGCGACGGCGTCACCTTCGTAGCCATCGGCGCAGGCCACCTCGTAGGCAACGAAGGAGTCCCCGCCATGCTCGAAAAGCAAGGCTACAAAGTCACCCGCGAATAGCGAGGCATCCTCGTCAACGAGAATTACGCCTTGTCATTCCGACCGACCAATGGGAGTGGAGGAACCCGCAGTTGCTTTTTTTACCGCACTGGCCGGGTGGCGGATGCCCCATCTCTCGACCTTGAGACATGGGAAAGTACGATGATCATCTAACCCTTCGCAAATTGAAGGAACCTCTCCACCACGCGCTCCACCAGCTCCGCCCGATTCCGCGGCGTCATCAACTCGTGTCCCGCACCTGCAACCATCAGCAGCTCCGTCCTCGCCGGAATCAGCTTCAGCGCTGCCTCCATCTCTTCCTTCGATCCAAATCCATCCCGCTCCCCGCTCACAAACATTGCCGGTGTCTGTAGAGAAGGGAAGTGCGCGGTCCGCATCTGATCCGGCCGCTTCGGTGGATGCAGCGGATACGAAAGCAGCAGCAGCCGCTCAACGACTCCAGGCGCAGCTGCAGCGAGCATTGAAGCCTGTCGCCCGCCATACGAGTGTCCGCCTAGAAGAATTCTGCCCGTCGTCTCCCGTCGCAGCGCCGACACCGCAGCGCGCAGCCCTTGCTGATCGCGTTCGCCGCTTCCGCGCACCGGTGGCCCGTGCGGACGCGCCTGTCTGAACGGCAAATCGCATCGCAGCACCGTCAGGCCCGCCGCGCAAAATGCCTCCGCCAGCGCCTTCAACAGAGGTGTCTGGCAATTCGCTCCCGCCCCATGCGTCAGCACCAGTCCATCTGCATCAACACCGCGGGCCCGATGCAGAAGCCCTCGCACTGGCGCATCTTTGATGGAGTCGTCTTTGTACTCTTCGTTGTCCAATGCTGATCACTTATAACTGACAACTGAGAACAGATGACTGATAACTGTAACTAAGAACTGCGATACGGGAGCCCGCAGCGCCCCAGTAGCCCGGCAAACCGCGCATCCCGGCGCAGCCCATCCCACTTGGCATCCGACGGCAGCATTGCCAGATGCACATCGTGCGCTTCCACAGCGCGTTCCAGCCACTCGAACGCTGCGTCCACATCGCCAAGCCCCGCATACACCAGCGCTATCGCATAGGGCGGCATATACCTCTGCCGGCCAATGGCCTCCAGCGTTTGCAGCACTTGCCCGGCTTCGTCCGTCCTTCCCATCTTGGCCAGCACGTATCCGCGCAGGGAGAACACCTTGCTGTTCTCACCGCCCGCGCCGCCACCGCGGCTGAGCGCCGTTAAAGCCTGCTCGTACTCGCCGAGTTGTTCGTATGCCTGCGCCATCTGCAGATTCCCAATCCAGAAGTCCGACAACACAACAGAAGCCTGGCGCGCAAACTCCAGCGCTCCCGTGTAGTCCCGCGCCAGGAATGCCACCTGCGCCGAGAGCGCATGGTGCATCGCCTGCAACGGGTCAAGCGCTCGCGCACGGTCCATCGCCTGCCGCGCTTCTTCTTCGCGATGCCCTGCATGCGCCAGTGCGATTCCAAGAAGCCGGTATACCAGCGAGTAGTTCGGATCAATGGCAATCGCCCTGCGATATGCCACTTCTGTCTCTGCCCAATCCCAGTCCAGCCAGAACTTTACAAACCCCCACGACGTCTGCGTCTCTGCCAGCTCCGGTTCCGCCGCAATCGCCTGTTCCGCCGCATGCCGCGCCTTTTCCCAAACATCGGCGGGTCGCGCGTCCGCGTGGATCGGGCTCGACGCATACGCATCCGCAAGCCCCGACCATGCCAGCGCATAATTTGGATCAAGCTGCGTCGCGCGCAAGTAGCACTCGACAGCTTTTCGCGTCGTCGCCGGAGTGAACAGGTTCCAGTAATAGCGCCCTTGCAGATACGCGTCGTACGCCTCGGGATTGTGCGCCTGCCTTCGCGCCAGCGCATCCAGCCTCTCCGGAGAAAGCCGCAGACTTATCTGTTGCGCAATCGTCGTGCTCAGCTCGCGCTGAAACGCCAACATGCTCTTCGGCTCGCTGTCGTACGTCGCCGACCATATCTGCACCTGGTCGCTTGCCCGCACCAGCTTCGATGTCACCCGGATCCGTCCGCCTTCGCTACGCAGTGAACTCTCCACAAGGAACGCCGATTTCAACTCGCCGCCAATCTCCTTGAGCGACTTCGTTGCATGCTTGTATCGCATGATCGTCGTCCGCCCAATCACGCCCAGCCGCACCGGATCGATCTGCCCCAGCGCCGCGATCACTTCTTCCGTCAACCCGTCCGCCAGGTATCCGCGTTCTGTCTCCGGTCCCAGGTTTTCAAAAGGCAGCACCGCAAGCACCGACGCC
Organism: Occallatibacter sp.; assembly: GCF_049582745.1. Taxonomy (GTDB): domain Bacteria; phylum Acidobacteriota; class Terriglobia; order Terriglobales; family Acidobacteriaceae; genus Telmatobacter. Next base: position 5,554 of record NZ_JBAUUO010000020.1, read on the forward strand.
GACGTCGCCTCAACTGGCGCGCCCAGTTCCGTCATTTTTACTGGCGACAGAAATCGATATCCTCGTTTCGCAACGGTCTCGATAAACTCCACGCCGTTGCCCTCCGCGCGCAGCGTCCGCCGCAATTCCGACACGCAATGCGCCAGTGTCGCCTCTTCCACAAACGTATCCGGCCAAAGACCCTTCAGAAAGCTGTCCTTCTCCACCAGCCGCCCGTGATTCTCCACCAGCAGCAGCAACGTGTCGAAGACCTTCGGCTGCAGTTTCACCGGGCGCTCTTCGCACACCAACTGCTTCTCCCGCGGCAACAGCCGGAAGTTGGCAAACTCGTATGAAACCTGCGGTCTTTCGGTCATTCCCTCTGCCCGCCTGAATGTGCGGCGATTCTAGCAGGATCAACTGAACCCCTCCTCAACATTTCCGGCACAAATCCTCAACCGATCCTCAAGACTTCGCCACTGAATCCCCGCTACCGTGTCCTTGTCGTTGCAAGTCACTTTCCCCAAAGGAGATCGCCACCATGCCCTCAGTTTCGAAATTCCAGATCCTCGTCCGCGTCATCTGGCTCGCCATCTTCGCCACGTGGTTCGCCGCCCTGGTCCCCCTCCACGCCGAGTTCCCGGAATCCGCCTCCCCCCGCAGCCTCGAAGGCGCGTGGTGGGTCAACGTCTCTGTCTTCGACTGCAACACGCTCGCCCCGAAAGGGAAGTTCACCTCGTTGCTTCTCTTCTCCCGTGGCGGCGCCGTGACTGAAACCACCGCCAATCCCGGCTTCCTCCCCGGCCAGCGCAGCATCGGCATCGGCAACTGGGACAGATCCAGGTACGAAACTTACACCGCCAGCGACGTTGCGTTCATCCTGTTCTCGGGCGGCCCATTCCAGGCGGGAACCCAGAAAATTACACACACCATCACCCTCAGCGATGACGGCAGCCGGTGGAGCGATAGAGCACTCGTCGACTTCTACGATGCTACTGGCGCGCCCATTGTCACGATGCACGCCTGCGCTACCGCCACCGCCGCCCGCCTTCAATAACTCCATTTAGACGACCGGGCGGATCATCCCCAAGATCCGCCCAGTCCCCTAATCCCTGCGTCCCCGGTCCCTGTTCCCCGGTCTCCCTTCCCGCTCTCCGCATCTCACCTAAGGCAGCCGTCCGCCCCGGAGAGTCATGAACCCCTCGTCCACCGCACGCATACTCACCCAGCTCTGGTTCATTACCGTCGCGGTCCTGGCCATCGCCGTCCTCTATCTCGCCAAAGTCCTCCTGCTCCCCCTGGGATTCGCCATCCTCTTCGCCTTCCTTCTCGCCCCTGTCGTCGCCCTGCTTGAACGCCTGCGCCTCCCGCGCCCGATCGCCGCCCTTTTCGTTATCCTCGTCTTCGCCGGCCTTCTCTGCGTCGCCACCTGGACCATCTTCACCCAGCTCGTTGCCATCGCCAACGATCTGCCCACCTACGGCGGCAACATCGCGCAAAAGATGCAGGCCCTCCACAGTCCCAGCAACTCCGCTTACAGCCGCGCGCAACGAGAAATCCAGCGAATCAGCGAGGAGCTCGGTATCGCCAACTCCACCGGCGCCCTCCCGGCCCCCGGCCAGCGCGACGCCAATCCCATCGGCACCACTCCCGATCGTCCCGTCCAGGTCCGCGAAGTCGGCCGCCCCAGCGGACGCCTCGATCAGTTGGGTGGCATCATCGAGCCCCTCACCACCGCGCTACTCTCCGTCGTCTTCACCTTCTTCGTCCTCCTCCAACGCGAGGACCTGCGCAACCGCCTCATCCATCTCTCCGGCGACCGCAACCTCTCCCGCATGACCCAGGCGATGGGCGACGCCAGCCGACGCATCTCCCGCTACTTCTTCCTCCAGGTCGCCGTCAACATCGTCTACGGATCACTCGTCTGCGTCGCGCTCTATTTCATCGGACTTCCACATTGGTTTCTCTTCGGAGCTCTCGCCTTCCTCTGCCGCTTCGTCCCCTACATCGGGGCCCCCGTCGTTGCTCTCTCCGCCACCCTGCTCTCGCTCGCCGTCTTCCCAGGCTGGACCCACACCGCGCTCATCTTCGGCCTTTTCGTCGTGCTCGAAATCGTTACCGCCAACTACGTCGAGCCCCGCGTCTACGGCCACCACACCGGCCTCTCCACCCTCGCCGTCCTTATCGCCGCCGCTTTCTGGACCCTCATCTGGGGCCCCGTAGGCCTCATCCTTTCCGTCCCTCTCACCGTCTGCCTCGTCGTCATGGGCAGCCATATTCCCTCGCTTGAATTCCTCGCCGTCCTCCTCGGCGATCAGCCCGTCATCCCGCCCTACACCGCCTTCTACCAGCGCATGCTCGCCCGCGACGAACGCGAAGCCGCCGACATCCTCCAGTCCTCGCTCAAAGACCAGTCCCTCGCCTCCGTCTACGACTCCATCCTCATCCCCGCCCTCACCATGGTTGAAATGGAACGCCAGAGAGGCGAACTCGAAGACTCCACCGTCCGCTTCATCCGCTCCAGCACCTCCGAAATGGTCGACGAACTAGGCTTCCGCGCCCTGGAAGAAAAAAACGAGCTCGCCCACGCTGCATCGGACAACGCAGACACAGTCCCGGCGTCCCTTGTCCCCGGTCCCTCAGCCAGTCCCTCTGTCCCTATGTCCCTGAGTCCCTCTGTCCCTGCTTGTACCGTCGTCGTCATCCCCGTCCGCGACGGCTCCGACGATCTCATCTCCACCATGCTCGCCCAGGTCCTCGATCAGGCCGGATTCCACTCCACCTGCATTCCCATTCAGCGCATTGACGAAACCGTCTCCGCCGTCGCCGAACAAAAGCCCGACCTCGTCTTCCTCTCCGGAATGCCGCCCGTCGCCATGGCCCGCGCCAATCGCATCTTCCGCAGCCTCCGCAGGGCAAATCCCGCGCTCAAGATTGTCATGGGAATATGGCACTACAACGAAGACCCCGCCCGCGCCGCCCAGATGATCAGCCGCACCGAAGAACTTCACATCTCCACATCAATAGCCGACGCCATCGCCGAAGCCTACACCCTCACCGAACCCCACCCCGCCCTAGAAGATCCCCTCGACAACTCCCCAAACCTAGTAGCTACCCCCACCGACACCGCCGCATAGCCAATAGTTCCACCAGTGCCGTGTCATCCTGAGCCCCGCACGCTTTCACGCAAAAGGGAAACCAAGGTGTGTCATCCCGAGCCCGGCACGCTTTCACGCAAAAGGGAAACCAAGGTGTGTCATCCTGAGCCCCGCACGCTTGGGGCCCCACGCAGTGGGGTAAGCGGGGCGAAGGATCTGCTTTTGTTTTTCTCCCCAACCCCAATAAGCCCGTCATCCTGAGCGAAGTCGAAGGACCTGCTTTTGTTTTGCTCCCGACGCCTCTTGCGTCATGAGTGGGAAACCACAAATCAGCCCCCGCCCCTCACAGGTTTCTTCTCTACCCCGTAACGCCCCACCGCCAAAAATCACTATTAAGAAAAGGCGGAGTGAACATCCCCCTCACGCGTGCCCATCACGCATGAAATCCCCCGTTCCCTCCGAGAAGGTGTCCCTATGGTGCTCATCAACGGTTACACACGCTTCGGCATGGTCGACGTTCCTGGCGATCTCGAAGTCCCCTGGTGGATCGCTCCCCACGTCCGCGATTTCGCCAGCCTCGCCAAAAGCTCCGCCGTCACTGAAGCGCAGCGCGAAGCAGCCGAAGTCGAACCCGCCCTCGCCGCGCTCACCCAGCGACTCGCGCAAACCGCCGCCGTCGCCCACGTCGCCGCCAACGTCAAAGGCAGCGAAGGATTCGCCGCCGGCGTCAGCGCCACCCTCGCCGCCGACATCGACGAATTCTGCGGAACCCCGCCCCGCCCCAAGCACGTCAACCAGGCCGGCCTCGCCGTGTCGTTGATAGCAGCAAGCCTCCCCGCCAACGACCCAGCAAAAGCCGCATTGGTCTCCCAAGCCGAACGCCTCCAAAACCTCAGAGGCAAACTCTCCGCCGCCGCATAACCGCGCGGATTGGACCGCGCTTACGCTCGATCCATAAGCGCACCGCCACCACCACCGTGTCATCCTGAGCCCCGCAGCTTGGGGCCCCATGAACAACCGTTCATGGGGCAAGCGGGGCGAAGGATCTGCTTTTGTCCTTCCGCTCACACCACCACAATTGAACGTGCCCCTTCCATTCCGCGCGTCGCAACCCCGACTCGCGCCCACGCGCAGCTTTGAAGGGGCACGAGTTCAGTCGTGCCACACGATCATTAACACATGTTGTCATCCTGAACGTAGCGGCTTGGGGCCCCACGCAGTGGGGTATGCGGAGTGAAGGATCTGCTTCTGTTTTTTCGCTAGCACCACCGCAACCATAGGTGCAGCCACCACTCTCTCGAACACGCTCAGTTACTTTCAGCCGTGCGTTCCAGATGCTACCCTCGTTCCAACCGTGACCGCTCCCAAAAACCAGCTCTATTACGGCGACAACTACGAAGTCCTCCAGCGCTACATCAAGGACGAGTCTGTCGATCTCGTCTACCTCGATCCGCCTTTCAACTCCCGCCAGGACTACAACGTCCTTTTCGCCGAGAAAGATGGCTCGCAATCAAGTTCTCAAATCCACGCCTTCGAGGACACATGGGAGTGGAACATCGACGCCGAGCGCTCATATCAACACATCGTAGAGCGCGGAGGCCGCGTTGCCGACGCTCTCCGCGCCTTCCGCACCTTTCTCTTTGGCAGCGACATGATGGCCTATCTAGCCATGATGGCTCCGCGCCTCGTCGAGCTTCGCCGCGTACTCAAAGAAACCGGCTCCATCTATCTCCACTGCGACCCCACCGCCAGCCATTATTTGAAGATTCTGATGGACGCGGTTTTCGGACCGCAAAGCTTCCGCTCGGAAATCATCTGGAAACGAACCAACACTCACAGCGACGCAAAGCGATGGAGTCCAGTCTCAGACACGCTTCTTTATTACGTGAAGGGCGGACCGCCAACTTGGAACTCGATTTACGAAGCGCACGGCGAGGAGTACATCGCTTCGAAGTATCGTCAAAAAGGAAGCGACGGGAGACCCTACACGCTCGACAACATGACGAGCCCGAAGCCTCGACCCAACATGACGTACGAGTGGAAAGGCTTCCCACCGCCACCAAACGGCTGGCGATACTCGCGAGAGACGATGACCAAGCCCGACGCAGAAGATCGCATTTGGTACCCCGCATCAAAGGAAAAACGCCCTCGCTTGAAGCGATATTTGGATGAAATGCATGGGGTACTTCTCGGCAATGTATGGACCGATATCAATCCGATCAACTCCCAAGCCCAAGAGCGCCTAGGCTACCCCACACAAAAGCCCGAGGCCCTCTTAGAGCGCATTATCAAAGCCAGCTCCAACGAAGGCGACCTCGTCCTCGATCCATTCTGCGGCTGTGGCACCACCGTACAAGTCGCGCAGCGCCTCAACCGCCGTTGGATCGGCATAGACATCACCCACTTGGCCATTGGCCTCATCAAGAAGCGCCTCACCGACGCATTCGGCCCGGAGATCAAAACTACCTACGATGTGATCGGCGAGCCCACCGATTACACCGGAGCCGCTGCCCTCGCCGCCGAAGATAAGTACCAGTTCCAATGGTGGGCGCTCGGTCAGGTCGGAGCACGACCCGCCGAACAGAAGTAAGGCGCAGATCGCGGCATCGATGGCCGCCTCTATTTCCACGACGACAATTCAGGCAAGTCGAAGCAAATCATTTTTTCAGTGAAAGCGGGCGGAGTTTCGGTCCCCCAAATTCGCGACCTCGTCGGAGTGCTCGACCGTGAGAAGGCAGAGATGGGCGCGTTCATCTGCTTCGAAGAACCCACCAAGCCCATGCTCCGCGAAGCCGCCGAAGCCGGACTCTACACGTCGAGCGACCGCAGCACCTATCCACGCCTGCAAATTCTCACCATCCAACAAATTCTCGACGGCAAACAACCGGCATACCCAGTCCACCGCGCCGACGCCACATTCAAGAAAGCCCCGCGCGCCAAAACGGAAAAAGAAAACCTCACGCTTCCGTGGGACGGTGCAACATAGGGGTAGCAAACCATGCCCGCGCGTCAACGCAAAGCCGCTCGCCCCACCCCATCCCCCCTCCGCATCTTCGCCGCCAACGAGCGCCTGAACCAGCTCCTCCTCTCCCATCTCGCTCCCGCCGTCTGGACAGCGAAGCCGCCCGGCAACGTCCGCACCATCGCGGCGATCTTCACCCACATGCACAACGTCCGCACCAAGTGGATCAGGCTTACCGCGCCGCATCTGAAAATCCCCGCCCAGCTCAACCGCGCGCACTGCACGCCGCAGCAGGCCCGCAAGGCGCTCGCCGAGAGCGCAGCAGGATGTGAAACGATGCTCGCCGAAGTAATCGCAATCGAAAATGGAAAAACCAGAGAAGGGAATCGTGGAGAAGGGAATCGCCCGCAGCGCATCACCCAATTCGTGCGAGACGGCTGGGCCAAGCCCTGGCCGGCGGGCCCCGAGTTGCCGACCCGGATGCTCTGCTACATGCTCGCGCACGAAGCGCACCACCGAGGCCAGATCTCGATGCTCGCCCACCAGCTTGGCCACCCCCTGCCCAAAGCCGTCACATCCGAAATGTGGAATTGGGAAAAACTCTGGAAGTAACGGCGAACTCCCGCGAAGCGCGCCAACTCCACCAACCCGTCAAGACCCACTCCGAAAGATTCCTCCTAACCCCCTCATTCCATTCGCAAAAAACTTCCCGCCATTTTGCAGATAATTATCCCCTCCCGGCGCACAATGAACTCAAATGCAAATCCTCTCTCACACAAGTTCTGCAGATGCCCTCGATAGTCCCTGGTCCCTAGTCCCTAGTCCCTAGTCCCCCTCTAGTCCCTAACCCTGGTACCTAACCCCTGTCTTTTGAAACCTCTACAGCGATCCTCAATACACACAGACCTTTAGAGCATTTCACTAGTTACTGTGCACGGGGTCATTTGTGTTGCAAGCTAAAGGTGGCGATTGTCCGCACACCCAGATGCCGGAACCATACTCGAACGATCTGCGAGGGAAGTTCTTTGCGGCGTATGACCGTGGGGAAGGAAGCCTGAA
>NZ_JBAUUO010000021.1:0-29931 GCF_049582745.1 Occallatibacter sp.
CATCAGGTGCTGGATAAATTCGAGCCCCAATCAACGCAAGCTCATTGCTGGAGGCTTTCTTCTGCTCTGCCTGGAGCGAAACAGGACTCTTTGCAAAAATGGTTATTAGAAAGAGAATTATGAAGCATCTGCCACACGCGCCAATGTAAACTCTCAAACATACCTCCCGGTAATACCTCAAGTCTAAATACGCACCGGGTGCTAAAACGTTCCCGCACATCGTTCTGATCAACCTGTGGCAACAATTGCGGTTCAATTCGTCTGTTGGCTTCATTTGATGACAACAGGCCGATGCGCTCGTGGGAATGTGGACCGAACTGCGGATTAGTTCCCCTCCCGGCACATCGGCGAATCAACATCGACCAGGTCTCATCGAGTACCGTGATTTCCATCGTACGCAGACGGTGCTCCTCGCGGTGCTGCAGATTATTTGTCGAAGCCCTGTCTAGTAACTGTGGTGCGAAAAATTGTCGTTATCAGCAACTGAATATTACGGATTGTCGAGCACATTACTCCTCCTTCGCACTTCCCTGCCTGGACAGAGCGAACAGTTCGATGACTGACTTCTGAAGCCGGTCGCCATTCAATGAACGCACCGGCGACCGATGGTCTACGTATTCCAAATACGGCACTAAGACTTCACAGTTCCAAGCTTTCGGAGCGCTTACTTCGCCGATAGCAATTGAGCATCACGCCGGGAGGTCTGTCCCAATGGGTTCGCGATGGCGATCGAACCACCATGCCCAGATCAGCATGACTATCCCCGCAATGAGACCTGGCCACGCGATCTCTGCTTTGACTGAATGCGGTAGTTCGCTACTGAAGGTATTTCTCAAATAGCTGGCCACGAGCAGCGCAATGTATGCGAGGAAGGCATAACGGCCGATGCGGTCACGCGGTCTGGTGACCGAAACATAGAGCCAAACGCCGATCGCGAAAATGGCGAGTTCTACGCTCAGTGTTCCGGCCACAGAGTTCCAAAGGCCGAGCCCAAACTTCGGACCACCTGGATACAAGGGCATATCCGCACCATGCGTTATCCAATCAAGAAGCCAATGGCTCAGTACGCCGACCACAATGGCAATCGTTCCGGGCCAATATCGTGCTATCCAGTAATAGATTGTGGCGAATAGAGCTGCCCAAACGGCGCACATGAGCAGGCTGTGGGACCATGGATAGCTCACGAAGTCCAGAGGCGCTAGCTTCATCCGACCCGGATCGATCCGCACGGTTTCCCACCCAAGCAGTAGAAAAAGGGGCCACAGCAGATCGGAAAGTAACGGCGCGGCTAACAGCACGGCTAATGAAGTGCGAGGAGCGTATCTTTTCGCGGCAAGCCCAACGGCGAAGTGACCGATAAACATCCCTTTGTGTTCTCCGCAGGCAGTTTAGCAGCCCTCACTATTGGTTCTGACAGACGACCATTGCATTCGAGGCGGTCGGGAATGGGCCGTATAGATCCTCATGGCCCGATTTGCCCGGCCAGCACTTTCGCGACAAACTTGGCACAGGCGATGCCAACCGCTTCGGGGGAGTCCTCCTGGACGAAGTGAGAACCACTGACCTCGACCGTAGTCTGGTTTGGCCAGGAGCGGCAGAACTCGCGCTGTGCGCCGATCAGGAATCCACCCGGATCGGCGTCGAGAAAGAGTTTGGGGATTGGCGCGGTCGAAAGCCATTCTGCATATGAGTCGATGACCCGAACCACATCCTCCGGCTCTCCTGCTATAGGAAGGTCGCGCGTCCATGAAAGCATCGGTTGACGCGTTGGGCCGGGAGCGCGGTAGTGCCGCCGATAGACCTCCATCGCTTCCGAGGAGATATTCCGCAGTGGAAGGAGGTATTCGATGAACAGGTTCTTTTGAAGAATGAGGTCTTCTCCGACAGCAGTACGCTGGGCCTGAAAGAACGCTCTCGTGGAGTGAGGCCATTCATCCCATGACTCGAACGAGCGGACGATTGCCTCCATGTAGATGATCGCTTTCACCCTGTCTGGATGACGTTGTGCCCACGAAAACCCCAGCGCCGAGCCCCAATCATGTACGACCAGGATTACGTTGCTCCTGATCTGAAGTGCCTCAAACCAGGCATCGAGGTAACGTTGGTGATCTGCGAACCGGTATCCACCATCCGGCGCCGCTCCCGAATTGCCCATCCCGACATAGTCCGGCGCCAAGCAGCGCCCGAACGGCAGCAGATAGGGAATGATGTTGCGCCACAAGTAGGAAGGCGTGGGATTGCCGTGGAGAAAAACGATAGGATCCCCGTGTCCGACGTCCACGTAGGCCATCTGCGTTCCGCACACAGATATGTATTTCCTGTAGGAGATGTCTTCCGTTGAGATGGGGGAATGTCTCATTTGTCATGTCCTCTGGGTAGGGTCTGACGTTCCGCGCCGCCTGGTTTGCGACACTTGCTAAATACTATTACCGGTGTTTGCTTATTGTCAACCAGCATAACGGTTATACTGGTGTCGATGCGATTGGCGAAAAAGTTCGCGGTCCCAGGGGAGCTTGCGCTCCTTTACGAATTCCTGAATTCCGTCGATCTCCGCACCTATGTTGAAAAGGGTGTGCAACACGTTCGCTCAGACGAATTGGAGGAGCCGGCCCAACTCGAGAACTGGATGCGCGAACGAGGCTTGCTCGGAAGAGGCGAGTCGGTTACTTTACCCGATCATCGACGGGCACTGGAGCTGCGGCGCACCCTGCGTGCATTTCTCCAAATTCCCTCAGATTCCAGGGCAACAGTGCGACAGCGGGAAGAATGGTTGAATCAAGCGAGTGATTCTTATCCTCTTGTCGTAACGGTCGACAGGACAGGAGCACTAAAGCTGCAACCGGCACGTGGAGCGAATGGTCTTGGGCAAGTCCTGGCTGAGCTGTATGCATTGGCCGAGCAAGGTCGCCTCGATCGTCTGAAGATGTGCAGCTCGGATGAGTGCCATTGGGTCTTTTTCGACAGATCGAAACCAGGTAATCGCCGCTGGTGTTCTTCGTTACTCTGCGGAAACAGACAAAAGACCCGCGAATATCGCAAACGTGCAAAGAGTGATCTTATCGAGGCACAAACCAGGTAATCGACCATGTAACGGACAATCGCGACCACAGATAAGTCGGCAGAGGCGCGTTTCCAGGCGAGGACGTTTTGACCCAGATCGCAATGGAGGCCATTGCGATGCTCGAGTGCTGGAACCGCCTCTCTGATGCTGAACATCTCTGGACACCGGACCCATCAACCTTCCGAGGGCTCCAGTGCCATGTTGAGCTTTTGGTCCGATGATCCATCAGGTCGAAAATCTTCTCTTATAGGTGCTTCCCTATGGAGTGCCTATTTCCAGCCATTCGGTTTCCAGGAGTCAGCCGGATCTCGTCAACTTAACGTTCGCAATCCACCAGAGCTTCATTGATGCCGCTTCGGCAATCGAGCCAGATCTGAGACGGTACCGAGGTGCATCAGTTTGTCGGGGTTAATGACAGAGTGGAGCGCCTGGATCTTCCCGTCGACGATCTGCAGTGCCATGACGCTTATCAGTTCCCCCGCAGACGTCTTGGCAAGGAGTCCTGGCTGGCCGTTTACTGTGGCTTCAGAAAAGATCAGGTCGTACTGCCTGGCCTTGACGAAGATTCCATGCATAAGCCGGGCAACCGCACCAGCGCCAATTACAGGGTGCAAGACAGCAGAGGCGACACCCCCGCCGTCGCCATGGAACTCCACGTCGGCCGCGAGCATCGATTCTAGATCTTGAAGGGTGCCATTCTTGCAGATTTCAAGAAAATGATGGGCTAACGACTCCCGGGCGTCCTTTGACGATTCGAATCGTGGTTTCCGTTCAGCAACGTGGCGCTTTGCCCGCGAGAATATCTGCCGGCAGTTGGATTCCGATTTTCCGACAACGTCGGCAATCTCTGTGTATTCGTAATCGAATACCTGCCGCAGCAGGAAGACAGCTCTCTCAAGCGGAGAGAGCGTTTCGAGCATAACCAGAAAGGCCATCGAAAGAGTTTCTGCCATCTCAATTTGCTCCAGGGCGTCCTCTCCTTGTCCTGATTCCACAATCGGCTCGGGAAGCCATTCGCCCGTATAGATTTCTCGTTTGTGGCGAGCAGACCTTAAATGATCGATTGCGAGGCGAGTTGTCACGGAGACGAAAAATGCATGCGTATTTGCAACTGGGGTTCCTTTGTCGGTGGCCATCTGGAGACGGAGCAGACCCTCCTGGATGAGGTCTTCCGTTTCCGCTACGCTTCCGACCATTCGATAAACCACAGGGAATGTGGTTCGACGAAGCTCTGCTACAAGGTCGTTGCTCATTTGAAGGTCAGCCAAGGTTCCGGTCCTCCTGCCAAGCGCAATCGTCCATGACTATGACGACGTATGATACGGCATTTTTGTGACATCCATCCCGAAAGAGAATTCGCCCGTGTGCTACTGATACTGTCACAAAACGGGAGGGAATCTCGTCAAGGATTGGCAAAGGGAGGTACCCGAATGCGAATCTTTCTGGCAGGAGCCACAGGAGTCTTGGGAATGAAGCTCATTCCTAAGCTTCTCGAACGGGGACACACAGTGATCGGAACGTCGACTACAAAGAGCAAATTGAGCGACCTGAAACACTTGGGAGTTGACCCTATTCTGATGGATGGACTTGATCGAGACTCGGTGAGGTCGGCTGTTTCAGCGGCGGCTCCAGAGGTTGTGGTCAATGAGATGACAGCGCTCTCCAAAGTTCGCAATTACAAGAATTTCGACCAGGAGTTCGCGTTGACCAACAGGCTGCGAGCAGAAGGAACATCTCATCTCGTCGCAGCGTCAAGACAATGCGGTGTAAAGAAGATTGTGGTTCAAAGCTTTGCTGGCTGGCCGTTTGAGCAAACCAAAGCCCCCGCCAACTCTGAAGAAGCCCCTTTTGAGCGCAACATCCCTACCCGAATGAAACAGTCGCAAAGGGCGATCCAGACGATGGAAAAGACAGTCCTCTCCCAAGAGTCCCCGGCCGGAGTCGTTCTCAGGTACGGCTATTTCTACGGACCAGGTACATCTTTCGACGTGGAGGGCGAGATCAGTAAAGCTCTACGAAAAAGAGCCTTCCCACTGATCGGAGGTGGAACGGGTGTATGGTCGCTCATTCACGTGGATGACGCGGCGGAGGCAACGCGGCTCGCGGTCGAGAGTGCTGCCAGCGGGATCTACAACATCACGGACGATAGGCCCTCGACGATCGGTGAATGGCTGCCCGGGTTAGCCGAACTCCTCAATGCGAAACGCCCAATGCGGATGCCCTCTTGGGCTGGCAGGTTCTTCGTTGGGGAGAGTGGTTTGTATATGATGACCCAGGCTCGTGGTGCTCTCAACACGAAAGCGAAGAGGGTCCTCGGCTGGAATCCAGCATATCCCGATTGGCATTCAGGATTCGCGGCCACACTTAGGAGTGCGTCTTGATCACTTACGAACAACACATCGGTATGCCTGAAGCGGAGGGTGCATTCATCTATCCCAGACAGATCTGAGATTCGAACGCTCAGGTCTTTGGCACGAGTTTCATAGAGGAGTTAATTTCATGCTTCGTTCTCATTCAAATGATCTTGATGTACTTGTCATAGGTGCCGGTCCGGTCGGGCTCTTTCTTGCGAATGAATGTATCCGCCGAGGGCTGCGGTGCAGGATTGTCGAAGCTAACTCGGGACAATCGGTGCACTCCAAAGCCTTAGCAATTTTTCCTCGCACGCTCGAGATATTTGATATGGCTGGACTGAGTCCTGAGTTTCTCAGGGTCGCCAATCGGGTGCGGTCTGTGGCTGTGATGTCACATAACCGCGCACTGGCCCGAGTCCGGTTCGAGCCGGAAGGGACTCCATATCCATTCGTTTCAATGGTCCCCCAGAACGTGACCGAAGATCTCCTCGCCAAGGCGCTCAGACGTAAAGGCGCGGAAGTGGAATATGACACGCGATTCCTATCGATGAGGCAATCGGTGGAAGGTGTGTGCGTGATCATTGAACGAAATGGCAGGCAGGAACAGACTCGGGCCGCGTACGTGGTGGGGTGCGACGGCGCGCACAGCTCTGTCAGAGAATCGCTCGGCATCAAACTTGACGGCGGGGAATATGACATGCCGTTCATGCTTGCCGACATCGAGACGAACCAGGATCTTCCGGCTGATGAATTGCAGCTTTGCTCCAGCACGCATGGCCCAATTGCCATCTTTCCGATGAGCGCAACCCGGCGCCGCATTGTAGCGACCGTTGATCGAGCTGAAGGGGACGCTCCAACCCTGGAATTCACGCAACGGCTGCTGGCAGAACGTGCGCCGAAGGGAATCCAGGCCTACAAACTCCACTGGAGCAGCTACTTTCGAATTCATCATCGTCATGCATCTCGCTTGCGCTCAGATCGAGTCTTCCTGGCTGGAGATGCCGCGCACATTCACAGCCCCTTCGGAGGACAGGGAATGAACACCGGCCTGCACGATATCTGGAATCTGATCTGGAAACTGGAGTTGGCATTGCGCGGACATGGAAGCGAACTCCTTCTGGAAAGCTACTCAGAGGAACGCCTGCCGATCATCCAAGATGTTATTGAAACAACGGACCGGTTAACGAAAGCGCTCGGAACTCCCAATGCGCTTGCGCAGTTTCTTCGCGATTCACTTATCCCAATCGTGTCGTACATTCCGGCCTTTAGGCACGCGATGGTAGAGCGACTCTCGGGGCTCGGCTTGGCATACTCCGGTTCAATCATCCACAACAGTGGAAAGCGAGTGCTTGAATCCTGTATGCGGGACGGGCAGCTTGCGGAGGCTCGCTTCTTTCTGTTCGTCTCGAGAAGCGCGCATACATCCTTTCTGAAAACAGTTCATGCAGCGGCCGACTCGTTAAGTGGCCTGCTAACAATTCAGGAATCAGAGGAACAGGGGATCAGGCTGGTGAGACCGGACGGATACGTTGCCTTTTACTCAGAAGGCGACGGTGACATTGAGGAGATCCAGATCCTTCGAGCACTCCTCACAAAGATGGTTGGGCTCGAATATCAAGACGAGCACTCGGAAACAGTGTATGCGCGAGCTTCAAACCACTAGGAAGGAAGAGGGGCTAGTCGCCTGCATGATCATCAAATCGATATGGAGAGCCTAATGAAGGTCGCTGCTGAAATTTCGCTTTTTGCTTCTGTGGCTATGAATGCGGCCCTGCTGGCATTTATCGCAGGTGTGCTTCGTAAGGTGATGGATGACATGAATGCTTCAGCTTTCAAAAGTTTTGTGGACTCGCTCGTTTATCACTCGAAGAAATCACCGTTCATGCTCACCATACTGAATGCGCCTTTTGTGGGAGCCATATCCTTTGTCTACTTCTATGGTTTAGGCGATCGGTGGATCATTGCAGGCCTTGCCCTCTGGTTTGTTGCCGGAGTTGTCGCCAAGATCCTCAAAGTCCCTGTCTACAAAAAGATTGCCGCCCTCGAAGAGAGCGACGGGGTTCGGCTAAGTGAAGAGCGCATGAAATTGAACAAAGGGAATCTGCTACAGGCGGGCCTAGATTCCGTGGCGGCAATTCTCATGCTGTTAGGTATTGTGCGCTAGTGCGACTCGATTCGCACATCTCTTTCGCGCTTCACTTGAAGCGCACGCAAGGAGAATCGACTGACGCACGCTTGACGGAGATCGTCAGACAAGAATTCCTCACCGGACGATCTTCGAATCTAGTGCGCGCGACATTCGTTGCACTTTACTGACATCTAAATCCAGCATCTTGATGGATCGACGCAATTCCCCAAGGGTGGTGTTGCGTCGGAAATGCCACCATGAGTCGCCCTTCGTGATTCAAGTGCGAAAGAGTTCAGAGGTGGGCACGGTGCGAACACATTCAAAGCAAGCCCGTTTGTGAGGACTCATCTCACATCGCCGGCGAAAAGACGATAGCGCATATTTCAGTCATCCCGCTTTCATTTCCTGTGCCGCATCATCCTGGGAAAGAAAACAGTTCGACAAGTACCCTCACGCGCTCCTTCTGACGGCCGCGCGGAAATCGCTTAGTTCTTCTCAACTCGGCGACTCCATGGAGGCTCGCCCAAAACAGTTCCGCTAGAACCTCTGCCTTCGAGCTTTGCCCTGGAAACAACTCCAGGAGTTGGGAAAACGCGAACCTTAATTCTGAAGGAGTAGCCGAGGCACCGAATGGAACGTTGAGGTTGAGCGAAAACATCACTTCATAGAGCGCAGGTGAAGACGCGGCGAACTCCAGGTAAGCGGCCGCTACTGATTCGACCGTATTTCCACGCTTAACCCGTTTCCGAGCCTTCTCCAAAGCCAGGCCAATCTCCCGGAAGCCCTCGATGGCAACCGCGGTGAGAATGCCCTCGCGGCTGCCAAAGTGGGCGTACAAAACGGGTTGGCTGTATGAAATTTCGTCGGACAGCCGCCGAACGGTTACGCTGGGCCACCCTTCAAGCTCCGCAACTCGCCGTGCGGCACCGATGATCTGTGCCCGGCGGGCCTGTTTGTCACGCAGTTTTCGTTCCAAAATTAGGTTAGCTGGCATTTTGTTTCCCTGATAGAAATTATAGCACTGCTAGAATTTTGTGTCGGACTGCGAATCTTTCGCAAATGCCCCACATCATATCTAGCGTTGCTAGTTTTACTAACGAGGAGATATGAATATGACACTACGAACCCAGGCAACCGCGAGCACGCCACATGCAAACCCGGCAAAGCACGTTCCCACAGGAACGGGCACAGCATACTGGGGCCCCGGTGGGTTGATGACGTTTCTCATCACCAGTAAGGAGAGCGGTGGCGCGATCTTCGTGTCAGAGATCTCGGTCGCGCCGGGCAGAGGCACCGTGCCGCACATCCACCGCCAGGAGGACGAGTCGTTCCGCCTGCTCGAAGGCACCCTGACCATGCAGGTGGGCGGAAACACAATTACTGCATCCGCCGGAGATTTTATTCTTCTTCCCCGGGGAATCGCTCATTCATTCAAGAACACGGGCGACCGCGAGGCGAAGGCTCTGGTGATCATCACTCCAGGCGGTCTTGAAGGATATTTTGCGGAGGTGTTCGAGCCTGCGACGAACCATTCCGCGGTGCCGCCGTCTGACACGAAAGAGATGATGGACCGGGCGCGCGCTGTGGCCCCCAGGTACGGACTGGAGCTTCTTCCACCTGCATAACGAGTTCGATCGGATTCCACGATTTTCTAAACAGGAGACATTTTCATGCAAAACCTTATTCCACTCACCCTGGCGTTCCTGATCGCTGCGGGAATCATTGTTATCGGTTGTTTCTACCTTGCTTCTCCTGAGCGAATGACAGGATCATTCGGCCTTAAGCCGCCCGCTTCGGATGCTGACACCCGGGCCTGGCTACGTCTTAAAGGAATTCGGGACGTTGCATCCGGGTTGGTCGTCCTGGCCATGATGCTGACCGCGGACCGGCGACTGGTAGGCATAGTTCTGCTGGTCGAAGCCGTCATCCCTTTTGGCGATATGTCGATCATTCTAGGGTCGGGCGGACAGAAGGCGACAGCGTTCTCTGTTCATGGCGTGACCTGCGCGGTGATGCTTGTCGCCGGCCTCTTCTTGATCCATGCCATTTGAGAGAAATGCCTCGACCAGTGAATTGCCAACACAAGCATATGCAACAGGAGGCGACAATGCGAACTTTTGAACTTCGTGTGTACAAACTGCGCACCAAGGAGGCGCTCGATTTCTACATGGAGCAGATTTATCCCCGTCATCTTAGCAGCTTTCCGCTGTTCGGGATTGAGGCCCACGGCTTCTGGACCGCCAGGGAGGATGTCGAGCCACGGCTCTTCGTGCTAGCCTCCTATGCGGCGGGCGAAGAACCCGGCGAGGTCGTTCGGCGGTATATGCGAAGCACAGAATTCGCTGAGGACATCAGGAACTTTGATGTATCCGACATCGTTGGCGTTGAATCGACAATCCTCATACCTTCAACAAGCTCTCCTCTTCAATGATAGGAAGAGAAAGCGGAGAGAGCTCGTTGGGGAACAGCGCTTTCCACGATGACGCTGCAGTGTGTTTTCTTCGGAGGAAGAAACCTCAACTCATTCCAAGGTGTCGCTTATGGAGGAATTCAAGATGGAAGTCCTGAATGTGGTTGCAATTACCGTAGCTGGATTGATGGTTGGATGTGAACTGGCCATCGCTGTGTTTGTTCATCCAACGCTCGATAGACTTCCGGATGATGTTCATCTGCCAGCCGCAAGCGCCCTCGCTCGTGTACTGGGGAGATTCATGCCGTTTTGGTACATTCTTGCATTCTTGCTTACTTTAGCCGAGGTTGTAATCCAATGGCACCAATCTGGCCGCCTACCGATCTCGTTCGCTACTTCGGCCGTTTTGTGGATGTTGGCGAGTTTGTATTCGGTCACGGCTCTGGTGCCGATCAACAACCGGATTGCATCGTGGGAAAATTCCACTCGGCCTGCCAATTGGAAGACGCACCGGAGGAGATGGGATCTGCTTCACCGCTGGCGCGTTGTACTCCTCACGACAGCTTTAGCGTTTCTAATCTTAGGATTCGTCAGCAAGTAGTCATCCAGCTCTCGGATTCTGTTAGTGGGACAGCTGAGGAACGCTGGCGGACAACAGTTTTCTTCAAATTTGCACCACGAGCAACTGAACGCGTACTCGAGGAATGCAGATTGTCTACGATCCCAAATTGGGTACCTCTGAAGCCGTTGCGCACGTATTAGATTCCTCGACCATTGTTGTCCCCGCCGGTTCTTTTCGCGTGTTCCACATCGCTTATGGGATTGCAAAGCGAACTGGTGCGGAGACTTGAAGTATTCATCACGGAGTCCGTCCCACAAGTCCTGATTAAAGAGATCTTTCCCAATAGAGTTGATAGCGAAGTATCGAAAATTACGCTTTCTGAGAGGCCGGATTCGGTGCGGGATCTTGAAGAGAATCCGATCAATTATCCTCAAACCGGTTAAAGTCGGACCTTTCTCGGCTGAATTTCAGAACAAGGCTTATGGATTGCATAATGGATCCGTAAATCTCAACTAGTTGCCAAAAGCAACTAGTTGTTGTAAGCTGGTCTCACCTATGGCGACCGGTAGCAGCCTCGAACCGAAAATCACCGAACAGATTTCCGCTGTGCGAGAATTCAACCGTTTCTATACTGCGAGACTGAGTCTTCTCAGTAGGCGTCACCTCGACACAAGATTCTCACTCACCGAATCGCGCATTTTATACGAGATATATGCCAATCCGCTGATGACGGCAACTAGGTTGCGGGATAGTCTCGAACTTGATGCAGGCTACATCAGCCGTCTATTGGCTACCTTGGCAAAGAAAAAGCTCGTACGCCGGGCTTCCTCCAAGTCCGATGGTAGAGAAAAACATCTCATGCTCACTGCGACGGGCGAAAGCGCGGTTGCGCGGCTCAATGAGCAGTCTTCGGCACAGTTAGAAGAGATGCTTACGCACGTAAACGCTGCTGACCGTCAACTTCTCATAGCGTCGCTCGAAAATGTACGCATGATTCTGGGTGGAAAACAGATTCCAACGATCCGGATCGAACGTCTGAGGGCCCCAAATGACGATGCCCTCGCCATCCTCGAGGAGTATTACGATGCGGTTCATGTCATTCAACGTGACAAGCCGGGCAGTCTTCGGAAAATTATCGAAGAGCCCGGCTCAGGAATGTGGCTGGCTTATCGGGGAGAGGAAGCAGTGGGGTGTGTGGTTTTACGCAGCCTTGCAAACATCCCACTTGCCAGCGAATGTAAGCGACTTTATGTGAAGCATGCTGCACGCGGAAACCGTATTGCGGATAAACTCCTGGACGTACAGGAAGAGTTCGCGCGCAGCCAAGGCGTTGAGTGGATCTACCTCGATAGCTACGATGATTTGAAGGCTGCCGTTGCCCTGTATGAACGGCGAGGATACCAGCGCTGCGAACGCTACAATGACAATCCGCAAGCGACCCTATTCATGCGGAAGAAGATTGTTTAGCATCACATGCCATGCAGATCGTCTTGCCAATTTCGAGATCGTATGATGTGCTGTTGTCGACGATTTCAGTTTTAATTGTTCGTTATTTGATGGTTGTAAAGTCTTTTTGATTACAAGACTCCAAGCCTAAAGAAGTAAATTGATAAGTACTTTCACGCGAGACAATAAGGGAGAACTCATGAAGCGGATTTTGCTGCTAGGCCTCGATCCCGAGACCGTGGATTTTTCTGACCCTGCATTGCCGCCAGGTATGACCGCTGAGAATCACGCAACCGCGGAGTCTGGGTGTGACTGGGTGACATTCTTCGCGGCACCGGTTCGGCTTCGATCTGCGCGGCTTGCGACAAACTCGGCGAAGGCTCAGATCTTCGAGGAACTGAAGAAGTACAGGAGCCGTATGATTCCATTTATGCCCGGTGAGCGAAGGGGCGCATTCGATGGCTCTCATCAGCCGATTCAGGCTCTGGGCATGAATCTTCCTTTTCAACACGCATTGGCCTACGTTGCAGTAAAGCGTGGTCGCCGACGAACACTAATCCACAACATCGCGGATGACTCATCACTTCAGTTTGCCTAATATCTCCAAAACGTGGCGCGAGCGATCGGAGCCGGCAAACCTATTCGCCTCGCTTCCCTCTTGGGAAGATAGATGTTTGGTGACGTATGGAAGTTCCTTTCACGGTCCCTATGAGTCTTTAAAGCCCACCTGAAGGAAGTTTCCAATTGAAGGCCAGCCTTAGAGAGTGTCGTTGAAGGCTGGCCCATGGTTGCTGCGGAGCTGAATCTGAGTGATCGAAGCAGGATGGCTGCGGCACAACTTACCCAGAATCATTGGTGATAAACGTCCGGTGTGCCTTTGCAGACGATAAGGGACTTCTGAAGCCGGTCGCCACTCAATGAACGCACCGGCGACAGATGGTCTTCGTAAGATTGACTGAAAAATGGTCAACGCTGATGCCGGTGAGTGAACTTTTGCGCAGACGTCTGCTCATCCTTTCTCTTCTTCACCGCCATCTCAAGGCGGCGGGACGAGCAGAACCTCCACTTAAACCCGTGCCTGAATTTGCTGTACTGGCTCAGACCTACCTGACACCGAGTGAAGGCATCTTCCACAATTAAGTGTCCGGTGTCGATACCGTCCGCGCAAAACGATGTTCTTGCGGTGGGCAGCCGGTCCAGCGTTTGAACGCACGGTGAAATGCGCTCGGCTCGGAAAAACCGAGAAGAAATGCGATTTCTCCAATGGCAAGGTTTCGGTTATCGAGGTGCATGAGCGCCAGCTCGCGCCGCAAATCGCGAATGATGTCGCGGAAGGAAGTCCCGTCCTCAACGAGATAGCGATGCAGGGTTCGACTACTCAAGTGGAGCCGTGAAGCGATGGCTTCGAGGGTGGGTTCCCCTTGACAGAGATTCCGGGCGACCAAGTCACGTACAGCATCCGCAGTTGTTCCTCGTGAAGGGAGGCTCCGCAGGAGGGCATGCACATGATCCTCGATGATGTTACGCAAGACTGGGTCGGCCTTCAGCATCGGCAAGTCAACCCACTCGCGGGAAAACACGAGCTCACTGCGCCGGAAACTGAAGACCAGAGGAGCCCGAAAGATGCGGCGGTGCTCAGTGGTACTGGCGGGTTCCGCGTGAGGAAAGCGGACTTCGAGAGGCACACAGTCGGCACCAGTAGCCTGGCGAGCCGCGACCAGCCACGCCGCCAGGACGAATTCCGAGACCACTCGCGGCGCGGTTCCTGGTAGGGGGATGTAGTGACTTAGAATTGCCCGCCTGTCTTTCAACTCGAGAGCAACCTCGGGAAGGTCGTGCAACAGTCGGTGATACCGGAAGAAGCACGCGAAACCCTCGCCTATTGTCGCGCTGGTTCGGGCAGCATAATCGAGGGCGCCGAATGAGCCGGGCTGAATCGCTTCGGCGATATGCAAGCCCAAATCTGGGTCCCTGCTCAGGCGTTCAGCTGATTCCCAGAGCCGCATCGCGACGGTATGAGGCACCCGGCCTTCGGGATTGTCGAGCACGTCCGGAGAAATGCCGTGCTCCTCAAGAATGGCGGCATAGTCCTGTCTGTTAGACGCCAGATACGCGAGCACCGGCCGGACTGACAACACGGAAACCGAGGTCGTGTGAGCCGGGGTTGCCTGGCGAATTCGGTCAGTACTTCTGGCGTTTCCGGTCATTCGAGAAACAGTTCCCTACAGATAGGATGCCCCTCATGAGCAAAAGAGAATTGTTGATTTACCTAAGCGCCCTTTTATTGTTCCCACTGATGGCCCGTGCACAGTGGGAAGTTGAAACAGACCCAGCAGCATATGCGCTGAAGGGCTTTTCCGCACATGTCGGTCGACCGATCTGGAAAGGAAAGGCGGAAGTGCTGTTGGGAGCCTATGGCCTGGAAACTCCTAAAGCGTGGCATGGAAACGAAGGATTTACAGAGACTTCCAAGGGCATCGCTTTGAAACCCGACTATTTCCCCCTAAAACCGGCAAAAGGCTTGTTCGTTGGCATGGAGGCCGATTTTTCGCGCGACCATTACCGGTTCGACAGCACGGGTGAGGACCTGCAACGCAACCACTTCAGGTTGGGCCCGCGCCTCGGTTATCGTTTCGACGTCGGTCGTCATTTCTATATAAGCCCTTGGTGTGCAGTGGTTTATCAGTTTAACTCACAGGATGAAGTGATCTCGGGCCATCGCTTTAAGCAGAGCAACTATACCTTCTTCCCTACAGTGCACCTGGGCTGGAGATTCTGAGAGGCAGGCGATTTCTTTTGACGCCGGCGTCACGATGTCCGCTGCGTCATTGCGGCCGGCGCCTCGCGCCGGTCACCTAAACTGGGCCTCCGCGCGGCGTTCCTTCTTTCTGCCCACCGGTGTGCTCAGTCTCGTCTTCCGCAAGCCAGCTACTTAGTGTTACTATCTACCAGTAGTAAGTATTGCTGAGTAGCTGAAGGGGTGTTCCATGGGCAAACAAGAAACGGAGATCCTTAAGGGCACGCTGGAGGGCATCGTGCTCGCGACCCTGTCCGGCCGAGCCGCATACGGCTACGAGATCACAGCTTGGCTGCGGGGTCAGGGCTTCTCAGACATCGCTGAGGGCACCGTCTACGCGTTGCTTGTCAGGATCGAGCAGCGCGGTCTCGTCGACGTGAAGAAGATCCCGTCCGAGAAAGGGCCCCCACGCAAAGTGTATTCCCTCAATGCTCAGGGACAGGAACAACTTGAAGAGTTCTGGAGGACCTGGAGCTTCCTAACAGAACGGCTCGAACAGCTCCGCAAAGGAGGAATTTAAACATGGCAATAGTCTGGCTCGAGCAAAAGAGGCGCTACCGGCAGTACAAGGCACGTACGGAACAGCTTCCCGCGAACTATCACACGGCGATCGATGCGTTGGAGCGGTACATGCTGTTTTTTGGGCCGGGGAAGGGAGACAGCCTGCTGCCAATGCTGGAGGATCTTGCCGATCTCTTCGAGCAGAGCGCGGCGAACGGAATTCCAGTCCGCGCGGTGGTCGGGGAGAACCCTGTGGAGTTCGCCGAGGCGTTTCTTCGGAATTACACCCAGGGTGAATGGATCGGTCGAGAGCGGGAACGGCTGACCAACGCTATCGATCGCGTCGCGAACAACTAACTGTAATCCAGAGAAAACGGACACAAACAGGAGGATGAACTAGCAATGAGTGATGTCAATGGCGTGGTCGAGAATGGTTGGGAGCAAGTGGCGGACACCTTCCGCGCCAACTTCAAAGAAGGAAAGGATCTAGGTGCTGGATGCTGCGTCTACGTCGACGGACGTGCTGTGGTCGATGTGTGGGGTGGTGTGGCCGAACGAGAGAGCAATCGCCCGTGGGAACGGGAAACGGTCGTCGCTGTCGCGTCGACCACGAAGGGGGCGACCGCAATGTGCGCACACCTCCTCGTCGAGCGTGGCGAGCTTGATCTCGATGCTCCCGTCACCCGGTACTGGCCGGAGTTCGGCGCGGCGGGCAAGGAGGAAATTCCGGTCCGATATTTGCTCTCCCACCAAGCCGGTCTGCCGGTAGTCGACTCGCCGCTGACGTTCGAGGAGGCGTGCGCCTGGGATCCGGTTATTCGTGCATTGGAAGTGCAGAAGCCGCTGTGGACGCCCGGGACCGAACACCTCTACCACGCGTTGACTTTCGGCTTTCTAGTTGGAGAGGTCGTCAGGCGCATTACGGGTCGGTCCTTGGGTACCTTCTTCGCCGACGAAATCGCCGGCCCTCTCGGGCTGTCCGCATGGATCAGTCTACCCGAAGAGATCGAGACGCGAGTTGCCCGGCTCGAGCAGGCTCCCTTCCCTTACAACTCCGTCGAAGACTTGGCGACTGACTTCGGCGGGCTCATGGGTTTGGACCCTGCGGTGGCGGGGGCCTTGGTACAGACCCTTTGGGGACCGGATTCGATACTCATCAAAGCCGGGACGCTAGGCGGGATCATCACTGAGGAGAGCACGGCGCGGCGGGCCTTTCGGGCGGCAGAGTTTCCCGGCGGGAATATGTTCGCCAATGCTCACTCCATCGCCCGCATGTACGCCGCGATGGTGAGCGAAGTCGACGGCATCCGTCTCCTCCAGCCCGAAACGGTGGCAGCGATGACGGTGCTTCAGACCAACCGCTCTCGCATGCACGGCGTTCCACCGGAGTTGGAGCCTGCCACGAGGAACATGTTCAACATGTCGGTCGGCTTTTGGCGCTCTAGCCCGCCCGTGATGCCCATGCTCGGCCCAGCCTCATTTGGTCACCCGGGCAGTGGCGGGTCGCTGGGGGCTGCCGATCCCGAGGCCCGTGTCGGCTTTGGCTACGTTTCGAATCTCTGGTCGGCCAACTTGATCGATCCGCGTGCCATCGAGCTGGCGGCGGCAGTAACGAAGTGCCTCGACTAGCCGGAGAGCCTCGGCAGCAAGAGCGAGTTGAGCGCGACAGCGATAGTGACGTGTATGGGCCCGACCCGGAGCTCCATGTCAGTTCGGATCCTGCCTCGGCGACAGTAAGAACGCTGGTTCATCCTGTGCACGGTATGAGCCAGCTTCTACACCGCATTCCGTAGTTATGGCCCTCTTCAGCTACGGTGCGCTAAGTGAACGCCTTGGGTCTTCATCGCGCAAGTTGTGAATGGTTGCTCATAAAGCGGTGGGCTGCACACCTTAGAGGAGAAACTTATGACATATCGATCGGATTCTGAGACTTTGGCAAGCGAGCTAATCGCGAGGATCGAGAGACAGAGTGAGATCATTTGCGAACTCTTAGCCAGGAATGAACAGTTACGAAATCGGCTTTGCGATTTCGAACAAAGCAGTCAGTCAAGACTGACTCAGCAAAGAATCTCCTCGGAGGTCAGTTATTTTCCGATCTCATAGGCTTAATCGGTTGAAAACCGCCGCCGCAAAGCAGTGTTCTTCCGACTGCTCTTTTGCATGGCGACTGTTCACTTCGCAAATGCCATTGCATGTTCATGTAGGTAATCAGTTGTCCTGCACCGCTACAGCGGTCACGGAAGACGGCAATTCAACGCTGCAGCTTGATTGGCCACCCGGTTTAAAGAATCCTGCTGATCTGTGCCTGAAAAATTCGAAACTGCCCGCCGGGCGTGTTCTTCATATCGACCATCTGTTTTCGCGCACGCAGCGTCTTAATACATACGAAGCAAAGACGAACGCCATGACGAGGATCGGATCGAATTTATCCCAGGAACTGCCACCGCCATTCAGTTGTGAATAAAACGCGAGTAAGAGATCGATCGAGAGGCCAGCGTAAATCCACTCAGTCAATCGAGGCACATTGGGAATGAGAAGGCCCACGCCACCAAGGATGTGGGTCACGCCAATCAGCGGGATGATATAGAGCGGGTATCCGAGCAACTGATTGGCGATCCTCCATTCGCCGGGATCGTGAATTAGATATAACCTTCCGAAGTACACCCAGATGATGGCTACAAGGCCGGTAAGTGCCATCGCGGCTATTTGAGTTGCTCGACCTGCCCACGCGGGTTTTTCACTTGTGTGTTCAGTCTTCATATTAAAAGTGATCCTCTTCTTTCGATTTAAGTGGTTGAATCGTTCTGTAATAGGTCGGCTCTGTACGCAACGCGCTGCATGGTCGGGATGGAATGGCCTTCGCCACGGCGAAACCGGACGTTCAACCGCCCGGATCCGTCCGTTGGCCGCCAAAACAAGAACTTTCATGTTTGACCTCGATCTTTCCTGACGTCGGCGCTGCAGTTCCCAAGGAACCAGGCTGATTCAGCTTGCCCCGGATTTACGCCTTGACGGCGTTCTGTGCAGCCGCAAACACATCACGTGCGGAGGTCGTACCCGCTACGTGTTCCGTACTCGCGACTCCGAGGCCCATCCATCCCGCGTTAATGCCCTCAAACATTTCTTCGGCAGGTCCAGTGTGGCCCTTCGGGATGCCGAACTGCTCGAACGCTTCGGCCCACCCTGCACGCGGGACTGCAAAGGCTTTTACGTTGAGTTTCAGGACTTCACCCAATTGTTCGGCCACTTCATCCGCGCTTACCATCGAACCCAGTTCGATGATGCGGTTCCCTGACCACGCCGGCCCGGTTAGAAGCGTTGCCACCTCTGCGCCGATGTCGTCTGACGCGACCATGGTCGATTTCCGGTTTGTGGGATTGTAGAAAACCGGCAAGGTTCCGCCTTGGGCAGCCTGTAAGCCGAAAAGAAAGTTCTCGAAGAAGCCGCCTGCGCGCACAAACGCGATCGGAGATGGCAGGCTGCGAAAACCTTGCTCCAAGAGTGATAAGGCCGTGATCATCCCCACCCCGCTTGTTCTATGCGCGCCCATCGACGAGAGCGCTACCACCCGCGGGGGAACTACCCTTGTCAGCGCCTCGACATAGTTCGCAATCACGCCCCTTGCTTCTCCGTAGTCAGGCGAGGGTGCCCATACAGACGGCAACATGACGAACGCGCCTTCAACACCTTTGAGCGCCGTAGCTATGGCTGTCGCATCGTTCCAGTCTCCATCCACCAACGCCACGCCCTGGTCTGCCCACTTCGCCGCTTTCTCGCGATCGCGCACAAGTGCTCGCACCTGTTTGCCTTGCTTCAGCAGATGCCGCGCGGTGGCGCCCCCAACTTTTCCAGTAATGCCCATGACTAAATACATGCTCGTTTTCTCCTTTTACCTCGTATTCGGCCGCCCATTCAAATGAGCGACCTGACCATTAGAGGCTCATAATAACCATCGGTTGCAAATTAATCGATGGTTTTTCACCGATGGTTATAAATTAACAGTCGGTGACACCAATCGCTAAGAGGAGCTAAGCTATGGAAGTGACATCCACATCACCAAGTCGACGGGTAGAGCGCAAGGAGAGGTTGCGGGGCGAAATTCTTGCGGCTGCCAGCAAAATGTTTGCCGATCGCGGTTATGAAGCCGTGACGCTTCGCGAGATCGCTAGAGAGATCGGTTATACGCACGCTGTGATCTATCAGCATTTCCCCGACAAATGGCACATCCTTGCCGAGTTAAGCCGCGAGACGATCGCGCTGATGGTTCAGAACTTCGACGCGATTGCCGCTAAACATCTTTCACCGAAAGAACGTCTGTTTGCGACTTCACGCGGCTTGATTCAATTCTGCGTTGCCCATCCACAACAGTTTCGTAACGTCTTCTTCGGGCCTGAGAACCGCGACGGCGTCCGCGCGGGACAATATATCAACGATATTGGAGCGCCGTTGTTTGGACGATTCGTGCAGCTCTTTTTCGAGGTTGCCAGGGATGAGGGATTGCCAAATAAGAACGACATGGTTGTAGCTCACACCTGGTGGTTTACGATCTTTGGCCTCGCCACACTCATGGTCATCCAAGGGGTTGTGCCTGACTTGCCTGACCAGACTCTCGTGGTCGAGCAAACAATCGCCACGCTTTGGGCCGGCGTCCAGGCTGTTCCGCGATTGCCGAAGAGCGCAATCACTAAGCGATCCGGCCGATCCAGTGCCTCAAGGCAACAGCAGCTTCTGTCTATTTAGGAGTCGTTGAAGGTAGCCTCTTTGCTCGCAACAACACTGCCACCGCAAGGTAATTCACTTTCAGAATTCCGGGAATTGAATTCTCCGCGACTCCTCGGTCGCCAGCCAAAAGGTGCCAACTGTGACGCGAATCGGAGAACATCTTCCCTGCCCCGCCGCTGCGGGCAGGAGGATGACAATGCAACATGGCAGTCTCACTACCAAGTCTCGCCTCGAAGGTCCCGACGTTTGGCAGTTCCGTTGGTCAGAAAAAGGCCCCAACGGGAAGCGCATATATCGCAAGAGGGTCATTGGGACGATTAAGGAGTTGCCCAATCAGGACGCCGCACGGAATGCGGTTGCCAGCCTGATCACCGAGGTCAACTGGGCAAACCTGCGATCAACTTCCATCACGATGACCGTCGCTCAACTCTGCAGCCATTTTGAGCAACGTGAATTGGCCCGAAGCAACACTTGGCGGAGCTATTCCACGAAGATGTGCTATGCGGTCTACCTGCGCCGATGGATCTTGCCGAATTGGGGAAAACTCGAACTTCGTGACGTGCGGACGATCGAGTTTGAATCCTGGCTCCGCCGGTTACCGCTGGCGAAGGGCAGTTGCGCGAAGATCCGGGGCGTGATGTCCGTGCTATTTAATCATGCTTGCCGATATGAGTTCTTCGATCACAATCCAATTCGTCTCGTGCGTCAGGGAGCGAAGCGCAAAGCCGCCCCAAATATACTCACTCCCGATGAAATCAAGACCCTAATAGACGGCTTGGCAATCAGAGAACGGACATTGGTTTTGCTCGCTGCGTCGACTGGATTACGACAGAGCGAACTGTTCGGCCTAAAGTGGCGCGACATCAACTTTTCCGATAGGTTGATCCACGTAACGCGGTCGATTGTCTGCGGAGTTGTTGGTCCTTGCAAAACCGAATCGTCACAAAAGCCAGTTCCGGTTCATCCGCTCCTGATAGAAACACTTCTGAAATGGAAAGAACAGCAGCACTACCGCAAACCTGACGATTGGGTTTTTGCAAGCAAACGCCACCGCGGTCGAAAGCCGTTCTGGGGTCAGGCGATCTTGAGAAAATTCATCCTTCCGCGGGCCCAAGAGCTAGGTATCCAAAAGCGCTTCGGGTGGCACACATTTCGGCACACGTATTCGACGCTCCTTAGGAGTGTGGGGACAGAATTCAAAGTGATGCAGGAACTGTTGCGACATTCTTCAATGCGATCGACGCTAGACGTCTACACCCAGGCGATCACACCATCGAAACATGCGGCCCAGGACGCAGTGATGTCACTTGTTCTGTCTGCCGGCGGAACTCAAGGAGCGGCCTAGTCCAGCAGCGGGACCGGCGGGAATCGACATCAAAAGGGGCACAAAAGGGACACAAATCTATGTCCTTTTGCACCCTCTATGGTTTCCGCCCATTCCAGAGAACTCATTTGGAATGTATGGCGGGGACGACGGGGCTCGAACCCGCGACCTCTGCCGTGACAGGGCAGCGCTCTGACCAACTGAGCTACGTCCCCAGATTGTTTTTCAACAACTTGGTTATACGTCACATAGAATCAAGCGCTTCGCAGCTTTCGCTATTCTCGCTCTTTTCTACCATTTCGCTGCTGTGGACTCAATTTTGGGCCTCGGTGGACACCACGTGGACACCAAAGTGGACACCAAAGTGGACACCAAAATCAGCCAACCAACAACGAAATTAAGTTTATCAGATGAGGCAAAGATTTGGTGTACACCTCCACCAGTCACTTGGCGAAACTTTGCTGGGCTCAAATGTTCGCCACGCCTCACCGTTCAAGAGACCCGCTGGAACTCCTTGCCATTGGTCTCGACTGCAATGAGCAGGTTTTGCCACGATTCATCGAAGGACTTGGCAGCCTGAGATTGCAGGTCGTCCGACGAGTAGATCTATTCGAACCACGTTCGGGACATCAGGTTTGCGGAGCCGCACTTCGGCAAAGATCGGTTCACAGCCTTGGGAAATACCATGAACTCACATCGGCGTTAAGATTGATGCAGGGCGCAAGCTACCCTTCTCCGCCTCCATCGGAGATTGCGCCATGGTAGTACTCGTTCCGTTCTATCTAAGCGAACACAAGAGACTGATGGCGTAGGAATGCATTGGTTAGAGCAGAGGAGATGACTATGAAAATTGTCGTGATTGGCGGCACGGGCCTTATCGGATCAAAGCTCGTCAACAACCTTCGTATACACGGGCACGAAGCCCTGGCCGCGTCTCCCAAAAGCGGAGTTAACAGCGTTACCGGCGATGGACTCGCAGATGCGCTGAAAAACGCTTCGGTGGTGATCGACGTTACGAACGCCCCTTCGTGGGAGGACACGGAAGTGTTGAAGTTTTTCGAGACATCGACCCGCAATCTTCTCGCCTTTGAAGCCGCTGCAGGCGTGGGCCATCACATAGCGTTGTCCGTCGTAGGAACGGAACGGCTCGTCGAAAGCGGCTTCTTCCGCGCAAAACTGGCTCAAGAGAACTTGATCAAAGACTCCAAGAATCCTTACACCATTGTCCGCGCGACGCAATTCTTCGAGTTCGTGAAGCAGATCGTCGACTATTCCACCGAGGGCAAAATAGTACGGATGCCTCCGGCGCCCATTCAGCCGATGGCGGCCGATGATGTAGCGAGTGCTGTGGCCAGAATCGCAACGAACCCGCCAGTAAATGGCACGATTGAAATCGGAGGGCCAGAACAGTTTCGCCTAGATGAACTCGCCCGGCGGTTCCTGGCCGCGCATCCGGATGCGCGCGAGGTGATCTCCGACCCGCATGGGCGGTACTACGGCATCGAGGTGGGTGAGAGGGCGCTGGTTCCCGACAATGACGCACGACTCAGCGAGACTCGTTTCGAAACCTGGCTGACTCAGTCTGCATCACAGATTGGGAGTGCGTCTCCTCAACCTGCGGCCTCAGTGGCGGCGGGGAAACAGGAGAGTCGTAAGAGAGCTGGCTGATATCGCCCCGCCACTGGTGAGCCGGTACCCGAGATTATTTCCCCTTGCTCGTGAAAACCATACTGAATTGGTAGGTGCGTGCTGATGTTACCCAGGGTGGTTATTGTCGGTGGCGGCTTTGGAGGGCTCTCCGCCGCCCGCGCTTTGCGTAGCGCTCAGGTGAACGTAACGCTGATCGATCGACGGAATTATCATCTCTTTCGCCCGATGCTTTACCAGGTTGCGACGGGACTGCTCTCCGGAGACGAAATTTCCAGCCCATTGCGTTCCATCTTTAGTCGTCAGAAGAACGTTCATATACTCTTCGATGAAGTGACGGACATCAACTCAGACGAACGCGCCGTGCATCTGAGACGAGGTGACGTACCGTACGACTATCTCATCCTAGCGACCGGCATCCAGTACAACTATTTCGGGCACGACGAATGGCGAAACTTTGCTGCGGGCCTCGAATCGCTCGATGATGCCGACATCATTCGCGGCAAAATATTGCGTGCGTTCGAGCGAGCTGAGGAAATGGCTTCGATGGAACGTGCGGGGGGCGAGGAAATTCGTCGTCAACTTACGTTCGTGCTCGTTGGTGGCGGGACCGTAGGCGTGGAGATGGCCAGCACGCTCGCGGAGATGTCGCGCATCGAGTTGATCCATGACTTTCGCCATATAGACCCGGCATCCGCTCGCATCCTGCTGTATGAGGGTGGGCCTCGCATTTTGCCCACTTATTCGGAGGCTCTCTCCACCAAGGCGCAACGACACCTGGAGAGCCTGGGAGTTGCGGTTCTTACCAGCACTCGTGTCACAAGTGTGGATCCAGATGGAGTTGTCGTTGACGGACAGAAAGTTTTGGCCGGCACTGTACTGTGGGGAGCTGGTGTCATTGCGTCTCCGGCGGGACGATGGCTACGCGCAGAAACCGACAATTCCGGCAAGATCATGGTGGAACCGGACATGTCGCTCCGCGATCATCCGGAGGTCTTTGCCATCGGTGACACCGCTCATCTGGTTGCTCCGGTTCGAAACATGTTTGGCATTTCATCGCGGACGCCGATGCTGATGCCAGGAGTAGCTCAACCCGCAATTCAGGAAGGCAGATACGTGGCAGACGTCATTCGGCGCCGTGTCGCGGGGCATGCACAACCCAAACCTTTCTGGTACTGGGATAAGGGTGAGCTCGCCATCGTGGGGAGAGCGTATGCCGTGGCGGATTTGCGGTTCGCTCAGTTTGCGGGCTTCCTGGCATGGCTGGTCTGGGCAGGTGTGCACATCTACTTTCTTATCGGATTTGCGAATCGGCTGTTTGTGAGCCTGCAATGGGGCCTTGCTTTCCTTACCAAACGTCGCCGCGTTCGAATACTTCCTGAGGAACGTGCATCTGCTAACAACTTGATCGATCCAGCAGCCTGAAACTCACTAAATCCACCTCTACTGCAGGTTGCCAAATTCACTGTATTGCCGCAGTGACAGGGGCCGGCTGGCAGATTTACTCGCGATCGGTCAGTATGCGGGGATTTCCCTCAGGGGAATCCAACAGGCAAAACCACGTTTCCAGAACTGCGGCGGCTGGAAACGTGATTTGGCGATTTTACATAAATCGAGAGTTCCTCTCCGCGGCAACGGTCGTCATCATCAGTCCAATAAGATTGCCGTTGGTCGAGAAAGGGACTTCTATACCCGATTGCATCACTTTGAAAACGAAGTTGCCCTGCAAAGCAGGCTAGGTCGGTGCTCAAATCGACCTAACCCGCTATCTACCCCATGATGCGATCGGTGTGGTCACTCGATTAAGTTGAGCCTAGTGATTGACGCGGCCCAACCGGTCTTGAAGCAGCTTCCGAGCAGACTCCGGCAACTGAGGCTTCGTGCCATCGCTCTTGTTGTCTGGTTGCAGATAAGACCCGTCGCCATCCTCTTCACACCACTGGTCAGTACTCGTGTGACTGCATGGTGTGGCGAGAAAACCGTGAATCTCCTGGGTGACGAGATCGAAACCGAAGCCTGTAATCTGGCCGGAATCGTTGATGCCGTTGGCAAGCAGGGGAATAAGCTCCGTGTCAGGGGAAAGAAGTGCGCTGAGGGGTGTCAGTACGCCTTTCTTCCAAAGGAAGGGATTCGAGTCGCCAGTGAGCAGATCACCGTTGACCGAACCCCCGACCACTTCATCTTTGCTGTTAATTCCCAGTCCGGCGCTGTTCGTGTCGCCCTCGAGTCGGCCCAGATCCACCATGCCGGTCTCCCTTGTCCAGATGAAAGCTTCATCGTTCATGTTGCCAGGGCGAACCGCAGTCCCGACCACATGGTTCAGATTGTTGACGGCGAAGGCGATGTTTCCAATCCCAAGTATTGCGGGGTTGGCCTTTCCACCAAAGCCGCCGAGATCATGTGGCGTGCCGTTCTTATCCCACAGCACGGCATGAGCGCCGCTTGCAAAGGGAGGAAGCTGGGTATCGGAGCAATGGCCAGTCGTACCGACCGCTACGCTGTTGTCGTTGATCCAGAAAGCCTCACCAACTGTGTCGCCTGCGAGCGGCTTGAGTTCGTGGGCCTTTCTTTGCCTTCCGTCCCATACCACTGCCTCGTAATCCAGAACCTGCGGTCCGCTGCCGTTGATGGCAACACCAGCGGCGCAGTCGGGGTCACGCTCCCCAATCTCGGAGATGCCAGGAATGTCTCCCCAATTGTTGACGTTATTGCCCGCCGTGCCATTGTTGCCGCCTAGCAGCGGAAGCTGTGTCATGGCGCCAAATTGCCAGAGAAATGGCTTGCACTTCAGCCCCGTGCCATAGGAGCAGAAGTTCTCATTGTTCGGATCTGAGGCTTTCGTCTCCGCTTGGCCCGCCGCCTGCGCCCCGTCGTTGATGCCGAACACGCCGTTATTGGGCCCTCCCAGCCCGGGTACGCCGATGTCCAGTTTGGATCCCCGGAACCATAGCACCGCGTGCTGGCTTCCATCTGCAACGGTGGAGACGCCGCCGACCAGGCCCCATTTCGCGAGAGCACCCGCCTGGCTGAACGAACCGCCCGGTAAAGTACCAAGATCACGAAGCGTATATCGAGGAACGTGTACTGCTTTAGACTGTTCTGGTTGCTGTGCGACCATATTGGCCGACATCACGAGCACCGCCGAAATGGCTGCGCCGCCGATCCTGCTTGATAGTTGAAAGTTCATTTGGGCTCCATTGCCGAGATTCTGGTGATATTCTTTGGCGCAGGCTTCAGAAGCACCATGTGCAGGACGTGACTTGTGGGTGACTTCAACGTGATTTCGTCTCGCAACCGCGCATCTCTTGCGTTTGGAATCTGTAACGGCAGCCTTTTCGGCCTCTACACGCTGCCGGAACGCGCTTCACAGTGAGCGAGATTCGAGGAATGACCCTCCGTTTTGGTCCCTACGAGTTGAATACCCGCTCCGCCGAACTCCGCAACCTCGGCCAAAAGGTCCCGCTGCAGGAGCAGCCTTTCCAGATCCTGTGCCTGTTGACCACCTCCCCGGGCGAGCTTGTCACGCGCGAAGACATTCGTCGCCGCCTCTGGCCCGATGACACGATCGTCGAGTTTGAAAATGCCATCAACGCCGCGATCAAAAAGCTGCGCATCGCCCTTGCAGATTCGGCCGACGAGCCGCGCTACATCGAAACGGTCAAGCGCCGGGGATACCGCCTCATGGTGCCTGTAGAGCCCCTGCTGGCGATAAGCACTATTCCCCAGGTAGCCGAACCCATAGAGGCCTTGAGCCTCGAGTCAACCGCGACCCCGCCAAGGCCGGCCCCAGCAATAGCAAGACATTGGAAGGCCGTTGCCGGAGCCGCCATAGTGATCTGCTGCCTCGCAGCGAGCTATGTCTATCTTCGAAGGCCCCCTTTGCATCCTCGCAACTTGGCCGGCAGAGACAAGATCGTGCTCGCTGACTTCTTAAATCGCACCGGCGATCCGGTCTTCGATGGCACGCTTCGCCAGGGCCTCCGCGTACAACTGGAACAATCGCCAGTCCTGAGCCTGATCTCCGATGAGCGCATGCAGCAGGCTCTGCACCTCATGGGTCAGGCGGAAGACGCGCCACTCACGCCGGAGACCGCTCTCCAAATCTGTGCACGAACCGGAGGCGCGGCCGTCGTCGACGGCTCCGTCACCCGCCTCGGAAGCAGATACGTGCTGGGGCTGCGCGCCAGGGATTGTCGCTCGGGCGAGATTCTGGCCGAAGAGCAATCCGAAGCAACAGGAAAGGAGGGAGTCCTCAGCGCTCTCGGTCAAATCGCCGTCAATCTCCGCACCCGCATGGGAGAAACGCAGTCGACGATCAACAGGTACTCAACTCCGCTTGCCCAGGCCACAACTGGTTCTCTCGATGCACTCAAGGCTTACACCGATGGCTTCAGAGTTCTCTCCTCAAGCGGCTCTGCGGCCGCATTGCCTTTCTTCAAACATGCCATCGAGATTGATCCCGGGTTTGCGATGGCCTATGCGCACCTTGGGATTGTTTACACCAGCGTAGGAGAATCCGAACTTGCTTTGAAGAGCATTCAGCGAGCCTATGAGTTGCAGGGCAGCGTCAGCGAACCAGAAAAATTCTTTATCTCCGTTTCTTACTATGAGCAGGTGACAGGAAACCTGGAGCTTGCGCAACAGGTCTGCGAAGCCTGGGCACAGACATACCCCGAGGCCATGGAGCCGCACGGTTTTCTCTCCGGAGGTATCTATCCCGTGATCGGCAGATACGACAAGTCAGGCGAACACGGCCTTAAAACGATCGAGCTCGATCCGGACTTCGCCATCGGCTATAACATCACCGCCCTGAGCTACATCGAGCGGGACCGTCTCGCTGAGGCCGAGAACACACTCCGTCGGGCGAAAGATCGCAAGCTGGACATGCCCGACTTCTCTGTCGACCGATTCGAAATAGCATTTCTCAAGAATGATCAGGCAGCGATGGATCGCGAACTATCTTTAAGCCAAGGCCTTTCGGGAGTCGAAGACCTCTTGCTCAATCAGTCTGCCTTCAGCCTCGCCTACATCGGGCATCTGCAACAAGCCCGGCGTCGTTCAACCAATGCCGCTGTCATCGCAGGGCAGTCAGGCCAGACGGAGCGAGCCGCTTTGTTTGAGGCCGGCGAAGCGGTCAGAGAAGCCCTCTTCGGCAATGCTGCCGAAGCCGGCAAAACAGCGCGCGATGCGCTGAAGCATGGCAGGGATAAGGAAGTTGAGTACGGTGCAGCCTTCGCGCTCGTTCTCGCTGGTGATGCCCCTCAATCGAAAGTGATCGCTGACCAGCTAGAGAAGCAGTATCCCGAAGATACGTCGGTGAAGTTCAGCTACATGCCGACACTGCGGGCACTTCTCGCGCTGCACCACGATGGCCCCGCGAAGGCGATAGACTTCTTGCAGATCGCCACTCCGCATGAGCTCGGAACTCCGCAGAGCGCCGACTACGGTTTCTTCGGCGCACTGTATCCCGTCTATGCGCGAGGCGAAGCATTTCTCGCCGCTCGTCAAGGTATCGAAGCCGCCGCCGAATTTCAGAACATCATCGATCATCCGGGTGTCGTGGTGAACGATCCGATCGGTGCCCTGGCCCACCTGCAATTAGCGCGCGCCCAGGTCCTCGCCGGCGACACGCTCAAGGCGAAAGCCGCGTACCAGCACTTCCTAACTCTCTGGAAAAGCGCAGACCCCGACATCCCCATCCTGAAGCAAGCTCGAATCGAGTTCGCCAGCCTGCATTAATCGCTCTTGACTCGCGACAAGTAGCGACAAGAAAAACTGCCCGGTTCCGATCCAATTCTGCCGTGATGTTCCCAGGTTTGGCCTGATCATCGATGCGAATCCGTCAAACGCGTTCCGTAAGGATTCCGACCCGGCCGCCCATTTCTGGTCCTTCAGCTTTAAATGGTTCTTCAGAACATCCATGATGAGCTGAGATGAACTTTAATCCTGAAGACTGCAAGAGATGGATAAGTTCGGTGATTGTATATAAACGTAGTGACGCGGACTTTTGACCTTGCCCGTTGGGACCAAACCAATACCAAGTGGTTTGCACACGGCCAGAGATTGGATCGAAAGTTGGCTCTTCCACAACTAGCGTTTCGTCTGCAAGCCGATGTGCAGGCTTTAAATCACGGGAAAATCGCGCAACACCAGCGTCGCGGTGCATGGTATCGATGAGTACTCGGCCTCCCGGCCGAACTGCGAGATAGAGAGTCTTGAATATGGCTAGATCGTCTGTTTCGCTGCCGTACCCAATGGAAGAAAAGACATTGAACGCTGCATCAAAACGGCCATTGGGCAGAGTTTGACGCAAATCGTGCCTAACGTAGCAGAGGCGGTCCAGAGGAAGGTCACCTCTATTTTTCTCAGCTTGAGCCAATAGCTCTTCAGATTGATCCACGCCGCATACGATAGCGCCCCGCCTGGCGATTGGCAGCGAGAGTCGGCCGTAACCGCAAGGTGCGTCAAGAATGCGACATCCTTCATGGAGTGCGAGGAGCTTCCAGATTCCTTCTGCCTGTTGAGCCGTCTCTGCCGGTTTGTCAGCCCAACCCCAGATGCGAATGTAGTCAGCGTCAAAGAATGTTTTCCACCAGTTTTCCATATCAATCTAAGTGAATAGTACTCTTCGGCTCAGAGATGGCTCTGCAGACAGAGGCCGTTCTCAGCTCGTCACTCTGTCATTTCCATAGCCTGCTTTGGAAACGCGCGTCGCACAATGAACTTCCCGAATAAGGCCCGGTTTTGGAACGGCCACGGTTGTCCGAACCGGCTCGATGAGTGACTCGGCGATTTATCGCTCGTGAGAAAGCGATGCGGCTCCGTTCCGGCGATCATTTGTCCGGAAAGCCCGTTTGAACGAAGTCGCTGACGCGACGGACTGAGAGTTGTGGCTAGTTCAGCGAGGCACGCCGGGTTAGGGTGAGAGGTCATAGGGAGGAGGTTCCTATGACCCCACTTCACCAGCGCATGCTGCACG
>NZ_JBAUUO010000022.1:0-5497 GCF_049582745.1 Occallatibacter sp.
AGCCGTGCCCGCGATGGAATCGCGGGGGGAACCTGAACATCGGGATCTGCACCAGATGGGTTCATAACGCCAGTTCTGACCGGCAACCAGAACCTTACTCGTTTTGAGCGGTCCGGGGGCCGGTTTCTAAGGCGAAGATTCTGCATAGGGAAGGATAGCCCACCACACGACCAGGACTCGGGAATTCGCCAGATTCACCCTCGCGTTCGTGCTACTCGATGAAGAGTCCATGGCGGCTGATGCTTCTGAGGGTCTATCCCCGGAATCGATACCGTTGGACAAGAACATTCGAGTCAATAGAAATGTGGGGACAAGTTCCCGTAAGTCTGTCCTATCGGCGTTGAAAAAGCACTGCACTGCAATCTCGATGCAGGCCAAGCGCCGCTCGGCGGGCACGGTTTGGGGCAGCGGCATAAAATCATCTGACTGGCCGCCGGGGAAGGGGCCTGCCCGCGAACCTGGCGCGCGTATGTTGGGTGCGGTGAGGTAAGGAGTCCTGATGAGTGCGGTGACAGCTGTCATTGTAACGACTTCGGTTGACGAACAACTGAAGGAGACGGAGACTTATCCGGCGATCAAATTCATCAACGATCGCACGCGGGAATTCGCGAGCTCAGGTGAATTCGTGGAAGTGAGCCGATGGGCGCGAGGGAAGCACCCAGAATGCCTCATTTTCATCGCTGGCTTGAACTTGTGCGATCTTGGGCTGCTTCGAAAGGTTCTCGAATCCGCGCCATGGCGAAGCCCAGAGCGGGTTCAGGTCCTCACCCGTGCAGGCGAAGCGCTCGGCTTCGAATTTGCTCCTTGCGAATTCTCGCGTTAATTTGTGGGAGTAATCTACCGGCGAATCTACCGGCGTTGACTGAGTCTGTCTGACTTTTGTCCCGCACTTTCTCAAAAGCGAATGTGAAACGGCGATCCAGGGAGCGGGTCCAATTCTTGGAGTTCCGGTCGAATCACCGCCCACAATGGCAACTCGGCGCGTTCTTGATGTGCAAGGCGAGGATAGTCAATTCGTGAAACGCCCCGTAATCGCTTGGCTTCTCTCGCTGCTTCCGTGTTCATCAGGCCGTTGCCAATTCCGCTGTAAAGCCCGACAGTGCCGACCTAACAAACGCTCAGACGGTCGCCTATTGCGAGATTCTTAGTCTTCCCGAAGCGTTCAAGAATAAGTCAATCAGGGTTCGCGCTGTCTATGAAACTGATTTCGAAATGGCTGCCATAACAGAGCCGCCCTGCTCCACATCGATTCCGATGACGTGGGTTTTGTTCGAGGAAGTCTGGGAGCACCGAACCCGGTGGAGGGTCAGGCGGGCCATTGGAGGCCAATAATGCAAGCGTCGAGGGTGCCCAGTTAGGGGCGGCCCGGTGGGGACGGTGCGGGCAGTTGAAAGACCTGGATGGCGCCTGCGTTAAGGATGGCAACGCGCCCTCCTGACGGCGAGATTGCTACATTGCCGCCACCATCGAGAATTGGGGTGAGCGGCGCCTCCAGCACCATCTTATTGTTGGCCGCATCGAACACTCTCACCATTTGACCTTGGATATCGCTCGCGCCCAGCAGGTGCTTATAGCGTTCGGCTGATCGCTTTAGGAGCAGCGTCTCTCGCCCTATGCGCGAACCGCCGGGATCCATTACCAGCAATGGCCACATCGTATTCGTCGCGTCCTTTGCCTCCCAAAGCGTATCGCCGCGGGTCGACATCGCCGCGAGCTTCCACCCGCCGTTTGGATCGCACGTGGTCACCAGCAATTCTGACTCGGAAGCCCAGTTGTACTGCGGCGGGCAAGTCGACTCTACGTGGGCCACCACTCGGTCCCCACCGGCGTAGTAGTTCAACTTCAGGAGCCACTGAATACCGTTGTCTTGCGACCTCTCAAGATAGCCGTCGGAATTCATGGGCCAATCGGAGGTCTGAGAAGTGTACGGGAATCGGGTGACACGCATCACCTCGCCCGATGCCCGCTTGATCGTGCGCGACACAAGCACGCTCTGCTCGCGCTTCTGCCCGTCCGCGGTCGCAGTGGGCGGGGTCCGGGCAGGAAGGCCAGTCTCGTCTGGCTTCTGCAAGGCAGTTGCAGATTCAAGAGAGTTCGTAATCATGAACTGCTGCTTGGGATCCATCTGGATCCAGAGCAGCCGGCCCGGGAGACGCAGGTAGGGCGTCATCTTCAGCTCGGTGTCACCCTGATCAAGACCATCAGGCACACGCAGCAGAAAATGTCCATCGTCGAGCATCCAGAGATAGCGTGATCGGTCGGGCACGATCCACACGGCCTGGGACTCAATCTTGCAACTCGGAAGCGCCACAACCAGAGATCGAATCTGTTGCTTCTCGCCTTCTGTTTTATCGTCGGCACCGCGCTCGATGAGCCCTGACACACGAAAGGTGAAGAGAATCCGGTCTTCGTCGAGAAAATCCAGGCTAACCAGACTCTGGCGGCGCAGGAGGTAATTTTCGCCAGGAATGGAAAAGCCAAGCGGGCCGACAGAAATCGTGAACGCGGGTGGCAGGCTGGGATTCTGGGGATAGCGGTCAAGCACCTTTCGCTGCGGGCCCGAGCCGGACGGCAGCGGCGGATACTCGGGACCATACTGCGCACGCACACAGGATGCCACAGTCAGAAGAAGGCACAACCAGGTCGAACCCGACGATATGAGGACCTGTCTGACCATGAATTCAATCCTGGCCATGTGATTGCGAATTAAGAGAGAGCGGATCTCGAATGCCGGTTATACAGGGGATGGTTTCTTCGCGAAACGGGTATCCTGCGAAGGCCACGTTCACACTCGATTGCATCTTCTACCACCTTTGAGCAACTCATCTGGATTGAATTATCACCCAGACGTCGGGCAGCTTGACTCGAAGCGCACATCCGGCCCGATTCGTGATTCCGGGAGGATCACCGCCGACTCTTCGAGCGCCGGGATAAAACCGGCATGTTGTAGGGGTGCAAGTCCCTGCAGGAAAGGAAGTAGCGAATCCATCCTGACCTCGAGTCTTGCGGGTGACATCGCGAGGTGTCCCTCGAAGCGTAGACAGAGGCGTAACTCCGAGCTGATGACCAACTACTTGCGACATCGCGGAGGGCAGATGTCACCTTTTCAGCTTCATCTTATTTCGACTGCAGGAGCAGGGCCCAGTCGTTATGGTCTGGCGCGTCGGGGGAAGTCCAGCTTGGGTCTGATGCGTCCGGCAGGTCGATCTTTTCTCCGGTCGTGGCACTGAACCAATATGCGCGGTAACGGCCCGGCAGCAGTTGAATCGTCACATGGCCTGCGTGGGGTAAATACACGGCGTAAGTCTCGCCCGGATCCGCCAGGCAGTAGTTGCCGTTGTCCACTAGTTCGTCGTGGGGATTTGTCTTCCACCACTCGAAGCTGGCGAAGAAATCCACCATGTGTCCGTAGCCGAGAAACATGGTCATGGTGTCGTCGCCCCGGGCATTCATCCAGCCGCCGCCTGTGTCGGGCCAGATGTTCGTACCGCGACGCGCGGTTTCGCCTGCGGTCTGGTAGGCGCCCGCCATTGCGATGTCCCATGCGGTTCGACGAAGCACATCGCTCGAATCCGATCCCGGCAGAGCCCACAACGGGTAGTGATCCTCATAGCCGTACTCTTCGTTGGTCTGCGGAATGATGCGTGCTGTTTTTTCCTGGAGCTTCCGCGATTCCAACATGAGGCGATGCTGATCGCGCGACCATTCCTGATAAGACGTAAATCCGAACCAGCTTGATGCGCGGTCCTGGTGTTCGATGTGGACCGGATGGCTGGTCTCAAGGTGACGGTAGGGGTCCCAGCCCTGAAGCAGCATTCCCGTTTCGTGAGTCCACTTCTCGTCGCGGAACGAGTCGAGGTCGTCACCAAGGTCCCAGGTGATGTTTGAGAACGCGCCGAATCTCGCCACCGCGTAACGAATGAATCTGTGCTCATCCGCGCTCCCGGGATCTGGATGCACGTGGCTGTCGTTCATATCCAAGACGAGGGAGATATTCATGTCCCGCTCGCGGGCAAACTTCAGCATCCGGTCGAACCGCTGCCAATAGGAGACGTTGAAGCGGGAGTAGTCGAAGCCAGGATGGGTATAGTCGTCGGTGTTCTGCGCATGCCAAGGGGTGAGAAAAACAGACCAGGATGGACCGTTCATGACCGGTTCGCCGAAGAATGTGCCTTCGCGGCCAGCGATTGCCACGCGCATCCGATTCACCTTGAGGCGATGCAGACGCTCGATGCTGAAGTTGATGGTGTGCTCTTCTTTCCAGCCCATGAGGAAATATGCGGTGGTGCCATTGAAGAAGAAATGCTCGCCGGTTCCGGTCCAGATGAAATGCCAGGGATAGGCGGGATCGACGGAAAGGATTCCCCGGCGGTGCGCTTCGACTGCGTGAAACGTGCCAGTGGCCGTTTGCTGGAAATCTCCCTGGCGATACGTGACGGTGTAATTGTAGTCGCCAACCGCAATCGGCATGAAGCGGATGCGAAAGACGCTGCCGTCATCGCTGTCGGCAAATCCTTCCACGCTCCAATGGCGGCTACTGTCGGTGGTTTCCAGCGTGCCGGTGAGCGATGCGTCGGTGAATGGATTGCGGGCGTCGGGCGTTCGAACCGACGCTATGATCTCCACGTAGTCGAACCGCTCCATCTGCGTCGGCGCAGTGGAAAATGAGACCCGGGACGGATCTGCCACAAGCATCGACGGCAAAAGCGCAACCACACTGATCGAGAGCCACCGCAGCATGCGAATCATGGAGGGATTCCCCACACTGATTGTAGATGGGGTCGCTCAAATCCGATCGGAACTGATCTACGGTTTGCCGGTGACGGTCTCGGGGTCGGTCATCTCTGCGAGCGCCAGGACCTGATAGATCGCGTAGTTGTAGACCGGTGACATGGCAAGAAGGCGGTCCAGTTCTTCGTTGGATTCGACCTTGTAGATCCATGCTCCGCCGTGGCTGCCGATGACGTGATAGCGGCACTCTAGCTTGTTGCCGAGCTTCTTCGCATAGTCAGGCATCTTCAAGATGGCGCGGGTGACGTCGGGATTGAGCCGTGAAAGATCGAAGTGCCAGAGGACGAGAAATTTCATGGAGGCCCTCCTTGGATTCAGAAACGAATGATGGCGCGGGGAAGTCCGTTCGCGCGTGCGATGCAAGGATACTCCAAAGCAGGGTGGAACTGTATTGTGCTGATCGTGGTCATGTGAGGATGCGGCCACTCAATCTGGCTTCGCCGGCGCATCAGGGTTGGAAAGACCAGATCAAACCTGGAAAAGCTCCAGAAGCCTGCCATTAAGA
The DNA here is from genome assembly GCF_049582745.1 of Occallatibacter sp. Taxonomy (GTDB): domain Bacteria; phylum Acidobacteriota; class Terriglobia; order Terriglobales; family Acidobacteriaceae; genus Telmatobacter. The sequence goes on from NZ_JBAUUO010000022.1 coordinate 5,297, forward strand.
AAGAGGCATCCATGACCCAACGATCGGCGCAAACGAGAGGCCGAGACGGGTGAGAATACAGGGTCGAAAATCGGAGTAGTCATTATGGTGTGACCGGCTCGATGCGCTAGTCGTGGGTTAGGCTGAGTTTGTTAAGAACTTTAGTCCAGAGCCACAAGCGGAGGGAACCGGTCATGACTGAGAAGTTACGATTTTTGGGTT
>NZ_JBAUUO010000023.1:0-27862 GCF_049582745.1 Occallatibacter sp.
GCTCGCGTATAACGCAGCCGCCGTATTGCCTTCCTCCTACTCACCAGGGAGTCGGCATCCTGATCCGCGGTTTTTCGAAGCTCAATCACCCGGCCCACCGATGCCTCGATCTACGCTTCGCCACACATCTCACGATGTGCCACGCAAGACTAGAGGTCAGGATGGATTCGCTATTTCCTTTCCTGCAGGGACTTGCACCCCTGCAACACGTCGGTTTATCCCGGCGCACGGCCGTAAAACCGCCCACCCGGAATAACCCAATTTCCGTAGGGCCGATTTGGTGATGCCAAGCCATCGCCGAATTCTAAGAACCAGTGCAGGAAAAACCCGGATCGGAATTTCCCGGTTGTTCGCGCAGCTAGAACGACACATCCGCCGGTTCCGTCACCCGCATCACCGACTGGTCGCCCGTCTTCTGCTTCCACGCCGAACGGATCGCTTCAATCTTCGCGCGATTCTCCGCCGTATCCGGGTAATCAACAATCAGCATCTTCGATCGCAGCGGCTCCGGTGTGGTCTGGTTCTTCCCCTGCCACTGCCCGAATACATCCACCACGCTTAGCCCGTCCGGAAACCGTGGCGTCACCTCCCGGTCGAGGAATCCGCGCCAGTCCGCTTCGCTCACTCCCTGTTCCGGATGCGCCATCGGTCCCAGGCCGAAATACAGCTTCGTATCCACCCACCCCTTGGTCTGGGCGGGGTGCGCCGCGTCTCCCTGCAAGGTAGGCGCGGTAACAGCTGAAGGCGTGATCGGCGTGTGCGCACAGGCTGCCAGCGCAAGCGCCAGAATGGGCGCGAGAAATATGCGACGGACGTGCATTTAGGCTCCCGGGATCGAACAGGATCGACAGCCGAAACTTACTTTTCTACTTCAACTCCACGCCAGAAAGCCACGTATCCTTTGATCTTGCGGGCCGCAGGCTTCGGGTCGGGATAGTACCAGGCCGCGTCGGGATTATCCTGCCCATCGATAAGCAGGCTCAAATAACGCGCCTGCCCCTTCCACGGACAGGTTGAGGTGGTGCTGCTCGGCCGGAAGTACTCCCGCTTCAAGCTGTTTTCCGGGAAATAGACGTTTCCCTCGACGGTCTCGGTAGTTTCGCTCTCGGCAATCACTTTGCCGTTCCAGACTGCTTTCGCCATAATCTTTCACACCGGCATTCGCCACATCGCTCTACCGCTCCGGCGAACGCTAACCGTTAGAACAGTAACAGAGATTAGATTCTGTGACGAGTGCGCGGGATTCCGGTTTCGGCGCGAGCAGCGTTTGCTGCGAAGCCGTAACCGCAGTCCCAGAGGGCCGTCCGAGAATAGCCCAGGGTAAAACCCTGGGACTAGGTCCCATGCAATCCTCCCTTGAGCCCATAGGGCTGGAAGAAACTGCCGGAACAATCCGGATTTCTTAAAGTCAAGCCTCTGAATCCATCACCCTCGCCTAACCCGCTCAAAACAAACAGCAAAAAGAAATCGCGTTTTTGCAGGTTATTTCGCCAGCTGGACTAAATTGAATCTATGCGGCAAATCCTCGATACTTTCCGATCACCGCGCTCCTCGCCGGCCCCTGGTTTCCCTTGTTCTCCGTCCCTAAGTCCATATCGGAGATATTTTTGCGGCTAACTCCAGCGACTAGAAATATTTAGCGCCTTACCCGTTCCCATAACTTGTTTAAAATCAAGCGTTTTCGTCCAAAAGCGGGGGGGGTGACAGGCAACCGTCCGGTTGCACTTCCGACCGAGCCATCGGCTGCCTGCTCTCCCTGCTGCCTGGGAACCACAAACCCGAACCGGCCGCCTACTTCGCGGCTTCGATCGAATCGATGTGTACTGACTTCTTGTCGCTGTCCGCTGTCGCCTTCACCGTCACATGGTCGCCGTAGAAGCTCTTCACGGCATCGGGATTGTCGATGGTCCATACCTGCTTCTTGCCTTCGTCCACAAACACCGGGGCCATCCCGCCCTCGATGCACTTCTTAACACACTCTGAACCGGATCCCGCGTGCTTGGCGCCGCACATCGAGTCGGAAATCCAGCCGTTGATGGTCTTGGAATCAGCAGCGCTTGCCGCAACAGCGGCAAACGCGAGTACAGCTACCAGCATTGCGATGATACGTTTCACTTGAAACCTCCATGGGGATTTTGATTTTGCCGACCCTGATCATGTGCTACCAGACGCACCTTGCACAAGGCCAATGAGAAGACGATTCGATCCGATGAACTACCTGACCTGCCATTCGTGACTCGGCTGCAACCGCTCGCGGCGCGCTTCCACATTCTTCAGAACCGCCTCGTACCGCGCTGACGCCGCTGTAAACCGGTTCACCAGTTCCGATGTCTTGTTGAGAAACGTCGGCATCTTTTCGCGAATCTGTTCCAGAATGTGCGAAAACTTGGCCAGAAGGAAGAAGCCCTCGGCATTGCAGTCGACAAACAGCTCGGCCGACACAGCCCCGTGCAGCACCATCGCCGCGGCCATCTCCCAGTACGTCACCACCTGCCGGAAAAAAGCGTTGTGCGGATCGGCCGGATTCTGCGCCACCGCAAAGAACTCCTCCGGCGTGTTTGGCCAGAATTCTCCCGTCATCCAGGCTCTCGCCTGGCGCATCAGCGCCTCAGTGCGCAATTGGTACAGCTTGAGAATAATCTCAGCATCAGCAGGAGTAGCAAGCATCCGTTCCATTAACATTTCTCCGAATGCCAATGGTATAGGATTCAGGCGGACTTTGTTTTGCGACGACGGGGCGCAGTAGCCCGTGCTCGGACCGAGTCTTTGCGGTGGAGAGAAGAATTCACTGTCTGATTCCTGAGTTCTGAGTCAGAGTAATAGCGGCCTGATTGATCAAGTTCGCCAGAAGACAGGCGACGCGAGACTTCTCCTAGCGCTCGATCGATAACCTTCAGCATTTGTCTCGATGTCAGCGTCATCCGAACGTAATCCCCGCTCACGCCGGCTGCAGTTCCTTCGCATCCGGCTTCTCCATCACCGGACCATGCGTCTCGACCGTAGGCGGCGGAGGCGCATCCCCGATCCGCTTCGCGTAGTGGCAAACGACCACTGCTCCCGGTTCGGGCCGGGCCGTCTTCTTGCCCTTCTTCGACTTGACCTCTTCCTCGGCCCCCTTTTTCTTGTTGGGGCACTCGAGGTAAATGCCGCTCTTGAGCGTCTTCTCTACCAGGTACGCATTGCCGCACTCCGGGCACTTTTGCGCGACAGGTTTGTAGTTCGACGTAAAGTCACATTTCGGATAATTAGTACAGCCCCAGAAGATGTTGCCGCGCCGTGCCTTGCGCTCGGCAATGTCGCCCACGCCGCACTTCGGACACTTCATCCCCTCAATCAGGTTCTGCTTCACGTACTTGCACTTCGGATATCCCGAGCACGAGACAAACTCGCCGTACGCCCCCTGCCGCAGCACCAGCGGCTTGCCGCACACCGGGCACATTTCGCCCGTCGGTTGGGCCGTGTTCTGCTTTTGCTGTTGCTTCTGGCTCAGCTTGCGGATCGTCTTGCACGGCGGATCTGCAGAATAGTCCGGGCAGCTCATGAACGGCCCCCACTGGCCATTCTTCAGCACCATCTCTTTGCCGCAGTTGTCGCAAAACTCTTTTTCCGGAACGTCGTCTGCACCGGGCGCGCTCAAATCCGGCTTGGCAGCGATATTCTCCTTCGTGAAGTCACAACTCACTTGCTCGACAAAAATCTTCTTGCCTTTTGTCGCCGAATCTTCTGCTGCCTCGCCGATCGCAGCAACCAACGCTTTCGTGTCCGCCACTTCCTTTGAGAACACGTTTGTGTCCTCAACCGTGGCGCGAACCGTCATCGGGAAATGAAGTGCGGTCGTGATCTTCTTCGTGACCGCCTTCGGACCTTTCTTCCAAGGACCCATCGCAACCGTAACCGGCTTCTTCCGGCTGAAGTTTGAACAGGAGAAGAAGCTGCCGAATTTGCCCCACTTCAGAACCAGCGGACTTCCGCACTTGTCGCAGACCTCCTTCGTCGGTTCTTCCATCCGCTTGATGTCTTCCATATGCTCGCCCGCAACGGCAAGCTCCTCTTCGAAATGATCATAAAAACCGTTCAACAGGTCGGTCCAGCGCTCCTCGCCGTCTTCCACGGCATCCAGTTCGCTCTCCAGCTTTGCCGTATATTGCATGTCGAAGATGTAGGGAAAGTTATCCACCAGCAGCTTCGTCACAACGGTTCCAATCTCTGTCGGCACGAACTTAGCCTGAACCTTCTTCACATACTCGCGATCCTGGATAGTGTTGATGATCGACGCATAGGTCGACGGACGGCCAATGCCCTTTTCTTCCAACACCTTCACGAGCGAAGCTTCGTTGTAACGCGGCGGCGGTGACGTGAAGTGCTGCTCATCCTCAAGCTTGTCCAGTTCGAGAGTCTTCACGTTGTCCAGGTTCGGAAGCTTGTTGGCCGACTCATCATCGTCGTCCTTCTTGTCCTCTGCAACCTCGTAAACCTTGAGGAAGCCATCAAAGCGAACGACGGACCCGCTGAGCCTGAAGTCATACGTCTTGCCGTTCTTCTCGGAAACTGCCGCGATCTTTGCGGTCGTTACATCGAAAATGGCAGGCACCATCTGCGATGCGATGAATCGTCTCCAGATGAGCCTGTAAAGTTTCAACTGCTCGTCGCTCAGATAGCGTGCGATCGACTCAGGAGTACGCGATGCATCGGATGGACGAATCGCTTCGTGTGCATCCTGCGCATCCTTCTTGCCCTTGTATTCATTGGCGGACGCGGGCAAATATTGCGGGCCCAACGCCTTCTTGATCCACTCGCGTGCGCCTTGAACCGCGTCCGGCGAAACGCGCGGAGAATCGGTACGCATGTAAGTGATCAGGCCGGTGGTTCCATCGGCGCCGATGTCGATGCCTTCATACAGACGTTGCGCAACTCCCATGGTTCGCCGAACATTAAAGCCCAGCTTGCTGGCTGCATCCCTCTGCAACTGGCTGGTAATGAAAGGGGCCAATGGCCTTCTTTGCCGCTCTTGGCTTTCTACCGATGCGAGTGACCACTTCGCCTTTTCCAAAGCGGAAAGCACTTCCTGCATCGATTTCTGATCGGGCAAAGCATTAGCGAGGAACTGGTCTTTTCCGTCCTTGTCCTTGCCGTTTGCGACGCGGGCCGGTTCGCCCTCGATGCCGACGAATCGCGCCTTGAAATTCTTGTCAGCCTGGCGCTCAGCGTGCAAAAGGGCATCCAATGTCCAATATTCAACGGGCTGAAACGCATTGATCTCGGCCTCGCGCTCCACAATCAGGCGGACAGCCACGGTCTGCACACGCCCCGCGGAAAGTCCGCGCCGCACCTTATCCCACAGCAAAGGAGATATCTGATAACCCACAAGTCGATCGAGCACGCGCCGCGTCTGCTGCGCATCCACAAGATTCTGATCGACGTCGCGGGCATGATTGAAAGCTTCCTGCACCGCCTTCTTGGTGATCTCGTTAAAGGTTACGCGGCGAATCTTTTTCCTCTCTTTGGCCGAGGTTCCCAGCTGCAGAGCCAGGTGATACGCAATCGCTTCGCCTTCGCGATCGGGGTCAGGCGCCAGGTAGATCTCGTCCGCACTGGCAGCCGCCCTCTTCAGCTGCGCTACGACCTTTTCCTTGCCTGGAGACACAATCAGAGTCGGGACGAAGGTGCGGTTCTGCAACTCCACCCCGATGTCGTTCTTTGGCAGGTCCATGATGTGCCCGATTGACGCCAGCACTTCGAAGCCCTTGCCGAGATATTTTTCGATCGTCTTCGCCTTCGCGGGAGATTCGACGATCACGAGTGATTTGCTCATTGCCATCCTTGATTCCGTATTACTCTACTCCATCCGGCCTGTTGGACTCGGATAAAGGTCTTTCGGTTTCTTTTGCGTTTGGAGGAAGATCTTCAGAGCAAGACAACTACCTCACCTTGGCCGTCCCACTTGATATGGGCTGCAAGATTTGCAAGCTACCATGGAAGGCATCTTCGTTTCCACTCCAAATCCACCGTTCCCGAATCCGGATTGATCGCGTAGTAACGCGCAAGGTTTCTGAAATGTGTGGCTCATCGAAGATTGCGCTGTACCGAAAATTTTCTGTAGGATCGGCTCCTACCGCCAGATGTTCCGCACCTAAAGCGTCCGAACATAGTTCTTTCCCGGCAGGCAGCGAATCCGTCCACTCATTTCCAGCTCAAACAAGGCCGTAAACACCTCGGACGATGTCAATTGCGTCTCGAGTTTTTCAAGTAGCTCATCGATTTGCAGGGAATCGTCGGCGCGCAATGCCTGAAGCACGATTACCTCCTCCGGCCGCAGCATCTGGTCAGGCAGAAGAGATGCGGTGATCTCCGGTTTGGATTCAGCACCAGCCTCCTGCTCCAATTGCAGCCGGACCTGCGAAGGCAGATCCTCCCACACGTCCTCCCAACTCGCAACAAGCTTCGCGCCCTGTTTTATCAGCGTGTTAGGCGTCCACGAGTTCTTGGAGGTCACGTTTCCCGGCACGGCATAAAGGTCCCGATCCTGTTCGGCCGCGCAGCGTGCGGTCACGCGTGTGCCGGAATTTTCGCTGGCCTCCACCACAAGCACGCCGATGCTTAGTCCGCTGATTATCCGGTTGCGGCGCGGAAAGTTTTGCGGGGCGGGGAAGGTGCCGATTGGCACTTCGCTCACAATCGTCCCTCCCGTCGCGATGATCTCGTCCGCTAGCCTCTTGTTTTCCTTGGGATAGACCACGTCGATGCCCGTTCCCCACACGGCAATTGTCGGCGTGCGCGCGGCAAGCGCGCCCTTGTGCGCACAGGCGTCGATTCCGCGTGCCATGCCGCTGACAATAATCAGACCCCGGGCCGCCAGATCGCGCGACAGCATCTCGGCGACGCCAGTTCCATAGGGCGAAGGATGGCGCGTGCCCACGACCGCGATCGATGGTCGCGTCAGCAGTTTCACCGCTCCGCGAAACCACAGCACCGGAGGCGGATCGTAGATCTCCTTCAATCGCTCGGGATACTCCGTGCAAGCCAGCGTGACTATCGAACCGCCCTGCTGCACAATCTTTCCCCACTCCTCGTCGGCAGCGCGCCGGGCTTTGCCATCGAATATGAACTGCGCTGCATCCGCTGGAAGGCGCAGGCCCTCAAGCTCCGTCAGTGTCAGGGCAAAGATCTGGTCCGGCGTGTGCAGTTGAGCGATCGCATCGACAATGCGCTTCGGCCCGAGGTTCGGGGTCAACGCCAGGGCCAGCATGGCTAGTCGGCTTTCATCGATCTTCGTTCCGGATTCGCTTGCGGAGGAATTTCTAGTTGTCTCGTTCGATATCGACATCTACATACGCGCTTCGTGCGCAGGTACACATGCACTTTCTTTCAAAGTAGCCTAAAGAGTTTTCTTTAGTATTTGAGGCTCACATTAAGCTGATGGGACTTGGAAGTCAAGGCGAAGTGTGTGACCTCGCGCACCAACTGCAGAATCTCAAAGGTCGGGTTGATAGTCTAAAGAACAGAGTGAATTCAACTTCGCACCGCCGGCTTCGTGTCGCCGCCATCCGTTTTCTGAATCCCGCACCGCTGATGTGGGACTTCGAACATCCGCCCCTGGACACCGGACTCGCCGAGCGCTATGACGTCCAATGGATGCTACCTTCGGAATGCGCAGACCACCTGGCAAGCGGAAGCGCCGACATCGGCCTCGTGCCGATTGCTTCACTTGCCACAACGCCCGGGCTGCGCATTCTGCCCGGTTGCACCATCGCCTCCAAACAGCGCGTCCGCTCACTTTTGCTCGTTCGGCGTGCAAATCAGCCGCTCGCAGCCCTGCAAAGCATCGCCGCCGACACGGCAAGCCGCACCACGCTCGCATACACGCGCATCATGTTCCACAAGTGGGGGAATCCCGAGGTGCCTTACGTTCCAATGGCGGCCGACCTCGATGTCATGCTCGACCGCGCCGACGCCGCGATTCTCATCGGCGATCCGGCTCTGATGGCACTGGAAGAGCGCGCAAATCGCTTCGAGCGCACCGGGGAAGAGCTTGTCTACTACGACCTGGCCGAAGAATGGCGAAAGCTCACCGGCCTACCCTTCGTCTCCGCCGTCTGGGGCATTGCAGGTGGCGGCCCATTGGATCAGCGAATCAGCCAGGACTTTATCCGCTCCCGCGATCACGGCCTTGAGAACATCGACGCGCTGGTCGCTCAATGGTCGCGGCAAATGCCGCTGTCGGAAGAAACGATCCGCGCTTACCTTACGACAAATATTCACTACGTTCTTGATGAGGAATGCGTCGAAGGCATGCGCGGTTTTTTCCGCATTGCCTCAGAAACAGGCGTGCTGCCCCCCTACGAATTTAAACCGCCCGAACTTGTCGCCAAATAGCAACGCCCGGAACAAAGCCAGACGTCATGGTCCTCAACCGACAACTAAAGACTGACAACTTTCTCTCTCAGATCTCCCATCGCAGCAGCGCAGTCCCGACGGTGAATCCAGCGCCAACGGCAGCCAGCAGCACGAGGTCGCCTTTCTTCAGCTTCCCTTCCTCGATCGCAGTCTCCATAGCCAGCGGAATCGTGCCGGCAGAAGTGTTCCCGTACTTCTCAATATTGATAATCACGCGATCAGCCGGCATACCTATCCTGTCGGCGGTGGAGGTGATGATGCGTTTGTTTGCCTGGTGAGGAATAAAGCAGCCAAGGTCCGCCCCGGTCACTCCATTGCGCTCGAGCAGCTTGGTCGTCGCTTCGACCATCTTGCGCACAGCAAACTTGTAGACCGCCTGGCCATCCTGGTGGATAAAGTGCATCTTCTTATCGATCGTTTCGTGCGTCGCAGGATTCAGACTGCCACCGGCCGGAAGATTCAGCGAAACACCGCCCGATCCGTCGATCTCGTGCACAAAGTCGATCATGCCGATTTCGCCCTCTTCCGCAGGCTCAATCAGCACGGCCCCGCCGCCATCGCCAAACAAAACACACGTTGCGCGATCGGTGTAGTCCGTCATGCGCGTGTTGGCGTCAGCCCCACACACGAGGACTTTCGAGTGCGCTCCGCTCTCAACGAGTTTGACGCCAGCCTGAAGCGCGAATACAAATCCCGAGCACCCGGCCGAAACGTCGAACCCCCACGCACCCTTGGCGCCGATCTTGTCCTGCACCAGGCACGCGGTCGAGGGAAACATCATATCCGGCGTAACGGTTCCAACGATGATCACTTCCACTTCGCTGGGCTCGATGCCGCGCGCCGATAGGCACTTCTTCGCAGCCTCAACGCAAATGTCGCTCACGCCCTTGCCCGCCGCGAGTACATGTCGTTCCTTGATGCCGGTGCGCTCCACGATCCATTGATCGTTGGTGTCCACCATTTTTTCGAGGTCTTTATTGGTAAGAACTTTTGGGGGGACGTAAGTTCCGAGGGCGCTTATCTTGGCGCGCCTGCCCACGATGGGACGCACGGAAAGGCTCAATGCATTTCTCCTTGCGGCGCGAGATCCGGCAACACCGGCTCGCACTCATCACTGCTGCTGATCTTTGGTCTGCCCGCGCGGTCGGCCGGGCGCCACCTCGACCAAAGGAATAGAAGCGCCCATGGCGCAAAAAGTACCGGGTGACCTACTGCGCCCGTACTAGCCCGTTACCGTTGCTTCCTTCCGGACCTGGCGGGATTGGCGGGATTACGTCGCGTAGGACCCGGCACTGATTGATTTTATCATTTGCGAGGGATTCCGGCCCCGCCGTCGGATCGTATCGCAATATTCGCGAAGAGGGATCGATGTGCCCTCCGCATCTGCTCACTTTTTGATACGGACATCAAACGGATAAACATATACATGCGTGACTTCGAACTCGCGCGCCTGGGCGTGAACCGGGTTAAAAAGGACATTGAATGTGCTGGGAACAACAACGCTCGGAACGCGAAACAAAACCGTCGACCCTTCGGCGAGCCATTTGTCCCCGATCGCTCGGGTAACATCAATGTCTTGGATCCAGTCTCCCCTGAGATCTTCCTTCTGAACGGTAGGAATGGATATATCTGGACCTTCGATCTGCAGCATGATGATTGCAGGCGGGACATTATTTGAAGCGGTGTGCACGCAGACCTCAACCACGGCCCCTGCGGGGCTCTCCGCCAGATAGACGATGGGCCGCCCCGCAGTATGCCACCGACCGCTCGCCCTGAGCCCAACGATTCCCACCAGGTCGCGAAAACGACTCACTCGCCAGAGAATCATTTACACGAACATTCCTTCGTCGATCTGCGTAAGCGCCTCTTCCACAATCCGAGTGCCCGTTTCGGTCGTTAGCAACGAGAGCGGGCTGCGATCATTGAGGCGCGCAATCGGCATGCGAAGCCATTCCAGCGCTCGCGCGCGACTGCCGTAGGTCGCCTCAGCGGCGGCCAATACTCGCGTAAGCCTGAGAACGCGATCCGATTCTTCAACGCTCAGCTTCTCTCGCCGCGAACGTCGGTGCTGGAGAGTGCGCGCGGCGATGACGACCTTGTCGAGTTCTCCTCGACCAAGGCCCAACTTCAAAAGACGGTTAATGATCTCCGGAGAAAATCGGTTCTCAACGATCGAGAGCAGGTCCGTATCGTTCGCGGGGATCTGGACTCCAAGCCACTCACCAATCTGGGCATGTGCGGCGCTCATGCGATACAACCTCCATCTACATTATGCCACACATATAACGGCAAAATGATACATTAACTTAACGATAACAAACTAAAAGTTTTATCCGACGCTGGCATGAACCGCTCCACAGAAATTCTGCCTCCGGTCACTAGAAAATGACACCCCAGGCTCCAAGCCGGTAAGGTCTCCGTTGCCATTGAAGATCCCCCTGGTTTATACCTGTGCCTTCGAAATTCGCCGATCTTCGAAATCCTCTGCCTCTTCGCCGCAATCACATTCCCGGTACAATAGAACTGTGAGCAAAACTTCCCAACCCACGGCTCCCACCGTGGGCTTTGTTTCGTTAGGCTGCCCCAAAAATCTGGTCGACTCCGAAGTCATGATGGGGTTGCTCGATCGCGGTGGCGCACGCCTGACTTCCCGCCCCGAAGAGGCCGATATCCTCGTCGTCAACACCTGCAGCTTCATTGATACCGCCAAGCAGGAGTCGGTCGACACCATCCTCGAAATGGCGCGTTTTAAAACCTCCGGCTCCGCCAAAAAGCTGATCGTCGCCGGTTGCCTCGTTGAGCGATACCGCGACGAAATTATCAAGAATATTCCCGAGGTCGATGCCGTCGTCGGCACCGGCGAACTTGAATCAATCCTCGAAGCAGCAGGAATTGCCCCATCGCACTCCGCTGTTCCATCGCCCTTCAATATCCTCAGCGGCAACGGAACCGCCGCGGTGCGTGAGGGACGCGAAGCCGGCGCCGGTACCCACAGAACCAAATTTCGCCCAGAAGGCAATCTCCGCGAACAGCAAGGCCGCTTCAGCCGCGAAGATTGGCAAGGCGCAGCGCACATGCTGCCGACCTATCTCTACAACGAATACACTCCGCGCTACATATCTACTGGCCGCACCTCGGCCTACATCAAAATCGCTGAAGGCTGCGATCACCCCTGCACTTTCTGCGTCATCCCAAACCTGCGCGGTAAGTTCCGCTCGCGCCGCTTTGAATCCGTAGTAGCAGAGGCGCGACAGTTGGTCGCCGCGGGCGTGCAGGAGATCACCCTCATCGGCCAGGACACGACCTGCTACGGCGAAGATCTCGGCATCAAAGACGGCCTGGCGCTCCTGCTCGAATCCCTTGCCGGAATCGATGGCCTGCGCTGGCTGCGCTTCCTCTATGCCTACCCGAACCGCATCACCGGCAAGCTGCTCGACACCATCGCGATGCACGACAACATCTGCAAATATCTCGACGTGCCTCTGCAACACGCCTCGCCCGATGTCCTCAAGCGCATGAAGCGCGGTGCAGGCGCCGACATCTTCCTCAAGACACTCCAAAAAGTCCGTGCAGCCGTGCCAGGAATCACCCTGCGCACCTCCTTCATCGTCGGTTTCCCCGGAGAGTCCTCCGCCGACTATGAAGTCTTGGAGCAGTTCATCAGCGATGCCAAATTCGACTGGCTCGGCGTCTTCAACTACTCCGACGAGGAAGGCTCGAAAGCCCACGCCCTCGATGCCAAGCTCCCGAAACGCACCATCGAATCCCGCAAGCGCAAGCTCATGCGGCTGCAGCAAAAGATTTCAAAGCGCGCCAAGCAACAATGGGTCGGTCGCGAACTCGTAGTTCTTGCCGAAGGCGAAAGCGAAGAGACTTCCATGCTCTGGGAAGGCCGCACCGAGTTCCACGCCCCCGAAATCGACGGCAAAGTCTACATCAATGACTTCGGAGAACTTCAGGAACTCGAAGCCGGCAAATTCTATCGCGCCGAGATCACCGAAGCGCACGACTACGACCTCGTCGCTCGGATTACCTCGGGACCGCTTTCCTGACTCGAGTCTGAGCTCGAAAATCCGCACACGCGTGAGAGCAGGCATCCGGGCGCGGCGTTACGATATCCAAAGACAGCTGAACGAACAAAGCAGCCATGCCTCCAAAGAAAAAATCCGTAAAACTCCTGCACTGTCCCACCTGCGGCATGCTGGTCACCGCCAAGGACGAGGACTTCCCTTTCTGCAGCGATCGATGCCGCAAGATCGACTTGGGCAAATGGGCGACGGGCGTCTACAAGATCAGTTCGCCGGTGCTCGATCCCGAGGTCCTCGACGATCTTGGAGAAGTCGGCCGTCAACGCCGGAGCAGGGATGATGAGTGATGATGACGAATAGCCCAGCGACCGTCCCCCAGGCGCCTGCAAAACAGCAGAGAACGGCGTGGGCGTGGACAATCGCCACGTTCTTCGGCGCCGGCCTCGGTCGCCCCGGTCCGGGAACCTGGGGATCGATAGCGGCACTCCTGCTATGGGGCGCAGTTGCATGGCTCTTCCACCCGACCCCCAACGGCCTTTTGCTTGTTGTATTTATAGGGATTACCTTGTCGATTGCTTGCGGTGTTCCTGCAGCCTCCATTGCCGCCCGCGAGAGCGGGCGGCACGACCCTGGATTCGTCGTCATTGACGAAGTCGCCGGCCAGTGGATCGCGCTGATCGGCAGCCCGACGGACTTCCGCCACGGCATAATTGCACTTATTCTGTTTCGCTTATGTGACATCACCAAGCCCTTTCCGGCGCGCCAGTTGGAGCGGTTACCAGAAGGTTGGGGCATCGTCTTCGATGACGTGGCGGCGGGGCTGTATGCTTTGGGTGTGGCGTCGCTTCTGCGTTTGTGGATCCACTAAGAACGGAAATGCCGCGAACACACTTCCAATCCGCAAGAGAAGAAATGACACCGGAACCGCGCATCGACGAAGTCCAGCCAGCGACAGCTCTGCCGCTCGGCGAGGTAGAGCTCATCGGAGCCAATCTTGGCCCTAATCTCTACGGCCCGCCTGTGGTTGTCCTCGGTACGCATCCGGCCCATGTACTCATGAGCCGTCCCGGACGCCTCGCATTCCGCATTCCTGAGAACGCCGGTTCAGGGCTGATTGAGGTGCGAACGCCTGCCGGAGTCAGCAACGCCGCGCCCATGCGTATTGCCCGCGAACTTTCAGGCGGTTTACATCCGGTTACAAGTCCCGCGGTGAGCCGTTCCGGCATGATTTACGCCACCATATCCGGACAGCGTGGCAAGCAAACCCCGGTTTCTGTCGTTCGTGTGAGCCCCGATGGACGCGGAACCCCGTTTGTTACTGGGATACTCAATGCGACCGGTTTGGCCTTCAGTCCAGAAGGCGACTTGTTCGTGACTTCGCGCGCCGAGGGAAATGTCTATCGCATTGACGGCGCCGGCGAATCCACTCTCTACGCGGAGGGCATGGGTGTTGCCACCGGTGCAGTATTTGATTCGCACGGCAATCTCTTCGTCGGCGATCGTAGCGGCACGATTTTCAAAATCGACCCGCAACGCAAAATATTCGTCTACGCCACGATTGAGCCGAGCATCTCCGCGTATCACTTGGCCGTGGATGCCGAAGGCACACTTTTTGTAACCGGCCCGACGCTCTCTTCGAACGATGCGATCTGGGCAATCGACACGCACGGTGAGGCGCGCGTCTGGTATCGCGGACTGGGGCGTCCGCAGGGACTCGCGCTCGCGGCAAATGGGGATGTCTACGTGACCGCGAGCCTGCATGGCCGTCGCGGCCTTGTCCGCGTGACGGCGAACGGCGATTCCGCTATCGTCGTTGCCGGAGTCAACCTCGTCGGCGTCGCGTTCTCACCGCTTGGAACCACAGTGCTGGCCGATAACGACGCGGTTTATGATCTGGACTTGGAAGTGGAAGGAATGGCCATCTTCTAGCATTCTGAGTTTAAGATTCTCCTCGTAATTGAGGTGTCATTCTGAGTGAACGGGGTCCCAGACGTAGTTCTCGGGACCCCCAAAAAGTGATTTGTGCTTTTTGGGGTGGAGTTTGGGGGTGGTGAGCGAAGAATCTGCTTTTCGGCTTTCCTTATTTCTCCTATGCATTTCACGCTCACCGCAAATTCCTTCGACTAATGTTCCGCTAAACTAGAGCCCAGGAGCTGAAAGCTGCCCTCATGAAATCCGAGATCATCGCGGTTGGCTCCGAGATGCTTACGCCGCACCGCCAGGACACCAACTCCCTCTACCTGACCGAAAGGCTCAATGAAATTGGCGTTTCCGTGGCATTCAAGACGATTGTCGGCGACCGGAAAAAGGACATAGTCGGCGCAATCCGAAATGCGCTTGCTCGGACCGACATCGTGATCCTAATGGGCGGCTTGGGGCCCACCGAAGACGACCTGACGCGCGAGTCCGTAGCAGAAGCCCTTTCTCTGAAACTCAAACGCGATGAACCGCAGGTAGCCGCTCTGCATGCGCGCGCCGCAACGTGGCGCATCACCATGCCCGAAAACAATCTGAAGCAAGCCGACCTGATCGAAGGCGCATCGTTCCTTACGAATCCCAACGGCAGCGCGCCCGGGCAGTGGCTCGAAACCACCTACTCCGGCTTCCGCAAGGTCATCATCCTTGTCCCCGGCCCACCCCACGAGTGCAAGCCTCTGTTCGACGACGAGTGCTTGCCACGTCTGCGAGAGATTGTGCCCGAGCGTCATCTCGCTCAGCGCACGCTCAAGGCCGCCATGATACCGGAGTCGCAGGCTGACAAACTCCTCGCGCCCATTTACACCACCTACACCGACGTCGAAACCACGATCCTCGCCCATGCCGGCGATATCCAACTTACGCTGCTCTGTACAAAAAAGGACAAAGACCTCGCTGAGCAGCGCGTCGAAGAGCTTGCCACCAAGCTCGAAGAAGCGCTCGATGACTGGATGTACTCCGCTGAAGGCGAATCGCTCGAGCAGATCGTCCTCTACTATCTCGGCCTGCGTCAGGCCACCCTCGCCGTGGCCGAGAGTTGCACCGGCGGCATGGTTGCGCAGCGCATTACGTCGGTGCCGGGCAGTTCGCGATCGTTTCTGGGCGGTGTCGTGGTCTACTCGAACGAATTGAAGACAGCCTTCGCCGACGTCCCCGCCAATCTGATCGAGCAACATGGCGCGGTTTCGTCAGAGGTGGCTTCTGCGCTCGCTGACGGAATCCGCAAACGCACGGGAGCAACGCTGGGCCTGGGCGTCACCGGAATTGCCGGCCCCACCGGCGCCACAGAAACCAAGCCCGTGGGCCGGGTCTACATCGCTGTCAGCGATGCACAGACCACCGACTCCTTCGAGCGCAATTTCCGCGGCAGCCGCGACCGCATCCGCGAGTGGGCCAGCCAGCAGGCCCTCGACCTCGTGCGGCGCAGGTTGATGTAAACAGCCGGCTCTTTCCGGAATTTCACAGACAAATTTCGAATCCTGTGATCCGCGTCGATTATCTTCACTAACGTGGTAACACTGACCAATCGATAGAATCTTCCAAATATCATCGCTTGAACGGAGCCTTCCCCATGCCACTTCCCCAGGACGAACGCATCGTTGCTCTCGCTAATGATTTGCTCACTGTCTTTCATACCCTCTTTGGCCCGCACCCCGGCTTTCGCCCCGCTCACGCAAAAGGCCTGATGCTGACCGGAACATTCAAGCCCGCCGCAGGCGCAACCGCGCTCACCAAAGCGCCGCACATCACGCGAGCTTCCACGCCAGTCACCGTCCGGTTCTCCAACTCGACCGGGCTGCCCTCCATCCCAGACAATGCGCCCGACGCCAATCCGCGCGGCTTCGCCATCCGATTCAACCTGGCGGACCATGTCCACACCGACATCGTCAGCCACTCCACAGATGGCTTTCCCACGCGCGATGCCTATAAGTTCCTCGAATTTCTGAAAGCTGCCAGGGCAAGCGGCCCAGAGGTCCCCTCCCCCAAGCCCATCGAGCAATTCCTCGGTTCGCACCCGGCGGCCCTCCGCTTCGTGCAAACGCCCAAGCCCTTTCCATCGAGCCTTGCCCGCGAAACCTACTTCGGCGTAACCGCCTTCCGCTTCACCAACGCCAATGGCGAAACAGAATACGGCCGCTATCGCATTGTTCCCGAAGCTGGCAACGACTATCTCGGTGACGATGATGTTGCGCGCCTTCGCGCCGACTATCATTATGAAGAACTCGAGCACCGCGTGAAGCAAGCACCAATCCGCTTCAAGGTCCTCGTTCAGGTCGCCGCACCCGGCGATGTCACCGACGACGCCACCATCCACTGGCCGGAAGACCGTGAGATTGTTTCGCTCGGCATCATCGAACTCACCAACGGGCTCGAAGACAGCCTCGCGCAGCAAAAGCACATCATCTTCGATCCCATCCCGCGCGTCGACGGCATTGAGCCCTCCGCCGACCCGCTCCTCGAACTGCGCGCCGCCATCTACCTCCTCAGCGGACGCGAACGCCGCGCCGCCAAAGCATAGCTGGGCTCTTTTCGGAAGATCGTGGGAGGCGACAGCTGGCTGAGATCGGAGCCGTCAGTCCATGCTTGATCCTATCCCTGGAGCTCACGATAAAAGTTGGCAGTGTCATTCTGAGCGAACGGGGCCCCGAACGTTTTAGGGGCCCCGAAGAGCGACAGCTCTTTGGGGTAGGTTCGGGGGTGGTAAGCGAAGAATCTGCTTTTTCGCATTTTCCGAGCGTCGCCGGGTGCCCCATTCATGCGCGTTGTTTGCGCATGAGTGGGAGAGCACGATATTGACCCTCCCACATCCAGTCTGAAAAACTCGCCCTATATGCGATACAGCGGCAGGGTTGAATATGCGGACGCCCGAAAAATGCGCACCCGCAACAAGGGATACTACCGGGTGCTGCACTGGCCCATTTGGATCTGGGTCTTTTTCCTGGCGCCCGGGCCCCTCGTCTTCAGCCTCTTCGCGCACGGCTTCAGCGTGGCAAACGGCGCATGGCTCGCCCTCGTGCTCCTCGGCACCGGAATCGCCGGCCTCTATGGCCAGCTACCCGGCGTCGAACCCGCACCCTACATCCTGC
Organism: Occallatibacter sp.; assembly: GCF_049582745.1. Taxonomy (GTDB): domain Bacteria; phylum Acidobacteriota; class Terriglobia; order Terriglobales; family Acidobacteriaceae; genus Telmatobacter. The sequence goes on from NZ_JBAUUO010000023.1 coordinate 17,486, forward strand.
GCTTCGACGAAGACCGCCCTAATCCCCTCTATCGCAAAGTCTGCTACACGTTCGCGTGGAACGCGGCAATCAACTTCGCGCTCCTCAACCTCATTGGCCTCGTCATCGCCGTAGTCACCGGCGTATGGACCATGAAGCAGCTCTACCAGTACGTCTACTTCCCTCTCGCCATCTTGATCCTGGTGCTCGGCGCACTGGGCAAACTGCCGCGCGTCGGCAAATCGACGAAGAACGAAGGAATCGAGCGCCGCTACTTTTACGGCACGGTATGGGCAGTCACCATATCGCAAACCGTGCTCATGATCCTCTGGAAGACGCTCCCGCTCACGCGCACCGGCAGCCTCATCAAACTTGCAATCTATGCAGGAATGCTGTTTGCCATGGGCGCCGCGGCATACAACGGCGCTCTTCCTCGCACTCGGCCCATCCTGCCCGGCGAACTCATGGTCGACTAAATCTTCGGCGTCGACAAAGCGGCCGGCCACATTGATCATGCGCCGGCCAACTTCACTCGAATTCAAACCGTGCTCTACTTTTCCGCGACCGGCTTGTATCCCGATCCACCCGCCTTCTTCATGGCTGTAATGCCCTCCTCGACCGAGAGCAGCGGAGTCGTCTTCACAGCGCTGCACGAACCACCCGCACTGATGGCCATCGCGAACGCTGCAGCACTCACGTTGTCAGGCATCTCAACCAGCACAACAGTGTCATAATCGCCAAAAGTCAGCCACGCCGACTTCAACGAACCGCCAAGCTTCGCAACGGCCTTGCCAACCACCGACGCACGGTCCTGCGGCTTCTTAATCATCGCCGCCATGGCTTCTGACGTGTACGCAACCTGCACAAGATAACTGGGCATTGAACTCCGCCTTTCATGGATATTCACACCGGGGAATCCGGGGAGGACGAAGTATACATGCGAGTCTAGACATCTGGCGCTGTTCTTCAATCTCTCCTCGCCACACCAGCCACGACCCTTGCCTCATCCTCGATCCCTTGCCGCAGCGATTCCGGCTCGACAACCCGCACCGCTGACCCAAATCCGAGGACGATAAACCGCGCCTCACGATCGTTGTCAAAATCAACCTGCAGCATCACTCGTCCTGCCTCTGCCTTCCGCGCAGCAAGAGGTTTCGTAACGCACCACGTCTGCACCCGCCTCGCCGCATCCTCCGTCAGCGAAAGAATCACGCGATAACCAGCTCTCCTGCTATTCAGTTCTGCCGTCGACGCCTGCCAGTGCGAAACAAGATCGAATCGCGCAGGCCGCTCGAATCCAACCGCCAGCACCGCCACCCGCTTCATGCGCGACACTCTGAACGTCCGCATCCCTTTCGCAGTGCGCGCCACAAGGTACCAGGTCAGCCCCTTCGATACCAGACCCAGCGGGTCAACCGTCCGGCTCGATTGCTCCCCATCGGCCTTCGTGTAATCAAATGTCAGCTTGCGATCCCGGGCCACCGCATCCTGCACCGCCGCGAGCATTGATAGATCCTCGCCCGTGTCGCGCCAGCCGGTGGGGTCCACGTGAAGCCGCTGCTGCAGGTGCGCCGCTTGCGCCTTCATTGGTTCGGGCATCGCCGCCATCAGCTTGTTCAGCGCGCTCTGTGCCGCAGCCGCAAGCCTTGCATTGCCCAGCCCACGCGGCTGCGCCATCAGCAGCGCATTGAGTTCCGCTTCATCGAGACCCGGCACATGCGTGCGCCACCCCTTCTCAAGTTGCCAGCCACCCTGCGCGCCGCGAATGGCCGACACCGGAATCCGCGCCGCGCTCAGAGATTCAAGATCCCGATGAATCGTCCGCTGCGACACCTCAAGCTGCTCGGCAAGCTCTCGTTCCGTAACCTGACCCCGAGCCTGCAGCAACAGAAGCACCGACATCAGTCGATCGGCTTTCACTCGCCCTCACTCTCCCTCGACATTTCTTACTTTCTCAAATCATATATGACAAGCCTTGTCATATAAGATGCGCGATCATCATTTTATCGATGGAGGTCATCCCGATGAACATCCGCAATGTTCACCTTTTCGTTTTCGACTCGATGGCAGACTGGGAAGCCGCATTCGCCATCGCCGGCATCAACAATCCCCAGTTCCAGCGCACTCCGGGCCAATTCCGCGTCGTAACGGTTGGATCGACCACGAAGCCAATCACGACCGTGGGCGGAGTTCGCATCCTGCCCGACATCGGCCTGTCTGAGATTGACCCAAATCAAAGCGCCATACTCATTCTTCCTGGCGGCGACCAGTGGGAACGGTACGGCAACATCGAGGCCATTCAAGTCGCTCGCACACTCTTCGTCGAGGCCGTTCCCATCGCGGCCATCTGCGGCGCGACGCTTGCCCTTGCCCGCGCCGGAATGCTCGATGACTTTCACCACACCGGCAACAGCCGCGAATATCTCGCTGCGAGCGGCTACCGCGGGGGCAGTTTCTATTGCGATGCACCCGCCGTCACCGACGAGGGAGTCATCACTGCTTCCGGAATTGCCCCTATCGAATTCGCCCGTGAGATCTTCCGTACCCTCGGCCTCTATAGCCGCGAAGCCCTCGACGCGTGGTATGCGCTCTATCGCTTTGGCGATGTCTCGCGTTACTCCGACCTTCTCGAGTGCGTCAGCCAATAACTCGTCAGGAGTCGCTAGAACCGGTTGCACAATACGGTTTCGAAAGAGCACGGCGAGTTTTGAAAGAGCACAGTGTGTTTTGAAAGGGCACGGCGAGCTTCGAAAGAGCACGGCGAGTTTTGAAGGAGCACCGCGGGTTTTGAAAAGGCAAGGTGAGTTTTGAAAAGGCACGGCGAGTTTTGAAAAAGCACGGCGAGCCTCGAAAGAGCACGGCGAGCTTTGAAAGGGCACGGCTTTGGCCGTGCCGTGAAAGCCAAATAGATCACAGGGCGTCAGCCCCTGAGGGATGTTCTGCGATCGCCTCAACGATTCATGCAACCAACTCTAGTGTCCCAGGTCCGGGATTCTTCCATAATTCACCGTGTCATTCTGAGTGAACGGGGCCCCGAACGTAGTTCAGTTTGGGGGTGGTGAAGGAAGAATCCGCTTTTCGGCTTTCCGCCGTCTATTAAAGACTTCAGACCAAATGTAAACTCCGTCTCCGCCAGTCAAGCGTGTCTCAAATTCGATGCCCCTCACCTGCTAAACTCTGTTTCGCATGCTCCTTGCAGTCTTATCAATTGCGGTGCTCGCTTACTTGCTGGGTTCCGTTCCAACGGGATACCTGCTCGTTAGGCTGTTTCGCCATGAGGACATACGTTCGGTTGGCAGCGGCAACATCGGCGCCACCAACGTACTCCGCTCCGGCGGAAAGGGCCTCGGCGCGGCCACGTTTCTGCTCGATACACTCAAAGGCGCTGCTGCGGTTTGGCTCGGTGCCTTGCTGGGATCCATCCTGCTGCCGTCCATGCCTTTTCGCGACGCGGAAGCTATCGCAGCCGTTTCTGCTGTCCTGGGCCACATGTTCCCCGTATGGCTGCACTTCCGCGGCGGCAAAGGCGTCGCAACCGGCTTCGGCGTCTTCCTTGTCGCCGCTCCCCTTGCCGCTCTTGCGGCCATCGGCCTTTTCGCGATTGTTTTGATCCTCACCCGCTATGTATCTCTGGCCTCGATCCTTGGCGCCGGCAGCTTTCCCGTCTTTGCCTGGTTCCTCGTTCACGGTGACAAGCCAGCGCCCTACATCGCTGCACAAGTCATTGTCGCTTCCCTCATCATCCTCAAGCACCACCAGAACATTCGCCGTCTCGCCACCGGAACAGAAAGCCGGTTCGGCGCACGCACACAGGAGAGAAAACCCGCATGAGCCGGATTGTTGTGCTTGGCGCCGGTGCGTGGGGAACCGCCATCGCTCTGTCGCTCTCCCGTCGCGGAGAACATGAAATCACCCTCTGGGCGCACAGTGCGGATGAAGCACGGCAGATTCACAGCGCACGGGAAAATACCCTCTTCTTGCCGGGATTCCCGCTTCCCGCTGATCTAACCGTGACAGCAGAGATGGCGCCGATTGCGACGGCCAATATTCTGGTCTCCGTCATCCCTTCCGAGTTTCTTCGCACCACGTTGCATCGTGTCAAGAGCCACCTGCGCAGCGGACAATTCATCGTAAGCGCCACCAAGGGCATCGAAAAAGAAACCCACCTGCGCATGACCGAGGTGATCTCGCAAACCCTCGAGTCCGCAGGCCTGCTCCTGTCAATTGGAGCATTCTCAGGCCCGAGCTTTGCCATCGAAGTCGCCCAGGGACAACCGACCGCCGTCACGGTCGCCTTCAGCGATCCGCAGATCGCCCTCCTCATCCAGCAGGAGTTCTCCTCGGAAACACTGCGTCTCTACACGTCCACCGACGTCATCGGCGTCGAACTGGGCGGCGCCCTCAAAAACGTGATCGCAATCGCCGCAGGCGTGGCTGCAGGCGTGGGATTGGGCCACAACTCAACGGCCGCCCTCATCACCCGCGGCATCGCCGAAATTACGCGCCTCGCCGTAGCCTGTGGTGGACGACGCGAAACACTCGCGGGTCTCAGCGGCACAGGCGACCTCGTGCTCACCTGTACGGGCTCGCTGTCGCGCAATCGCACCGTTGGTCAGGCACTCGGTCAGGGCCGCAAGCTCCCCGAAATTCTCCAGAGCCTCGGCGGCAAAGTCGCCGAAGGCGTCCTCACCACGCGGGCTGCTTTAGGATTGGCGCGCAAGCACGAAATCGAGATGCCGATCACTGAGCAAATGGAAATGATCCTCGAAAGAGGCAAGGATCCGCGCGAGGCAATCCGCGAACTCATGCTCCGCCCCGGCAAAGGCGAACACTAACGCGCACGGCCTGCCAAACCAGTGGTTAGCCCCCCGCAATCGCTCCAATAATCAGCAGCGGTTCCTTCCCACTGGCGACCGCCGCCGGCAACGGCACATCGGGCGACTGGTGCGACAGGTCCTCCTCGCATGCAAAAAACCGCAGAAACGGCCGCCGCTTGAGCGTGTCGTGATCGCGAATGGTTCCGCAAAGCATGGGATAACGAGCCTCCAGCGCATCCAGCACCGAGCCCAGCGTCACCGTCCCAGCGACATCCAGGGTGATAACGCCATCGACGCGCGCAAGATTCCGCAGATGATACGGAATCTCTACGCGCACATTGTGGACCGAGCCAGGCATTGTCAGTTATTGCGTCTCCCGCTGGAGTTACATTTCTGCGGCGCGTGGCGCCGAAGGCGCGTCTGCCCCACCGCAGGTGGTTACGCCAGCGTCTGCACTTCAACCGACAGCACCGCCGGTAGATCGTGTACGATCGCCTTCCACGAGTCGCCTCCGTCCGGCGACACATACACCTGTCCACCGGTAGTGCCGAAGTACACGCCGCATGAATCCAGCTTGTCCACGGCCATCGCATCGCGCAGCACATTTACATAGCAATCTTTTTCCGGCAGCCCCTTCGCAAGTTCCTCCCACTCGTTGCCACCGGTTTTGCTGCGATACACGCGAAGTTTCCCATCGAGCGGAAAATGCTCCGAGTCGCTCTTGATCGGCACCACGTAAACCGTTTCCGGCTCATTCGAATTAATGTCAATCACGAATCCGAAATCCGTCGGCAGGTTGCCGCTGATCTTCGTCCAGTTATCGCCTGCATCGTCTGAGCGCATCACGTCCCAGTGCTTCTGCATGAACAGCGTTCCCGGTCGCGCTGGATTCATCGCGATGTGGTGAACACAGTGCCCGACGTCTGCCGTCGGATTCGGAATGTACTTCGAATAGAGCCCCTTATTGATCGGCTTCCATGACTTGCCCCCATCATCCGTGCGAAACGCGCCAGCCGCCGAAATCGCAATGTACATGCGTTCGGAATTGCTGGGGTCGAGAATGATCGAGTGCAAACACATCCCACCCGCGCCCGGCTGCCAGTCAGGACCAGTACCATGTCCGCGCAGCCCCGGCATTTCGTGCCAGCTCTCCCCGCCGTCGATCGAACGGAAAATGGCCGCGTCTTCCACGCCCGCGTACACAGTTTTCGCGTCCGTCAGCGAAGGCTCCACATGCCACACCCGCTTGAACTCCCACGGCTTCTGCGTGCCGTCGTACCACTGGTGTGTCGTCAACGGCTTTCCCGTTGCGTCAGACGAGTCATACACGAACCGGTTGCTCTTCACCGGCGGCCACTGCGGAGGCCCCTCCTCCGGCTTCACGCCTGGCTGAAACCAGGTCTTGCCCCCATCCGTCGATGCCTGAAAAAGCTGACCAAACCATCCGCTGGTCTGCGAAACGTAAATCCGCTCCGGATCTACCGGCGACCCCTTCATGTGGTAGATCTCCCACCCCGCAAAAAAGGGTCCGCTGACTTCCCATTTGTCCCGCTTGCCGTCCGACGAAAGGATAAAGGCGCCTTTCTTCGTTCCAACCAACACACGTACCTGACTCATAATCCCTCCCCCGCGAATGTCGAGTGCATCGCAAACTCGCAGGCCGTCTGAAGATTCTTCCGCAACCCCTCTCTCCAATTCAAGCAAAAACTGTGCAAATGTTTTAAACCGGCTGGCCGCCTCGTTGATGCGGCCACATCAATCAAGGTTGCCAGATGACATTGACGCCACCCACTCCCACTGCCGGGATCGCATACGCGTGGTTCGTCCCGCCTTCCCAAGTCACCGATCCGTTCGCATGCAGAATAAAGAATTTGAACTCTGCTTTCATTCCCGCAGGAACGGAAACAGTAAGAAGCGCATTGCCGTCGGACGGAATCACCGCCGGCCCCTCGGCTCCATTCCACGTTGTCGACCAGTTGCCCAACTCTGCCAGGCTGCCTGTAAGCATCACTGCATCTCCTGGGCCGAGCGTGGGCACGCCGGACACAGAGAAATTCACGGGGATCAGCTTGCCACTCGTCACCTGAAATGGCGCGGTCTCCGAGGTGGCCTTCCCGCGTGTAATCGTGACTTGCGCCGCTCCAGCCGCCACTGGCGGCACTTCCACTGTGATCTCGTCGTCCGACCAATGCGTCACTTTTGCGGCATGCTTCGATGAGCCCACGGCAAAGCTCACTGTGCCTGCCGCGCTCCCGAATCCCGTCCCGGTGATTGTCGCCAGTGCCCCAGCATTCGCCACGCGCGGCGTAATGCTCCCAATCGTTGCTCTCGATGTTCCGGCCTCCACCCAGATCGATACGCTTCGGTGCGGCAGCATGAAATTTGTGGCGGCGTTCTCTCCACCCGTCCCTGTCACAGTGAGCCCGACTCCACCCATCGTCCCCTTCAAGTAGTCGGAATACCGTCCCGGCACGAGCGAAGTCAACAGACCGCTGATCGCCTGGTCATTCGTTTGGCTCTTGTTGATGGCCACTAGCGTCACATTTTCGCCCAGCCTGCGCTCGTAGATATACACATCGTCGTTGATCCAGCGTTGCTGCATCGTTCCGTATGCGATTGCAGGATTCGAGGCCCTAAGTGCCGCCAGGTACTGAATCAGCGTTACGGCATCCGTCGAGCCGAAACTCGTCATCGCATTGCGATCGTATGGATCGTTGCCGCCGCCCGTGTCGTTGTGCAGATATTGCTCGTCGCCGTAATACACCACTGGCACGCCCCGGCACGTGAAGATGAAACTCAGTGCCAGCTTCACCGCCATCGCATCCGCGCCCATCGACTGGACCCGCGGATTGTCGTGATTGTCAAAAAACGTGACGAGGTCATTCGGTTGCGCAAAACCCTCCGTATTCGCATTCCCCGACCGCTCCAGATTCAATTCATCGTCAACCTCTCTGAAGCTCTTCCCTTTCGCAAACACATCCACAATCGGCCCATAGAGCGGATAGTCCAACAGATTCATCCCACTCCGATTCGCAAACTTCACCGAATCCGCATACAACGGATCGCCCGATCCCTCCAGCCACTCACCAAACACAAACGGCCGCGCCGTTGCAGTCGGAAGCGTATGCGCACCGCTCCAGTTTGCAATCGAGTTCTCCAGGCTGTACTCCCATCCCCAGTTCACATGCTTCACCGCGTCGAACCGAAACCCATCCGCTCCGTGCGCCAGCAACTGCGCAACAGCCGCCTTGATGTAGTTGTCCACCCATGGATTCGTCTGATCCAGATCGGCCAACCCAAACAGCGTGTCGTACTGCAACTGGTACCGATCCTCGAAGTCCGTCATGTTCGGCGTGTGGTGGTAATAAGGAGTGGTCCCGGTGTCGCTCGAATAATCCGTCACCTTCCCTCCGTTGTCGTAGAGCGCGCCATTCTCGCCCACGCCAATATCGTTGGTGTGATTGGCGACGAAATCGACAATCACTTTGATCCCGTTCGCGTGCGCCGCCGCCGTCAGCTTGTCGAATGCCGCCCAGCTGTTCGCCGCGTCGCCAATGTGTTCTTCAATCCTCATCATGTCGCGCGGCCAATACCCGTGATATCCGCTCGCCCCGCCACCGTCCGGCTCGTTCGCGTTATCAATTGGCGGCGAGATCCATATCGCCGCCACGCCCATCGATTTCAGATAGGCCAGCTTCTGCGTAATTCCCGCCAGATCGCCTCCCCAGTGGTCGCGCCAGTTCGAGGGCTTCGTAAATCCGCTCGGATCGAACTCCCCTGCACTCTGCGGCGGATTGTCGTTGCCCGCATCTCCGTTAAAGAACCGGTCCGTCACAATCTGGTAAATAAATCCCTGGTGGATGTCATTCACCGTCGGAATCGGCGGCGGCCCGAGCGGATTCTGCGCTATCACCCGCGCCGTCAGAGCAAGCACAAGGGCGATGGCAACCAGACCCGCGCGTCTTTTCATCTTCAGCATGAAGCTCTCCTCAAACACTGCAGAACCGCAGCTCCGAATCCCCCAACATCCTAATGCACAAGGTCATGAGCGCCGGCATCGCTCGAAGCGCACGCCCTCTATCCAGGCCCATTCGCTCCAAGCCCCGCAATGCTCTAGACTCAAGACTGGAACCCTACGCGATGATTACGCTATTTACCGGCTACGACGAAGAACCAAAAGATAAAAAGAAAGAGCAGGAAGCCCAGGCCGCCGAAGAAGAATCGCCACAAGGTGGCGGCTTCTTCTCGCGCATGCGCCAGGCCGTCACGCGGACCCGCGAGACGTTTTCCACGCGCATCAACGACATCGTCGCCCTCACCCGCGAAGTCGACGAGTCCTCCCTCGAAGAGCTTGAAACCGCGCTCATCATGAGCGACATCGGCGTGCAGACCACCAACGAAATCATCCAGGCTCTCCGCGAGCGCGCCCGTAAGCAGGCTATCGCCGGCGGCGCCGAACTCCGTGACTTGCTGAAAGCACAATTACGCGGAATCCTCGAAGCCCCCATGCGCCCCGTCATCACTCCCGCCGCACCGCCCAAAGTCACCTTCCTCGTCGGCGTCAACGGCACCGGCAAAACCACCACTAGCGGCAAGCTCGCCGCCTGGTATCGCGCGCAAAACAAATCCGTACTGCTCTGCGCCGCCGACACTTTCCGCGCCGCGGCAATCGAACAGCTTGAAATCTGGGCCGTCCGCAGCGGCGTCGAAATGATCAAGACGCGCCAGGGCGGCGACCCCGCGGCCGTCCTCTATGACGCGGCCAGCGCAGCCAAGGCACGCAACATCGCCGAACTCATCGTCGACACCGCCGGCCGCCTCCACACCAAGTCCGGCCTCATGGACGAACTCGACAAGATGCGCCGCACCGCATCCAAGCTCATCCCCGGCGCACCCCACGAAGTCCTCCTCGTCATGGATGCAACAACCGGCCAGAACGGCCTCCAGCAGGCTCGCCAGTTCACGCAATCCGCCGGCGCCACCGGCATCGTACTCACCAAGCTCGACGGCACCGCAAAAGGCGGCATCGCCGTAGCCATCGCCCGCGAACTCAACCTCCCTGTAAGATTCGTAGGCGTTGGCGAACAGATGAGCGACCTGCTCGAATTCTCCCCCGAAGTCTTCGTCGACGCCCTACTGGGCTAGCAGACAAGGAAATTCGCTCTTGAAAAATGCCTGTCATCCTGAGCGCACGGGGCCCCAAGCGTACTTCAGCTTGGGGGTGGTAAGCAAAGGATCTGCTTTTTCTACGAAGCCTTACTCGACGCCCTGCTGGGCTAGCAGACAAGGATATTCGCTCTTCAAGAATGGCTGTCATCCTGAGTGCACGGGGCCCCAAGCGTACTTCAGCTTGGGGGTGGTAAGCGAAGGATCTGCTTTTTCTACGAAGCCTCGTCGACGCACTGCTGGGCTAGCAGACAAGGAAATTCGCTCTTCAAGAATGGCTGTCATCCTTGTAGTCATTATGGTGTGACCGGCTCGATGCGCTAGTCGTGGGTTAGGCTGAGTTTGTTAAGAACTTTAGTCCAGAGCCACAAGCGGAGGGAACCGGTCATGACTGAGAAGTTACGATTTTTGGGTT
>NZ_JBAUUO010000024.1:0-1782 GCF_049582745.1 Occallatibacter sp.
TACCTGCAGCGATGGATGCGTGTTGCATGGCTCGTCCCAGACGGAGTTGAGACTTGGCGTGCTTGGAGTTTCTTTGTCGGGCTGTTGCTGACTTGGTTCGGGCTCGGTTCACCCTTATCCGTTCTCGATCACGATCTGCTCACGGTGCACATGATTCAACATCTGTTGCTGATGACCGTGGCGCCTCCTTTGATCTTGCTTGGCGAGCCCTTGAAGCTGCTGCCGCAACGCCGGGTGAAAAAGCTCGGGGAGTTGGTCATTCGCCCACCCCGCACGGAACCCATGCGGGAGCCGGGGCGGATTCTTCCGCACCCGACGATTGGCTGGATTGGAGCCACCGCCACTCTAGTTGCGTGGCATATTCCTTCGATATTTATGCTTGGATTGAGATCCCAAACGTGGCATGGGATCGAGCAAGCTTCGTTTCTCGTAACCGGACTTCTTTTCTGGTGGCCAGTGGTTGAGTCTCCGCGGAACGCATTGAAATGGTCAGACTCGTCGATACTCTTGTATCTGTTTTTCGCGACATTACCGTGCGACATTCTCTCTGGATTTCTCGTTTTTTGCGACCGTGTGGTTTACCCGGTCTATTTGTCTTCATCTCGGCAATTTGGATTGACTGCCCTGGAAGACCAGCAATGTGCTGGTGCGCTGATGTGGACTTGCGTCACCGTCGTCTATTTAATCGCCGGGGCAATCTTCACCACGCGCTTACTCTCCCCCCAACGATCGATGGATCCACACCGGGTGGAGGCGGTCTGAAATGTCCCACCAGTCCGTACTCAACGCGTCTTCTTCCAATGCGGTGCAAGCCCCCCATTTGGGCCGATCCGCCTGGCTAGACTACTGGGCGCTCACCAAGCCAGAAGTGAACTTCCTGATCTTGATCGCAACTTTTGTTGGGTTCTACATGGCCTCCGCAAGTACTGGGCGGTTTTCATTCGCGGCGCTATTCAACACTTTGCTCGGAACATTGTTGGTGGCCAGTGGGACCGGTACGCTAAACCAATACCTCGAACGAGAGTTCGACGCCCAAATGCGCCGAACCGCCCGGCGTCCAGCCGCGGCTGGACGTGTCAAACCCATTTCGGTCCTCGTCTTTGGAAGTGCATTGGCAGCAGTCGGCGGCATCTATCTCGCGGTAGTTATAAATCTGCTCGCTAGTGCGCTCGCAACATCGACGTTGCTGACCTATCTGTTCGTGTACACCCCGCTGAAGCGAAGAACACCAATGTGTGTTCTCGTCGGAGCTTTTCCAGGCGCCATGCCGCCGCTCATTGGTTGGGCTGCGGCCACCGGCCGACTGAACATCGAGGCGGGGATGCTGTACGCCATGCTCTTTCTGTGGCAGTTTCCACATTTCATGGCAATCGCTTGGATGTATCGCGAAGACTACGACCGCGCAGGCTATTTGGTTCTACCGACAGGCAATGGGAGAGTTCCTTTCATGATTTTGGAAACTTTATTGCCATTGTTTGCTCTCGTCGGTATCAGCATTATGCAATCTCCGTCTCGGCACGCGATGATCTTTTATTGTGCCGCAGTACTGCTGGGTGAGGGGTTCTTGTACTTCGGATTGGAATTTGTGGTTCAGCGTTCGAGAGCAGCTGCACGCCGGCTGTTGACGGCCTCGATCGTTTATCTTCCACTGTTGTATGGCCTAAGCGCGACTCTATGCAATCGGCCAGGCGATCCAATGTCCCGACCTGCGACGGCCGCAGCGTGGCTTATGTATCACAAACAAAAACTAGGCGAGACGCATTGGCAGGAGCTGACTGGGAC
>NZ_JBAUUO010000025.1:0-40708 GCF_049582745.1 Occallatibacter sp.
GGTCGAAAATGACATGCAGCGGGGCGGTGTTAAAGCGAGGAGAGACAACGCGGTTTGTCAGCAGATGTCCTCACTGAATGTTTCAGATTGGGTTGGAACAGTGGCCACAGTGGATTCAAATAGTGACGGTAAGGGTGTCTTCTCCGTCAACATAGCTCCAGATATAAGCGTGCAGACATGGAACAATGCATTCTCGGATATAGAGGACAACACTCTCATGCCGCCAAGCTCCGCCGTATTCAATGCTGCGTCTGCGACGAAGCCAGGACAATCCATCATCTTTTCCGGGACATTCTTGCGCGGGTCTGAAGGTGACTGTTTACGTGAAGGCAGCATGACTCTCCAAGGAAAAGTCGGCTCGCCCGAGTTCATTTTCAGGTTTTCACAGGTAGCTCCATACACCAGTTCTGCGACTGCTCATCTAACGGAGAAGTCATCACCATTTGTTCCCAGTTCGACAGATGACGCTTCAACAACCCCAGCTGCCGCTACACAGATCAGCAGCTCTATACAGGACAAAGCATCTGATACAGGAAATCAGGTGCAACATAACGGTTCCGCGGCAAATCAGGCTGTCGCTACCTCAGACGCAGTCGCCACGAGAGCAAGCGGCAACTCTGGTGCCAACGATGCTGCTGCAAAACAGGCAGATCGAGTACTGAGCATACCAGCCGCTCTCGCCGCCGATAGGTTGGTAGCACAACTTGACCCCCACTACCCACCAATAGCCAAAGCCGCTGGTGTATCGGGGACTGTCGTGCTGCGCGCACTTATCACGAAGGATGGAAGGATCGGAAACCTGAGCGTCGTCAGTGGTCCCGCAATGCTGCAGGACTCTGCGCTTGAGGCAGTGAAACTCTGGCGCTACAGGCCATATATCGTGAATAACGAGCCCGTCGAAGTCACAACGACAATAAACGTGCTCTTCACTCTTGGTGGATGATTCGTCGCTGTCATCGCGATTGACACATAGGAATGAATAGAGACGGTAGCACGGTTCACAATCCTCACCTCCTACCTATTTCTCCTTTGTTGACGGCCTAGAGGCTTCTGGTTTGCTGCAACAACGCCAGTAGGTTTCTCCACCCGCGATTCCCACCCGTGATTGTTCCGTCTTACATGTATTTCCCCGTATTTCAGTGTCTTGTTACGTCGTGTAAGCGTGTAAGCAGTTGTAAGTACAGGTTATTTACGCCCAGAAAAGGCCGGCGTCTGGCGCCATCTCCACATCCTCAGCCATAGCCGGCGATAACGGAAAATGCCACATTACTGATTAGCACTCGATGAACGCATGGGCGATTGGGACTGAAGGGACAAGGCACCGGATCACAGATGTCAAGTCCCTATCCCGATGGTAGTCTGCATTTCCTCCGCTTTTAGCCGTAACGTGAATTTGGTTGACAGCGGGCCGGCCCCCGTGGATTCCTGTCGCTCGGGAAGCTCTTCGATATTCCAGGTCGCTCGCAAAAACCTGACTTGCTGGCACCCTTTAAGGGAAAGATCGAGCTCTGCCGGAGTCGTACCTACACCAGATTTGGTCGGAAACTGACACCCGGGATTACTCTCCCACTTGATGCCGTCGCCGGAACTCTGAACGGTCACAGCGACCGCCTTCCCAGGAATGGTCTCCGCGATGTCTAGGACCAGCTTCCATCTTTTATAAGGAACTGTAGAAATGTCTACTCCCTTTCCGGTGTCAGGGGCGCCTACTTTGGTATCGTCACCGATGATCCAGAAGCCGATAGGTTTGGTCAAACGCCCGCAGCTAAATGCGATCAATAAGATCCAGAGGAAAAGTGCGACTACGCCAAATCCAAGAACCGCACTTACGGTCTGCAATCCGGTGGATAGAAAAACGACAACCGCGAGCCCAACACCTATTCCCGAAGCAACGCATCCCAGGCTCCGAAGCAGGTTGGTGTGGGATCGGTCCGGGTCTTTCCTAAAGAGGATCAACGAGAACAAGCAGATGACCAGAATCGCGGCGTTGGTGAAGAGGTATGCGGCCTGGACCGTGAACGATACGGTTGGGACCACGAAACCGAGCATGTAGGCTCCAACTAATGCTCCACCAGACTGCAACACGTCAAACGATACATCCTTCCCCCTTACCGTCTTCGCATTCTCATTCTCTAAGTTAGAAATAAAGAAGTACATCAGGAACCATGATAGGTACAGATATCTGACAAAGAGATCTATCGAGTAGGCCCAATTGGGATGGAGGCTAAACTCCCGGAGATGCCCTGGCAGGTTGCGGGCGAAAGCAGTGAAGAATGCACCCATTGTGCCTGCGACCCAGAGTTTCTGGATCGCTTTGTAGAGCGTCAGTCGCTGGTCAGAGTTTTTGGTCGGCAAGCACCACATGTCGGGCCTCGGAGATCTGATGTTTTAGTTAGCGGATTCTAGCACGGTTCAATGCGAACTGAACCTTCACAGGAAATACCTTAAGCGGTGGGTGCCCAAGTCCTGCTTTTGAGGCCGGGGGACGGAGGAATACCTCGCAACCATGGATTAATCCTGAAAAACGCGCCAGCCCCCCCCGGCAGAGTCCGGCCTGAATTTAGAAAATAGTAAACAGATGCTAGCCGACAACAGATGCTAGCCGACTCTTGATCAATCATCCGACTTTAGCAAGCGGCGTCAAGTACGGTGCGCTGACTACAAACTGCCTGCCTGAGTGTTGCGGGGCGCAAGAAAAGCTCGCATTGCTGGGGCATGGCAAGCGTAGACGCTTTCTTGAATTTATTAATCACGAGGACCAGCACGTCGTTCCCGTGCCGCTTGGCCTGAAAGGACAACGCCTTGGACGTTCGGCATTTAGGCGTCCTGACCAGCCAGTAAGTAGATCCCGAGATGACCGAATCGGCGGGCGCGGAAAGCACCCTGCGGGGAATCTCAGGCTCCATCCATTCCCAATCGGCCAGCTTTCCACCCCACGCTCGTTTCACCGCAAATGTGCCGTTGGTCATTTCGTGCCAGAGAAAGAGTTCTGCATGCCAAAGACCGAGCCTCTGCAGCCGGATGAGCATCGCTGCAATACTAACCCGATAGCGGGTTGCCATCACCTGCAGGGCGTCCAGCGACACCGGTTCGCTTTTTGCGCAGCGCCTTACATCCATAGCGGGCATCAAGATTTCCTCGGCTCCGCAGTTGCACAGACGCTCCTCCTCTTGATCGACCGTGTGAGACGCGAACTTAATCTCTGGCACGCGCTCATAGAAGAACGTGTGGCATATTTCATGTGCGACCGTGAAATTAATGCGGCCCTCGGGCAGATCACGCCGCAGGACCATACGAAATCCAGCCCCGAAGTCCTCGCCCAACGGTACCAGCGCCCCGTCTGCCTTTAGTTCATCATCAATTGCGACATCCCTTATGTTTCGCGAGGCTAGAAAAGGCTCAAGGCTGCTAGACACCGCGGCACGGAGGCCGCTGCGTCGTCGTAATGCCTTTACGCATTTGACGATTTCATCCTCGGCGACGCCGGGCATCAAGCCATCTGTCGCCGCTGTGAACCGTTCGATCAAGAGAGACATTCTTCCCCCTTACGAACCGAATAAGTGCCGCTGCTTTGGGGCGGGCCTATTAGCCTTAGCACGCTGAAACCTCCCATCCCAATCGGGTTTTCCCATAGGCTTAACGTCAGCTCTGAATGAAATCGGGCTGCTCTCCAACCTCCCATCGAAATATTCGGCTTTCCATTCGTCGAAGATTTCGATCGCAGTACGGGCGTCCACTTTTTCGTCCGACTCACGAACCCAGGCGTGCCAGTTTTCTTTGCTTTCCCGATAGATCGCGTCATCCTGCTGCTTCTCGCCAAGAAGGAAGCCGACGCTCTCTCCCAGTCGGGTGCTCATCCGCTTCAGAAGCCGGGCGCTCGGGTTCGAAACGGAGATTGGCTCATCCATCATCGCATGCACATAATCGAGGCCGACGCCCAGTTCTTCCGCGAAGGCTCTGTTATCAAGAGCGCGCTCATCAACAAGCTTCCTTAATCGCGGTCCAAAATCGTTGCCGTTTACGCTGGAATATAGTGCACTGTGATGGTAGTGAAGCTTTACGATGGCTCGAAGTGCGTTGGCGAATTCTTCCTCATCGAAGTGCAGGCCTCTCTCTAGGCTTCCGGTGTATTCGATGTCGTAGCTCTTCACAAACGAACCTCGCATCATCCGCGATACCTGAGAATTCACGAGACGGATAGCGGGAACACCTGCCTGCGTCGCGATCTCGTTTTCCTGTCCCACGCCGTAGCTCGGGGCACCGCACAAGATAACCAAAAAATGAAACGTCGAGGCCCGAGATCGATCGATCAAATACACACTGGAAGCCTTGTAATTCGGGTTGTTCTTCGGATGCGTATGCTCTCCAGGCCAGTAGATATTGATTGGCGGATTCGAAAACTCCGCCGCGCCGCAGCACTGTCGGACTGTTTCAACGACGGCCTTGAGGGAAGTGTCCTGCGGGTCGGTCAAGCCAGTCAGCGGCGTCGCCAGATAGCCCTGCAGAACCTTCGGGACACAATCGGCCGCATCTCTCAGCACATCCGTCATCTGCAGTCCCAGACCTCCAAAGAGTTTCTGCAGATTCTCTGAGCTCGGATCTTGCTTCTTGCTCAGAATTTTCGAGATTGTCGACTGCTCGATATTCGAGAACTTCGCAAGATCGCTTTGATTAAGGCCGCGTGAGGTCATGCAGGCTTCGAGGCGACCGACAGCAAACTCGATTTCTTCCCTTTTCAGACCACGCATTGCATTCCACCCCCCTTATAGCTACTGAGGCTAAGGCATTGAGAACTGGACTTCAATCCCTAATTCATGCATGATATTCCCGACTAAGTATACGCAAGTAAGTTGCACAAAATATGACAATTATGCGATATGTATTCCATCTTCGACGACATTAAATCGAGTAATCTTGCACCTAGGTTGAGGAGGAGGCAAGCATGATCCGGCTCAGAATCCGCGAATTTAACTTAGAAGTCATCAAGCCTAAAACTTGGGAGTTGGCGCTCCTGCTAATGCTGGGCATCGCCGGCTCAGTGGTCTACGTGTACCTGTTGCAATGAGTCCGTGCAGCCAACTTCATCGGTTGCGGTTGCGATGACTTCCCGTCGATACTCAAACTCAACCGTTTCTAGCCCGGCAAGCAGGAATAGTCCTCATAAACGCCTTCTGATCCAGCAATCCGAGTCCGGGGCGGCTGCAGGAAAGATGAAGAGCAGTCGACATCGCATTCTTTATTTCGCAGTTCCCTTTAACAAGTAGTCATGAGTGACAGTGCCGTCCTCTTGGAGGAATCGAAGATAATGCTCCGGAAAGTCATTCTTCAATATTCGTCTCACGGCGCAACGCAAGAAGGGTAACCACCTGTTAATTTCGCGCGTCGAGGTCAGGTCATCGAGATGGAGGTAGCTGCCTGAATCCAAAATGCCGTGAGCGATTCTGTCTCTCATCCGGCGCAATGGACCATCGAAAATTGTATTTATCTTCTTGTCATGCGTTTCCAGCGGAAATATCCGATTCAGAGCCAATTCGGTCCATTCGCGTGGTCCGATAAAAATCGCATTAAGCCAAGCAATTTGTCCCGGGCGCCTCGCCGGTATAACCTCGCCAAATCTATTTGGACGATATTGCTTTTTCAGCTTTCGGCTGAGGCGTTCACGTTGTTTTCGGCTTGCTTCCAATATCTTGTAAAAACAGAGATAGCGATAGGCGGGCGTGTTGGAAACCAAGGCTTCACGGTAAAGTGCCGCAAGATTTGCGAACTCTGGGTCATAGGCTTCGATCGGAGCTGAACTGCCACCACCTAGAAATGGGGCGATGACGGCGAGGCTCTTATTGGATGTGGCCACCTCTGTAACTTCAATTAGATCTATTTGAAGTGGGTTATCAAGACTTGCCGCATACTCGCTCAACACGTTTTGCGCTGCCTTCGTTGCGCGCACTTCGGCATCATTTCGTTTATTGGCGTGGAACGACTGCGTTTCCAACTTGGCAAGGAAGCCCCCTTTGTCCGGCCACCCTTCAAAGACAAAAGAATCGCTCTCACCTTTTACCTCAAGCCGAATCTTGACTGCGTCAGCGGGTGCGGGAAACGCAGGTTTGAGGATAGCAAGATGGGAGTTTCCTTCCATAAACTCTGCAAATTTGACCTCATTTTCCGGAAAGGTGCGCGATCCGGGTTTACCAAGGACAATAGTCACCCGATAGAGTCCCGGCAGACCTAATGGTGGAACTTCATTTAGATGGGCATCAGGTCCCTTGAAGATATTGGTCAATAGCAGCCAGTAGGGTTCACCCGGGAATCCAAGGTTCTTGAGATTGAGCTTCAAGTCCAGAGCCTTAGGCGGTATCCTCGGGTAGTCGCTTTTGTCACCGTCTGCCATGCCCAATACTAATCTCGCCCCTGCCCACCTAGTGCGGCGACGCGGCAGGAAGACAAATTCCCGCTGCTTCCTCGAAGCTGGCGGATTCAAAAGCAAGATCTGTCCAGCGTGAGCCGGGAATCGCATTACTCCCGAAAACGCGCTAGGCTCCCGCGATGTGCCATCGGCACACAGTATCCAGAAAACCAGCGCAGTGCCGACATGGGCTACTGATCCGGCATCAGCGAACCCAGGCCATGTTATTGCAAGATTCGCTATGTCGCGTGTCGGGAGGTGTGCAAACGGTGCGCCGCGTGAAGTGCAGGACCACTTAAGGGGAAATCGGGCGGTGACGGTTGCTCGCCAAGGCTTTCAAACCGTTCGGATTAGACCCAGTTCTGGCACAGAAGGCGAAACGTACTCCACGTCACATCCCAACTCACAGTACGGATTTAGAGTCGAATAACAATTAGCTGTGCTGGGCGGATGACCTTCTCCCTGCTTGAGTGGCGCCCTTCATTGCGCTTCTTCGAATCCATCCGATCAACGGAGCCAAGTGATCCCAATCGATAAGCGGCGCCACATCGTCCTCCCGCCCAGTCTCCAGACTAGCGAAGCAACATCGGCTGAACCGCCAGTTCGTTCAACAGATCAACTGCAGTCTCCATCAACATGCCCACCTTCAAAACCGGTTGCGAAGAGAAGGGTATTTAGGCCGCTCGTTGTCGTCGATGGGCATCGTATTCAGATTCCCATGGAGTATCTGAATGTTGAGCCGCAGCCCGTGTGGGCCTGCAACGACAATCCCGTATTCAACGAACGCGGTGCGGCTGAACTCATCGGCATTTCTGCAGAATTGCTGAAAAAGTGGCGACAACGCGATCAAGGGCCAGACTATATCCAATACGGACGTGGCGGTCCCATACGCTACGAGTTGAGCGTCCTGGCGGCATTTCGGGAAGCGCATAAAGTCCATGTGGGGACCCAGCGGTGATTGACGTGAGCTCCGCCGGCCTCTCCCGAAGCCAAAACGCCTCCCGCAAGGGAGGCATTTCTGCAACCTTGGGCCCAATGTTGCCAAGAATCCATGGAGTGGACTCGGCACCTCGCACAAAACGCGGTCGAGAGCGTGACAAAAGGCTGCAAGAGGGTTTCGGGCCGCTGTTCTGCAGTCCGTCAAGTGCCAAAGAGTGACTTCGGTTCAGCAGGCCGCATATGGACCGAGAACCGAGTCAAGCGTCTTTTGAGGGATTGCTTGCTATAGCGATTTGGCCTTGCTATAGTTTTTCGCCAGAACTGAGGCTACAAATGCGAATTCATGCGACAGATGCGACGCATGAGAATTCTTGTAACTATTCTATTATCTGATGTTTGCGTTTAGATTGAGGTGGATAGGGAAAGTGCTGGCGGAGAGAGGGGGATTCGAACCCCCGATAGAGCTTTTGACCCTATAACGGTTTAGCAAACCGCCGCCTTCAGCCTCTCGGCCATCTCTCCGCAAATTGGAACCGCTTAATTCTAAGACTCTTACGAGGGTTTGACCAAGTAAGAGGTCGACCTCAGTTGCATTGCGGTTGTATATTCTTTCACTGGCGACCTGCAAAGCATTCCAATGGCCGTGCGGAATCCACGCTGAGGATCATTATATATAGATGAACCCAGACTGAATATACAGATGAACCCAGACTGAGCGCGATCAATTCATCATCTCGCATTTCCCTCGGTGCGCGGTGAGAGGATATGCGCAGCTCCATCGACGCCGAAGACGCGTGTGGGGCGTTGATCAACCAGTAGATTCCGGGTGGGTGTGATCTGATAGCAACCGAGAATCGGGTAGTGGGTCAAGTGACCCAGTCCGTCCAAGTATGCCTCCGATCCATATGTGCGTCTATCGGTACTAATCCGTCAGACCATACTTAAACACTCGCGATGAGTGCCTTGGATTGTCGGCGACAGCTTTACGAGAGCATCAGTTGTCCGAGAAGCCGACTACTCACTCAAGTGGAATGTTGACCTCTGCTCGACAGGCTTGCGGAGGAGCGCATTTTAGGCCGGGCTCTTCGCGAACAACGGCAGATGTACGCCTGATGCCTGCACAGTATGTGAAACCGTACGTCTGTGGACCATACTTCCCTAACGCGATTTCGCTCACGTCAGTTCCCCATAGGCTGTGCTCACGGTCGAGCCGTGTTGGATTGTCACCTGTGTGTCATGCATGAAAGCAGCATCTCAATCAATTGTGAACTGTGAGAGTGTCTCTCCCATCAACAGTACCGTTAGTACCGTTGCCGCTTGCACATTCACCTAACTCCGGCCTCGGGCGTTTTTCCGCCTTGGGGCTTCAACTGGTTGGCGAGGTTGGTATCGGCGGTCTGGGTGATGGTCTTTGCTTTGTCGAATTCTGCTTTGGCCTGGTCCATGTTCCCCAGGCTGCGGTAGAGACGCCCCAGCCGCCAGTGCACATTCACGTCGTTGGGTGCGAGCTTTTCTGCGGTAACGAACTCGCGTAATGCATCCTCCCGCTGGTTTGCATCGGCATCGAGCATGCCCAAATCAAGGTGCGCCAATTCGTTTCCTGGATCGGCTTGTACGGCTCTTTCCAGCAACGGACGGGCAATATCGGGATGGTTCAGCGTGAGACTGCAGTCTCCTAAA
This sequence comes from Occallatibacter sp., assembly GCF_049582745.1. GTDB lineage: Bacteria > Acidobacteriota > Terriglobia > Terriglobales > Acidobacteriaceae > Telmatobacter. The sequence continues at coordinate 9,020 of NZ_JBAUUO010000025.1, forward strand.
TAAGTAAGTGCCTGGGCATGGTTGGGACTGTTATCCAACTCCGCCTGGAATTCCGTTGCTGCATCGGAATATTCCTTCTTCTCCCACAGTAAATACCCCAGGCCGAAGTGCACGTTCGGCTCGTTGGGGGAAACCTTCTCGGCTAGCCGGAATTCGGCGATCGCTTCGTCGGTGCGGCGCAAGCCGTCGAGGGCCTCGCCTGTGAGCATGTGCGCTTGCGCAGAGTCAGGGTTGATCATATTGATCTGTTGGTCTTGTTCCAGGGCGCAGTGGTACTGCCTGATGTTGAGGCAGGCCTGCGCCAGCACTCCGCGCAATTCCAGATTCTCGGGCTCGCTCCTTACCGCGATCTGAAGGTAGGGAACCGATTTGGAGAATTCGGCTGCGCCGTAGTAGCTCATTCCCAGCAGCGTATCAACCTGCAAGCTTGCCGGATCGGCGCGCAAGGCAGCTTTAAAGGGCGCGATAGCTTGCGAAAAATGCCCCTGCTTGAATTCGGCGAGACCCAGGTTGAGCTGCATTCCTCTGAGGTTCGAATTCAACGCCAGCGCCTGACGGTAAGCAGCAGCAGCATCGCTGTACTTCTCTTCCTTCGACAGGACAACTCCGAGGCTGGCGAAGGCTCCCGCATCGCGCGGGTTGTCGGTCGTCACTACGCGCCACGCCTTCTCGGCGCCGGGTAGGTCGCCCACTTGTTCCAACGAGATTGCACGGGAGGCTTCTGGCGTCTGCGGGCCGATCAGCGGCGCTGTCAGCAGGACTAGGAGCGTGGAAAGCAGCGCTACGGACTTCATAGGCATTGCAAATGGCTTTCTCGAAGACTGTACTTATGGTAACGCGCTTGCGGGTCTTCCGAAAGGCGATCTTCCCGTGGAGATGAAGGTCTCTGGGATCGCAGGCTCCGGTCATCGCACCGAAGTTGCCGTTCATGTCGAGGGGTTATTGGGAAGTAGAAAGCTGATGATGTCGCATAGGCCGGTTCATCGCGATCAGTCACGAACTCTGCTAACATGCCCTTAAGAATTCACTCGCAAAGTCGGTCAACCCCCGCGTCGTCACACTTGTCTCGGGGCAGTCGAATTCATGAAGAATCGTTTTAACCGGCGCGACTTCGTAAAAATGGGGGCCTGCGCCACTCTGCGGCCCACGCTTGGATTAGCTGCGCTCCCCATCACGGCCGAGGGAATTTTCAGCGACCGGACCAGGGAAGCCGGGATTGATTTTGTCCATTTCAACGGCGCGTCGGGATTTCATTATTATCCGGAGACGATGGGGTCCGGAGTGGCGCTCTTCGACTACGACAACGACGGCGATCTCGACATCTTCCTGGTCCAGGGCACACGGTTGGGACCCGACGGTTCGAGCCAGACCCTATACCCTCCGCAGTTACCGCTACGGGGCCGGCTCTACCGCAACGATTCGGTTCGCCACTCCGACGGTACCAGCACGCTCAAGTTCGTTGACGTGACGGAGCAATGCGGGATCAGAGCCGAGGGATACGGCATGGGAGTAGCAGCGGCGGACTTCAACAACGACGGCTGGGTCGATCTCTACATCACGAATTTTGGCCACAATCAAATGTGGCGCAACAACGGCGATGGAACTTTCACCGACGTCACTGCGAAATCCGGCACAGATGTTCCAGGATGGAGCATCTGCGCCAGCTTCTTCGATTTTGACCGGGATGGCTGGCTCGATCTGTTTGTCGCCAACTACCTCGACTTCAGGTTTACCAATCTGCCCAAGTGTCTCTCACCCGGCGGCGCTCCAGACTATTGCAGTCCCCTGGCGTTCAATCCTCTGCCCAATCGCCTGTTCCGCAATCGGCGCGATGGTACGTTTGAAGATATGACTATTCGTTCGGGAATCGCCACTGAGTTCAGTGGCTCGATGGGCGCCATCTGCGCGGATTTTAACGGCGACGGCTGGCCCGACATCTTCATCTCCGACGATCTTCGCCCCAATCAACTTTGGATGAACCAGCACGACGGAACCTTCAAGAACGAGGCGCTGATTGCGGGCTGCGCCGTGAATCGAGACGGCTACCCGCAATCCAGCATGGGCGTGGATGCTGGAGATCTGCTGGGCCGTGGCGCCGAAGATCTTGTGGTGGCCACGATCGGCGGACAACACGCCGACTTGTTTGCCAACGACGGCAAGGGATGGTTCGAGGATATGTCGTATAAGAGCGGCCTCGCTCGCGCTACCCAGCGATACACGGGATTCAGTATCGGGATGCTGGACTACGATAACGACGGATGGCTGGATCTGTTGATCGTTAATGGAGCGGTCCGAACCATCGAAGAAGAAGCCCGCAAGGGGAGCATGTATCCGTATGCCGAGCCCAACCTCTTGTTGCACAACAACGGCAATGGGAAGTTTGAAGACGTCAGCAGCAGCGCGGGAAGCGCATTTTCCAGTTTGGAAGTGGGTCGCGGCGCAGCCTTCGGCGATATCGACAACGATGGAGGGATCGACGTCGTGGTGGTCAACAGTAGCGGCCCTGCACGACTCCTGATGAACAACGTGGGACATCGCAAGCCGTGGATCGGATTGCGCATGGTGGGAGATAAATTCCACCGCGATATGCTGGGGACACGAGTGGCTGTCTTTCGCCGCAACGCGTCTCCACTTTGGCGGCGCGTTCATACAGACGGAAGTTACTGTTCCTCCAGCGACCCCCGCATCGTGTTCGGGCTGGGCGATGCTCCCCAAATCACCAAGGTGCAGGCCCACTGGGTCAGCGGAAGGGTCGAGGAATGGACCGGCTTGCCGCTCGGGAAGTACACCACGCTGCGCGAGGGAAGCGGCGTGTCGATAGCAGCGCCATGATGGGGATCCGACAAGGGACCGTTTTGTTGGCGATCGCGATTGTTGCCGCGAGCACAAGCGCCGGTTCGGACGGTTGTGCCGCGCAGAACGGGCCTTCGCGTCCTGCGAATAGCCAGGTCGGTCTCATCGAAGTTCCTCAACCGGACCTCGCCGGAGTGGACGCTCCGGTCAGGGACCAGATTCGCACCTCCCAGACGGCGCTCGCGGCCGGTATGGCGCAAAGCGCTCCTCGCGCTCGCTTGACCGCGGCTTTTGGCACGCTGGGGCAGATCTACCAAGCCTATGGTTTCGACGACGCTGCGCTGGCTTGCTATACGAACGCCTCTCGCCTCGATTCTCAGTCGTTCCAATGGTTCTATTTGCTGGGTTATCTGCGCGAAAAGAATGGCGATTCCGAGGAGGCGGCGCGCGATTACCGGCGCGTCCTTATTCTCAATTCAAGCTATAATCCGGCCCTACTGCGCTTGGGAACACTGGAACTGACCCTGGATCATCCCGACGCAGCCAAAGATTCCTTCACGAAAGCGATGACGCAGCGACATTCTGCAGCCGCCTTGACCGGACTGGGCAAGGTGGCTCTGACTGAGCATCAGTACGGCACCGCCGTCAAGGATTTCACTGAAGCTCTAGCCCGCGAGCCGAACGCTTCGAGCATCCACTATCAACTGGCCTTGGCTTATCGCGGGCTGGGCAATCTCGCTCGCGCTCAGGAACAACTGCAAGCTCGCGGCGAGACGGAGCCTGACATCCAGGATCCCCTGCTCGACAAGGTCAATCTTCTTAAACAGGGTAGGCTTAGTCTGGTTCAGCGCGGCGGTGCGGCTATGCGGGAAAGCCGTTTTGTCGACGCCATTTCCGCATACGATCAGTTGGTCCGTCTGGACCCCTCCGATCCCCTCGCCTACGAATACCTCGGAGTCGCTCTGGCCCGGCAGGGAAAGCGCGACGACGCTCTCAAGCAATTTGCGCAAGCCTTGCAACTCGACCCGCGCAGCGCCTCCGCGCACTACGACATCGCCATTTTGCTGATACAAGAGCGGAGGGAAAAGGAGGCCATCGTCCATTTCCGGCAAGCGGTCCAATTGGATCCGGGACGCGTAATGGCTCATTTTCAGCTAGCAAATCTCCTCATGCGGAGAGGAAAAGGTTCCGACGCAGAGGGAGAATATGGAACAGTTGTCGCGCTCGATCCGCGGAATGGATTCGCCCGTTTGATGCAGGCGATGGCCGCGCTGCACGCGGGTTCGTACGCGCGGGCGCGGACGCTGCTTGAGGACGCCGCGGCGGCGCTTCCCCGCGATCCTGACATCGCCGATGCACTGGCGAGAGTATTGGCAGCCGCGCCCGATCCGGCCGTGCGCGACCCGGGCCGCTCGCTACGCATTGTCGAAACTCTCGTGAGGAATCAGGAAGGCAACCCGTTGGAGGTTGGAATCACTCTGGCCATGGCTCTCGCCGCGGATGGCCAATTTCAGCAAGCCGCCGCGTATCAGCAGGCGGTCATCGGGCAGTTGGAAGCGTCTCACCAGGACGGGCTCGCGCGTTCCTTGCGCCAGAACCTGATTCGCTACCAGCAGGGAAAAACATGCCCGGCGCCCTGGGCCGGCGACGACCCCATTTTCACCCCGGTCCCCGGCAAAGTCGAGCTAGCGTCGGAAATGGACGCGACGGACGCACATCCCTAGAGCCTATTAGCTGGAGCCGAAAAGGATGGCGTCCATGACAGCGAATGGTCAGGCGATAGATTAGCTCTCGCGCCACAACCGCGCACTTCAAGGAGATCGAATACCGCAGGACAGGAACAGAGGCCCCGCTCCCGTCGGGAGCGAGGCCTCAAGAAATGCAGTGTTAACTGCGGTTAGAAGTGGATTTTCCCGGCGAGTTGGAGCTGTCTGGAAGCGGCCGCGGAGGTGATCAGTCCAAAGTTTCCTCCGTTCAGGTTGGTTCCGATGCCGCCCTGGTTGCCGTTCGCTTGCCATTGCGTGTGGTTGAAGACATTGAACGCCTCCAGGCGGAGCTCGACGTTCGAGGATTCTGTGAAGCGGAAGATTTTATGCAAGGCCATATTCCAATTTTGAGTACCCGGTCCACGCAGTGCGTTGAAGGGCAGGTTGCCCCACGAACCCAGAGCCGGGGTTCCAAAGGTTGGATTATTCACCCCGAAGCCCGGGCTGAACCATTGCATGCCTTTGGAGGATTGCACCTTCGGATAGTAAACAGACCCGAGCAGATTTGGCCGGTTGGTTCCATTTTGCAGGCCGTTGCTGCCCTGGTTGCCGCCGAGAGTGACGTTGAGCGGCCCTCCTCCCTGGAAGACAGAAGTTCCGGCCAGTTCCCAGCCTCCCAGTACCTTTGAGGCCAGGTCCGTGGAATGACGGAAGAACGGCATGGACCATTCGTATGTGAGGAATGCCACCTGGTGCCGGTCGAAGATTGACGGACCCCAATCGAATTTCCAGCCCGCGTAGGGATTGGAAATATTATCCAGATCGAACCCGTTCCCGTTGCTTTGACTGGTGTCGTAAGCGTGGGCATAGGTGTAGCCGAATTGAGCCTGCAGATCCTGGTGAATATTCAGGTGCAAACTCGTCTGGATGCTGTTGTATTCGCCGTTAGCCTCGTTCATGAACTGCCTGATTCCGGCGAATCCGCGATATGGAAGAAGCTGGTTGTAGTTGCTGCTGCTCGCAATCAGCCCAGGCAGAGCGGTGACGGGCGGCAGGTTGATATCCCTGTCGTCGCTCTGGTGACGCAGCAGGGTGCCAACGTACGAAACATCGAATATCGTGCCGGCGGCGAGCTGGTGCTGAACTCCAACGCTGTACTGCGCTGTCGATGGCAGCTTGTAGCTGTCCGCTTCAATCCCCTGGATGCTGGCCACCACGATCGGTGCCGTCAGCGCGGTTCCAGTGGCAGCGCTGGTCTTGGGACTGGCGAGCAGGACGTTGTTGAAGTTGACCGAGGCGTTAGCGGGAACGTTGGTGGCGCCGTCATACATGTCGTTGCCCTGAATGCGCTCGTACATCATGCCGAAGCCGCCACGAACCACGGTTTTCCCTTGTCCGCTTACGTCATAAGAGAAGCCGAGACGCGGGGCCCATCCGTTCTGGTTGGCAGCCAATCCTTTGGAGATCCCGGGAGTGACGCCGCCGATACCAATTCCATTCAGATAGAACTTGTAAGAGCTCAGAATGGAGCCGGAACCCGAACCCAGCCCAGGGCTGATGGCCGTGCAGCCGGGATCGGACGCGCCGCTGCAAAGGTTGCCGGCCGTGTCGAACGTGGCTGCATTGGCAGGGTTGTAGAGGTTTGGATAGAAGTTTGAGGAACGGTTGTGTGCCTCGTAGGTGTGCGGGATACCGTCCCAGCGCAGGCCCAGGTTCAAGGTCAGCCGCGGGCTTACGCGCCAGTTATCACCAAAGTAAACTGCCGGGCTGATGTTGTTCCACGTGCCCGCCTGGTGAACCGCTGACTCGTTGTAGTTTTGCGCCAGACCTAACAGGAAGTCGGCAAAGTCGTAGTTGGTGTAATACCCGTTGAACCCGAAGTTGCCCTCTACCGGGGCGAAGGCGTCCTGCACCTTGGTGAAGAACGCCCAGCTTCCACCAAACTTGAACTGGTGCGCGCCCTTAACCCAGGAGATATCGTCGCGGATGGAGTAGTCCTTCGCCACGTTGTTCCAGGGCGACCAGTTGGGGCTGTAATTGGTCCCTGTCTGCTTCTGCAGAGCAATGGACGGCATTACGCTTCCCGGAATCGGTCCCGTGAACACGCGGTCATAGGTATAGTCTGACGGCGCTGCCAGCTTGGCGCCATACGCCGCGAAAGGCAGAATGTGGATCTGATTGGAGTCATAGTTGAACGCGGTCTCGTTCACCAGGTTCTGATTGATCATGTAAGTGCTGTGGATCACCGCGCTGTACGCCGGATTGCCAAACGTGTTGCCGACGGTGGGCACGTTGTCGCCGCTCCACATCACCGTGGCGTAGCCCTGCGTGGTCTGCTCTGAGACCCAGTGTCCGAACACCGAAAATTTGTCGCTGAATTTGTGATCGACGCGAGCCAGCTCTTCCGTAATGATGTTCGGCTCGGCGACCGGCTCATTGAAATACGAGTCAGCGGCAGTTGTGCCCTTGTTCGGCGCCGGGAAGATCTTTCCCTCGGTCAGCAGCACTTGCGCATTCTTGTCGAGCAGCGAGCTGGGGATCGCATTGTTCGGGAAGGTCTTGTCGCCGTTGCAGGTCGTGACCCCGTTTGTCGTCGTACTCGTACTGAGCGGTACGCCGGCATTCGCGAAGGCAGTCTGCATTGCTGGGTTGATCTGGAAGGCGCACGGCGTCGACGGGGTCAATCCCGTTCCCGCGAAGTTGCCCTGGTACTCGGATGTCATCGGAACCAGCTGATTGATGACTCCACTGCTGTTTACGAACCTTCTCCACTCCTGGTTGTAGAAGAAGAAAGTCTTGGGCTCGCTCTGGTTGGGATGGAAACTGACCGGACCGCCAATGTTGGCGCCGAAAATGTTGTAGCGCAGTTTCTCGGGTTTGCCCTTGGTGAAGTAGTTCCTGGCGTCCAGATAGTCGTTGCGGAAGAACTCCCAGCCTTCTCCGTGGAACTGCCTGGTTCCCGACTTAAACGTGGAGCTGATGGTCCCGCCCGAAGAGAGTCCATACTCGGGGCTGTAGTTCGAGGTCATGGTGCGGGCTTCGGCAACGGCCTCTAGCGAGGGCGAGACAATCGGAGCGCCGCCGCCGCCGCGGTCCGCGGCTTCGCCGCCATCCATCAACCACAGGTTGTGGCTTACACGCTGGCCATTGAATTCAACGGCTGCGTCCGAGCCCTGCGAGGACGGCACTTGTTGAGAGCCCTGCATGCTGACAGCGCCGGGAACCATCGCTTCCATCGACACGAGGCTTCTGCCGTTCATCTCCAGCTTCTCGATGTCCGTGGCGGTGATCATGTTGCTCACCTCGCCGGTATCGGTTTGCAGGTGGAGGGCATCGGCCTCGACAGTGACGGTCTGAGTCTGGGCTCCAACCTGCAGCGCGAAATCGAGGCGCAGGCGGTCGCCCACCTGGAGCACCACACCGGTTTTCTCGATTGCTTTGAAGCCGGATGCCGTGACCTTGATGGTGTAGTGGCCGATGGGCAGACCCGGTGCGACATATAGGCCGGCGCCGTCCGAAACGAACACCGAGTTCAACCCTGTTTCGAGGTTGACCATGCTCACGCTGGCGTGCGAAACCACGGCGCCGGTGGGGTCGCTGACGGTGCCGAGGATCGTTCCTTCTTGCGCTGTGGCCAGACTCGACAAGAAGAGAAACACTGCCCCAACCGCTAGTAGCCAGCTTCTCCCTCGCCGTGGGTTCATGCGAGAAATCCAATGTTTCATAATTAGCCTCTCCTTCCGAAGCGTGAAATTCACGCCAGGTACGCAATGCTCGAATTCTGCTTATCTGTCTTTATTCAGGCTCACAGGAACTCATACCCCGCGAAACATTTATGCGAGCCCTAGGCCCTTTGGCCAACGCCATCCAGGGTATTAATGCCAACAACCTTCAGAGCGCTCCTCACTTCCTCTGGCATCGAGTCTGCAGAGGTTCCGCCAGTGCGCCGTGCACATTCTAAATCGGTTTAGAAAATCGATTTACTACAATGAGACGACAAGCTGACGCTGTCTTTCCCTCTGCGATAATGCCGCGTGAATCTAATCAGCTAGGCCAAATGACGTCAAGGGGTATCACGGTGTGTATATGCGGGATTACACCGTGAATCACGGCGAAACTTTGGCGAAAACGGCGCGGTAGTGGACTGAGCCGCTTGCGGGATCACCATATGAGGGGCCTACCCGTTGGAGTGCAGGAGTTTCGAGGACCGCGAAGCTGGAGGGAGATGCTTGCAGCCGAGAGCAAACCATGTGAGCTAGTTCCCGCCTTCATCGATGACTTCAATAGCCCTGACTTCAGCATAATTCGCCTTGGGCGAAAAGGAGAGCAGGAGCTTTCCCTGGCCGTTAGGGTGAAGACCGTGAAATTCGCGTACTACGGGTCGGAAAGCGCCACCCGCAGCCTGCACGATGTCGAAATCCTGCAGCAGTACAACGCCATTGCAAGTCACATCGAACACTCTGCAGCCCACGCCATGACAAAACGCCTCCGGAACCAGAGGGCTGAAGAACGACTCAAGAAAACGAAGTTTGACGGTGTAACTGCCTGGTGGAACCGGAATAGCATAACTGAAATTGCCGTGTCGCTCTGTTTCGTACAGGGCGGAAACTTTGGAGCTGCCGCGGGGTCTCGGCTCTGTCCAGGTGCGCCCTTGAATAAAGTTGTTGTCCCCGCTCCATCGTGTGCCATCGGCATCGATGAAATCGAGTTGGTGCGCAGAGATTCGGATCGGCCTCAGCTTTCCCGGTGTACCGGGAGTCAATTCGATGGCGCTTACAAATGCGGGCTGCCCCCAACGCGAGCGAAACTCGAGATGGAGTTTGCCATCTTGTGCCGGCTGCACATCCTTGAAAGCACGGACATCTACGGCGGCGGCGCCGGCGTCGGCGATTGGGTCTAGGTCGACCAACAATGGATGTCCATTCAACTCAACTTCAAGGTGGCGGAGGTTCTGCGCGTCCTCTTTCCGGTCTACATCCGGCTGCCGAATTGGATCGGCAAAGTAGAGTCTCAACTCGTACACTCCGGCAGGTAGCGGGATGTCGTATTGAAATCCTCGTTGCCATTGCGGCAACATGAGGTCGGCTGAGGCAGCCTCCCGCATCGTTTTGAACAAACCCTCGTCGGGCACCGGGGGAAAGAAGTGCGCGGGGCCGGGCTTGACTTCTCCACCTTCGAAGTAGTGATCTGCATCCCACCGATGCCCCAACACGTCAATATAAGGCGCTCCAGCGTGACCGGCTGCGATCCTGATTTCGCTGGTTCCCGAGTTCGATACTCGTTGACTTCTTGTTGGTTCGTTGGTTACGGGCTGGGTCCCCACTGACCCTCGGTTGGATGGAGTGACCGTGGACAGCGAGTCCACGGATCTTGGCGTCAACGCGATGCTTCCAAGCCATGCCAGTAGGAGGCCTAGCACAATCGCCACTCCAACCAGAGTCCATCTCAAGTGGCGATTCTCTCGTTCCGTTGGTCTAGGAATCTCCGGCAGGGCAAGCTTCTCAGCAGTTCGAGTCTCAAAGATCGGCAGGTATTGGCCCTTCGGAATCGCGATGACGATCGCTTCGTCCTTGCCCTCGTTGGCGAAGTGATGCTCCAACTTCATCCTTAGTACGCGAGCTTGGGAGCGAACGATATTGTCGTCATTTGGGTTGTATCCGGAATGCCGCCCGAAGACGTAGATCCCGATTGGCTGCTCAGTTGCCTCCTGGGGCTTGTCCTCTAGGGCGCATCGACATACGTAGAGGAAAAACGCTTGAAGTCGCGGCGATTTCGCGAAGGTCACACTCGCTGCCACCCGCCGAACCAATTCCTCCTTGCATTCGACAGCTTCTGCAGGAGGCTTTCTCGGATGCGTTATCGCGACAACTTCTAGAGTCATTTAGGAAAAACTCCCGTCGTTTTCGACAGGCCCAATTCGTTAGTAAAACGCTTTGCATCGGCCCGAACACCACGCGAAAGGACGCCAGTAACCGGACTCATTGTGAGCCTAAAGCAGTGAGTAGACAATCCCATTTCTGCGGAGCAGGAGTGGATGAACAACATATGGTGATTGGCGTCACATCGCTTGGAGTCACACAAACGCGTTTTGTCGAGAATGCCAACTGATGTGATAGCTGAGTACAGAGCGACATCCAGTCGCCAGGTTGTTTCTGGGAAGGGTCGGATAAGAGTCGGCCTTCCAAATCAATCGAGGAAAGACGTCATTGAGAAGGTTCTTGTTGCTGTCGTCGCCCTAAACGAACACATCGTTTGGCCGCCGTTGCACACAGCGCGTTGGCTCCATAACCGTTGGCATCGATGAAGTGGCATTCGTGAAACCCATGTACGACATTCAGCGCGATACTCGGGCTTCCGTCGACCAGCTCACCTGCGGTTTTTGAAAGATGTTTACCAGCCCATTGCGCGGTTTGAAGATTATCGCCGAGGGGATTGCTTCCTCGATCCGCAAACATCGACTTGAGGTGGGACGTAATCGAGGCTGTCGGCAAGTTCCTAGAATTCATGATCATGGACCTCAACCCGAACGCATTACGCCCAATCCCGATGAGGCCATTCAGAGCAAGATTGATCAGCTCCCCCGGTTATGCAGAAGCATGTTCAGCAAATCCAAGGTCTCAACTCAACTTCAAATCAGTCCCGACAAGTCTCAACTGACCTTGACTTTTTGTTACATTCACATCAATGCCCCGGACACTCAAACCCGCACAGCGCAAGATGCGGTTGCTGCCGCTCATTGCCGCCACGTACTTCATGGTGTCAGGCGGCCCATACGGCATTGAAGACATCCTCGGCGGAGCGGGATTTGCGCGCGCCATCATCATTCTTCTCGTCCTGCCGATTTTGTGGTCGCTGCCCACCGCTCTCATGATTGGCGAACTGGCCAGCGCCATTCCCGCTGAGGGTGGCTTCTATGTCTGGGTGCGTCGCGCGCTTGGTCCCTTCTGGGGATACCAGGAAGGCTGGCTTTCGCTCTCCGCCAGCGTCTTCGACATGGCCATTTACCCGGCGATCTTTGTTCTCTATCTCGGCAAATTCAATCCGGGCCTGACCTCCGGCTGGCATGGATATGCCTGGTCGCTGGCCGTCGTCATTTTCTGCTGCTCCTGGAACCTGCGTGGCGCGCCTGCTGTCGGCGAAGGGTCCGTCGGCCTGTTCGCGCTTCTGCTGGCGCCCTTCGTCGTCTTCATGGCGCTCGGCCTCTGGCGCGAATTCACGCTCCATCCCGCGATCCACTGGGCAAATGCCGGCTCTGATGCCGCGCTCTCGACCGCCGTACTGGTGGCCATGTGGAATTACATGGGGTGGGACAACGCCTCCACCGTTGCCCAGGAGGTGGAGAATCCGCAGCGCAATTATCCGCGAGCCATGATCGCTGCCGCCATGCTGGCCGCCGTGACCTACATTCTGCCGCTCCTCGCAATGGCGCTCGCCGGCCTATCTGTCGACAGCTTTTCTACAGGTGATTGGATGACCGCGGCCGACGCGATCGGCGGTCCACTGCTCGGCGTCGCAGTCGTCGCCGGCGGTGCCCTCTGCGGCATCGGCATGTTCAACGCGCTGATGATGAGTTACACGCGCCTGCCCATGGCCATGGCCGAAGACGGCATGCTTCCGCGCTTTGTCGCTCGCCGCAACAGCCACAATGTTCCCTGGGTCAGCGTGCTGCTTTGCGGACTCGGATGGGCGCTCGCCCTCAACCTGAAATTCGAACGCCTCATCTCCATCGATCTCATTCTCTACGGCTCGAGCCTGCTCCTCGAGTTTGTCGCGCTGGTCGTGCTCCGCATCCGCGAGCCCAATCTCACCCGGCCCTTCAAAGCCGGCAATCTCGCATTTGCCTGTTCGCTCGGAATTGGTCCCGCCGTGCTGATCGGGTACGCCCTATACGCATCCCGCCGAGAAGAAATCTCGTTGGCGCACAACACGGTCTCCGCGCTTGTGTTCTCACTCGCCGTCGGTTTGCTTGGCCCCGTTCTCTACTGGCTTACGGCAGCGCGTTTTGCGCGTCGCCGGCTGGCTGCCGCCTCGGCAGACTAGGTCTTATTTCCGCAATCCAAAAAGCAAAGGCCGCGCAATCGCTCGCGCGGCCTGCCTTTTCAGCTTGCCAACCCGTCAGTCTATTTCGCCACCTTTTGCTTCACTGCGACAGGCCTTGGCTTTCCATCAACAAAGAGTTTCGCGGCCCGAATCACACGGTCCCGTGCATATGCCGCATCGTGCCAGGCCTTGATCTCAACCCGCTTGCCTTCCAGATCCTTATATATGGAGAAGAAGTGGGTAATCTCCTTCAGCATGTGCGGATAAATATCCGTGTAATTCCACACATTCGCGTAACGCGGATTATTCTTGCCTACCGCCAGCACTTTCTCGTCCAGCACACCCTGATCCATCATCTCCAGCAGGCCGATTGGCCGCACCTCCTGCACGCATCCGGGGAACGTTGGCCCCGGCACCAGCACCAGAACGTCCAGCGGATCGCCATCGTCGCTCAGCGTCGATGGTATAAACCCGTAGTCTCCAGGGTAGTGCACTGGCGAATGCAGGTTCCGGTCCAGCTTGAAGACGTGCAACTGCTTGTCATATTCAAACTTGTTCGTTCCGTCCTTGGGAATCTCAATTACTGCCCGAAACACCTCGGGCGCGCGGTCGCCGATCGGCAACTCAAGATAATTAACCATCGTTCTTCCTTCTCCTTCAGCCGTTGGGGGAGTAGTCCGGCGCCCTGAATGACGCCCTGATAAACGTACGGCCCCGCTCACCTTCAGAACGCGGGGCTCGATGCACGAATATAGCGGGTGCCCGACAACGTCAATTGACCCTTATATAATCACGGATAATGAAGGCGCATGTCTACGTCACGTTAAAGACATCGGTCCTCGATCCACAGGGCCAAACCATCCACAATGCCTTGCGTAAGATCGGTTTCAACGAGGTCTCCTCCGTCCGCCAGGGCAAGTACTTCGCTTTATCTCTTGCAGATGGCCTCGATCCGCAGGCTGCGCGCACCCAGGTCGAGCGCATCGCCCGCGAAGTTCTCACCAACCCCGTCATCGAAGAGTTCACATACCGCATAGAGGAATAGATCGTGTTCGTCGAACTCGCCGCTGTTCACGGTCATTCATCGAAAGTGCTATAACCTCCGTCCAACTGCCTCGCATAGAATCCAATCATGTGCGGAATCGTCGGTTACGTCGGTCGTAAGAAGGTTGTCCCCGTCATCATCGAGGGCCTGCGTCGCCTCGAATACCGCGGCTACGACTCAGCCGGCATCGCCGTCGGCAGCCCCAACACCGCCCTCCTCGAAGTCTGCCGCGCCCCCGGCAAACTCGGCAATCTCGAAGAAGTCCTGCGCGACCATCCCATCGACGGCACCTTCGGCATCGGTCACACCCGCTGGGCCACCCACGGCCGACCCACCGAAGAGAACGCCCACCCGCACCGAGATTGCACCGGCCGCATCGTCGTCGTCCACAACGGCATCGTCGAGAACTACCTCGACCTCAAGCGCGAACTCACCGCCCAGGGCCACAAGTTCGTTACGGAAACCGACACCGAAATCATTGCCCACCTCATCGAGCAGATTCAGAACGATGCCGTCGCATCCGGCACGCCCGTCCTCCTTGAAGATGCCGTCCGCCGCGCCGTCAAGCGCCTCACCGGCGCTTTCGCCCTCGGTATCCTCTCCTCCGCCGAGCCCGACAAGATTGTCGCCGCCCGCTCCGGACCTCCCGTCGTCATCGGCGTAGGCGAAGGCGAATACTTCGTTGCCTCGGACGTTCCCGGCATCCTCCACCACACCCGCAACATCTACTTCCTCGCCGACGGCGACATGGCCATCCTCACCCTCGACGGCGTCAAGCTCACCGACTTCAACGGCAAGCCCATCGAGCGCGAATTACAGCGCATCCACTGGGACCCCATCCAGGCGGAAAAGGGCGGCTACAAGCACTTCATGCTCAAGGAAATCTGGGAGCAGCCGCGCGCCATTCGCGACACCACCCTCGGCCGAGTCTCTCTGGATTCAGGGAGCATTTACTTGGGCGAAATGGATATCGACGACGACGAACTCGCCGGCGCCTCCAGCATCAACATCGCCGCCTGCGGCACCAGCTGGCACTCCGCTCTCGCCGGCAAATACATGATCGAACGTCTCGCGCGCCTTCCCGTCGATGTCGACTACGCCAGCGAATATCGCTACCGCAATCCCATCCCCGATCGCAACGCCCTCGGCCTGCTCATCACCCAATCCGGCGAAACCGCCGACACCCTCGCCGCCCAGCGCGAGATGATCAGCCTGGGTTCGAAAACGGTTGCCATCTGCAACGTTGTCGGAGCGATGGTTGCCCGCGAAGCCCACGGTGCCATCTACACCCACGCCGGCCCTGAGATCGGCGTCGCCTCCACCAAAGCCTTTACCGCCCAGCTCACCGCGCTTTTTCTGCTTGCCGTCAAACTCGGTCAACTCCGCGGTCGCCTCAACAAGGAACGCTCGGTTCAGCTCATTGAAGAGCTCAGCCGTATTCCCGCCAAGATCGAAGAAGTCCTCAAGTCCTGCTCCCCTCAATGTGAGCAACTCGCGACCAGCTTTTCCAACGCGCGCGATTTTCTCTACCTCGGCCGCGGCATTCATTTCCCCATCGCGCTTGAAGGCGCGCTCAAGCTTAAAGAGATCTCCTACATCCACGCTGAGGGCTACCCCGCCGGCGAAATGAAGCACGGCCCCAACGCCCTCATCGACGAGACCCTTCCCGTAGTGGTCCTTGCTACTCGCGACGAAGCCGATCCCGCCTCAAAACTCCGCTACGAGAAAACCCTCTCCAACATCCAGGAAGTCACCGCGCGTTCCGGCCGCGTCATCGCCATCGCCACCGAGGGCGACACCACGCTCGCCGGCCTCGTAGAACACGTCATCCTCATCCCCCCCGCATTCGAGCTCCTCTCGCCCCTCATCGAAATTGTCCCGCTGCAGTTGCTCGCCTACTACATCGCCGTCCGCCGCGGTTGCGACGTTGACCAGCCCCGCAATCTCGCAAAATCCGTCACGGTCGAGTGACGATCTCCAATCGTTGCTGCTTCCCTCTTCTTCGGCCACATCGCCGTATCGTGACTCCTCACGCAGATCATCCATATGCAAAAAGGGCCGCCGCACTTCGAGGAGATGCGGCGGCCGTCAGTCTTGCTTACAACACTTTGCTTAATCGCCGTTCTGTTCGCTCTGTGCCGGATGCACCACGCGGTAGCTTGCGCCGCCATGCGACCAAACCAGCAACAGGATGTCCTTGCCCGCCGGAACAGCGTGGACATCATTCGCAAACTCTTCCGCATTCGCCACTGGCTTGCGATCCACTTCCTCGATCACATCGCCAGGGGCAAGGCCCGCATCATCCGCGGGGCTCGCCGGCCGAACGCTCGCTATCGCTGCGCCATGCACACCTGCCGGAATATTGAACTGCTGACGTGCATCCTGGGTCAGATCGTCGACTGCCAGCCCCAGCTTTCCACGCTGCTTCGAACCGCCGCCGCTCTCGGCAACCTGGCTGCCGCCCTTGTATTCGCCGACCTTCAGGCTCAGTGTCTCTGGCTTTCCATCGCGGAGAATCCCCAGCTTGATGTCGGAGCCCGGCGCAGTCTGGCTCACCGCCACCTGCAGTTGGCTGCCATTCCTGATCTTGCTGCCGTTCAATTCGCGCAGCACGTCGCCGCTCTTCAATCCGGCGCGGCTTGCGGGCGAGTCAGGCGTCACCTGGCTGACGATTGCGCCCGTCGCATCCGGCAGGTTGAAGAAGCTCGAGTTATCCGGCGTCACATCGTTCATGCTGATGCCGAGATAACCATGGTGGACCGTTCCGTCCTTGATGATCGACTCGGCCGATGCCCGCACGATGTGCGAGGGAATCGCAAATCCCGCGCCTGCAAACGATCCGTTATTCGTGATGATGAACGTGTTGATCCCGACAAGCTCTCCATGCGCATCCACCAGCGGTCCACCCGAGTTGCCTGGATTGATTGCCGCATCTGTCTGGATGAAATCCCCCGGCTTCCGCGCATCGTCTGAGTACGGATTCGGCCGATCGAGCGCGCTCACAATGCCGCGCGTCACCGAAAACTGGAAGTAGCCAAACGGGCTCCCGAACGCGAGCACCGTCTGCCCCGGACGCAGTTTCGTCGAGTCGCCCCACGCAATCGTCGTCAGATCGTGCGCGTTGATCTTGATCACCGCCAGGTCGTTCAGCTTGTCCACACCAACCACCTTCGCCGGAAACACGCGCCGGTCATTCAGCGTTACGCGAACCTGCGTCGCTCCATTCACAACGTGGTTGTTGGTCACGATGTAGCCGTCCGGCGAAATGATGATGCCGCTGCCAATTCCATGCTCGATCTGCGGCTGCGCCTGCCCGCCGCCGCCAAATTGAAAGAACCGGCGGAACTCCGGCGGAATCGCATTCTGCGGAACTTGACCGCCGCCTGAATCCTGCCCGTCGTCCTCACTGTCCGCATCCTGCCCGGAAACATGCGCCGTGACCGACACGTTTACCACCGCCGGCGTTACCCTCGCCGCCACGGCTTCCACGGCGTTATCCAGGGCCACCAGCGACGACACACTGTTGTCATCCATCGGAGCGCCGCCACTCAAAGCCGCTCCATTGCTCGCTGCATGCGCAACACAATGCCCAATCAGAAACGAAAAGCCGAGAAGCACTGCTGCAGCCGCTCCGGCCGGTGCCCCAAACTTCCTCATCTTTGCCACTAATGAATTAGTTGTTACCGACATAGTTACCTCACCTTGATGTTTTGAAGTTGAGCTTACAGTTGAATCACGAACCAGCCGCCGCGCACCGCCCCGGTCGCCGGCTGAGTGGACTTTGCATTTGCTGGGATCACTCTGAGAATCAGCCGCGTCACCGTGTATTGGCTGCTTGTCTGATTCTGATGCGGCGTCTTGCTTGCCGCCTGTCCTGCTGGTGTGCCGTTGTTGTTCTGCTCTGTTTCTGCGGCGCCATCCTGCGCAACGGCGCTCGCCTCATAATCACGCGCCGTGCTCGAGGAAGTGCGGCTTACGGTTTGCACTTCTTCCCACGCCGCCAGCACCACCCATTGCTGTTCCGGACCCGGGTTCACGCGGTCGCCGGCCACATCGGCTTTCGCGTTCTCGCGTGCACTCTCGGTTGCATCCGTGTTCACTGTGGCCGAGCTCTTCCGCGCATCGTGATGTGCGAACTTCACCAGGCTCCTGCGGCCAATCTTCGGCATCACTGCCCTGGCCGGCACCGCGCGGAATCCCGGCGGCAACGTCATCTGCGCCTCGGCATTCTCTCGCGCCAGCATCGCCGTCATCTCGCGCTGTCTCGCCGGTGTCATGGCCAGGCTCTTCTGCTCCGGCACAAACGCCACCAGTTGCGGACACCGCGCCATCTCGACCGATCCGGCGACCAGCGCGCAGCCCACCGTGCCCAGCAGCGCACCCGCCGCAGCCGTGCTCAGCCTCCGCTTCCGCCACAGAATTCCATGCACCCGGTGCACCAGTTCTGACCGCCTCTGCCACGCACCAAGCGACAACGCCTCAGCCCGCCGCTCCAGTCCTCGCTCTGCAAGGCTCGCCAGGCATGCTGCATACGCGCGCGGCGCATTCGTAATACGCACCACGCCCTCGTCGCACGCCATCTCCCGCTCGCGGCACAGTTGATGCTCCATCCACACCAGCGCGGGATTCAGCGGAAACACAACAAGTGCCAGCTTCTGCGCGAGGTTCGTCCAGTCGTCTCGCCGGCGCAGGTGTTCCGCTTCATGCAGAACAATCTGTTCCAGTTCGCCTGTCGTCAACCGCGCCATCAGCCATGCGGGAATGAGAATCCGAGGTGCCAGGAACCCGATCACGCTCGGCCGGCCCAGCGTCTCTGTCGTGCAGATCTTTACCCGTCCGCCGCGCACATCCTTCAGCGCGTCAACCAGCGCCGCACTCACCTCAACGGGTCGCGCGGCCTTCCACAACCGCCGCAGCCGAACCGAGTGCAGCGCCACACGTGCCCCGCGCACCACCGAAGCTCCAGCCCACAGCGCCGCAATCGCCAGCACCCATCGCGCATCCAGCTGCAGCAGCGGAGCCGTTGCGCTCCCTGCCAATGCCGCGCCGGCAGATTCAGCGCCGCTCGTACCGAAATGCAACAGCGGCAACCACGGCAGTCCCAATGCGACCGCAAATCCCGCCGCCCACACCGCAAAGCGATGCGCGGCTGAGATCCGCGGCATCAGCCTCAGCGCAATCTCCAACCCGCAAACAATCACCGCGCCCTGCCAGATCGAAGTCACCAGCGTCGTCGCGGCAGGCTCGCACACCCAGGCAAGCCACGCCCAGACTGCTGAAACCGTCATTTCAAGATCGCCGATTAGTGTCGCCATGTGCATCATCTAGATCTCATTGACCTCGTCGGGTTTTGCGTTTCGAATCGCCGCCCTTAGTCGCTCAAGCTCTTCCCGCGAAATCTCGCCGTCTCCGAGTAATGTGAGCAACAACTGCTCCCGCGAGTTGCCAAAAAACCGGCTCAGCACGTGCTTCACCTCGCTGCGGCCCGCCTCCTGCTCCAGCATCAAGGGCCGGTAGACAAACGCGCGCCCTTCCTGCCGGTGTTCC
Source organism: Occallatibacter sp. (assembly GCF_049582745.1). GTDB lineage: Bacteria > Acidobacteriota > Terriglobia > Terriglobales > Acidobacteriaceae > Telmatobacter. The sequence goes on from NZ_JBAUUO010000025.1 coordinate 28,151, forward strand.
ACGTAGCCCTTCTGCTCCAGGATCCGGATCGTTGTCAGCACTGAGTTGTACGCCAGCGGCTCATCCTCGGGCATCGCCGCAACGAGATCGTTTACCGCCGACTCGCCGCGCCGCCACAGAATCTTCATCAGCCTCAACTCGGCTTCGGTTAACGTGTTTGATTTCTTCGGAGGCATCTTTAACTCATTGATTCCATTCGGCCGGCAACCAGCCTGATCCATCCTTGCATCTATTGGACGCAACAACTAAACGATTAGTTACCATATCTGGCGCACAAATTTCAACTGCTGCCTCGCATCCCAACCTATAGTGAGTGCTTGGGTCCGCCTGACTCGCCGGACCGATTCCCCAGGGAGGAACTCCATGCCACCTCTATCCGACGCTGAAATTAAATCCCGTCTGGTCGCCGTCCCCGACTGGCAGATCGAATCCGGCGAACTCGTCCGCACCTTTCTCTTCAAGGACTTCCGCGCCTCTCTCGCCTTCGTCAACAAGGTCGGCGATCTTGCCGAAAGCGCAGGCCACCACCCCGACATCGACATCCGCTACAGCAAGGTCCGTCTCGCCCTCGTCACCCACGACGCCGGCGGCATTACCCAAAAAGACTTTGACCTCGCCGCGGCTGCCGACAAGCTCTGCTGATCGATCTCCGTTGAACCTTCCTTCTGGAAGACCAGGCGGCCGCGCGTCTCAATGTCCGCATGGCCTCAACAGCGAACCCCGTTCCATCGCCACGCAGCTCCGTGTGATTGACCTCACATCGAGTCCCCCGTATAGTAGACCCAATGAGTCTCTGTTCCATGCCGGTCGCTTGTTGCGCATGTTGTTGTGCGCCGCGCCGGACTATGGGATAAGCCTCCACTAGACTCACCAGGAATCCCCCATACCCCGCGCCGCAGCCTCCCTGCCGCCGCGGGTTTTTTATTGCCCTCAAAACATCGATTCGGAGAAACATGACAGCCACTGCCGCCGTCGAGCCAAACATAATTCACGCCGAGAGCCGCGACGCGCAACTCTTAGCCGAGCGCAACCACGCCGAGCGCCTGAGCCACATCCAGCTCCTCGAGGCTGAGAGCATCCACATCTTCCGCGAAGTCGCCTCCGAGTTTCAGAACCCGGTGATGCTCTACTCCATCGGTAAAGACTCCTCCGTCATGCTGCGACTCGCGCAGAAAGCCTTCTATCCCGCGCCCATTCCGTTTCCGCTCCTGCACGTTGACACCGGTTACAAATTCCGCGAGATGCTCGAATTCCGCGACCGCTACACCGCCGAACTCGGCCTCAAACTCATCGTCTGGCGCAACGAAGAAGCCCTCGCCGACGGCGCCAATCCCATCAAACTCGGCACCCAGCGCTGCTGCGGATTCCTGAAAACCCGGGCTCTCCTCGATGGCCTCCGCGCTCACGGCTTCGACGCGGCCTTCGGTGGCGCACGCCGTGACGAAGAAAAATCCCGTGCCAAGGAGCGCATCTTCTCCTTCCGCGATGCCACCGGTCAGTGGGACCCCAAGAACCAGCGCCCCGAGCTATGGTCGCTCTTCAACGGCCGCATCGGTCCCGGCGAAAGCATCCGCGTCTTTCCGCTCTCCAACTGGACCGAACTCGACATCTGGCACTACATCCATCTCGAAAAGATCCCCATCGTCCCGCTCTACTTCGCCAAGCCGCGAAAAATGCTCGTCCGCGCCGACTCGATCATCCCCCTCGAACAGCCCTTTATTCAGGGCCTCCCCGGCGAAGAGCAGTGGGTCACCTGCCGCCTGCGCTCCTTGGGCTGCAGCCCCTGCACTGGCGCCATCCGCTCCGAAGCAGATACGGTTCCGAAAATCATCGAGGAATTAATGGCCGTCCGCAATTCCGAGCGCGCCAACCGCATCATCGACCACGATCAGGACGGCTCCATGGAACTGAAAAAACGCGAGGGCTACTTCTAATGGCCACCGTCGAACCAAGCACAATTGAGGTAAGCCAGATTCTGTCAGAAACGCAAGAAGCGTCAGGGCATGACTCCATCGGTCCCCAAAGAACTTTCTCGAGAGAACAAGAAGCGTCAGGGCACGACTTCAGTCGTGCCGATAAGAGCCCAAATATAGTCGGGGCTTTAGCCCCTGAGGAAATCCTCGGAGTCCATTCAGTTCTTCCAGAGGCCACAGAAGGTGCTCCCGCAGCCACTCCGGAAATCCCCATCGAACAGCGCCTCGAAGCCGAGTTGTCCAAAGACCTGCTCCGCTTCTCCACCGCCGGCAGCGTCGACGACGGCAAGTCCACGCTCATCGGTCGCCTGCTCTACGACTCCCACAACGTCTACGACGACCACATCCGCTCCGTCACCCGCAACGCCGCGATCGACTTCGCCCAGCTCACCGACGGCCTTCGCGCCGAACGCGAGCAGGGAATCACCATCGACGTCGCCTACCGCTACTTCTCCACACCGAAACGCAAATTCATCATTGCCGACACCCCCGGACACGAGCAGTACACGCGCAACATGGCCACCGGCGCATCCACCGCCGACGTCGCCATCGTCCTCGTCGACGCGCGCAAAGGCATCCTCGCCCAGACCCGCCGCCACGCCTGCATCGCCGGCCTGCTTGGCATTCCCATCGTCATCGCCGCCATCAACAAGATGGACCTGGTGGACTTCTCTGAAGAAGTTTTCAACCGCCACAGCGCCAGCCTGCAGGGCCTCGCCCGTCAGCTCGAAATTCCGCAGTTGATCCCCGTGCCCGTCAGCGCCCTCGACGGCGACAACGTCGTCCATCGCAGCCAGCGCATGCCGTTCTACACCGGCCCCAGCATTCTTGAACTCCTCGAAACCCTGCCTCTCGCCATCGAGCGCACACAGGCAACCTTCCGGTTGCCCATCCAGCGCGTCGTCCGCCCACATCAGGATTTCCGTGGCTTCGCCGGCCAGATCACCGCCGGCGCCATCCATCCCGGTGACGAAGTCCTCGCGCTTCCCAGCGGCCGGCGCACCCGCGTGCGCACCATCTCCTCCTTCGACGGCGATCTCCCGCGCGCCCGCGCGCCCCAGCCCATCGTCCTCACCCTCGAAGACGAAATCGATCTCAGCCGCGGCGACATGATCGCCTCCATCTCCGCGCCGCCCCGCAAAACCAGCCGCATGGAAGCCACCGTCGTCTGGATGCATTCCAAGCCTCTGCGCCCCGGCGCAACCTACCATCTCAAGCACACCAGCCAGACCGTTCGCGCCACTATCACCGAGCTCCGCTCCCGCATCGACGTCGAACACCTCGCCGAAAACTCAGCCTCCCAACTCGCTCTCAACGACATCGGCCACGTCGTTATCGAAACCAGCCGCCCCCTGCTCGCCGATCTCTACCGCGAAAGCCGTGTCACCGGCAGTCTCATCCTCATCGATCCCTCAGACAACACCACCGCCGGCGCCGGCATGATTCGCGCCATCCACGACGAATCCAATTCAGCTCGCGAACATGCAACCGCAGGGTTGCTCAATGTCGGAAACCGCGCAGACCTTGCCGCTCAGATCGAAAGGTCGCTTCTCACTGACGGCGCCATCGTCCTCCGCACATGGACGTCGGTCTCGCCTCAGCTCCTCACTTTTGCGCGTCTCGGCGCATTCGTGATCCTTGAGTCAAATCAAGCCACGCCCATTACATTCACGCGGGCCGACGGAGTCAATGCAACCCCCGCTGAGATTTCCTCTGACCTCATCTACGTTGCCCCTGACCAGATCCTCAACGAAATTCACCGCCTCGCTTCAATCCCCACAGGAGAAGACGACAATGACAACGGCCTCGGCATCTGACGCTCTCGCTCTCACCGCCTCGAGCTTCCTCCGCCAGCACCTCCAGCACGCGCAGCGCGCCTGCATCACCTCGAGCTTCCAGACGGAAGACGTCGCCGTGCTTCACATGGTGCTCCAGCTTCAACCCCGAATACCGGTCATCTTCCTCGAAACCGGCTACCACTTCCCTGAAACGCTCGCCTATCGCGATCGCATCGCCTCCGAGTGGAACCTGAATCTCGTCAACGTCCAGGCCGAGCAATCCGTCGCCGAGCAGGAATCGCAATTTGGCATTCTCAACCAGACCGCGCCCGATCGCTGCTGTGGTCTGCGCAAGGTCGAGCCGCTCTTCCGCGCCCTCGGCTCTTACACCACCTGGGTCACAGGCCTGCGTCGCCAGCAGTCCAAATCGCGCGCCAACCTCCAGACGCACGAGTTCTTCACCCTGCCCACCGGCAAAATTCTCGCCAAGCTGAGCCCTCTCGCCGAGTGGACCACCCGCGACGTCTGGCACTACGCCGAGCAGCATTCGATCCCGCTCCTCCCGCTCTACGAACAGGGCTACACCTCCATCGGTTGCGCTCCCTGCACCAGCCTGCCCTTCGACGAAAACGATCCGCGCTCCGGCCGCTGGTCCGGCCGCAAGCTCGAGTGCGGCATCCACCTGCAGGCTCACTAACACCGGAGACCGCCATGGAACTCATCCTGGGATTCGCAATCGCCGCGCTCATCGCCATCACCGGCGTCGGCGCCGGCACGCTCATCGCGCCCTTGCTGATCCTGTTTCTCCACGTGCCCGTCGCCGAAGCCGTCGGCACCGCCCTCGCCTACTCCGCCGCTGTGAAGCTTGTCGTCGTCCCCGTGCAGATCTGGCGTCGCCAGGTCGAGTGGCGCACCCTGGCCATCATCCTCGCCACCGGAATCCCCGGCGTAGCCATCGGCTCGCTCATCTTCCAGCGCGTCGCCCACAACGCAGCCAACAACCTCTGGCTCTTCCTCGCGCTCGGCATCATGATCGCCGTCTCTTCCGCGTGGCACATCTTCCGCCACTTCCGCCCCGCCGCCGAACCCGCGCAGCGTACCAACTCCCCTAGGTGGCTCGCCCTCGTCATGCTCCCCATCGGCGCTGAAGTCGGCTTCTCGTCTTCGGGCGCCGGCGCACTCGGCACCCTCGCACTCCTCGGCTTGACCCCGCTCGACGCCCGCCGCATCGTAGGCACCGATCTCGCCTTCGGCCTTTGCCTGGCGCTCATCGGCGGCACGCTCCATCTTCAAAGTGCCGGTCTCAACTCGGCACTCCTCGTCAATCTCATCGGCGGCGGAGTCCTCGGCGCTCTCGTCGGCACTGGACTCGCCTCCCGCATCCCGGTCCGCACCATGCGCCTCGCGCTCTCTCTTTGGCTCTTCGTCATGGGTCTCCAACTCTGTTGGCACGCACTGGCTTGAAGCGAAATCTCCGAAGCCGCGGCTTTCATCGCGCAAACTTTCCTATCAGCCCGTCCCGAAGCCCGCCAGTTCCGCGCACGCCGGACGATATACTGTGCTTGGCGCTCTTTTTGCCTGATTTCCTTTTGCAAGCGAGAATCCACCTTGGCGCGTGAACTGTATACAGCACGTCTGGCAAGCAAAACGTGCATCTCTGAATCGGCCCAGTGTTACCACTTCGATTTCGTTCTTGAAGACATCGAATCTTTCCCCTTCGTCTCCGGCCAGTTCATCTCCGCCGTCGCTACCGACCCAAACGGTAAGCAGCAAACCCGCGCCTACTCCATCGCCTCCGCCGCCAACGTCAACCATTTCGAGCTTTGCGTCAATCGTGTGCCCCAGGGATTCTTCTCCAACCACCTCGCTGATCTCACCGATCTCCCCCCAGGCGGGACTATCCAGGTCCACGGACCGCACGGCCACTTTATCCTCAAGCAGCCCGTTACCGACTCCATCTTCATCTCCACCGGCACCGGCATCGCACCCATGCGCGCCTTTGCGCAGTGGCTCTTCCCTGCATCCGGTCCCGACGCCGGCATCGACCGCAGCGAAGGCAAAGAGATCTGGATGGTCTACGGCACCCGCCACGAAAGCGAGCTCTACTACCGCGAAGAATTCGAAGCACTCGCTGCGCGCAAGCCCAACTTCCATTACCTGCACACGCTCAGCCGCGCCGACGAAAGCTGGAAAGGCCTTCGCGGCTACGTGCAGGACCACGTCGCCCGCATCGTCGAAGAGCGTGCCGCGCGCCTCGGACAGCAGCTCCCCGTGCCCGCGCCCGATCCGTCCATTCTCCCGTCCGACCTCAAGTTCGACATCTACGCCTACATTTGCGGCCTCAATAACATGGTCGCCAGCGTCCGCGAAAAACTCGCCGGCTTTGGCTGGCACCGCAAACAAATCATCTTCGAACGCTACGATTGAACCCAGGGCGTCTGCGCAGAAGTACCTGGGCGGAATGAAGAGACGATGTGTCATCCTGAGCGACCGCAGGGAGTCGAAGGACCTGTTTTTGTAGTTGGGAGCTTTCTCGCGAGATTCGCCCACCGACGCTGCGATACCAGCGCTACAGATTGAACAATTCCCGCAGCCGTTTCGTCTGCGCCCGGCTCACCGGAATCTCCGTCTGTTTCTTGTCATTCATCCGCAGCTGGTACGTCGATTTGAACCATGGCACCACTTCGCGAATCTGGTTGATGTTCACCACGAAGCTGCGATGCGCCCGCCAGAACACCGCCGGATCCAGTTGATCCAGTAGCTCCTCAATGGTCCGGCATTTCGATTGTCCTTCAAACTGCTGCGTCACCACGCGGATCACGCCTTCTTCAATCTCCGCGAAGCAGATATCCGCCTGGTCCACCAACAGTAGCCTGCTTCCCGCCTGCACAATCAGCTTTGCCGGCTGTGTCCCGCGTGCCCCGCCCTGCGGACTCTTCAGCAGACTCAGCAGCGCGTCCAGTTGCGATTCAATCGGCGACTCTCCGCTCCCATTTGCCGCAGCCGCGCCGTTTGTGATCCGCCCGCGCACCCGCTCCAGCGCCTTCTCCACGCGCTCCCGATCAAACGGCTTCAGCAGATAATCCACCGCGTTCACGTCAAATGCGCGCACGGCGTACTGGTCATACGCCGTCGCAAACACAAACTGCGGCAGACCCCATCCGTTGCTGTCCTTGTGCTTGCGATGCCGATCCATCACCCGCTGGATCACCGCAAACCCATCCAGCCCCGGCATCTGCACATCCAGAAACACCAGGTCCGGGTGATGCTCTTCGATCAATTCCACGGCTTCGATGCCGTTCGCTCCCTGCGCCACAACTTCAACGTCCTTGGCTGCTTCAAGCAGGTACGCCAGCTCGTCGCGAGCCAGTTGTTCGTCATCGATAATCAGCGCGGAAATTGTCATAACAAGAACGGAAGGCACAGCCACGGCGCAAACTACAGTGTACCCGCCTGTGCGGTGAAGCGAACCGCGGTAAGGAATGAATCTCTAATCTATCTTCAATTAAAAATCAGCGTGTAAGAACGACCACCTTTAGTCTTACTGTCCCTTTGTCCCTACGTCCCTATGTCCCTATGTCCCCACGTCCCTTTGTCCCTTTGTCCCTTGTCGTGTCCCTCAATCCCTAATCCCTAATCCCTGTAAATGCAGCCGCGCCGGCATCTTGTCGCTTTCCAGCTCATGCCCACACCGCGTGCAGTACTGATCCGTTCCCCGCACCGTTCTGAAGCAACTCCCGCAGCTTGCCGTTAGCTGATAATTGCACTGCGGACAGAAGTGAAAATCGCTCTGCACATGTGTCCCGCACGCCGGGCACTTCGAAACCAGCGGCGCCCGCAGCAGGAAGTACAGCACCGCCCCAATCCCGCCCGGCATCACAAAGCAGATCAGCATCCAGAATCGCGCACTCATCGCCCGCCGCGGCGCGTCCTTGCTCACGTATCCCACCATCAGGAAATAGAGCGATGCCAGCAACCCCCAAGACAGGTTCAGGTAGATGCGGAACCCGAGCGGCGTCACATGGTGCTGTGTCTTCGGAAACACCAGCCAGAAGTAGTACTCCACCAATACAAACACCGCCGCCGCGATCGCAATCGACCACAACGGCACCAGCCGCGTATCTTCGTTCGGGTTGATCAGTTCAGGTTTACGCATAAGAGTTTCACCCCCGCCCCGAGGGATCGAGCAGCAATCTGGCCGCACCGAATACTATTCAATGGACGAACACAATCGCAGTGAAGTTGCGACTGAGTATAGAGGAAATGCATCTCGCCTGCGATAGTTTCCTGGCTTTTGCACATTACGAAGTTACGCGAGGGAGGGTTTGTATCAGGGCATGACTCTCCGGGTTCCCCACGGACAGGTCTTCGTCCGTGGAGCGGCTTGAGTCATGCCGTAACCGCCATAGATTTGGCTTTGAAAGGGCACGACTTCACAGCTTGCTGAAAAACTCGACGAACCCACTGCTTTGTAACAAGGGCACGGCTCGGGGAACCCATTTATGGGTCGCGGGCCCAATCGCAACAAAACAATTGAGGGCTTTAGCACCTGAGAGATGTTTAAAGCAGCACCCTACGACTTCCGCCGCAACCACCCCGCCAGCAGCGCCGAACCCAACAGCGCAGTCACCGAGAAGAATCCCCACACCGCCAGCTCGCTCATCAAGCTGGTTAGGTGCTCTTCCTCAATCAGCGTCTCCGCCACCCACCACACCGGCGGCCCCACTACAAAGAACACCACCAGCGTCGCCGCCAGCACCATCGCGCGCACCCGCTTCCGGCCCGCACGCTGTTCCTGCATTACCCCTGCTGAAGCGACCACCACGCGCCGTGTCCGGTCTGCCGTCGCTCGTTCGCGATCCGCGCCAAAGCCCGCCATGGCTTTCACCAGTTCGCCACGTGCCGAGGGTTCCGTCACCGGCCCCGGTGCGGTCACACAGCCTCCCGGCGGTGCGCCTGCGTGCGCTCGCGTTCCAGATGCGGCTTGATCGAGGCCATGCCGCGATACAACCGCGACTTCACCGTCGACAGCGGAGCCCGCGTCACCTTCGCAATTTCTTCCAACGAAAGGTCCTCGTGGAACCGCAGCACCAGAACTTCGCGATACAGCGTATCCAGTTGCAGCAGCGCGGTCGAAATCTGTTCCCGGTCTTCCACGTTCGCCACGCGGTCAAACGGTCCCGGCTCGCGATCGGCAACCTCAAAGGTCATCGGCTTGTCGTCATCGCCGCCTGCCTCAAACATCTCGTCCAGGCTGCTCATCGTCCGCTTCCGCCGCTGGTCGATCACCAGGTTGCGCGCAATCGTAAACAGCCAGGTCTCAAACCGGGCCTTCCCGTTGAACTGCCCACCACGGGTCAGCACCCGCATCCAGACCTCTTGGAACATGTCCTCGGCCATCTCGCGGTTTCCGGTTAAAAACAGCAGATACCGCAGCAGCCGGTGCTGATAGCGCACAATCAGTTGATCCAGCAGTCCAACATCTTGCCGCTTAAGTCCTTCAGATACAGCATGATTCTCCTGTCGAACCTGCTCTTCGGCTGCGGCTGCAGCGCCCGGTACAAACAACGATCGTATGGCCGAAACGGTACTCATCTTGCTCAATTAGACGACAAACCACACCGCAAAGCCGCAAAAAAGAAAGCTTGCACCGAAAATACAGCGATTTACCCGCTCATCCGCAGCATTGCCGTCACGAACAGGAGCGCTTTCGAGGCCTTCAGACGCCGAATCGAGGCCGATTCTTGTGTCCCGCCACGGATCACCATACCGTAGGCGTTTTTAAGCGCAACATCGCGCAGTGGCTCGTTTCATTGGGAGATTTGATGGTCAGTCCCTATTCTTCGATGTCGGCAACGTAGAGCAAACCCAGGTCGCGCAAGCTTTGACCCGTGCTGTGCCCGAGAACCTCGGCAACATTTTCCGCCATCCCCCTGCTCGAAGCAAAGAACCGGAACGTCACCACCTCTTTGCCGAACATGCAGGTCATGTCGATGCGCGTGCCCACAATCCTGTCCACTTTCCTGAAAGTCACCGTTTCCGGAGACTTCGCAAAGGCGGCTTTGCGAGTATCAAATGGCCCAGCGCCCCCCTGAGGCGGCCAACCAGCCAGATTCAATAACTGTTGCATTCCGTACTCCCTGCAGTCTTGATGGTACCCTACAGAGCCTCGATTCGGACCCTTCTCCGGTCTTCAAGCCAATCCATAGTTTCCTTGAAAGCATCGGATCTCGCGCAATTCTCGCTGACCCGCGCTCCTGGCACGCCGTCCGCGTAAACTCTCTCCCATGTTGTTCACTAAGCGCCTCCGCGAAGGCGTTCGTCGCGGAGACATCACTTCGAGTATCCGCATCTGGAAAAGCCCCCGCGTCAAAGTCGGCGGACGCTATCGCATGGAAGAAGGCGAAATCCAAGTCGACTCCATCGAGCCCATCGGCTTCCCCGACATCACTCCCGCGCTGGCCCGCGCATCCGGATTCCTCGGCGTCCTCGACCTGCTCAAAGTCGCTAAACACGGCAGCGGCGACAAAATCTATCTCGTCCGCTTCCACTACATCCCGCCCGCCAAACCCAAACCCCGCCGCTAACCCCGCCAACCTCGCTGTTACCCTGATCTCAGCCCAACTGCGGTCCTGCCGTCCTGACCACCAATCCCCAACCCGAGCTTCTCCGAAGCAAAGCGCCCACTCGACCGTCCGATCTCACCGCAATCCTGCTCGCCGTCAGCGGATTCACATGCTGGGTCTTCGCCGACAGCATCATCAAGTTCGTCGGCCGATCGCGCCTCCCGGCTTACGAAGTCATCGGATTTCTCGGCCTATTCATCACGCTGTTCCTCGCTGCCTACACACTCGCACGCCGCGAAATCTCATCCCTCTGGCCCACCCATCCGCGCCGTCAACTTGTCCGCTCCTCTCTCGATCTCGCCAACAACCTCTGCGTCGTCGTTGCACTGCGCCATGTGCCGTTGACGCTCTTCTACATCCTCGTCTTCATGGCGCCCGGCGTCATCACCGTTCTCGCGGCGATCTTCCTCCACGAGAATCCAGGCCTGCGCAAGTCGCTCGCCATCGCCATCGGATTCGCAGGCGTCGTCATCGCCGTCAATCCCTTCGGCTCTTCCCGCCAGGGCGACTGGATCGGTTACGCCGCATGTCTCGTCTGCGTTTCCTGCTTCTCGGTGAACATGGTCTGGTCCCGCATCCTTACCCAGACCGAAACTCCCGAAAGCCTGACCGTCTTCTCCGGAATCGTCATGGCCGTGGCCGGCTCCGGCTGCATGCTCTGGCATGCCGAGCCAATCACTGCGCGATTGCTCCTGGCGCTCTTTGCAACGGGTGCCTTCTGCGCGACAGGAAGCATCTGCTTCTTCATCGCCCGGCGTCACACCGCGGCGTCCAACGTCTCCCAGTACCACTACACCCAGCTGGTCACCGGCGCCATCGTTTCCTTTCTCGCGTTTCATGAGTTTCCTACCCTTTGGATGGTCCTCGGCGGATCGCTCATCGTCGGCTCCGGCCTCTACATCGCATTCCTCGCCTCCAGAGCCGCCTGACCAAACACACGCCCGCATCAGGCAAAACAACCAATCTGCCCCGCAAACGGAAACAGCCCAAAAACGAGTTCACTTCCCAATTGACCACCACTCGCCCGGAACCATGACTCCTCCCTTCCAGGACTGTCATTCCGACCGGAGCGTAGCGCAGTGGAGGAACCTGCAGTTGCTCTTCGTTTGGTTCCAGATCGCACATTTCCGAATAGCCCACAACCGCAAGCATGCGTGCGGAGGGCCAACGTATACTTCCGGCAGGATATGGGCGGCAGAGATATCTTTCCGTTGATAGAGTCGATCGTGAAGAAGATTCGCACGGAAAGACGTGCTCACGAAGCCGAGGATTGGCCACTCGCCAATGCTGCTGTTTCGAGATTCACAACCGATCCGGTTTTGGTGGGTCGTGTCCGTCCTGTTCTTGTCTTCTCGTATTCGGTCAATGGCGAGACGTTTTATGGCTCGTGCGTCGGCTACCCGGTTGACGAGACATCCGGCGAGACTGTCCAGTCAGCCATCATGCCAATCAACGCACTCCATGTTCGTTATGATCCTGGTGATCCGGGAATGAGCCGTGTGCTGAATCGAGACAACTCCGGCTTTCCTTCAAGATCGACCACGATCCCTACTGAGCGGTTCGGTGCGGATCACCGCCGACTCGTCCCAAACCGGGGGCCGTAGCCGGGAGCAAGCATCGGGAGGCGAAGGAAAGGCATAGTGACGAGTTGTCCACCACACACCCAGAACCGAAGCGAAACTGATTATCCAGACATATACTCTTCACAATGATCCGGATTTGCCACTTGGAGTGGCAGAGAGGGCGCGATGCTTTTCGCGATTTATCTGACTGGGGCAGTCGCAATTCTAATGATGATTGCGTTTAGGTTTGGCGCCCCGAGATCGTGGAGCATCTGGGGTCAAGTGCTCTTGTTATGTAGCTTCAGCCTCATTGCCTCTGCTCTCTTGCGCGCACATTCATATTGGTTGGGATCTGGCTTCGCGGTCGCAGTCTTGTACTCAGTTGTAGCAACCGTTAGAGGCAGGTTTCGTGACACCGGTAAGGTGAAGTGAATGCTCGGCCTTCGAAAGGATCATCTTCACCGGGAAGTAACCCCAAAACGGCAAAACAGGGGTTATTACTGGCATGGTCCGCCGCCTAAGCCCTCCCGGAGGGTGTAGAGGTAAGCAAAGGAGGTGTTCCATGGAGATTCGTACGATCGGTATTGATTTAGGGAAGACAGTGTTTCACTTTGTAGCC
>NZ_JBAUUO010000026.1:0-44506 GCF_049582745.1 Occallatibacter sp.
TGTCGGCACTGGGGGTCCTCTACGTGCACGGAGTCAGGATCGACTGGCAGGCATTCGACCACGACTACCCGCGACGACGCCTCGCCCTCCCTACCTATCCTTTCCAGCGCGAACGATTCTGGATTGACCAGAAATCCTGCAAACCATGCGGGTCCGTGTCGTCACCCGATCTCTGGAAGTTCATGCTGGAACGCGCATCGCGGCGGGCTGAGTTTGTGCCGATCGACATGGATCTGAACAAATTCGCCGCCACGTGGCAAGCTTTGGAAGCGTTGACGGGGGCCCGGATTGTAAAAGCACTGCGCGATTTCGGGCTTTTCCTTCGCGAGGGAGAACGACATTCGGTAGAGGACATCCTGCGGTTGGCCGGCATTGGAAAATCGCAGGGCGACTTGATTTCTCGCTGGCTTCAGCGCCTTGCGACGGACCAGATTCTGGATCGAGATGACAATGCATATTTCTCTCGTGAACCGTTGCAGGAACCGGACCTCAACGCGGCGTTGGAGAAGGCCCGCAGTGCTCTGGCGGACACACCCGCGCTCTGGAACTATGTCGATCGCTGCTGCGCGTCTTTGGACGCAATTTTGCGCGGTACTTCGAGTCCTTTGGAAACTCTGTTTCCAGGTGGGTCATTTGAAACGGCCGAATTCTTGTATCAGAACTGGGTGCTGCCGCGTTACTTCAACGGGATTTTGCAGAGCGCGCTCGAATCGATGGCCCAAGCCGCGGCGCGCGATGGACGCTCGTTGCGAATTCTAGAGGTCGGCGCCGGAACGGGCGGCACAACTGCATCAGCACTTCCAGCGCTCTCCGGAGTAGACGCAGAGTATTGGTTCACGGATCTCTCGGACCTGTTCCTCTCCCGAGCCGAACGCAAGTTCAGCGACTATCCGTTCGTCCGCTATCAAGCATTTGATCTTGATCGTGATCCCGGCGAACAGGGTGTGCCGGCGCACGCCTTTGACGTAGTGGTCGCAGCCAACGTACTACACGCAACCCGCGACCTGGGGTCTACTCTCGAACGGGTGAAATCGTTACTGGTCTCCGGCGGTATTCTGCTTGCCTACGAGGTTACCGAGCATCTCCCATGGTTTGACGTAACGGTAGCTCTGATCGAGGGCTGGCAGAAACACAATGACGACCTGCGCAGGCAGCATCCACTCCTCAAGCCGGATGCATGGGCCAAGGTCTTTGATGAGCACGGCTTCGATGCGGTCGAAGCTTTCCCAAAACCAGGATCTCCGGCCGAGATACTGGGACACCACGTGCTGCTTGCGCGCGGGCCGCGGTTGGCTGGGGGCTTGGCAGCGGAGACTGTTCCCTCGAGAACTGCTTCAGCGACACCTCACAGCCAGTCAGCAAATGCAAGCGAGGAGTCAGAAGCGCAGATTATGACCGCCCGGTTAGCTTCCCTGACGCCCGCTGAACGAATTGAGGAGTTGGTGGAGTTTGTCCGTGGGCACGTAACAGCGGTGCTACGCTTGAGCCCGGAAAAGTCCCCGCGTCGCACCCAGCGCCTGATGGACATAGGCGTCGATTCACTCATGGCCGTGGAACTGGCTGGCCGCCTTACGGCTGGATTGAGGCTAAAGCGGCCGCTGCGATCGACACTGATCTTCGAGCATCCCACCATTCAAGCGATCGCCGAGTACATCGAGCGGTCCGTCCTCGACTTTCCAGCCGCCGTTAGCAACGACAAAGGGGAGCCGGAAACCGCACAGAGCATGACCGATCTCAGCGAGATCTCCGATGAGAAGATCGAGCAGATGCTGCTTGCAAAACTTAAGGAGATTAAAAAGTAGAAAAGGATGGCCTGGCCGCAGCAATGAATCAGTCCCTTATCGCATCATGACCGGGGCAATGGTGGCGAGGACCAAAACCCTCAGGCGCGACTCTGCGTGTTTGATGCACACCGCAAGAGTTGTAATACGTAAGGTAAATCGCCAACATCTACACGTGATTCTTTACCTTCTTTGAGAAAACAATCTTCAATCCCGTAAACCGCTGTGGCAACATGCGCAAACGAAAAAGATTCCAGCCGGCAGATCCCAGTCACGGATCGATTATCTCCGCGCCAACGGCGGATCACTATGAAAGTAATATATCCACATGAGAGCCAATTTCTCCTTTGGGCTATCGGAACGCGATATCCACATTTGGACTCTTCCTACCGAAGCTTCGAATGAAGTGGTCGCGAGATTTGAACGAGTTCTCGTTTCAGAAGAAGCGGACCGAGCAGCGCGGTTCCGTTTCAGGTACTTACGCGAATCGTTTGTTATAGCTCGTGGCGCTCTCCGATCCTTGCTCGGACTGTACTTGAATGTCCATCCGGCCAACATTCGTTTCGTTTACGGTTTGAGGGGGAAACCTGCTCTCGCCTTTGATACTGGTATCGAGTTCAATATGACACATTCCGGAAGCCTTGCTGTGATTGCGGTAACCATGGGTTGCCCAATCGGCGTTGATGTGGAACAGATACGCCCTCTATCGGACATGCAGGACATCGCCAATCGATTCTTTTGCCCTGAGGAAGCAACCGAAGTAATGTCTCTGCCCCTGGCTGAGCGCGAAAGAGCTTTCTTTCGCTGTTGGACGCGCAAAGAGGCTTATATCAAGGCGATTGGCGACGGACTCTCCACGCCGTTAGACGATTGTCGCGTGACTGTACAACCCAACGCAGCTGCACGTTTTGTGCATGTCGCGCACGACATTGCGGCTGCTGAAGCATGGATGCTGCATGACCTTTGCTTCGCCCCGGATTACGCAGGAGCGCTCGCCTATCGCGATCAAGAACGATCGCTCCGCTTATACCCGATCGTCGACTTAGACGGGCTTTCCGGCGTATCTTAACGTGACAGGAATCGCGGTCGGATCTGCACACTCTTTCCGAAACTCTAGCCTGTCCGACATTTTGTACCTCATCATCCGGAGGCTTCTATGCGGTGGGGTTATGCCATCCGCCATCTGCTGCAATGAGCTGGTCCGCAGCCTTCGGCCCCCACGTGCCGCGCTTGTAGGAGTGCACACGGTGATGGTGTTTGAGGACCCGATTCACCACCAGCCATGCGGCTTCAACGGCGTCTTCGCGCGTAAAGAGCGCGCCGTCGCCCTTCATGGCATCGCCCAAAAGCCGTTCGTAAGGCGTCTCCTCGCCGGGCTGTTCATCTGAGAGGTAAAGCTCTCGCTCCTCTCCGATGAATTCCTCGCCCGCAAGCTTCACGCGTGCGGCCACGGCAATCGCCGAGTTGGGAGAGAGCCGGAAGCGCACGTAATTCGGCCTGCTATTCGCCTGCACCGCATCGGCAAACAGATTCTGCGGGGGCCGCTTCAGTTTCACCATGATTTCGGTGGCGGTGACGGGTAGATATTTACCCGCACGGAGGTACCATGGCACTCCGTTCCAACGCCATGAGTCGATGAAGAGCCGCAGGGCGCAATAGGTTTCCACGTCGGAGCGCTTCGCCACGTCCGGCTCGTTTCGATAGCCGGCATACTGGCCACGCACTATATCATCGGGCTTCAGAGGGCGCATGGCCTTGAAGATCTTGGCCTTCTCGTTGTGCACATCTCCAAAGTCCCGTCCCGCGGGTGGCTCCATGCCAAGCAGAGCCACGATCTGAAAGAGATGGTTTTGAATCACGTCGCGCAGGCACCCTGCCGACTCATAAAACGCGCCGCGCGTGCCCACGCCGAAATTCTCCGACAGCGTGATCTGGACGCTGGCCACGTAATTCCGGTTCCAGATCGGATCCAGAAATGAATTCGCAAAGCGGAAGTAGAGGATATTCATGATCGCTTCCTTCCCCAGGAAGTGATCGATTCGAAAAACTGAATTTTCAGGGAACACCGCATGTGCAACCCGATTCAACTCGCGCGCCGAAGCCAGGTCCCGTCCGAAGGGCTTTTCGACAATCACGCGCGCATTCTCGGCCAGGTTCGCGGCTCCTAGTCCTTTAATAACCGTCTCGAAGAGCGCCGGTGGGATGGCGAGGTAAAACGCAGGTCGGCGCGCGTTGCCAAGCGCCTCTTTAATTGCAGTGAACGTATGACCGTCTGTATAGTCGCCGCTCACATACTGAAGCAGTGACAGTAGACGTTGAAACGCACGCTTGTCGTCGATTCCCCCCGATCGCTTGATGCTGTCCGCTGCGCGCCTCTGCAGCCGCACCAGACTCCACTTTGGGAAAGCAACGCCGATCACTGGTAAATTCAGTACGCCGCGTTTCACCATCGCATAGAGTGCCGGGAAGATCATCTTGTGCGCGAGGTCCCCGGTCGCTCCAAAGACAACCAAGGCGTCTGATTGTGAAGTCTCCATCATGTACCATTCCTTCCTTCACATGCCGTCTGCGTCGAAATATCGTCGCATCCAGCTAACCTCAAAGCACAAAGTCCCTGCAGCCGATTGTATTCGGTCCGCATGGTGTCGGCGCGCGGATGGTTACCTTTTCCGTGCCTTCGAACTGATCCTTTCGGCTCATGGAACGAGCGCGTGGCAAATGGATGTCGGACTCTTAGAGAATGCCGCTCCAGGCTCGGCAGGTCGAGTTTGCAGGGTTCGCTTCCTGTTCCGCATTCTTGGCAATCTGCCCATGCTCTTGAGTCAATTCGAGGTACTTGACAGCTTGGTCGCTCACTTTACCTATGAGAGGCTCTGGAGACAACAGAAGAGCACTTGTCATTGCCCACCTATCAACCGCTCTACCGGTTTCCATGGGCTTTAGATGATTTGAAGTCGAGGTGAAATTACTCGCGATCTGTGCAGCTGGATAGCCATCGCTGAGCAGAATGGCACAGTCTTTCTCAAGTCAGAGAGAGAGACTTGTGGCAGGACTGACCACGAGGCCGAGTGGTTTACTGCGCCTGCACCGGCGCACGAGCTTGGGTGGGGATAGAAAGCCAACCTATTGGCAGCGCAGCCGGTTTTGTATCACCGCGCACGCTGCAACCGGGCCGTTCGCCGGGGCGAATACTCGGCGGAGATGGAGAAGAGATGACGGGAAGCAAGCACAATCACGAAGGAAACAGGAGCGACAAAGGTGAGCCCGATCCCGGTCCGTACTGGAGGCGGATGCATCGCGATTGGCGCTTCTGGTTAGGTGCGCTTCTTATGGCAGTGGCGCTTGCCGTTTACGTGCTGAGCGGCGACCTGGCCTGGCTGCCACGTGGGCACCGGTTTCCGTAAGGTGGGCTCAATCGCAGGCAACTGTCCCAGCCTACTTCGATCAGCTTCCAGCGCGAATCGAGTTGGAGCATGCCGCGGATATTCTCAATCGTGGAAAGAAGATCGCAATACTCGCCGTACCTGGGGAATCTGCGTTTGAACGTAGGACTCGAATGCAAAATCAAGCTCCGCACCCTTGATCCGGCCTGTGGTTCACGTGGCGCTCACGAAAATGTCACCTGACTCTTAGTCTCGCGGTCTGTCCATGAGAACCAGATCCGAGCGCTCCTCCACGCGTTCGAGCACAACTTCGCGGCCATCAGGCGAGACGTCGAAGTCACCGATATCGAATTCGGGAGGGAGTTCGGTTAATTGCCTCGCTGATCCTGTATTCAGATCGATGAGCCAGAGATTCTTGTGCTGAATCATTCCCTGCATGACCACAATCGCGTGTCCTTCCGGCATGATGACCATGCGCCGGGCGCCTCGCGTTAACGTGATCGTGGGCAGAGGATGCGCCGCAGATTGGGCGGTAACTGCTTCCAAAGAAAAAGTGGTGCCGATATCCGGCCCTGAGAATACAAGGTAATTGCCATCGGGAGCCCACGCGGGATCGAGCGAGTATTGCTGGACAAGAGGGGTCGGAGTTCCGCCGTTGACAGGAATGCGATAGAGATGTGGGACTCCGGACTCAACAACCGCGGAAGCGATCGACTGTCCGTCGGGCGACCATGCCGGATCGCCCCGCAGATTGAGAGAATCTGCGACTATGTGCGCGTTCGTGCCGTCGCTCTGGACGACAAACAAAAGCGTTTGCTCCTGGCGTTTTACGGTGAAGGCGACATTACGTCCATCGGATGAGATTGTCGGTCCGCCGGCGACTTGCGTTCCCAACCCGTGCCACAACTCCATGGTGGTTTCACCGGCCAGTTTCCAAAGGCTGTCACCCTTGCTCGTTGCAGAAACGTATAACAAATACCCTGGACCCAGACGCGGAGAAAACCCGGCGTCGGTCGTGAGAGGGATCGGATACGGCGCAGTCCCCTGGGTGTGCGAATCGGCAATGCGCAAGCGCCACAGCGTTCTTTTCGGACTCGCGAGCGTTGCTACCAGCCTGCGACCGTCGGCGCTCGCGGCGAGCGATGTGTATCGGTCAAGTCCCGGCGCAAGGCGATGCGGAATGCGATGCTCCACGTCCACGCTGTAGAGCCACGGCCCGGAGCCATCCGGATCGGTAGCGAGATAGGCCAGCGTTCGTTTATCCAGCAGGACAGGGTAAATGATGCGTGTACTCTGCGACGTAATCCGCTGAGGCATTCCGCCGACAGAAGGAATGCGCCAGATATCCAGTTTGTCGGGCAACGAGCCCTGGACAAAGTAAATGAATTTCCCATCGGGTGACCACAGGGGAAAGTGAGCGTGAAGTCCGGCGGGCGCTGTGAAAATGGGCGTCCCTCCCGGGCGGGCGCTGCCGTCGGAGACAAAGAGCGGATCTCCCGGACCCGGAGTATGGTATGCCAGCCGCGATCCGTCAGGGGACCAATCGCACTCAGCTGCGCCATCGAGATATGGCCTTGGCTCTCCGCCAAGGGTAGGCACGGCCCAGATCCCGATGTGGCTCTCATGCGAAGCGTCCTGCTTCCTGACCCAGAAGGTAACCAAAGAGCCGTCAGGAGAAAAGCCCAGAGTGCGGAGAGAGGGATTTACGAGTTCAGGGGCGCTTCCGTGCGTGAGATTGTAATACTCTCCAGAACCAACTTGCGTCACCCAGACGTCCATTCGACCGTCCCGGTCCGACAGAAACGCAATAAAATGGCCGTCCCGGGACATCGCACCGGCTTGCTCTGTTCCACTAAAGTCCGTCACAATCTGGAACTTCGCGTCCCCGATAGGATTTCTCCAGAAATAATCTGTTCGCTGAAGCCAGAGACCTGCTCCGATCGCAAGCGCGACTGCGCCAGCAGCCACAAATGCGCGTTTCCACCTGGTGGGCAGGGACCCAGGAACAAATGAATCAGGTGCAGCTGTGCTTAGAGGTCCGGTGCGTGGAAGTCCGGCGTCATCACTCCCGTTCCCCTGGGCTTCTGGAAGATGCCGGCTGCGCGCCCATGCGTCCAACTCAGCGCGAGAAGCATAGACGGAGCCACGTTTGTCGTGGAGGTGCCGATGGACGGGCATCCCCTCCCGTTTCTCCCAGCGCTGGACAGTCGTTACGTCGCGGTTCAGATACGCCGCGATCTCCTTCCATGAGTCCAGGCGCTTTTCTGAGACGGTTTCGGGGGGCGGTATTTCCAGGGACGCATCACCCATTGCCATCTCCTGATCGACCCGGGTTGCTCAAAAGGGACTTTCGCGACCGAAGTGAGCCGATTGTACCTCGATTGGATCGGCACGGCAAAAGGCCGCATTTCACGGCAAGTCGCTGTTCTGCATGATGCCGTTTGACCTGCAGTCCTGGATGCCCGACCGTGGGTTGGTACTTCAAGCGCGATTTCTCCGCGTGGATGACCGGGCCATAAGCCCAACAGCGAGACCCGGCTCTTTGCCGGATGATGGGCATTCGGCGACCAGAACCGCGACTTTCCAACCCCGGAGGTTTTCCATGAATGGCAGAAGGTTGATTTCGGCAGTACGTATACTCCCAGTCCTGGCGTTGGCATTGGCCACCGCCGCTTTGGCGCAGCGCAATTCACCAGTGCACTTCAAAGGCTTGATCAATGATTACACTGCCTCAACCGTCAAGGGCGGTCCTTGGGAATTGCACGGAGTGTGGACCCTTGATCTGCGCAGAGGATGGGGGGGCTCCGACTTCTCAGCCGACATGACGATGTCCAACTACGGGACCACAAACGGCGTCGTCGATCCGGCCAAGCCCGGAAATACCCCTCACGTCCATCACATCGTTATGAAGGACGCAACTGTCCAATGGAACATGGATGGGTGCCCCACCTTCGCGCCTCCTACAAACAATACCATCGGCTTTCAGATTACCGGCCCGGTCAGTTTGCTTACAGGCAATGGGCAACCGGCGCCCTTCGACCCTGCTCCTCCGCAATCGCAGCTTACCGTTTGCATTACGGGAGTTAGCGGAGTAGACGGATCGGTCGCCTTTTCGAATATCACCATGGTACTCGGATCTCCGGCGAGTTCCCACTTTGGCGTAGGCACCGTGATTCATGGCGTTGTCTCCCTTGCGAACTAATTCGTGAGTCGGAATTGGCGGCACGGACTGCCGCCGTACCACCCCGTGTCCGGCTCACACATCAGAATTGGCGTAGAATAAGTGGAGCAGCACGAGCCAGTTGGCCCGGCTCGCACCCCGGGAAGCAATTGGCTCATCGAATAAGTGAGCCGATCGGTTTCCCGGTATTGGGGGCGTCACGGTTTCGACGGGATCGATTGCGGCATGGGAGGCATGTCGGGGTGTGGGCACCCGTAATCGCCTGCAAAAACAAAGTTGCCAACGATAACCTGGCACTTGCTGCTTAATTAATTAAGCAGCCGTCTCTCGCAGCTTCGCCTATGGGCAGCGAATCAGACGTCATTCAGTAGGCTGGTGGCTGCTTCTCGGTCCGTGTTGCAGCCATAAGATCATCGGACTAGCTTCGTGCGCATCTTGTCCGTTCTGAGCGTCTGAGGCGAAAACATGCGGAACCGGACTGAGCATGGATTCTCCCGGCTGACAGCGATTTCGGACGCGGGTTCGACTCCCGCCGCCTCCACCAACTTTAAGCTGCTTATTTTTCAGTAGCTTATCTTGCATGGCCAATTTGGACGCACGTTTTTGTATTTGATTTGTACGGGGCACCCCTTTTGACCGACTTCTTTTCTGCGGGCAATCTCACTTCTGAAGTGGGAGCCCCATGCTGCTCTCTGTCTTTACCCGCCACACCGCCAGCTGCAAATTCTCAAGGGACCGTGTCTGCCGCCGCTGCAATGCAGCAACTGCGCGAGATCATCTGCTTACTGCAGCCGGTCCGCGCGTGGACTATTGTATCGCTTCTTGTAACCATCCAGCTCAACCTGCAGACGCAGGTTTTCGATGTGCGGATCGTCCCACGCACGCACCAGAGTTAGTCGCCATGAATCGAAGCCAACTGCGAGGAAGGCGACTACGCGCATAACTTTCTCCAAGCCTGGCTCACAATAGAAAAGTCACTCGCTGGCGTGGTTGACTGCTTGTGCCTTTGCGTTAAGTGGCTCCTGGCCGTCTTGATCACGGACGGAGAATTCCCTTCTATCTCTCCGGGTGGCACCACGATCCACCAAAATGGTGGAGGGCGAAAGTGAGTCTTTCGCGGAGGGGACACAGCACATGAACATAAAGACTCCAGCGATTCGAATGCTCTTTGCCCGAGCATCCCGCAGGGTGATGGTGCTCTCAAAGCAACATCCGCGCGTGGTACGTTATCGATCGGTTGAGCCGGTTTTGACGCCGGAGCTTCCGCAGGAACGCGATGGAACGGTCGCCAACGTCGTGTTCCCCACGGGTATCGACCGGCGCGACGATCTTGGAACTCCGGATCGCTTCGACGTCTACTACGGGATGGCCGACAACCGGATTGGTGTGGCGCGCCTTGACTTGCCGGAACAGATACCCGCAGAGGCAGTCGCCGACGCGCCCGAGGCAAAAGTGTAGGTCTCTAGCGTTGCCAAATGATCTGGCCCGCTTCGAGCGGCACGAGCGCATCGGGATGGTGGGGAACAATGCGGGCGGTGTAGTCGCTTGCGGGCCGCGTTGCGGAGACCTGAGCTGAGTAAGTGTATGCGCCCGGTGTATCTGACCTGGGTACGGACGAATTCATGGCTTCGAAACAAGGTGACTCCCCTCGAGCGGAATCTGCGTAGAGCTCGACTCTCAGGTGATCCGGAGCTAGGGAACCATGAGCAACGTCCGCCTGAAAGAAGTGCTGCCCATCGTGGGTGTTGACCCGCACACGAACAAAATGCACGGTGCTCCAATGCCGCTCAAGGTCCTGCTTCCAGCGGAGCAGACTCGAACCGACCGCGCCATTGTCCGCAGCGCGATCGCGATAGCGCAACGCTGCAGGCAGATAATGACTCTCAGTGTATTCGCGGATGGCACGCGTCGCTGAGAACTCCGGCGTGAGTCGAGACATGCTTTCGCGGATGCGCGCCAGCCACTTCGATGGCATGCCCAACTCATCGCGCTCGTAGAACTCCGGAACGACTTCTGCTTCCAGAAGTGAATACAAAGTGTCAGCTTCCTTTGCGTCCCATCCTGAGTCTTCGCCATGTTCCTGACCGTCCCCAATGGCCCAACCCACTTCGGGCGAATATGCCTCCGCCCACCAGCCGTCCAACTCCGAGAGATTCAGGCCGCCATTGACGAGGACTTTCATGCCACTGGTTCCGCAGGCCTCCCAGGGACGTCGAGGCGTGTTGATCCAAAGGTCGATCCCCTGGACCAGTTCCTGGGCCAGCATCATGTCGTAGTCGTTGAGGAAGACCACTCGTCCCTCCACCTCCGGGCGCTTGATGAAGTCTTTCCATTGCTTGATAAGCTCCTGTCCAGGAAGATCCTGAGGATGAGCTTTTCCCGCGAGGACTAACTGAACAGGAGATCGTGGATTGGAGAGCAGCCGCACCAGCCGCTCGCTATCGTGCAAAAGAAGATTGGGACGCTTGTAGGTGGCAAAGCGCCGCGCAAATCCTAGGGTCAGTACCTCTTCATCGAAAATGCCGGCGGCATTCGACGAATCCGCGCCCTCGGCGGCAAGCTGGCACTCATAACGCTTGCGCATCTGCTTGATCAGGCCCTTTCGCCCGGCTGTGCGCAATTGCCACAGCTGACGATTTGTGATTTGGCGGATATCATCCTCGACCGGACGATCTCCGCGCCAACGCTTCTGGCCGCAGGTGGAGGTCCACAATGCATCGGCTTCGGCTGAGTCCCAGGTGGGCACGTGAATGCCGTTGGTG
This sequence comes from Occallatibacter sp., assembly GCF_049582745.1. Lineage (GTDB taxonomy): Bacteria > Acidobacteriota > Terriglobia > Terriglobales > Acidobacteriaceae > Telmatobacter. The sequence goes on from NZ_JBAUUO010000026.1 coordinate 11,108, forward strand.
ACCGACCCTATCGGGACTTCCTCCCTTGGCCAGCGTGGAAACAAGGTCTGGAAGATCTGCCTGCTCACTGCGCCGTGGAGCTTGCTGACGCCATTGATCTGCCCGCTGCCGCGGAATGCGAGATAAGCCATGTTGAAGTGCTCTGAATTGTCTTCCGGATGCTGTCTTCCCATGGCGAGCAAGTCATCCACCGAGATCGCAAGTTCATCCACTGCGTAGTGGCTCAGATACGTGCGAATGAGCCCGGGATCGAATCGGTCGAAGCCGGCACTTACGGCGGTATGCGTGGTGAATACATTCCCGGCTCGCGTGACTTTCATGGCAAGATCAAATGGCTTCTTGTGATCCTCCATGTAGGATCGAGCTCGTTCGAGCACCGCAAATGCCGCATGTCCTTCGTTGAGATGGCATACTTCCGGCGTGAGACCCAAAGCTCGCAACAATCGCCATCCGCCAATGCCGAGGACGATCTCCTGTTTCAGGCGCATCTCTGCGTCCCCACCATATAGCTCACTGGTAATACCGCGATGAGCCGCGGTATTGGCAAAGTCGTTGGCGTCGAGAAGATACAACTTGGCTCTTCCCACTGACACCTCCCAACAGCGAAGCCAGATCTTTGAGCCGGGAAGTTGAATTTGCAAACGTAACCATTCACCATTTGGCTGTCGCAGAGGCCGGATCGGTAACTGCCCCGGATCGTTGACTGGATAGAGCGCCTGCTGCCGGCCCTCCGAATCGAAGTCCTGACGGAAATATCCCTGCCCGTAAAGCAAGCCGACTCCGACAACCGGAATACCCAGGTCACTGGCAGCCTTCATCTGGTCGCCGGCCACGTTCCCAAGTCCGCCTGAATAGATGGGCAAGGCCTCACTCAGCATGAACTCCATGCTGAAATATGCGATTGTGGACAGTTCGGCGTCGGGATGTTTGTGTTGGAACCATGCGTCTGCCCGATAGGAGTCTTGATTCTGCCGAAGCAGACTGTCGAGCTTCCGGCGGAACGCCGGCGCGTCTAATGCAGCCTTGATTTTCTCGTGAGAGACCGTGCGCAGGATGACCCATGGGTTTTGAGTGACTGCCCAGAGGTCCTTGTCGAGCGCTTCCCACAACTCGTCCGCAGCATGGTTCCAGGACCAGTGAAGATTGTGCGCCAACTCAACCAGCGCATCAACTCCATCCACCTTGAACCAATCGGATGGCGCCTTCGGATCGTTCAATATCTCCCCCTGCGTGCCAAGTCCAAAAAGCGGAGACCGCTATCGCATCGATATGCGAGGTCGGTCTCCGCTCTGATTTCGCTCTGATAGAGCTTAACTGTCAGTGAACATGGCCTTCTGCGGATGCCCTTTGGCCAGCGGGGCGGGAGCGGCGGCATCGCTAAAGTCCTTCGTCCACTGCCAGTACCTGATCTCCGGCATATCCTCCAGATGTTCGCGGATATAGTCGTGGTGCCTGATCAATTCCTGGTTGAAGAATCTGATCGCATTCTCGGCTTGCAACCTCAGGCGAGGGATATGCTTCAATGCGTCGAGCGCAAGGTGGAAACGGCTCATTTCGTTGAGAGCCACCATGTCGAACGGAGTTGTAGTCGTGCCGTGATCCATATAACCGTGCACATGGAAGCGGCCTTCATTGGAGCGCCCGTGAACCAGGGTGTGAATGAGCCAGCGATTGTTGTGGAATGCGAAAACCACCGGCGCCGTCTCGGTAAAGAGCGCATTGAACGACATTTCGTCCATGCCGTGCGAATGCTTATCCGGAAACATCAGGGTCATCAGGTCGACAACATTGACAACGCGCACCTTGATACCCGGGACATGCTTCTGCAGCAGCCACGAGGCCGCACAGGTCTCGATCGTTGGCACATCGCCGGCGCAGGCCAGCACTACATCCGGCTCCCCGCCTCCATCGTTGGTTGCAAACTTCCACGTGGATGCGCCGCGCGAGCAATGCTCGAGAGCCTCATCCATGTTCAGCCATTGGAGTTGCGGCTGTTTGCCGCAGGTGACAACATTCACGTAATTGCGGCTCCGCAGGCAATGGTCGAAGACACTGAGTAGGCAGTTGGAGTCCGGTGGATAATACACGCGGATCACTTCACTCCTGCGCGCCAGCGCATTGTCCACGTACCCGGTTGCCTGGTGACTGAAGCCATTGTGATCGTTACGCCACGCCTGACTTGTGAGCAGAACATTGAGAGACGCGAGCGGCCTGCGCCAGGGGAACGCTTCGCATTGCTCCAGCCATTTGGCATGTTGGGTGGTCATCGAATCAACTACCTGCGCGAATGCTTCATAGGAGGACCACATGCCATGCCGACCCGTAAGCAAGTACCCTTCAAGCCATCCCTGGCAGAGATGCTCGCTTAGTACCTCCATCACGCGGCCATCCGGGCCGAGTTCGTCGTCGATCGAGACAATCTCCGCCATGGAGCAACGCTTGGTGGCTTCGAAGATGGAATTCAGGCGATTGGAATTCGATTCGTCGGGACAGAACATGCGAAAGTTCTTCGGATTCATTCTGAAAATGTCGCGGAAGAAATCTCCGAGTTTTCGTGGCGCCTCGGCCAGAACCTGACCGGGGCCGGGGATTTCGAGGGCGTAATCGGTAAAGTCGGGCAGTGCCAGGGTGATCAACTCGCGCCCGCCATTCACATGGGGATTGCCACCCATGCGACGATTTCCAACGGGCGAGAGAGCCGCTAAATCTTCGATGAACTTGCCGTTCTCGTCGAATAGTTCCTCGGCTTTGTAGCTCTTCATCCAGGCTTCAAGAATCTTGAGATGTTCAGGATTCTCACGGACCGTTGCCAGCGGCACCTGATGCGCGCGGAACGTACCTTCGATGGGGACTCCATCCACTTCCTTCGGACACGTCCATCCCTTGGGCGTGCGAAAGATGATCATGGGCCAGACGGGCTGCTTTTTGAATCCGTTCTTGCGCGCCTCCTGTTGAATTCCACGAATCTCGGTGTAACAATCCTCAAGCGTTTGCGCAAGAAGTTGATGCACGACCTCGGGGTCATCGCCCTCAACAAAGTAAGGCTTGTAACCGCGGCCCACATAGACAGCCTTCAAGTCTTCGTCGCTCGTCCGACCCTGGGCAGTTGGCCCGGAGATTTTGTATCCATTGAGATGAAGAATCGGCAGGACCGCGCCGTCTCGAACCGGATTGACGAAATTGACCGACTTCCAGCTTCCTTCAAGCGGGCAGGTCTCGGACTCGCCATCTCCGACAACGCAGGCGACAATCAGGTCCGGATTGTCGAAGGCGGCGCCAAATGCGTGAACCAGCGAATAGCCAAGCTCGCCACCTTCGTGCATGGAGTTCGGTACGTGCGGTCCGCAGTGGCTGGGCACGCCGCCCGGCGTCGAGAACTTCCGGAACATGAGCCGCAGGCCGTCCTCATCGTGTGTGATCTCCGGATGAACCTCGGTGTAAGAGCCCTCGAGATAGGAGCAGGCATTCAGAGAAGGACCTCCGTGCCCCGGACCGGAGATGTAGATGATGTCGGCATCATGCTCTTTGATCAGCCGGTTCAAGTGGATGTAGATGAAGTTCTGTCCAGGCGAGGTTCCCCAGTGACCGAGCAACCTTGGCTTGATCTGCTCCGCCTTGAGCGGCGAGCGCAGCAGGGGATTGTCAAAAAGATAGATCTGGCCGATGCAAAGATAGTTCGCGGCACGCCAGTAGCGATTCATCTTTTCGAGCAAATCGGGCGAAAGCGGCCCCTTCGGTGCCGGGGCTCTCGCCTTGCTCTTGCCATCTGCCGCAATAGCCGTGGATAAGGACACATCGAAGATAAACCCGGATGAATTGCCATATTGATCGAAATTCTTGCTGAAGGGCTGAGGCGTATCGTCCTTCTCAACGTTGATGGGAACTTCGGTGGTCGACATCGTAGCGTATCCTTTCTCATTCTCCGCAACTGCGCACATACTGGCAGCGGCTTCAGGCTTCAGGTTGATTCGCTTTGACTGTGATACGGCGCGGCCTTACGCGGCAAGGTTCTTGCGAATTGATTTCGATTCGGCCAGATGCTTCGGAGTGGTTGCGGGATAGGTTGGTTTTAGCCCCCTCAACTCATCAAGAACGATCTGAGAGACGATCAGGCGGGCGTCGTTCTTGTGAAGCTGCTGCAATGCGCTGAGATCCTTCACGTGTTTTTCAAGCAGCTTTTGATAGTGCTTCTTCGACTTGGTCAGAGCCGGACCGGCCGTCGGCCACTCGCTCAGGTCCAGCTTCTTGCCTGGCGGCACGTGGTAGCTCTTGGAATCAATCGTCATCCTGTCCCTTCAATGTTGCCTATGCGGCGGGCTTCTTCTTTGCCGCCGCTTCGAGATGGGTTTCCCGCTCCGCTTCATGCCAGTCCTGGTCCTGCTGGCTTTCGCCATGAACTCGCTGTTGATAAATCTCATAAGCCCGAGTTGCAATCTGCCGAGTGTCGCCGGCGGGCACCGCGGTTTGCAGCGTCGCCTTCTTGATCGGATCGAAGATGCGATAGGCGAGAAGCTTCACACGATCGTTGATGAGTGCCCAGGCAAGTGCGTAGGCCCAGACGAGTCCCGCCCATTTCCAGCCGAGTGGCGCCATGAAGACTCCGTATACCGCAATGAGTGTCGCGATCGCCTGCGTGCCTACAACTGCAATCAGCAGAATCTTCGCTGGGCGTATCGACCAGAATGGCCCTCGTGTACGCGTAAGGAAAATGGTCAGATGGCCGGCCACGGAAAGCTTGAGGTACATCAGTGTCTGGACGGTCAGACGGTCCATGTGGAAGACGCGCTCACCCAGATAGAACAAGAGAAACGCAGAGACAACGCCAATGACTCCCAGCACGGTGGAGATGGACAGCACAAGCCGCATGTTCCATGCTTCGGGCTTGTTTCTATAGAACACGTTGTCATAAGCAATCGACAGAATAGCCCCGTCGTTGAGGAGCGCGATCATCACGATCATGACTGCCGTCACCGGATAGAAATTGAAGACCAGGATGGCAAGTGTCATGAAGAACAGCACGCGCAGCGTCTCGGCGATGCGGTAGATGGCATAGCTATTCATGCGCTGGAAGATGCGGCGACTCTCTTTGATCGCGTCGATGATTACGGAGAGACCGGAAGTGAGTAGGACAATAGAAGCTGCCGCTCTGGCTGCGTCGGTTGCGCCGGAGACGGCAATGCCACAGTCGGCCTTTTTCAGCGCAGGCGCGTCGTTCACTCCATCGCCGGTCATGCCGACGATGTGGCCGCAGGTCTGCAACACGTCCACGATATGAAACTTGTGCTCGGGGAAAACCTGCGCGAAGCCGTCAGCCTTCTCGATCTCCTCAATTACCTGCGGAGTCTCCTTCTTCTTTGTGTCGCCGAGCGCGCTGGCGTCCAGGATATTGACGCCCAGGCCCAGTTCTTTCGATGTTTCCCGGGCAATGGCAATTTGATCGCCCGTCACCATTTTGATTTTGACGCCCATTTTGACGGCGTTGACGATGGTTTCTTTGGCATCCGTACGCGGCGGATCGAACAAGGGCAACATGCCGACAAACTTCCATTTGCCTTGCTCATCGGCTCTGGCCACGCCCAGGGAGCGGAAGCCGCGGCCGGCAAAATCAAGAATGGCTTTGTCTGCCGCTGTCTTGACTTCGGCGGCATTGGTCGCCATCTGCAGAATGACCTGCGGCGCTCCCTTGGCTACAAAGAACTGCTTCCCGTCCGCCCCTTTGACGGTTGCTTCCGTGCGTTTATGCACCGGATCGAAAGGCACAAAGTGAAGCACTTGGCAGCTCTTCAGTTCCTTGTCATCCTTTACACCGCCAATTACCGCCAGGTCGATGGTGTCCTTGTCTTCCGCGCGGGAGGCCAGCGCTGCCCAGAGAACGACGTTCGCAGCAGCGATTCCGTCAATGCAGAAGGGATCGCCCAGTGTGAGTTTGTTTTGCGTAAGTGTGCCGGTCTTGTCCGAGCAGAGAACGTCTACGCCGGCCAGTTCTTCAATCGCTGAAAGGCGGGTTACAATTGCTTCCTTCTTCGCCAGCAGGCGTGCCCCCACTGCCATGGTCACCGCCAGTACAGTCGGCATGGCGACGGGGATGGCAGCTACCAGAAGCACCAGGCAGAATTCCAGCGTTGTGAGGACCTTGTCTCCGCGGAAGAGGGCGAAGACCAGAATCAAGGCGACCAGTGCTACCGCCAAAATGATCAGGTGGTCGCCGATCTTCATCACTGCCTTTTGAAAGTGGCTGACTGTATGAGCCTGTTCAACGAGCTGCGCGGTCTTGCCAAAGTAAGTGTTCGACCCAGTGGCATAGACGATGGCGTCAATCTCACCCTGCCGGACGATGGAGCCTGAGTAGACCGCACCGCCGGGCTTTGCAGTGACCGGCAGGGACTCGCCGGTCAGCGCGGACTGATCTACCTCGATCGAATCGCCATCGAGGAGCCGTGCATCGGCGGGAACGATGTCACCCAGCCGGAGACGAATCACGTCACCGGGTACCACCTCGCTCGCTTTTGGATCTCGCCACCTGCCGTCCCGCTTGACTTTCGCCTTGATTGCCAAACGGGATTTCAGCGCGGCGATGGCATTTCCCGCCTGGTGTTCTTCCCAGAATCCGACCAGAGCGTTGGACAAAAGCAGCACAAGGATGACGAAGAAGTCGAGCCAGTGCTGGACAATCCCGGAGAGGATCACGGCGGCTTCAATCATCCACGGAATCGGACCCCAGAAGTAGGAGAGAAACTTCAGGTATTCGTTGGTCTTCTTTTCCTCAATCGCGTTCGGCCCATACTGCGCCTGGCGCTTCGTAGCCTCGGCCTGCGTGAGTCCGTCAGCCGATGCACCAAGCTTTTTCATCAGCTCAGGCATGGCGAGCGTTTTCAGGGAATCCTTATCATCCTTGGGTTCGAGCTTATCTGTTTTCGACTCCACTTGAGATATGCTCCTGTTCTTGCTCGGTTGAACACGGCGTATCGCTACTATGGCGGAAGAACAGCTCTCAAACCAGCCGTCGCCCGGTGTTCCGGTGACAGTCAGCGAAAATCCTGACGCCACATCATTGCCCGCTTAGAGGGCCTCCTGTCGCGCGAATGCACGATGAAACTCGACGCTCTGAGATGGCGGGGCCGATGAATGTTGCCCGGACCGTTGGCAAAGCCGGATATCTTAGGATCCCGACGTCCTTCTATTTTGAAATGATCTCGTGATCCTGATCGTAACTCTGCTCTCTATGTGACGCCTTCTCTGCTACTTTTTCAGCAACGCGCTCAATCCGCTTCGTTGCTGCTGCATCCGAGGTTGTCTCATTCCCGAGCTTTGTCACTTCTGGATTCTCAAATTGTTCCGGCATGGTTGCACTCCTTTCATAAAGATGAACCGCGTTGCCATCAATTTCTGGTCAGTTTTGCTCCCCTTCGCCGTCGCAGGGTGATTTGAGACTTGTCTCTGGAGAAGTGGTCCCTTTTGCACAGCTTTTCGCTGACCGGAAGAACAGACTGATATCGAAGCAGTGTGCAGTTCCGAGGGCAGCCGCACCAGCTATCGATGAGCCGAGAACCAGCGCAGCATCCTCCTGCGGATTGCCATGCTGGTCTTGTCCCTTTTCCTTTTTCCTAAAGAGGTGGCCATGAACGCCCTGCTGATCTACCCGGAATTCCCTGACACGTTTTGGAGCTTCAAGCACGCGCTCAAGTTCCTGGGCAAGCAAGCTGCCCAGCCTCCCTTGGGTCTGATGACAGTTGCCGCGCTATTGCCGGGAGCCTGGAAGAAGCGGCTCGTCGATACGAACGTTGAGCGATTGAGTGACCGCGATCTCGACTGGGCCGATGTAGCCCTTGTGAGCGGGATGCACATCCAGCGCAATTCCCTCGCAGCCATCGTTGAACGATGCCGCGAGCGTGGGCTGCGAACCGTTGTAGGCGGGCCGATCGCGAGCAGCCTTTCCCCCAAAGACCTCAAAGCGGATCATGTAGTCATCGGTGAGGCAGAGGGCATCATTGCTGGTCTTGCACGAGACCTGGAACAAGGAACTGCCAGACCCGTTTATCAAGCTGTGCAGAGACCGGAAATGAGTTCCAGCCCGCTGCCGGACTTGAGATTGATCAAGATGCACCGCTACTCAACCATGGCCGTGCAATATTCGCGCGGCTGCCCGTTCAACTGTGAATTCTGCGACATCATCGAAATTTATGGGCGGCGCCCGCGCACAAAGGCGGTAGCGCAGGTGTTGGCCGAACTGGACCAACTGCGCGCGGCGGGCTGGCGGGAAGCCGTATTCATCGTTGACGACAACTTCATTGGCAACAAGGCGCGCGCAAAGGAGCTCTGCGTAGCCCTGGCGCAGTGGCGCGGCCAATACAAAACCAGCTTCGACTTCAATACCGAAGCTTCACTCAATCTCGCCGACGACCCTGAGTTGATGCAGTTGATGAAAGACGCCGGCTTTGTCTCGGTCTTTCTGGGTATTGAGACTCCTGATGAATCCGGGTTGATCGCGGCCAACAAGCTGCAGAATACCCGGCGCAGCTTGCTCGACAGCGTGGCCACGATCCAGAGTTATGGAATGCAGGTGATGGGTGGCTTCATCCTCGGCTTCGATACCGACCGCGAAGACATTTTCGACCGCATGGTGGAGTTCATTCAAAAGAGCGGTATTCCGGTAGCCATGGTAGGGCTTTTGCAAGCCATGCCAGGGACTCAACTGTTTCGACGTTTGCGCAAAGAGGGAAGGATCCTGGATGCAGGTCAGGGGGACAACACGGATGACAAACTCAATTTCCTTCCCGCCATGGACGCGACGCAACTGGTGGAGGGATACCGCTCGGTGTTGGAGAGGATCTACTCTTGTGAGGCCTACTATGAGCGCGTCAAGCTTTACCTGAGCCGCACCCACCCGCGGCCCAGTGAAGCAAGCGACAGAGCGCAAAGTACCAGGCAGAAGTGGCTAACCAAGGCCAACGCCCGCGCCTTCGTCACGTCAATTGTTCGGCAGGGAGTGTTTGGCAAGCAACGCTGGAGCTATTGGAAGTTCCTGATGTCGGTAGCAACTCGTTATCGCCATTGCGTCGGGGCGGCGATGACGCTGGCGGTGATGGGTTATCACTTCCAGGTTATGACCAGCAGATTGTCTCAGTCCGGAGGGTCTGCAACTCTAGTCAGACACATCGGAGCGGCTGCCGCCTCACAAGCCACTCAGGGCGATGTCTGAAGTCAACAGGCAACAGGATTTTTGTCGGAGTGGATTTACCTCCATGACATTCTTCCATGACTTTCTCCACACCGGACCACAGTTCTCTCTGGATGCATCTTGAATTCCAACGCGGAGATAACGAACATCTCGCGTGAGCAATTGTGACCTACCTTCCTGAGCTGCCGTGTTCCATACTCGGGACGCCGCTCCGACAAACAATCGAAGCCAAAAAACATGTCGGTCGACTCCACGGCTTCTCTGCGCTTTCTTCCGGCTCACTGCTTTTCGAGGTCGATCTGCTCGTACGCGTGTTTCGCGATGCCGGCGCGGATCTGGGCGGGAGTTTTGCCGGCCTTGGTCATGGCGTACGCGTAGAAAGCTTCCTGCGCGCAGGTAGAGCACTCAGTACCATGCAGACCTTCATAACAGCTGCGCAGGCTGGTGTGGCCCAGAGCGCGGTCGCAGCGGCAGTTGCAGGGAAGCTGGTAGAGCACATTGCCAATCTTCGCGGCCTGCTGATAGACGTGTACCTGCCAGGGATAGCGGAAGTTTTCGCCTGTGAGTTTCGCTCCAGACAGCATAGGCGGAAGCGCGGCGACTTTGAGCGGGGCAGAGGGGTGGTACGCCGGGACATCCTCCGCAGGGTTGGACCACTGCGCGTAGCTGACGGCGGTAATGGCGAAGACGGCGAAGCCCAGAACGAAACGGTGATTGGCGAGGATCATTGAGGCGTATTCTCTCCGATGACCATTTTAGACCTGCGAAGAGATAAAACAGAATCCGCGACCGGAGACAAATGCCTCGAATCCAGAGAGAGAATCGCAGTAAGATGGATGGGAAGATTCGCACAAAAAAAGACGGCACGAACGGTTAGCTGTTCGTGCCGGGAGGCCAGTGACGCAAACTACTTCCAGCTTTGGTGCGGTCATGGAGACCGCTCTCCATCACTGGAATATCTACACGATACTATAGATTCACTTCGAAGCAAATACAAAATTTGAAATTTTCCCGCCATGCGGGATACGAAACCTTTTCCTGGTGAGGGCATCTAACGTCAACCGTATCGGTTGAGGCAGAATGGCCCGATTGAGGCGCTGAGCGATGACAAGTAGTTTAAAATCTTCGGTTTCAACAGATGTGAGTCCCGAACCGCAGGCTGACCGACGCGCAGCGGCTCCGCCTGGCTGGTTAAAGGTAGGCGCTGTGGCAGCCGCTTCGGCGGTTCTGGGAGGTCTGGCAGCGGCATGGTTCTACCGCAAGACGCTCTCCCAGCTGCGGGAAGCGGGAGACAAGATTCCGAGCCCCGAATCCGGGATTACAGAGGACGAAGCAGAGGATTTCTGATTCCCGTGCCGTTCTGGGTCGCGGTTCCCTGCCCGGTCGAAAGTTCATTCTCGAGAACTTCGCACAGGACGTGTCCGGCAAGGATGTGGGCTTCCTGGATGCGGGGGGTGTCATTCGACGGGACTTCAAAGAGAAAATCAGCCGCCGTGGCAATCTTGCCGCCGCCCGCCCCCGTGAAGGCCACGGTGACGGCGCCGACCTTGCGCGCCGCTTCTAGGGCAAGGAAGACGTTGCGGCTGTTGCCCGAGGTGGATATGGCGACCACGACATCGCCCTTGCGCGCGAGCGTCTCGACCTGGCGCTGGAAGATGTGCTCGTAGCCGTAGTTGTTGCTCGCGGCGGTAAGGATGGAGGTGTCGGTGGAGAGTGCGATGGACGGGATGCCGGCACGATCCTGGCGGAAGCGGACGACAAGCTGGCCGTTGAGGTGCTGCGCGTCTGCCGCGCTGCCGCCGTTGCCGCACCAGAGGATTTTGCCACCCATGCGGATGGCGAGAACCATTTCGGAGGCGATCTGATCGAGGACGCGCTCCTGATCTTTGAGGGCCTGGATGATCTGGATGTGTTCGGCGAGTGCGGCTTGGAAGATTGCAGCTCGGTCGAGGGTAGCTTCGGGCATCGGCATCAGGTTCCTGAAGAGGATGGGCGATGGTCAGCCCACGCCCCTGGTGGGACGTTTCAGCATATTACTCCAGTGAGTGCTGGTTTGAGGATTGGAAACTGATCCGGGCCGGAAAAGTGAAATCGGCAGCTTCAGACAGGGAAGCCCGCGATTGAGTTTGGCCCAGTTTCGATTGATCCGCGCTAGTGGCTGATCATGAACTGTAGCTGGCCGATGTAGACGCCGTAGGGTCCGAGTTGGATGGCCTTGAGCGAGGTTGTGCTGGGACCGCCGGGTGTCTTCAGCAGTGTGTTAAGAGCGCCATCCGGCAGTCCGGGCCCGACCAGGTTGACGGTCTGCGGTTCGGCCGTAAAGTTTAGAGCGACCACGACCGGGGGAGCGCCGGCTGCTTCGCGCTTCCAGCTCAGCACCTTGGTGTTTTCAGTGTCGAGCATGGTGTCGGATCCCTCGAAAAATGCCCGATTGGTTTTCTTCAGACGAATGAGCTCTTCATACCAGGTGAGGAGCGAAGCCGGGCTGCCCTGCTCCATCTGCACATTGATGGTCGCGGCACTGGGCGGAACCGGCAGCCAGGGCTTGGCCTTGGCATCATCGAACCCAGCGTTTGGACCGGGCGTCCATTGCATGGGTGTGCGCTCGCCGTCGCGACCCTTCTCTTTGGGCCAACCGGTAATGCCGACGGGGTCCTTCACATCTTCTTTCCGCGTGGGAGGCGTGGTCTTCATGCCGATTTCGTCGCCGTAGTAGAAGAGCGAAGCGCCGCGGCTGGCAAACAGGATGGTGGAGATGACGCGCTCGATATCGGTGTCGTGCACGCCGTCGCCATAGCGGGCATCGAGACGCGGATTGTCGTGATTGTCGAAGATAATGAGGGGAACATTGTTGCCGAGATCGTCTTCCGCGTCTTCAAGTCTTGCGCGGAAAGTGACGACATCCAACTTGTTGATGAAGCCGAGCTGCGTATCCATCGGCAACTGGAACTCAGGGTGCTCGAAGGTTCCGTATTGCTTGAGTAGTTCGGCGACATTGGGCAGGTAAGTTTCACCAATAAAGACGCGGCTGCCGGGGTACTTGTCGGTAGAGAACTTGTCGGCTTCCTGCCGCATTTCGGCCATCACCGTGTGTACTTCGGGAAGATTATTGGTGCGCGTGTCGTTCAGTGCTGTATCGCCGTACGCGTTCTTGAACGGCTGGCCATTCTTGTCGTGCAAGACGTCTTCGTCGCGCATCTGGGGATCTTCAAAGAGCGTCGTGATGGCGTCAAAGCGGAATCCAGCCACGCCCTTCTTGAGCCAGAAGGCGAGGATGTCTTTAAAAGCCTGGTGGACCTTGGGGTTGTTCCAGTTGAGATCGGGTTGCTGGATGTAAAACTTGTGGTAGTAGTACTGGCGCGTCTTATCATCCCACTCCCATGCGGAGTGCCCGAAGTCGGATTGCCAGTTGTTGGGGACCTGGCCCTTGTCGGTTGCCGTTTCACCCTGTCCGTCATGCCACATGTACCAGTCGCGATAAGGATTGTCCTTGGACAAGCGCGACTGCAGGAACCACTTGTGCTTGTCGGAGGTGTGGTTCATCACCATATCCATGAGCACGCGAATGTGGCGCTTGCCGGCTTCCGCGACCAGGTGGTCAAAGTCGGCCATGGTCCCGTATTTGGGATCGATGGCTTCGTAGTCGGAAATGTCGTAGCCAAAATCAACCTGAGGCGATGGGTAGCAGGGCGTGAGCCAGATGGCATCGACGCCGAGTTCTTTCAGGTAGTCGAGATGGGCGGTGATGCCCTTCAGGTCACCGATGCCGTCGTTGTTCGAATCAGCGAAGCTGCGGGGATAGATCTCGTAGAACACGGCATTGCGCCACCAGTTTTTCTCTTTGGACACTTCCGGCTGTGAGGATTGAGCCACAGCCTTACTTACAAAAGTGGCAAGCAAAAGAGCTGCGGCTATGATTGCGGTCTTCCTGGTCCAATGCATTGCGGTCTCCTCGTCCCCCGGGGCGGTCCCGCGCTTCGAACGCGAGGGTACGGACCCCGATTTCCGTGCTCTTGAATTGGCAACGGTCTGAACAGGGCAAAACTAACACATGCGATGGGGGTTCGGGGAGTTCAAAGTGGGACAGCGCGGGAAGAGTCAGTTGGCGGTCGGTGGTGCAGCGTGATCGACAACAACGACATCGATCGGATCTCTCGCCGACAAGAGTTTGAGACCGAGCTGCTCCTGGATGAGAGTTAGGAGCGATGGGCCGCTGGGGTCAAGGAGCGCGCTTGCTGCCGACTTCAATGTGATGTCGTAGACGCCGGGAATGCCGGTGTGGTCGATTACAGGAAATTCGATCCCACGAAGCTCAGTCAATTGTTCGGCGAATTCGCCGATAGACACATTCCGGAAGACAAAACTGCCGTCAACGACGCGTGGAAACGATTCTTTGGGGTAAGCAGGAGGAAGCGTGGCTGATTTGTCTTTGGGCAGTTTCGGACCGCCCTTTACAACCACAAGCTCATAGACCGAAGTCTTCTTCTGTTCGCGGTGAAGTTGAAGCTTGAATCGCGTGGCGAGGAGATCCTGAAGCATCAGCCTGAGCGTGTTTTCCGAAACGCGATCGCCCGCCTTTGCAAGGACATCATAGCGTTGGCCCTCCACGATGTCCTGACCCGCGAGCTGATAATGGTCCAACCTGTAGGCCCATTGGATCATTTCACCCAGATCGATATTGCGCATGGTGACGCCGTCGTAGGCGGTCTCTATCTGAGAGCGCGAATTTCCTTCGCCGCTCGACTCCTGATTTGTTGCCGGCCGAATGGAAGCCACTTCGAACGCAACTGGCTGGGCATTGGGAGACTGCGCATACCCACATGATTGGGCCAGCAGAATGCAGGCAATCATCATCGCCTGAACGAACCAAGCGACGGGCCATGGGATCCTTGCGGAGCGTTCCGTCATGGGTTAAATCTTAATTGACGCCAGGTACCGCGAAACAGAAGGAGCCTGCCGCTCGCTACGCAATGTGCTCATCGTTTGAATTGTTCGCGGAACTGTTCGGTGAGGTGATTGACGACAATCGGCCACGCCGTACCGGGCTGGCCGTAGTAGCTCTCGACCCAGACGAGCGTACCGGGATCGTTTCCATTGGCTCCGTAGTGGACGCGAATCGCGGCGAGTTCCCGATCGGATGGACCGTAATAGATGCCGTCCGCTTCGGGTCGCGCGAGAGTGAAGGTCAGGTCTGCGGTGCCGGGTCGGATCGTCTTGCCAAGGCTTCGCACCAGCTTGCTCAGTTGCTCCGAGGAAGGTTGAAGCCGAGGAGTGCGAACCGATACGGTTTTGGCGACGGGAAGGATCTTTTCGAAATTGGCTTTATCGCAGTTATATTGGTTGCCGTCTTTCGTGCATGCGCGAGCGACGACTTGCACCTGGGCGAAGGTGGAACTAGCGGCCATGATCGCGCACAGGTTGAGCATCACCGACCAGCCGACAAAGGATTTCATGAAAACGTTCTCCAGGGGAAAGAATCCCGCAGCCCGCAAGGTCTCAATCGGGCCGCTCCTGATCTAGACGCTTACGAGCGAAGCCAGGTTGCGAGAACAGGCTTTGACCGGATGCGGCGCGTCGATAGCGGAAGGTGCTGTGCGGTCGAGTCGAAGCTATTGCGCTTTGGCCACGACTGCGGCAAACGGCGGCAACACGACGTGGGCGGGCGATATGGATTCGCCGACCCGCGTTGAGCTGTAGAGCGGCCTGAGCGTACTGGAATCGTTCAACTGGACATCTCCGGGGCGGAATGCGAAAACCTTCTCTTTCGAGCTCATATTGAGCAACACGATGATGCTCTCGTCACGGGATCGACGAAGATAGGCGAAGACATCTGAATCGTTGCCGATGCTGATCTGCACGCCATCGCGCAATGCCGGCTCCGATTTACGAAGGGCCAGCAGCTCTTTGTAGGTGTTCAGAATCGAGTTGGGATTCTTGCTTTCGGCTTCGACGTTGTACTTGCTCGCGCTGGGCGGGATCGGCAGCCAGGGCTTGGTTGCGGTGGTAAAGCCGGCCTCCTGCGATGACGTCCACTGCATGGGCGTGCGCTCGCCGTCGCGACCCTTTTCCTTGGGCCAGCCGAGTTTGCCGATGGGGTCGTGCACATCCTCGATGCGCGCGGGATCGGTGGTGCGCATGCCAAGCTCTTCGCCGTAGTACATCTGCGGGGTTCCGCGCGTGGTGAGTTCAAGCACGGCCATCAGCTTGGCAATCTGGTCGTTGTGCACACCGTCGCCGTAGCGATCCCACTGGCGCGGTTGATCGTGATTCGAGAAAAAGTACTCGGGTTGACCGTGGGCGGAGTTGTTTTCAATTTGATTAAAGAGCTCGCGAAAACGCGGCGCGGAGAGTTCGTTAACGTCGGCAATCTGGAAGTCCATCGGAAGCTGCACCTCGTCGCCGTTGCCGTACATTTTGCTCAATGCCTGGACGTTGGGTTCATCGGCTTCCGTGACGAGCACAGGGTCGCCGGGATATTTATCGACGACGCTGCGGACTTCTTTCAACACATCGTGCACCTGTGGCAGATCGTCGGTATATTTGTGCTGGATGTTGCGATCGCCGTATGCGTTGCGGCCGGACAAATAAGGATCGTCGTGCAGGTTGGGGTCTTCATAGAGGCGAGAGACGGCATCGATGCGGAAGCCGGCGACGCCGCGCTTCATCCAGAAATCGAGCACGCCATCCATGGCCTTGTGCACATCGGGATTACGCCAGTTGAGGTCGGGCTGCTGCACATAGAAATAGTGGTAGTAGTACTGGCGCGTCTTCTCATCCCACTGCCAGGCCGAGTGGCCAAACCATGACTGCCAGTTGTTGGGCGGTTGACCTTTATCAGTCGCCGTTTCTCCCTTGCCGTCGCGCCAGACATACCAGTCGCGTTTTGGATTGTCGCGCGAGGAGCGGGACTCGAGGAACCACTTGTTCTGGTCAGAGGTGTGGTTGATCACGTAGTCCATAATGACGCGGATGTCGCGCTTCTTCGCTTCGGCGACCAGGTTGTCGAAGTCGGCCATGGTGCCGTATTCCGGATCGATGGCAGTGTAGTCGGAGATGTCGTAGCCGTAGTCGATGCCGGGAGAGGGATACATCGGCGTAATCCAGATGGCATCAATGCCGAGGTCGTGGAGGTAGTCGAGTCGCGCAGTGATGCCCTTGATGTCGCCGACGCCGTCGCCATTCGAGTCCTGAAAGCTGCGCGGGTAGATCTCGTAGATGACGGCGTGCCGCCACCATTCGGAACCGGTGGGCTGATCTTTTCCAGCCTCGGCCAGTGAGGTTGGTGCGGATGCTTGTGCGGAAGCGGTGGGTGCGAGCGTTCCGATGGAGAGACTAAGAGCGCACCCTGCGATTGCGGCTACAAAAGACTTGGTCCAGTGCATTGCGGGTCCTCGTTGTGTTTCCGCCGCTCATAAACTCGGCCGCGGTGCGAACACGTCAAAGTATCACACGGCGCGGCGGCTGCGAAATCGGTTGCCGGCAACTGCCACTTGTCGCATCAGGCTAAGTCACCGATAGAACCGGCCATGCGCGCAGTTTTCTATTGTCTTTTGGTCAACTTGAGTTGACCAATATAGACGCCGTACGGGCCGAGTGGAATGCTCTTGAGTGCAGCGGGGTCTTTCGCGCCTGGACTCTTCAGTAGCGTCGTCATCGGGCCGTCGTGCAGCCCGGGGGCAACCAGGTTGACGATTTGCGGCTCCGCCGTGAAATTCACCGCGACGATGACGGGCGCTCGGCCGGCGATCTCGCGTTTCCAGCTCAGCACCTTGGTGTTCTCGGTATCGAGCATGACGTTGGCGCCGCTTTCAAGCGCAGGGACAGTCTTCTTGAGTCGAATCAAGCTTCGATACCAGGCAAGCAGCGAGTCGGAATCGCGCTCTTCTGCTGCAACGTTGATTGTTGCCGCGCTCGGCGGAACAGGAAGCCACGGAGTGCCCGCACTAAACCCCGCGTTTTTCTTCGCGTCCCACTGCATGGGCGTGCGCTCACCATCGCGTCCTTTAAATCTGGGCCAGCCGGCAACCCCTGCCATTCGGTCCTTGACATCCTCCACCCGCGTCGGAGGCGTCGTCTTCATCCCGATCTCGTCGCCGTAGTACATCAGTGACGCGCCACCACTGGCGAAGAGGATGGTGGAGATCACGCGCTGAATCTCCACGTCGTGAATGCCGTCGCCAAAGCGGGCATCCAGCCGCGGCCGGTCGTGATTGTCGAAGACAAGCAATGGGACATTGCCATCGATTCCCGTTTCCGCCTCCCTAATCTTCTGCCTGAACGACGCTACGTCAAGCTTGTCGATAAAGCCCACCTGCATATCCATGGGCAACTGAAACTCCGGCTTGGCACGAGTACCGTACCACTTCAGAAGGTCCGAGTTATTGCGCGGAAAAACTTCGCCAATCATCACGCGCGACCCCGGAAAAGCGCTTGAATCAAAGGAGCCGATACGAGCGCGCATCTCCTGTATTACGGTGTGCACAGCAGGCAGATCGGACGTCTTGGTGCGTTCGTGCATCGGATTGCCAAACCTGTCCATGACCGGCTTTCCATTCTTGTCCATGGCCGGCGCTTCATCTGTGAAATTCGGATCCTCGTAGAGCGCGGCAACCGCGTCAAAACGGAATCCGGCAACGCCCTGCTTCAGCCAGTAGCCAAGGATGTCCTTGAACTCCTCATGCACGGCGGGGTTGTACCAGTTCAAGTCGGGTTGATGAGCGGAGTACGCGTGATAGTAGTATTGGCGCGTGGTCTCGTCCCAGGTCCAGGACGAGTGGCCGATGAACCCCCAATTGTTAGGCGGCCCACCGGGATCGGTGGCTGTCTCACCCTTGCCGTCGCGCCACACGTACCAGTCCCGATAGGGATCGGTGCGCGAAGAGCGCGACTGAACAAACCATGCATTCATGTCCGAGGTGTGATTCATCACCATGTCCATGATCACCCGAATGTGGCGCTTGCTTGCCTCGGCCATCAACCGATCGAAGTCGGCCATCGTGCCGTACTCCGGATTGATGTCTCGGTAATCGGAGACGTCGTAGCCAAAATCGAAATTCGGGGATGGATACACCGGGGAGAGCCAGATCGCATCGACACCCAGTTTCTGAAGATAATCGAGACGCTCAGTGACGCCGTTCAGGTCACCGATCCCATCGCCGTTGGTGTCTTGAAAGCTTCGCGGGTAGACCTGATAGATGACGGCGTGACGCCACCATTCGGACCCGGCAGGTTGCGCAGCCTGACGTGAAGATTGCGCGGTGGTTGGATGTGCGTCTTGCGCGGCTGCGGCGTTTGCGATCACTCCGATCGACAAACTCAGCGTACATGTTGCGAGTGCGGCTACAACAGATTTGGTCCAGTGCATTGCGGATCCTCGTTTGACTTCCGCTGCTCGTAATACCGGCAACGGTGCGAACACGTCAAATTATCACATCGGGGCTATCGATCTGCGAGAGGCCTTCGCAGGAGTGCAGGGTCCGCTGGAGATCATCCCGTTCGGTCAACGACCCGCCGACAGGAGCTGCGCATGGCATCCAAATTCGTTGCAGAGGTGCAGAGCTAGCATTTGGGATGGGGGTTCTTGAACACAACCTCAGTCGGCAACCAGTCTGTCAGGCGCTTCGCATTGATTTCAGTTTCGCTGGGATCGGGCTTGATCGATGACCTGGCCAGCGCCACGGTTATCTTTACAGTTCCCTTCATGCAGTATCCCCCGAGCAATTTCGCCAGCTTCTGATCGGCCAACTCCATGTAGTTCTCAGGAAGGATGCCTCCCGTGCCAGGGATATCGATCGGGTCCATGACCAATCTGTCTTTGCTTGGCTGGTCGTTCTTCACTCCTGAAGCGTCGAATCGAACCACAAGGACGGCTCTTTTCTCCAGCGCCTTGGAATTCGCCGTGTAAACGATGGCCGGAAGAGCGATACCCGTCGGATTCGGCTTGACTGCCTTCGTGTCAAATTCGAGATGGTAGGGAGCCTTCCATTTGGGCGGCGCAGCGGGAGCATTGGAAGCCTTATTTCCCTGGTTGCCGCATCCCGCCAAAAACGCGAGTCCTATGATCGCCAGTACGATGCCTTTTCGCATGTCATCCCCTCGTTCTTGTGAGAACGACGAGTCGCATCCATATAAATAATGCGACGGTCACCCGTTTCCCGAGCATACTGTCCCTCAACATTCTCGACCGTGAGCGAAATCACAGTTGAGTCAGAGATATGTACCAATCTCACTCAGGGTGACCCTCGGCCCCGGGCGGCAGCAGCCAGAGGACCGCAACAATTCCGATCAGCGCCAGAGATGCAGCAGGCCGGTAGTACGCAGCGGGAATCGCTGTGAGATACAGCAGAACAGACGCGATCTGCTTGCCCCAGCTTGCGTGTGCAGGCGCCGCACTCTGCGCCCGTATCCGGCTCCACAGGGCCATAAACCCAAGCCCCGGCAAAATGCTGACCGCAGCATAGAGCGCGGTGGTGAACGACGATAGCCCTTTGACGCCGATCCAGTCCGTGGCGAAAGGAAACAGCGAGAGGCTGAAGAGAAACATCAGGTTGGCCCACAAAATACCGTGGCTGACGGTCTCCACTTCATCGACCAGGTAGTGATGGTTCACCCAGTAAATCCCGATCTGCACGAAGGTCAGCAGATAGAGAAAGATAGTGGGCAGCACCGCCCGCAGACCCGCCAGGCCATCCGCCCCAGGCACCTTCAGTTCCAGCACCATAATGGTGATGATGACCGCGATAACGCCGTCGGAAAACGCCTCCAGGCGTGCCGGGCTGAGGCTTCTGCTCACTCTGATTCCTGCCTGGATCCCCCCGCGGCCATCAGCGAGACATCACCGTTGAATTCTGCGCGATCAGCATGGACTCGAGTATTTGATCGGAAACTTCCTTTACCGCCGCGGGCGAATGCGCCAGGAACAGCGTGTTGGTCTTGTCGTTCTCGCCAATCGACTTCAGCGTGTCGAAGTATTGCGTCACCAGAACCAGTTGCATCACATCCTTTGACGTTGCGCCTTCGACGGCTTTCTGGAACTGCTCGATGGAGTTCTGCAGCCCTTCAACAATTGCCTTGCGCTGGTTGGCAATTCCCTGCCCTTGCAACGCCTTGCTTTCGGCTTCTGCTTCGGCCTTTTTGACGACGAGAATCTTGTCGGCTTCGCCGCGCGCCGTTGCGGCTACCTGTTCGCGCTGGGCGGCGTTGATGTCGTTCATGGCCGACTTGACCTTGGCGTCGGGAACGATGTCGGTGACCAGCACGTTGACGATCTCGTAGCCAAAGGCCGCCATGTCGGCATCGAGCTCCTGCTTGACGGCGGCGGCGATGCTGGATTGCGATGCAAATACCTCGTCGAGCGTCATGCCGGGAACGTGCCCGAGAATCACCTGTTCGACATAGGACTTGATCTGTGCGACCGGGTCGGAAAGCTTGTAGAAGGCGTCGTAGACGCGCTCCGGGCGAACGCGATTCTGCACGGAGATGGGAATCGTGACGAAGACGTTGTCTTTCGTCTTGGTCTCCATGGTCAGGGTGATCTGGTTGACGCGAAGACTTACGATGCCGGCGATGGAATCGAAATAAGGCAACTTCCAGTTGAGCCCTGCTTCGGCGACGCGGAGAAATTTGCCGAAACGCGTGAGCACGGCGACCTCAGCGGTTCTGACGGTGAAGAAGCTGCCCAGAATGAGCGAGAGTGCAATGATCGCAACAACCGCCAACAGGATCAGGAGAACCAAGTCCATTGGAGCCTCCGCAACACTGATAAGTGAAATCTGCGGAGAATTATACAGACAGCCAATGAAACCGGATGTAAACCGAGAATGCCATTGACGGGGGTCTGGTTCGTTTCGCCCCTACGGGGCGAAGTATGCAGGTGGGGGGCGCGTTCCCCGGAGTGCGCTACGCTTCATCCGGGGCTACTTTCGCATCCTCCCTCCGGGAGGAACTATGGAAGGACTATGCGGTTATTGCGTGTCGGGGCGCTGGGGATGGGTGCCGCCGGGGTGCCCCGAATTGTAGCCGAACTGCGGCTTTTCGCGGGTGCCGGCAACGTAGATGGGAATCTCGGCTCCGGCTCCGTCCTTTTTGAAGAATCGATCCGCGGGCTTGAGCAGAAATCCTTTCCAGCCCCCCACCATCTGCGAGACCGTCGCCTCCATCTTCGCTGTTCCGGTGAAATCCAGTGTTCCGCCCTCGGTGCGATAGATGCCGTGCATGTGAATGTCGGCTCCGGGTATCGTATACAGGATCGAGGGGAGCGTCAGCACGCCGCCGTCGAGAGTAAAATCGCCTTCGATGTGCGACTTGATCGGATCGGAATCGTTGTCGGATTTCAACTGATCGAGCTTCCCCTGCCCGCGCAAACTCAATTCGCGGATGCGCTTCTGCACCGGCAGACTGGTGAACTCGGCGTCATCCAGCACAAAGTGTCCCTTCAGCGCGATGCGCTGGCCGACAGGTTCCTTTCCGGGCGGAATGTGGATATGCGCCTTGACTTGGATACCGCCATCGAGGATGGGAGTTGGCGAATCGGTAGCAAGGCGCAGGAAATCCTCGATCCTCGCTCGGTCTACATTCACATCCAGTGCGATGTCGTGGCCGATGCTATGCAGCCGCCCGTCGTCGCCGGTTTTCAGCGCGCGCACAATGGGCCCGCTCGCCGTAAAGTGCGATCCGGCCAGAGTTGCATCGACCGGTTCGAGCCAGGTATCGCCATTCGTTCCATCGACGCGCGCATGAAACGTGGTATTGAGCGGCATGGTGTGGCCGGTATGCGTGAGTTGAAAGTCGGGCGTATTTGTCTGCCCGTCCACGATGAGATCCCGCAGCGTTCCCTGGTAGCGGCCGGTGGAATTGAGAATGCCGGCAATGCCCGAGAAGACGGAAAGATCGGCGTGATTAAACGTGTACTCGCCATGGATGGCGCTGCTTCCCGGATCATCGACAATCCAGGGACCGAAGCTGCCATTGGTGTGGATAGCTCCGGGCGGCTTGGGGTTTTCAAGCTGTGCTTCGAAGGCCATGGGAGCGCCCGAGCGCACGTTCTTGAGATGGAAACGGTTAATAACAAATTGAAGTGGCAGCTTGTTCGGTTTGTCCGTCTCGAGAGCGAAGCGCGCGTCGGTACAGTCGACGGCATCGATCACGACGCTGACACCCAGCGAGTTCGACGGAAGCCGCTTCTCGTTGCCGGATTGGAACGCTTTCTGCATGTTTGAACGCGGAGGAAATCGGATGTCGAGACCTTTGAGGCGAATTTGAGTGATGTGGACCGGCCGTCCGGAAACGTAATGCAGGGGCGCATGAAAGTGGAACTCCTCAAGCCGGATGAGCGGCTGAAGCTGCGGGTTGGGTTCGGGAACGTGAACACCCTCCACATCGGCCGGTGGCCAGATGCGCAGGCCTTTCCCTTCGCCCCAGACGCCCCACTCGCCGCGCAGGGTATCGCCCAGCGAAAGATGGAAGCTGTCGAGTTCCACGCGCGCATGAAAACGATCAGAAAGGGCCTGAACGACCTGCTGGCGCACAAAAGGTTCGGCGCGATGTGCCGCGAGGTCGATGAAGATGCCAGCGGCGACAAGGAGCGCGAGAATGCCGCCGCCAATCCAAAATGGCCAGCGGGGCAGCCGTCTAAGCGCGTTCCTGGTCTGCGTAAGCTCCATCTTTGAGGTTGGATGCCTATCGTTCGTCATAAGCGCTCACTTTCTGATTAGACGGCCAATGAACTAGACTTCTTGGCAACGATGGATACGAATATTGAGAACCTGGTGAAGCTGCAAACCGTGGAACTGGAGCGAAGCCGGCTGATGCAAATGGCCAAGGCATTGCCCGCTGAAATTCACCAGGCCGAGTCCGCCCTGGCCGCGATGCAGGCAAAGACGGCGACCGCCGCCGATGCGCTGAATCGGGAAGACTCGCTGCGCACCAAGCTGGAGCGCGAGATTACGGGCCACCAGCAGAAGACGGCGCGCTACAAGGCGCAGCAGGACAGCGTGACCACGCCGGCACAGGCCGCGGCCATCGAACACGAGGTGCAATTTGCCCAGGCCGAGATCGACCGGCTTGAAAATGAGGAATTCGCCAGCCTGGAGCGCTCCGAAGCGCAGGAGACGACGCTCGCGACGGCGAGAGCCCAGGTAGAAGAACTGGCTGGAGCACTGGACAAGACAAAGGAACGCGTGGCGGCCAGGCAGCACGAATTGACCCAGCAGCAGACCGCACTTGGCGCCGAGCGCGAAGCATTGCGCAAGGAGATTGCGCCGGAGCTGCTCACCCGCTTCGACCGGATTGCTGCAAACCGCGGCACGGGAATCGCACGCGTCGACAACCAGCAATGCATGGGCTGCCGCATGGGCGTACGCCCTCAGATGTGGAATCAGCTGCGAGAGGGTGAACTGCTGACCTGCGACAGTTGCGGGCGGCTGCTCTATTGGGATCCGGCCATGGCGCCAGCGCCCAAGACACCCCAACCCGAGCAGGCGGCAACAGAGACAGGGCGTGCGGTCCGCAAGCCGCGGCAGGCCGGGGCGTAGCGTTTCACGCGCCTGCGGAAGATTGCATCGCGCGGCAGTTCATCGCTTCAGCAGTGCAATCGAATTGAGATCGCAAAACCGGAGAACTGAAGTTGAAGCGCGTTTGCGTGGACATGGACGAGGTAATGGCCGATAAGCTGGCCGAGCACCTGCGCCGCTATAACCAGGCATTCGAAGAAGATGTCACAGTCGACGACCTCGCGGGCAAAGGACTGTGGGAGATTACACCGCAGGATCGCCAGAAGGAGTTGCGCGCGTTTCTCGATGCGGAGGACTTCTTTGAAGACCTGGCGCTGATGCCCGACTCGCAGGAGGTTCTGAAGCAGCTTTCGTCGCGCTTCGAGATCTTCATCGCCACGCAGGCAATGGCCGTGCCCAACTCGCTGGGGCCAAAGTATCGCTGGCTCCAGCGGCACTTCCCATTCATTCCGCCGACGCATTATGTCTTCTGCGGCGATAAGAGCATCTTGCGCGCCGATTACCTGCTGGACGATCTACCGAAGAATCTGCTGCGCTTTGAAGGCCAGGGATTGCTCTACACCGCGCCGCACAACCTGACTGCGACAGGCTTTGTGCGAGTGAACAACTGGTAGGAGGTTGCGGGATACTTTGCCGGGATTCCAGGATCAATGTAGGGATTGATCATTGGGCGGAATGATGCTGTTCTGACCCCTTCCACGTAGGGCCAATGAGCGAAATGGTAAGGATCTCTCCGCCTTCAAAGAGGGGGCCGCTTTCTCGCAAGAAAGCAGGCAATTCGCCTTGGAGGATCTCAATGAAAATGTTGGGAGGCTGCTTGCCGATGACAGGAGCGATGATACCGGCTAGTCCGCCAATCTCTATTTTAATTTCGTAGGCCGTCGACTTGCGGGACATGCCGGCAAGGTAAAAGGTTCCTGGCGCCTGCGGCATGATGTTCAGCGTCACCAAACGGGGCTTGGGTGCGGCGACGATCATGGAGACTTTGGTTTCTCCGGCATCGGGGGAGATGTTCTTAATCACCGGGATGACAAGGCCGTTGGAAAGATCGGCCGGCATCTTAATTTTTGTGACTTCGTCCTTGCTGTCTTTTTCCGACGCTCGCATCACGACGATCCCCTTGTCGACGTCGATGGTCATATCGAGCGGATGCGGGAAGTAGGAGCCTTTCTGAACGTGGTGATCGGAGATCAGCCGAAAGACGCCGCGCTGGGTGAAGACGGCGGTTTCGTCGTCAAGCGATCCATCTTTGAAGTGAAAGGTCAGGTGAGAGGTCACACGATCGCCATGCACGATCTCGATCAGGTCGCCAAGGGCGAGGACCCGGCCCTGTTCCGTGCTTAGGGCCAGGAATCCGTGCACAGTTCCCTCAAGATGCCGCACCGGGATCGGCTCGGCCGCAGCAAGGATCGAGAGGGCGAAAGCCAACAAGGCGAGGCTTTGGCGGCATCGAACAAGGAAATTCAGTTTCGTTCTACGTTGCAGATACACTGCCTTTGTAGATGGCCCTGGAGATAAAGCCGTTGCCTTGGAGCGAGATACGATTTAAAGCGCGGTCGGCAGATGGCACTCGCCCGGTCAACTTGTTCAAGGAGAGACGATTGTTGATACTGGTGGGACGGGCTCGTGCGGGCGGCGGGTTGAAACGCTGCTTCAAGTCGCACATTCGGTTCAGTGGCAACATGTCCGCAGCTTTTCAGGAAGGCAAATTTCCATGAGAATTTTCAATGCCATTTTGATGGCGAGCGCATTTTTTCAGCTGATGCTACCTGGTGGTGCACAGACAGCGCCCGCGGCCGCCCCGGCTGCCTCAAGCACCGCCGGAGCAAACACTGCGTTTAGGCCTTCGGCGCCATCTGACATATTGCGGCGCTCGCTCGACGAGGTGCAGCAAACCGTCGGCGCCCTGAAGCTTGATAAGTGGAAGCGCGGAACCGTACGCGACGAGGCGCAAACGAATGTCGACGCAATCCAGCGCGATATGCAGGGAACGCTCCCTTCGCTCTTGAAGGAGGCCGATTCCGCGCCCAGCAGCCTGAGCAAGGTGCTTCCGCTCTCGCGCAATGTGGACGCGCTCTACGACGTGCTGGTGCATCTGGTGGAAGGGTCTCGCGTCTCAGCACCCGGGGACCAGGTGGGGGCGTTGCAGGCGACGCTGGCAGACCTGGAAAAGGCGCGCGTCCGTCTCGGAAACCAGCTGGTGCAGACTGCGGTGGTACAGGAGAAGCAGATTGTGGATTTGCGGACCACCGTGCAGACGCAGGCTGCATCCCTCAAGGCTGCCGCAACGCCTCCGCCGGCACCCAAGTGTCCAGCACCGCCTACCCCTGCAAAGAAGCGGCGGCCTGCGGCGAAGGGCACCGCTACGAAGCCAGCCGCGGGCACACCCGCCAAGCCGCCTGCGAAGCCTCAGCAGTAGCGGTTTGCAGCGAGTTGCGAAGTTGCCCCCGGTGAAACGAGACGCTCGCGCTAATTCTTAACTTCCGGCCGGCTCCCGCACGCCGAGCACGCCGCGGCCCGCAACTGCCCGCTGCACCAGCGTTGCACCGCTTCCAGAACGCAGCAGGGTCACCGGCTGGGTGGCCGGTGGCTGGTGCATGGTCACGATGAGTGCATCCGCCGGCTTCTTGCCCGTACAGACGTAGGAGTGCGGCGTGCTTGAGTCGAAGTAGACAGCGTCGCCGGGTCCAAGCGTGCAGTGATGCTCCCCGTGGTGCAGTTCGAGTTCGCCGTCGAGAATGTAGAGAAACTCGTACCCCGGATGCATGTGCGCGCGTGGCTCCCTGGCCTGCTCGAGTGGTATGAATTCGGCAAAATATGGATCCATGTGCCGATCGGGCACCATGTAGCCGAGGCTCTCAAAAAAATAGGTTGGCTCTTCGACACCGGTCTGTGGCAGGCGCACGCGTTCCTTGCGGCGATGAACCCGAAACATCGACTGCGGTTCAGCCTCAAAAAAATACGAGAGATCTTTTGAAAACACCATCGCGATGCGGGCAAGATTGCGGAGGGTCGGAACCACGCGGCCGGTCTCGAGCTGCGAAAGAAAACTTGCTGACAAGCCTGTGTGCTTACCCAGTTCCACAAGGCCCATCGACTTCTTCAGTCGCAAGCGCTTGATCCGCTCTCCGATATGCTTTTCCGCAATGAACTTTTCAGTGGTTTCGGTATCCACTTGCGACTTCTGTGTTTCTTCGTTGCGAGCCGGTGCTTCAGTCATCAGCCCTCCAGGGAATGCACGGACGCGTTTTGCCCCAATCAAAACCTATTCCCATCCTACCAAACTCGTGTGGTCTGAGCAAACTGGTGAAACTCCTCCACTTACAGAGAAACGCAGATGCTGTAAATATGGATCCCATAATCGCTTCCGGCGAAATCATTTTGAGCGGCGCTCCGGGAATGCTCGGCGCGGCCCTGCATCGGGAGCTCACCGCGAAGGGAATTTCGACCCTTCAGTTACTAAGACGGGTGCCGACCGCCAAAGGACAACTGCAATGGAATCCTGGTGTGGAGTGTCCTCTCGAAAATCCGGCGCTGCTGGAAGGCGCTGCGGCCGCAATTCACCTTTCCGGGGCGAGCGTGGCGGCGCATCGCTGGACGGATGCGTACAAGCACGAGGTAGCCGCCAGTCGGATCGATTCCACGAACCGGTTGGCGAGAGTCCTGGCCTCACTCCATCAACCGCCGAAGGCTTTCCTGGTGGCTTCCGCGATCGGCATCTACGGCGACCGCGGCGATGAGATTCTGGCTGAGACATCAGCACCGGGAAGGGGCTTTCTTGTCGATGTCTGCGAACAATGGGAAGCGGCGGCTGCACCAGCGGTTCAGGCGGGAATCCGCGTCGTGCATCTCCGTTTCGGCGTCGTGCTGGGACCCGGGCGTGGCGCCCTGCAGCAGATGCTGCCACCATTTCGACTCGGCCTCGGCGCGCGCCTCGGCAGCGGGCGGCAGTGGATGAGTTGGGTTGGCCTGGCAGATGTTGTCGCGGCGGTTCAGTTTGCACTGAAACATCCCGACCTGTCCGGCCCGCTGAACGTGACCGCGCCAAATCCGGTAACCAACGCTGAATTTACTAGCGCACTGGGACGGCAATTGCACAGGCCCGCGTTCCTGACCGTGCCGGCATTCGCGATGCGCGCGATGTTTGGACAAATGGCTGACGAAGCTCTCCTGGCAAGTGCCCGAGCCTATCCGGTCAAGTTGCAGGCAGCCGGATTCCAGTTTTCTCTGCCGACGATTAGAGATGCGCTTCGGAGAGCGCTTCGCTCGTGAGGCTTGGACATCCCTGATAGACAAAACGCGGAGACGGAACATCCGGATCCGCAGATTGCGAAGGCTTAGCGACGTCCCTGGATCACACGCTGACTGACGTTTCCGCTCTTGTTGCCGGCCTTCTTCGCAGCGCGGCGCAGGGCGATTTCGTGCATTTCCTTGCCAATCTTGGACCGGTTGATAGCCACCTGCATGATCACATTGATGATGTTTCCGGTGATCCAGTAGAGCGCCAGTCCCGAAGCGAAATGCCACAGGGTGAAGCCCATGATGGCGGGCATCATGATGGCCATCATGCGGCGCTGCGCAGGATCCATGCCGGGAGACGGAGTAATGAACTGCACGAAGAACATGGTGCCGATGATCAGGATCGGCAGAAGGTGCAGCGGGTCGGGCATGGAGAGATCGGTGAGCCAGAACCAGTGCGCCTGCCGCAACTCGACGGCGTTCAGCAGCACGCGATAGTAAGCGAAGAAGAGCGGCATCTGCAGCAGCATCGGAAGGCAGCCGCCGTACATGTTCACGCCTTCTTCCTTCATGATGGCCATCTGCTCGGCCTGCATGTCCGCGCGTTTGGGATCGTTGATCTTCAGGTTTGCGTACTTCTTCTTGATCCCGTCGAGCCTGGGCTGGATGCGCATCATCTTCAGCGACGACTTCATCGTCCAGATGCGTGTGGGCAGCAGCACCAGGTTGAAGATGACGGTGACAATGATGATGGCCCAGCCCCAGTTATACTTTCCCGGGCCCATCATGTTGTGCAGGGCGCGCAACGCAAGATACAGAGGCTTGGCGATAATGCCCCACCAGCCGTACTGGATCAGCGATGCAAGCGACTCGCCGGTCGGCTTGCCGTCTGCTCCGATAGCATGGATTGAGTTGAGGATGCTGGTCTCTTTCGGACCGGCATAGAGGCGTAGCTGTGTATCGCCGCTCTGGTCGCCTACGGCAAGTCCAATGACGTCCGCGGGCTTTTTGGCGCTGTTGGGATCGCTCAAGTCACCAGGCAGATCGATGGTGTGGTGGATCGTGACCACGGTCGCGCGCGATGGCGCTTCCGGCATAAACGCCGCGGCGAAGTAGAGATCCATGACGCTTGCGTATTCGAAGGATTGATCGAGAGTGGCGTCGCCGCTCACTTTCTTGGCTGCCATGGTGTCCTGCTTGCCATCGACCGACCAGGCGAGCTGCGATTGCGTGGGCACAAGAAACGTGGTGCGCTTGCCGTTGGCGGCAAGAAATTCTTCCATATCGCCAAGCCCGGCGGGCCAGGCCACCAAAGCGCGTACCGGAATGCCGTCTCGCTTCACGTCGACATGAACACTTACGACATAGCTGGTATCGAAGCTGAAGCTCTTGACTACATCGAGACCTCCCGCAGCGTAGTGGAAGCTGACGGTGTTCGGCGCCAGAAGCTGGCCCGTCGCCGACGCCTGGTAGAGGGCCGTGTTGAGCTGCGCGGTCAGGCCGCTGTCATAGGTAAAGAGCGAGAGCGGCAGCCCGAAGCGGCTCGCGGCCTGCTGCTGCACCATGTCGAGCGGCTTGCCGCTGGAGTCGGTAAAGCCTTTGAGGATCCAATGCTCCACCTGCGCGCCCTTATTGGTGAAGGTAATCTGGAATTTCTCATTCTCGATGGTGGTCGTTGTCTCTGAAGACGCGGTTACCGTGGCCACGGGTCCAGCAATGCTCGTTGAAGAAGTTCCGCCGCCTTGAGTTGGCGCTGCGGTCGGCGGTTGCACAGCTTGTTGTTGTGACTGCTGCTGCGCCTGCTGGTTCTGCGTCTGGCTTGCCGGAGCATTTGCCGCCGGCTTCTGGAAATACTGATAGACCATCAGGCCCGCAAGGGCCAGAAACGTAAAAAGGATGAGGCTGCGGAAATCGCCCCCGCCGGGGCCGCTGCCGCCGGAACCCTGCGACTCGAGATTGGGATTACGAATTTCTGGCAAAGGTAACTTCCTGTCTCCATGGAGTGGCACACCAAAGGGGAGCCGCTCCTTCTATGGTAATGGTTCGTGCGGCAGATGCGTTGCGTGTCTTGCGGGCGGCACTGTATCGAGGCCCCCGCGGCTGAACGGATGGCAGCGCAGAAGCCGCCAGATCGCAAGTCCTGTGCCGCGGAGAGCACCGTGCGTTGCAATCGCGATGGATGCGTATTCCGAACAGGTGGGCACAAAACGGCATCCGCCCCCTGAACCAAGCGAGTGCAGCGCCGGCGAAAGCCAGCGACGGTAGAACGCGAGCATGGTGAGAAGAACGCGCGTCATCGAACGGGCTTTGCCTTGCCGGAACGCGGAGGTTGACTCGAGTTTGCGCGGGCCTGCTCGGCATTTGCCTGCTGGAGAATACGCACAATCTCGGTGTCAAGTTTCGTGAATTCGAGTGCCAGCACGGTCCGGTGCGGATGAAGGATCAGGTCGCAGCCAACCGGCAACTGACCGACATGCCGCCGCAGCACTTCGCGCAGCCGCCGCTTGATGCGATTGCGCTCGTGCGCTGGACCGAGAACCTTGCCCACGGTGAGTCCCACGCGCGGGACCGACGCCTCGGCTTGCGGCGCCAGGAACCAGCTCATCGAAGCGGATCGGTGCTTGCGGCCTTCGGCGTACACACGCTGATAGTCCGCGTGCTTGCGCAGACGCGACCCCGCCAGAGACGCGCGCCCCTTGAGCGCAGCAGCCGCGACGCGCGCCGCCGGCGCAACGGAATGCTGCTCAGGCTGGGTGGAAATGCTCATCGCAAACTGAAAGGATCTCGGCCAGAAGATGATAGGCTCTGGGAACCTGCTCCAGCCGAAACAAAACGGCGGGAACGACTTAGTCGCGGAAGCCGGCGCTGACTGAGACGCGCTTGCGGCCTGCGGCACGGCGACGGCTCAGCACGGCTGCTCCCGCCTTGGTCTTCATGCGTGAGCGAAAGCCGTGCGTCTTCGAGCGGTGACGCCGGTTGGGTTGAAATGTGCGCTTGGGCATAAAAATGCGCTCCTGTTTCCTGTCTGAAATCGTAGCCTGAACGGCAAGTATTAAGTATATCGAAGGTTGGGCTCGGAAGCCAGCGGGCGACTCCGCACTGGTAATCAGGGCCGGTCATCAGACCACCCGAGGCAACCACGTCGTGAGGGCGTCGTGCAGAAGGACTCGGGCGAAGCTTGCCCGTGCGAATCCGCGAAAACGCGTCGCGCGCGTCCTGCATCCAATCCCGATTGATCTCGATGAAAGCAATAACTGAGTAGAATTTTGCGATCGAAGCGCAGGAATTTTGATCGCGCGTGATCTGTTTCACCTTGTGTGGTGCAACCGCAGGCTTGTTCCCAAAAGTTATGTGAAAGAGGCATTGCAACACACCCCAAATGTGCTACCATCGGGACCGTTCAAGAAAGTTTCCGAGCGTCCCACGGAGTGAAGTTCGACTCGTGCCTCGCAGTATTTTTCCGAGGCAGACCAACGGCCATCAGGCATGTTCTCAATACGCGAATGTGGGTGGGGAGTGCCTCATTCACTGCGTGAGCCATTGTCTCAACCGTGCGGGTGAAAATCACACGGCAATAGACAGGTGGCGCCGGCAAGGATTCGCTCGATGGCATTCGCAATTTCGCCGGCTTCGGCTCTCAATCCCTGGCTGCAGATTCTCGCGGCCCTGGAAAAAAAGGTTATCCGCCAGTCGTTTGAGACATGGCTGAAACCCACACGCTTCAGCCACGCCAGTGGCCGCATACTCTACGTCCGCGTTCCTTCCAAAGAGTTCCAGCACATTGGTGACAAGTATGGCGACCTGATCCAGGAAGCCATCGACCTGCAGTCGCTGGAGTTCGACGACGTGGAATTCGTCACCATGGAGGAGGATCCGTCGATGCCTCCGCAGCGCAGAGATGGCGGCTTCGGGCCGTTGCCGGCGCATGCACCCACCGCGCCCTCATCGCGCACACCGGAGCAGACACGCTTCGACTGGTCCACGGCGGCCCAGCTCAATCCTCGCTACACTTTCGACGCCTTCGTGATCGGCAACGGCAACCAGTTTGCCCGCGCCGGTGCGCTGGCCGTCGCGGAACGTCCTTCGCGCGCGTACAACCCGCTCTTCCTGTACGGCGGCGTGGGCATGGGCAAGACCCACCTGATGCACGCCATAGGCCACGAAGTAAAACGCCGCCAGCCCTCGGCAAGCATCTGCTACGTTTCCGCGGAAAAATTTACGAATGAGATGATCACCTCGCTGCGCAACGACCGCATGACCTCCTTCCGCGATCGCTTCCGCACCGTCGACGTTCTCCTCATCGACGACATCCAGTTCATCGCGCAGAAAGAGCGGACGCAGGAAGAATTCTTCCATACGTTCAACGCGTTGCACGATGGCCAGAAGCAGATCGTGATCGCTTCAGACCGTCCCCCCAAGGAACTGGCCGAAATCGAAGACCGCCTCCGCTCGCGCTTTGAGTGGGGCTTGATCGCCGACATTCAGCCGCCCGATCTCGAAACCAAAGTTGCCATCCTGCAGAAGAAGGCCGAGAACGAGCAGGTGCAGTTGCCGACGGACGTAGCGCTCTTCATCGCTTCGAACGTCCGCACCAACGTGCGCGAACTCGAAGGCGCGATGACCCGGCTGGTCGCCTGGTGCAACCTGAACCGCACCGAAATCACGCTCGCAACCACGCAGCAATGCCTGAAGCAGTTCATCGACATGCAGGTCCGCAAAATCACCATCGAATCGATCCAGCGCGCCGTCGCCGAGCAGTTCGGCATGAAGGTCAGCGACCTGAAGCAGAAGAACAACTCCCGCAACGTCGTCGTGCCGCGCCAGATCGCCATGTATCTCGCCAAGCAGATGACCGAAGCCAGCCTGCCCGAAATCGGCCGCCAGTTCGGCAACAAACACCACACCACGGTCATGCACTCCATCGGCAAGATCGATGAACTCCGCCGCACCGACAAGGACCTGCATCGCACCCTGAACAAGCTGCAGGAGCAGTTGAACGGGTAGTAGCAGGGACGAAGAGATCCAGCACATAGGACTGGGCACATAGGCACATAGGGACTAGGGACTAGGGACATAGGGACTAGGGACTAGGGGCATAGGGACAAAGAGGCCGCGCGGTGCGCGGCCTCTTTGCTGCCAAAACGCCTTCGCTCCGAGTGCCTCCCAGACACATCGTTGCCAAACGTCCAGCTTCAGATTTGGTCGGAGCCTCAGCTTCGCTTAGTTCCAGCCGAAGAACCATCGCAAAAAGCACTGTCATCCCGACCGGAGTGGAGGGATCTGCAGCTGCTTTTCAAACCTCTCGACTCTACGATTGCTCAGCTTCCAGTTTCTATTAACTGAATGGTTATTACTGGCATGGTCCGCCGCCTAAGCCCTCCCGGAGGGTGTAGAGGTAAGCAAAGGAGGTGTTCCATGGAGATTCGTACGATCGGTATTGATTTAGGGAAGACAGTGTTTCACTTTGTAGCC
>NZ_JBAUUO010000027.1:0-7027 GCF_049582745.1 Occallatibacter sp.
TGATCAAGATGCGGCGACAACAGTTCCGCACACTCGTCCAGGGCACGACGGAAAGTCGGCTGCGTATCGTAAAGCTGACGTCCCATCCCTACATACTGCGAGCCTTGGCCGGTAAACAAAAAAGCCAACTCCGGCTCAGCCGCCTCGGTGAATTCACCTCGGGCATCCGTGCCCGCCTCACTGCCTGTCGAGAGGCTCTTAAGCTTGGCGGATAGCTCTTTGGCCGACGTCGCCGTCAGGGCAGCGCGTTCGTTCAGATGTGCCCTTCCCGTATTTAACGTGAAGCACAGGTCGGCCACATCTGTGCCCCCATTCCTTGCGAGATAGTGCAAATGGCGGGCAGCTAATTCTCTGAGGGCTCCCTCGCTTTGCGCAGATAGAACCAGAAGATGGCCCGGTCGCGCAATTTCGAGGGATTTTTCCCGGAGTTCTGGCGCTTGGCCCACGATCAAGTGGGCGTTCGTTCCGCTGAAACCAAAAGCGCTCACACTGGCGATGCGCGGGTGTCCAGTATCCCACTCAATCGCTGTGGTCGGAACGGACAAGGCATAGTCTTCCCACGCGATATGTGGATTCGGCGTTTTGAAGTGAAGGTGAGGTGGAATCTTTCCGCGCTCCACGCACAGGGCAGCCTTGATGAGCCCGGCGACACCCGCGGCCGCTTCGAGATGGCCAACGTTTGTCTTTACCGAACCGATGATGAGTGAATCACCGTCGCGGCGATCTCTGCAAAGTACATTTCCAAGCGCCTGTACTTCAATCGGATC
Source organism: Occallatibacter sp. (assembly GCF_049582745.1). Classification (GTDB taxonomy): domain Bacteria; phylum Acidobacteriota; class Terriglobia; order Terriglobales; family Acidobacteriaceae; genus Telmatobacter. The sequence continues at coordinate 768 of NZ_JBAUUO010000027.1, forward strand.
GCCGAGCGATGTTCCAGTGCCATGAGCTTCTACGTAACCTATCTCCGCTGGTTCGAGTCGCGCGCGGTGGAGCGCTTGCCGCATCACCGCCTCTTGCGACGGGCCATTCGGCGCGGTTAGCCCGCTGCTTCGCCCATCCTGGTTGCAAGCGCTACCCAGAATCAAGGCAACGATGCGGTCCCCGTCTGCCTCGGCATGCGAAAGACGCTTTAGCACGACGATCCCAGAGCCCTCGGAGCGCACAAATCCATCAGCCGCAGCGTCGAACGTCTTGCAGCGTCCGTCGGGCGCCAACATGTGGGCTTTCGACAGGCTAATCGTATTGTCGATCCACAAAATGGTGTTTACACCACCAGCCAACGCCATCCGGCAGTCGCCAGCACGCAAGCTCTGACAAGCCAGGTGCACCGCAACCAGCGAACTGGAGCACGCCGTGTCGACGGACAAGCTTGGTCCCTGGAGACCGAGCACATAGGACAACCGCCCAGCAGCCACGCTGTGCGAGTTGCCAGTTGCCAGGTATGCATCGATCCGCTTTAAGTCATCCATGCCGGCGTGCAACTGTAGATAGTCGCTTGTGCCGATCCCGAGGTACACGCCGGTCACGCTTCCCGCCAACTTGTCGAACGGCTGAGCAGCGTTCTCAAGCGCCTCCCAGGCAACCTCGAGCGCCAGGCGCTGTTGCGGATCCATAGTCTCCGCCTCGCGCGGCGAAATGCCAAACAGGTGTGGATCGAATAGGTCCACCCTGTTCAGGAAGCCTCCCCAGCGGCTGCTCACCCGCCCAGGCGCATCGGGGTCAGGATCGTAGACTGCATTGATGTCCCAGCGATCGGCAGGGACCTCGCTAATGGCATCCGTGCCGCTCATCAGTAGATTCCAGAACGCCTCGGGACCGTCGGCGCCAGGAAATCGGCAACCCAGGCCGATGATGGCGATCGGCTCGTCCCGTTCCCGCTCCATCGCTTCGACTTTTGCCTTCAGTCTGCGCTGCTCGAATAGAGCGCGCTTCACTGGGGACAGATCGCCTTCCAACGCGGGCTTTTCCGTCATTCGCATACCTCAGTCTTCATTCAGTTCTTCCAGCAGTATGGCCTCTGCTTCCTCGTCGGAGAGTCCTGCGATTGCCGCCAACTCTTCCTGAGCGTCAGACGCCGAAGCAGTCGTCATTTTCATTTCATCGTCGACCGGCAGCAGTCCATTGAAGAGGTAGTCCGTGATGGCCGCTATCGATGGGTAATCGAAGAGGAGTGTTGCCGGCAAACGCCGGGTCAATCCGAGCCCGTTGCTCAACACGTTACGCAACTCGACCGCAAGCAGAGAGTCGAGTCCGAGTTCCTGCAAGGGGCGGCTTCGATCCGGTGGCCGTGCAGGATCGAGCCCCAGCGCCTTGACTACGCGCTCTTCCACAAACTGGGCAAGCATCGCGCGTCGCTGACTCGCCGGCGCTTGCTTAATCCGATCGAGATGGTTGGAAGGCGCGCTCACCTGCGCGTTCCTCTTTGTAGGCACTCCTCGTGTCAACTCTTCGTGGTATCTGGCACCTGCGAAGCCGACGAGGCGCTCCGATTCCAATTTGTGACCTGCCGTAGCCGCAGCATAGGCCTGCCAATCCATCCCAAACGCGCCGATCTGGCACTCGCCGCGATCAAGCAACATCTCAAACAGCGCCAAACCCTGCTGGGGCGAGATGGCCTGCAAGCCGGTTATCGGCATACGGCTCGCCACATTGCGCTCGGCAGCCGCCCCGATCTGAGCCCACACGCCCCAGTTGATGGCGAGGCAGGGCAGCCCGGAGCTTCGGCGCAGATGAGCCAGAGAGTCCATGAACGCATTTGCGGCCGCATGGTTGCTCTGACCGGGAGTTCCCAGCATCGAGGCCGCGGAGGAAAACAGTACGAAGAAGTCGAGCTGTAGGTGACTGACAAGACGGTGCAGATTCAATGCGCCATACACCTTGGCAGCCATGACCGTCTGGAAGCGCGACCACTCCTGGCGATGCAAAGCTCCATCATCGAGAGTTCCGGCGGCGTGGACGATTCCTCTCAACGGCGGCATGTCGATTGCAACTTTCTTCAGCGCGGCCGCAAGGTCCGCTTCGATCGAAACGTTGCCCTGGGCGATAGAAACTGTTGCGCCGTTTGCTTCCAATCGTTCGATTGTTTCGCGAGCGGCCATCGTCGGGGCATGACGCCCGAGCAGCAGCAGATGACGGGCACCCCGCTCCACCATCCAACTGGCAATGAGCAACCCGAGACCACCCAGGCCGCCAGTAATCAGGTAACTTCCGTCGGAGCGCAGTGCAGGCGCGCCCAAGGCGGACATGCGCCAGGCGGTGGGTCGCTGGGTAACGATGATCTTTCCGATGTGCTCGGCGGTTGACATAAGTCGGAAAGCCGCGCCAACCTGCTTCCAATCGAAGACCCGCCGGGGAAGCGGGACCAATGCACCGGCATCGAACTCCGCCACCAGTTCGCGCAGGATCTGGCCTGATTTCTCGGGATTGCGCGCACACTCCGCCGCCACGTCAATGATGAAGTATTGGGACTGCGGCCGCAAGGCATGGAAGCGAGTCTCACTCCAGATATCCCGCTTGCCCAATTCAACGAAGCGGCCGTTGTCCGCCAAGGCCCTGATGCTGCTTTCCACTCCATCGCCGGAGAGGCTATTCAAAACGACGTCCACACCCCGGCCGCCGGTGGCTTTCAGGATTTCCTCTGCGAAAGCAGTGGTACGCGAATCCATCACATGGTTTACCCCGATCGAGGCGAGGTAGCGCCGCTTTTCTTCTGTTCCGGCCGTGGCGAAGACAATCGCGCGGGCTTTTCGCGCCAGTTGCACGGCAGCCAGCCCTACTCCTCCTGCAGCCGAATGGATTAGCACAGAATTGCCAGAGCTTAATCGCGCCAACGTGTGCAGAGCGTAATGTGCGGTGAGAAAGGCTGCAGGGACGCCGGCGGCTTCTTCGAAAGACAGCCTTTGGGGTTTTGGTACGGTCATTTCCGCGGCGGCCACCGCGTGGGTGGCGAAGCTATTCGAAACCATTGCCATCACGGGTTGACCGATGCGCAGTCCCTTGACCCCAGGGCCCAACGCTGAAACAGTCCCGGCACATTCACCACCCAGAGGCGCGGTCGGATCGGGATACATTCCCAGCGCCAGCAGTAAGTCGCGGAAGTTAAGTCCGGTTGCGCTGACTTCAATTTCCACTTCACCGAGCCCGGGTGGCCGTCTTGCCGATGTCTGGAACGCCAAACTATCGAGCTCGCCAGGTCTCGACATCACTAGCTTCCGCGCTTGCGCCGGTGAATCGCACCTCAGCAGGCGATCCAAGCGGCGGCCGTGCCGCTCACTGCCGCGATAGGCGATTTCCCGCTCGTCATCCGGCGAAAGCAATTCTTCGGGAAGACGTTCCGCTTCTTGGGCCGTGGCGGTGGCCGAAAGGTCAATCCTTGTGCAGAGGAATTCAGGATATTCCACCGCGATTACACGTCCCAGGCCCAGCATCGTTGCGTTTCCGACGTCGACTGCTCCGGTCGGGTCCGGCTGCGCGCCACGCGTAACAAGCCAGAGACGCGGGGCCTCGGAACCGCACGATGCGACCATAGCTTTCACTAGATTCAGCACGCTGCGGCACCCGATCTCCTGTGCCCGATCCACCCCTTCGGTTGTGAGAGCCGTCGCCACCCCGGGACCATCGACCGACCATAGATGGACGATGCCTGCACATGTTCCACCCTCGCCAAGAACAGTGTGTAAAAGCGCACCGTAGTCTTCTTCACTGGCCGGCGAGAGTTCATATTGCCCTTCCGCCAACTTCGTGAAGGTCTTCCCAGGTCGAACGAAGAGACATTTGCACCCCGCGGATTCGAGCCGCTCCGCGGTCTGGATAGCCAGTTCATTGGGATCGGCGAAAATGAGCCAGCGCGGTCTATTCCCCTGCTGCGTTCCTTCTTCGTCTTCCGCGGTCCGTTTCGCCAACACGACCATCTGCTCGAAGATGGCTCCCCCGTTTTCATTTGCGGGCGCCGTGGCGATTTCCGGAAACCCGACTGATGGAAGCAATGTTCGCCACTGCGACATTGAAAGCAACGGATACGAATTTCTCAGTTCGTGATCGGTGAACTTCCACCAGCCTTCCGTCAGGCCGAAGATCAAGTCAACCCAACGCTGGCGTTTGATCCCTTCCACCATGACCAGCAATCCGCCAGGAGCAGTGAGTCCAGAGACTCGAAGCATCGTCTGTCGCAGATTCATCGTCGCGTGCAGCACGTTTGAAGCGATAACAATATCGAACTTATCGCCACGGAATCCTTGCTTATCCGGATCCTCGTCGATATCGAGCAGGCGATACTGGACGAAGCGATACTCCGCAAACCGGTCCTCGGCACGGGCGAGGAAAAAGGGAGAAACGTCGGTGTAGATATACTCCGTCCGTTCTCGCGGCAAATGAGGCAGCACAAAGGCGGTAGTCCCACCTGTGCCAGCTCCGATCTCCAGCACGCGAAATTTTCGATGTGCGGGCGCCATCGCCACGACATCCGCGATGATTCCCGCGACCAGTCCGTTATAGACGCGCGCAAACGGCGCACGATGGTAGATTGCCTCCAGACCTTCCAGCGAACCTGCAGGGAAAATCAATTCAATGGGATCCTGGGCGCCGCAGAACACGGCGGCCAACGCCGCACCGCAGCGGGCAGTCATGGAAATCTCGGCCAGGCACGTTGGCCATTGCTTCATCAACTGCTCGGATAGACGGATTGGGTCGCTCGTCGGCGGCACGCGCTGAACGTTCCAGAATGCGCCTTCACGCAAGAGCACGCCGTCTTCTTCGAGCATTTCCAGGGCACGGTTCAACATCCGCCGATGCGCTGGAACTACGTTGAGTTCTTCAGCCAGGCTGTCGGAGCGACGCCGCTGACCTGGCGAGAGTTCCCACCCGAGGCTCTTCATCGCCGCCATCACGTAACTGGTGCACAGGGCATCGAGTTGGGGAGCGAGAGTGCCGTATTGCGACAAAGAATGCTGCTCGCTCAGGTCTTTCCAACGGTCCGCCGCCTGAGCACTTAGGTTCGCGGTGGAAAGATCGAGGGGAGTGCGAATCGAGGCAGTCTTTCCCGATGATACGGAGCTTTTTAACGGCTTTGCTTGCCATGCCGGCCGATACAGCAACTCCTCAAGCGATTTTTTCTGATCCAGCCCGATGTTACCGAAGGCAGCTCGACTTACTGGCCGCAGAGTCAATCCGTGGATGCTGACAATCAACCTGCCGGAACCATCCAACAATTCCACTTGAGCGGTGAGAGAATTGTCTTCTTCCTGGAGGACCCTGGCCCGTGCTGAGCGCAACTCCCGGGCGGGCCCGTGAAAGTGTATCCGCCGAAACCCAACGGGCAGGTAAATTGCTTCGGTGCCGTCTGACTCATTGGGCAAACAAGACAACGCTGCTTGGAGGCCCGCGTCGAATATCGCCGGATGCAGCCAATACAGAACGCGACTCTCGGCCTGTGTCGTCAGTGTTTCTGGCAGGCGGAGCACGACCTCGGCCATGCCATCTAGTGAACGGATCCGCGCGATACCACGAAAGGATTCGCCATACTCCAACCCCCTGGCTCGCAAATGCCTATAAAACTCTGCACCTTCCCGCCATTCCGAGCTCTTCAAAACAGGCAGTTGGGGCTCGGGAAGGGAAGCACCCTCCTCAAGCACCGCGCGGGCTATGCCGGCTGCATGGAGCCGCCAATGCGCCCGGTCGTCAAGGCTCTGAAACTCGAAGGCGTAGGCATTGGTCTCCCCGGAGACCGGCGACACGATCAGTTGTAAAGTGCGCGTTCCTGTTTCCGGGAAGACAAGCGCGTCCTCGATAGCCATCTCCTCGATTTGGCAATCACCCTCGTTCAATTTCGCGAGTGCCGCCCGGACCGCCTCGAAATAACCCGTTGCGGGAAAAACCGCTTCACCGAAAATGCGATGATCATTCAGGTACGCTGGTGTCCAAGTTCCAAGCGAAACCTCATACACGATGTCGGTCAAGCGAGGCGAAAGAATGGCCCGCCCGAGCAAAGGATGTCCTGCCATATGGTCAAGGTTTGCTGCTCCTGGCGTTGCGTCGGGCGAAGTCGCACTTGGACTTTCAATCCAGAATCGTTCGCGCTGGAAAGGATAGGTAGGGAGGGCGAGGCGTCGTCGCGGGTAGTCGTGGTCGAATGCCTGCCAGTCGATCCTGACTCCGTGCACGTAGAGGACCCCCAGTGCCGACA
>NZ_JBAUUO010000028.1:0-27068 GCF_049582745.1 Occallatibacter sp.
GGGTATAGGAGAGGCCGGATTTTTTCGCCGCCATGGCAAACTCCTGCCCGCTGGATAGCCACGGGTTTGGATTCGCTTCAATGACATAAATTTCTCCCTTGTTGGAGACGCGCATGTCGATTCGGCCATAATCGCGAAGCTTGACGGCACGATAGGCCTTGACTGCGATTTCAGTGAGCCTGGTTGTGATTTCTTCATCGAGATCTTCGGCGATCACCGACTTCGTGAGCTTGTAGGCCTCGGTGTCTTTCTCGAATTTCACATCCTGGCTGGCGATTTTGGGCATGCCCTTGGGAAGTTTCGAAAGGTCAAGCTCCACCAGCGGAAGCGCACGCGCGCTCTCGTAACTGCCGAGAATGGAAGCGTAGATTTCGCGTCCTTCGATGTACTCCTCGATCAATGCAGGAGAATCGAACTCAGTCTGGATATAGCTGACGCGTTCCATCAACTCCTTCACGCTGTTAACGACGGCGGTGGCATCGATGCCGATGGATCCATCTTCGGAAGTGGGTTTGACGATGAGCGGGAACGAGATGTCGTGGGCGTGGTCGATGTTGCCGCGATAGGCGGTCGCGAAATAGGGCGACTGGATCTCATAAAAAGCGAACATCTTCTTGGCGATCGATTTGTCCTGCGCAAGGATATGCGCGTGCGGTCCCGCGCCGGTGTAGGGGATATCGAGCAGATCAAGGAATGCGGTGACCTGCATTTCCTTGGTGTCATCGCCCGCATAGGATTCCGTGAGGTTGAAGATGAGATCGGCGCCGCATTTGGCGAGTCCGAGCAGGGACTGGGGGCGGCCGTCGAGAACGTAATACGACGGCTCGTGACCGAGCTTCTCAAGAGCTTCGAAGATCTCTTCGCGGTCGTGCTTGACCGGCTTCTTTTTGCGTTTCTTCTGTCCCTTGCGCTTGCGCGGCGGAGGAGCTTCTTCCTCGACTTCGGCGGGCTGTTCTTCCCACAAGTCGTACAGTACGGTGACTTTCAAGTTTGCCATGCGTCCTCCAGCCGGTGTAACGGCAACTGCCGCCGCACCTCAGGGATGAATGAACTTCCCCCGAACCAGGTAATTCATTGCGAGTGCTGTTGTGTAGACCGTGAACTCCGTGAGGTGCTCGGACTCGCGCCGGACGTCGACGCGCAGACCCAGCTCCTCAACCCGGCTGCAGATGGATTCCACGAGTCGCTTGACGATCGGGCGTTGCACGCCGCTCCAATAGGCGACCTTGTCAACGACGGGTTTGCGATGTTGATACAGCATCTCGACGGCGGGTCGCACGCCGTTCCGTCGCTTGGGAGAGATATTGAAGATGTCCTGGAGGTCGGCATCCAGGGCAAGTTCCTGCACCGGGATCTCCTCCGGCAGGCTGAGACGGTAGAACTCGCCGACAGTCGACTCCATCTCATCGACAGTGATGTCGGTGTGGCCGCGGCGGCGGATAGGCTCGACTTCACCTACCTTGTGGGCGATGCGATCGACGTATTGCAGTTTGGCAAGCGCGTCCCAACCTTTGTAGCGATTTCGCCATTGGGAGCGCGGCGTGAGCCAGACGGCAAAAGTTTCTGCAAAATCCTCATCCGGGTGCTTCTGGGCGTACCACCCGGCCATGTGGCGAACAAATTTCCGCGAGAACGGGATGGGGCGGTAATTATCGCGATAGGCGCGGCGAAAGGGACCGAAGAGATTGCGCCACTCCGCCGACTTGTAGAGCTGGTAGGCGTAATTGAATGCGTGTCCGGCCTCATGACGCATGTACATCATGATCTCGCGAGCGTCTTCCAGGTCGTTCATATCGCGCTCGAGCTTTGCCAGATCAGGGTTGGCCAGGTAGAACGGAATGCCGATCACAGGCTCGCCGGAGGGGCATCCCCATTCATCGGTGAGATAGCAAAGCGGGCGGAACTTGTGGATGCCCTTGGCTTCGAGTTCGCGATAGAGCTGCTGCACAAATCGCTCGAGCGGCGAGCCCTCGAGTTTGAGCCCGAGTTCGCGAATGGGCTTGGCGAGGATCTCCTGGAATTCCGTCCGGGTTTTCTCGAAATCGCGCACGGGGCTAATCAGAGTTCTACACCACGGGACCCGATTTAGAGCAGTTTCGGAATAGACTTGGACTCTTCAAGGGCAACGCGGGTAGCCTTTTCCCGCGAAAAGCCGGTTGGGTTCGCCGGCCACGGGCATAACCGTATTGGCGTCCGCTGAACAATGAGCGGGCTGATTTTTCGATGGACAGGAGTTGATGTGCCGACGCTAGGATTGTGCGTGCTGCATGCCCTCATTCACAGCGACGCGTAATTGGCAGTGATCGGAAATTCGCAGCCTTAGCAATGCAGAGGTCTGACCGATGTTGACACGCTTAGCGAAGTTGCTGCTGCTGGCAGGGATTGCGTTCTATTACACGCTCGTGGTGTTCAACAACCTCGCTGATTTCAATTCAAACTACGAGTTCATCCGGCATGTGTTGTCGATGGATTCAACCTCTCCGGGGAACCACGCGATGTGGAGGGCAGTGCCGTGGCCAGTGGTGCATCTTGTTTTCTACTGGATGATCATCGTCTGGGAGTTCGCGACGGGCATGCTTGCATGGAGGGGACTAGTTTGTCTTGTACGAGCGTTTCGTGGACCCGCAACTGATTTCAACGCCGGGAAGGGCGTGGCCGTGGCCGCACTGACGCTTTCGCTGCTGATGTGGCTGGTGGCTTTTCTCGATGTGGGCGGAGAGTGGTTCCTGATGTGGCAGTCGCGCACCTGGAATGGCCAGCAAGAGGCATTCCGCATGTTTGTGATTGTCGGGTTCGTGCTGTTGCTTCTGCTCCAGCCCGACGCCGATACACAGGCATAGCGATCCAGGCGCCGCCGAATCGGGCCGCTCTTTTAGGTTGCTCACCGGTCAACCTTTCGCTACGGATTTGTCCGCCTGATGAAGTTGGTCCTGTTTGCGCGTTCGGCATCAAGAAGAGCAGCGTAGACTGATGCGGATGCCAGTCGCCGCCATCATTGTCGCCGCAGGTGCGAGCAGCCGCTTGGGGCAGCCCAAGCAACTTGTGCGGGTTGATGGCGAGCCGTTGTTGCAGCGGGCCATCCGGTGTGCGCGGGAAGCCGGCGCCATGCCGGTGTTTGCAGTACTTGGCGCATATCGCGAACGGATCGAGAAGGCAGTTCAATTTGGCGATGCGACGGTAATCGCAAATTCCGAATGGGAAGAGGGGCTGGCTTCGTCGATTCGCGCTGGCGTTGGGGCAATGGATGCGAGGACCGAAGCTGCGGGTGTGCTGCTGATGACGTGCGATCAGCCGCGGGTGACGGCGAAGCATCTGCGGGAGATGATCGAGGCATTCGACGCGCAGCGGGAGACGCCGATGATTGCGTCGATTTATGCGGGGGTTCGGGGAACTCCGGCGATCTTTCCGCGAGCGATGTTTGCGGATCTGCTCGGGCTTCGCGGCGACCGGGGCGCGCGTGGCCTTCTGGTGAATGCATCTCTGCCCGTTTTGGAGATTCAGTTCGAAGGCGGCGAGGTAGACATCGACCGGCCGTCGGATCTGGCTGAGCTTGGATGAAGATCCGCTCGACCGCGGCTTCGATGAAGCCGTGCGGCTGGCGGAGTGCGGCGATCTTCTCGCCGTCCACGATCAGTGCGGGGGGTGAGGCTGTCGGCCGTCGGAACGCGAGTTGACAGTAAAGCCTGTGCCATACTGTGTTTACTTTACCTTCGAAACGCTGAAGGCAACACAGAATGAATCGTCAGCCAAACCTTGAATTTCTGCGCCGCGCTATTGCCCTGGCAACGGAGAATGTTACTTCCGGCCGCGGCGGCCCGTTTGCGGCGTTGATTGCGCGCGACGGCAAAGTGATTGCGGAAGGCGTGAACATGGTGACGGCGACCAACGATCCGACGGCGCATGGCGAGGTGACAGCGATTCGTGCAGCCTGCAAGGTGCTCGGTACGTTTTCGCTGGCGGGATATGAGCTTTACACGAGTTGCGAGCCATGCCCCATGTGCCTGGCGGCGTCGCACTGGGCGCGTCTGGATGCGGTTTTCTACGGTGCTGGAGCCGAAGACGCGGCCAAGGCGGGATTCGCCGATGCCTACCTCTATGAGGAATTCCGCAAGGAACCAGCGGAGCGCTCGTTGCCGGCATTGCAGTTTCTCCGTGACGAGGCATGGTCGAGCTTTGCGGCGTGGATGGCTTCGCCGAACAAGATCGAGTATTAGAGCCATTCTCAACCTCGCTCGGGGTTGATGGAAGGATGCTTCATCTCTTGAAAACGCCTGGGTCGAAGTCTTTTGGATCCAGCCGGGAACTCTTGCCCAAGCCGCTTCCATGCGATAACGTCTAATACTCATAACGTTTTCACCGGGAGCCGCAGCCGAATGCCGCGCGTCGTTCGATGTTCCATCATCCAAGCCTCCAATGCCGTCGCTGCCACTGAGCCGCTTGCGGTGCAGAAGAAGGCGATGATCGACAAGCACGTGGAGCTGATTCGCAAGGCGGCCGGCGAAGGGGCACAGATCGTCTGCCTGCAGGAGATCTTCAACGGCCCCTATTTTTGCGCCGAACAATCGACAAAGTGGTACGAGACCACGGAACCGGTTCCGGATGGCCCGACCGTCAAGCTGATGCAACAGTTGGCAAAGGAACTGCATATCGCCATGGTGGTCCCGGTCTATGAGGTGGAGCAGGAAGGCATTTTCTACAACACTGCGGCCGTGCTTCAGAACGATGGGACGTATCTTGGCAAGTACCGCAAGACACACATTCCGCATGTCGCGCCGGGGTTCTGGGAGAAGTTCTATTTCCGGCCGGGAAACCTGGGGTATCCGGTGTTTGACCTGGGGTTCGCCAAGATCGGCGTCTATATCTGCTACGACCGGCATTTCCCCGAAGGCGCCCGTTGCCTGGGGCTGAACGGGGCGGAGATTGTTTTTAACCCATCGGCAACAGTAGCGGGGTTGAGCGAATACCTCTGGAAACTGGAGCAGCCCGCGCATGCTGCTGCAAACGGTTACTTCATCGCGGCGATCAACCGGGTCGGCACCGAGGCGCCCTGGAATATCGGCGAGTTTTACGGTTCAAGCTATTTTGCCAATCCGCGCGGCCAGATCGTTGCGCAGGCGTCGCGCGACAAGGACGAGGTGCTGACCGCCGATCTCGATCTTGAACAAATTGCCGAAGTTCGCCGAACCTGGCAGTTTTTTCGCGATCGCCGGCCGGACATGTATGGTCCGCTGGTTGCATCCTGACAAAACCTGGCGGTGAAAACCCTCGTCAATCCATAGAGGGAAGGCCGAGAATAGATAAGGGTGAGAAAAGTCAGAGAAGGACAGCAGAGTGTAAGCGAGTTTTCCCGAGGTCTTCATGAGTACCGCGACACTTCCCGACGATTTACTGCTCCGCGAGCGATTCAGCGACATCAAGCCGCCGCTTGAGCCGCAGGCTGCAGTGATTGAAGCAAATCGTTGCCTCAATTGTTTTGACGCGCCGTGCACCGGCGCATGTCCCACGCATATTGATGTTCCGGGCTTTATCAAGCGTATCAGCACCGGAAACCTTCGCGGCTCGGCGCTGCGGATTCTGGATGCGAATATCCTTGGCGGCAGTTGCGCGAAGGCCTGCCCGGTTGAGGTGCTGTGCGAGGGTGCCTGCGTGATGCACCGCTACAATCATGCGCCCATTCAGATTGCACGGCTGCAGCGTCATGCAATGGACTCCTTTCAGGCGACAGGAGAAGAACTGCTGACGGCTCCACGCGGATCGCGCAATGTGCAGGTGGCCTGCATCGGCGGCGGTCCGGCGTCGCTGGCTTGCGCGGCTGAGCTATGCCGCCACGGTGCGTCGGCCGTAATTCTCGAGCGCAAGGACCTGCTGGGCGGGCTCAACACGTATGGTGTTGCGGAATACAAGCTGCGCGCGGCCGACAGCCTGCGTGAAGCCGAGATGATTCGCCGCATGGGCGTCGAGTTCCGCACCGGTGCATCCATTGAGTCCGCGGAGGCGCTGGAAGAGCTGGAGTCGGAGTTCGACTTTATCTTTGTTGGCGTTGGCCTCGGTGCGATGCAGCGCATGAATATTCCCGGTGAGGACCAGAACGGCGTGCTGAACGCGCTCGAGTTTATCGCGTCGTACAAGACCGGGCGCCTCCGCGAGTTGAGCGGGACGGTGGTCGTGGTTGGAGCAGGGAATACTGCGATTGATGTGGCAAATGCGGCGCGGCGCCTGGGTGCGGATACGGTATACCTGCTGTATCGGCGCGGCGAGCGCGACATGTCGGCATTTGATTTCGAGTACGAACATGCCAAGCAGGAGGGCGTGCAGTTCCTGTGGCGGCGGCAACCGTTTGCGATCCGCTCGAACGAACGTGGCAGGTTGCTGCTCGATACGGTGCAAGTGAGCGAAGTAGACAAGGCGCTGCTGCCGATTCCCGAATCTCACTACACCATTGAATGCGACTACGTGATTCCCGCGATCGGACAATCTCCTTTTGCGCAGCTGGTGCAGGAGCTGCGCCGCATTGAATTGCGCGGCGGAACGATCGTGACCGATCCGGAGACAGGCCAGACCGGCAATTCACGCTACTTTGCCGGTGGCGACTGTGCCAACGGCGGCAGGGAAGTGGTGGATGCGGTGGCCGACGGAAAGCGCGCCGCGCGAGCCATCCTGAAGATCGCGGAGGCGGCGTATGCCTGATATTCGCGTTCACCAGTTTGCCGGGAAAATCGACGCCCCCAATCCGTTCTGGCTGGCTTCGGCGCCGCCCACCAATTGCGGCGAACAGATTATGCGCGCCTTCGATGCGGGATGGGGCGGTGCGGTATGGAAGACCATCGGCGAACCCGTGACCAATGTTTGCTCGCGCTATTCATCGACGGACTGGCAAGGTGTGCGCATGATGGGTCTCAACAATATTGAGCTCATCAGCGATCGCACGGTTGAAGAAAACCTGCGCGAGATGGCGCAGGTGAAGAGAAGCTATCCCTATCACGCGATCATTGCGTCGCTGATGGTCGAATCAAAGCGCGAGGCATGGCACGAAATTGTGCAGCGCGCGGAAGATGCCGGAGCCGACGGCCTCGAACTGAACTTCGGCTGCCCCCACGGCATGAGCGAGCGCGGCATGGGGTCGGCGGTCGGGCAGGTTCCTGAATACACCGAGATGATTACCGCGTGGGTGAAGGAGAAGGCGCGCACCCCGGTGCTGGTAAAGCTCACGCCGAACGTCAGCGATATTCGCGAGATTGCGCGGGCGGCTAAACGCGGCGGCGCCGACGGGCTGTCGGCGATCAACACGATCAATTCGATCACCGGGATCGATCTCGATACCTTTGTGCCGCGACCGAATGTCGACGGCAAGAGTTCGCATGGCGGTTACTGCGGGCCTGCGGTGAAGCCGATCGCGCTCAATATGGTGCAGCAGATCATGGCCGAGGCCTCCTCGGCCCTTCCCCTTTCCGGCATTGGGGGTATCTCGACATGGCGCGACGCGGTGGAGTTCATGCTGCTGGGCTGCGGGACCGTCCAGGTCTGCACGGCCGTGATGCACTACGGCTATCGCGTGGTGGAAGATATGGCCGAAGGCCTCGAGAACTGGATGCGTTCGAAGGGCTTCGCCACGATCGAGGATTTTCGGGGCCTCTCCGTCCCCAAGGTGACCGAGTGGAAACACCTGAATCTGAATTACAAGATTGTTGCGCATATCAACGAGCAGACGTGCATCGGCTGCGACCTTTGCCACATCGCCTGCTGGGATGGCGCTCACCAATGCATCCACGTGGATCGAGTTTCGGGTCCGGTGAATGGGCAAGTCGAGTTGCACGAGGGGCCGCCTACTGTTGAGTGGCGCACGCGGAACTCGATCGCGACGACACCGGTGACGCGCAAAGAGCGGGCCGCCGCGGCCTCGAATCATGGTCCGTATCCCACGCCGCTGGCGAAGATTCCCCGCGTGGATGAGACGGAGTGCGTTGGCTGCAACCTGTGCGCGCTGGTGTGCCCAGTGGATGACTGCATCACGATGGTGCGCGTGGATAGTGGAATTCCCGCTGAGACCTGGGACCAGCGCACGCATGGCGCGGAGTGCGCCGCGGAACCGCAGCGGTCGTAATCCCAGCGCTGAAACAGGATAAGCAACTGCAGGTTCCTCCGCTCGCTACGCTCGGTCGGAATGACAAAGCTTTATAATTTGCGGTTTCAGGTGAGAGATCATGTCCAGGGTTCTGATTCAAAACGGAACCATCGTCAATGCCGACTCGACGGTAAAAGCCGATCTGCTGATCGTCGGCGCGGTCATCAAAGAGGTGCGCGCGGGAATTCCGGCGAGCGCGGCGGGTACCGTCGTGGACGCATCAGGATTGCTGGTGCTGCCGGGTGGTATCGATGCGCACACGCATCTCGACATGCCGTTCGGCGGCACAAAGTCTGCAGATGATTTTGAGACGGGGACGCGCGCGGCGGCAATTGGCGGGACGACGACGATAGTGGACTTCGCTATCCAGGCGCGCGGGACGAAGATGCGCGCGGCGCTCGATACGTGGTGGAAGAAGGCCGAGGGCAAGGCCTGCATCGACTACGGGCTGCACATGATCGTGACCGACCTGCCCGACGCGGGACTTGAAGACATGGACGACATGGTGCGCGAGGGCGTGGCCAGCTTCAAGCTCTTCATGGCCTATCCCAACGTGTTGATGGTCGATGACGCTACCATCTTCAAGGCGATGCGGCAGTCGGCGAAGAATGGGGCGCTGATCTGCATGCATGCGGAGAACGGGTCGGTGATCGACGTGATTGTGCAGCAGGCGCTAGCCGAGGGAAAGACTGCGCCAATCTATCACGCCCTGACGCGGCCTACGGCTGCCGAGGCCGAAGCGGTGCATCGTGCCATTGCGATGGCGGAGATGGCCGGCGTACCGGTGTACATCGTGCATCTGTCCAGCGAAGATGCGTTGAACCAGGTGAGAGAAGCGCGCGATCGCGGCCTTCCGGCGTTTGCCGAAACCTGCCCGCAGTATCTGCTTCTTTCGCTCGAAGACAACATGATCGACAAGGGCTGGGAGGGTGCGAAGTATGTCTTCACCCCGCCGCTGCGCGAGAAGCGGAATCAGCCGAAGCTCTGGCAGGGGCTGCGCAAGGATCATTTACAGGTAGTCTCCACCGATCACTGCCCATTCTGCTTCGAAGATCAGAAGGCGCTTGGCAAAGATGACTTTACCAAGATCCCCAACGGTGGCCCCGGCATTGAGAACCGGCTGCAGCTTTTACATCATCACGGCGTAGGGCAGGGCAATTTCTCCATCAACCGCTTCGTCGAACTCGTCTCCACCGCCCCCGCGCGCATCTTCGGCATGTATCCGAGGAAGGGTGTGCTCGCCGCGGGCAGCGATGCGGATCTCGTGCTTTGGGATCCGGGTGCCGATCACACCATTTCTGCTGCGACGCATCACATGCGGGTGGACTACTCGATGTTTGAGGGATTCAAGGTGAAGGGCAATGCGCGGGATGTTTATTCGCGCGGAGAATTGATCGTGTCGGGCGGCGAGTTTATCGGCAAGCCGGGGCGGGGTGAGTATCTACGTCGCGAGGCTCGCGGCGGCGCGTGGAAATAGCAGATCCCTCCACTGCGGTTGGGATGACAACGCTGTTGTGGTCGCTTTCGAATTGAACCGCATTTACTTCAATGTGCGACATCCTCGCTGTCCACCGTATTCCTTATCGCGTTCTCATTGGCATTCGTGTATACCGATTTAAATCGGAGGCCGTTTGAGCAGCGTCGATCCCACTTTATCCAATCGCGATCTGGCGCCGACGACGCCGGAGCAGCGCACCTGGACCACGTATAGCTACATCGCGCTGTGGTTCTCCATGTCGATGGAGATCACGACGTACCAGCTTGCATCGTCGCTGATCGCCAAGGGCATGGACTGGAAGCAGGCGGTGTGCACGGTGTTGCTGGGCAATTTGATCGTGCTTATTCCCATGCTGCTGAACGCGCATGCGGGGACGCGGTATGGCATTCCGTTTCCGGTGTTCATTCGTGCGCCGTTTGGGGTGCGCGGCGCGAATCTGCCGGCGATCCTGCGGGCGGTTGTTGCCTGCGGATGGTTCGGCATCCAGTCATGGATCGGCGGAACGGCGATTCACTCCATGCTCGCGGTGATCTGGCCTGCGACCGTCGGATCGGCATTTGCGAAGTGGGCGTGCTTTCTCATCTTCTGGCTGCTGAACATGGTGATTGTGTGGCGTGGCGTTGAGTCGATCCGGCATCTGCAGGCTTTCGGCGCGCCCTTCATGTTCATCATGGCGGCGGCGCTGCTGATCTGGGTGCGTATGAAGGCGGGCAGCTTCGGCGAGATGCTCTCGACGCCGAGCCAGTTTCACTCGACGGGTGCATTTCTCGCGGTCTTTTTCCCCTCGCTGACCGCTATGGTCGGCTACTGGGCCACGCTCGCGCTGAACATTCCGGACTTCACGCGTTACTCCAAATCGCAGCACGCGCAGGCCTATGGTCAAGCGTTCGGGCTACCGGTGGCGATGACGCTCTTTACCTTCGTCGGCATCTCGGTCACGTCCGCGTCCACGGTGCTTTTTGGCCGCCCGATCTGGAATCCGATTGAACTGATCGGAGCATTCCACCAGCCGGTGGTAGCCTTCCTTGCGCTTATCGCCATTCTGATCGCCACGCTCAACGTCAACATTGGCGCGAATGTTGTTTCGCCTTCGAATGATTTTTCGAATCTCTACCCGCGTCTCATCAGCTTTCGCACGGGCGGTCTCATCACCGGCTTTCTCGGCCTCGCGATGTGCCCGTGGAAACTGCTCGCCACGCCGGATGCTTATATATTCGGCTGGCTTGTTGGCTACTCGGGACTGTTGGGGCCGGTGGCGGGCATCATGGTTTCGGACTATTTCCTGATCCGCAAAACCGAACTCGACGTCAACTCGCTGTATCACTCAGAAGGCGTGTATCACTACACGCGGGGAATCAATCCGCGGGCAATTCTGGCGCTGGTCCTCGGCGTGGCCATCGCACTGGTCGGCGTATTCATCAATCCGCTGCATTTCCTTTATGACTACGCGTGGTTCGTCGGCTTCTTTACCGCCGGCGCGGTCTATGTTCCACTTATGAAGCTTGCAGCGCCTGTTGTGGGGAATGCGCGCGTGTTGGAATCGGCGCGATCGCGGGGCGACGTGACCTAAGCAGGATGGACGCAACGCGGATCGGTGTCAAAATCGAATGCACAACTTCGATGGGTCCGGATTTAGTTTCCAGCGATCGCAATTTTTTGTGGTTCCGCACCCAGGTTTATGACCACACCGCAAAAGCGGTTACTCCAATGCGAACGGATGTGACTTTGGCGATGACCTTCTGTTTGCTCTTCGCGGTAAGATAGTAGGAACGAATGCTTCTAACTACTCCAGCGGCTGCCGCCCCGGCTCTCCGCTTTATGCGGGAGTCAAACTTGCGGGCGCAGGAGAGTTCGCCCATCATCCAGGTTCGCAATCTGGAAAAGACCTATCGCACGGCCCGCGGGGCGCTCACGCTGTTCCAGGGGCTTGATTTAACGATCGCGACCGGTGAATTGGTTGCGATCGTGGGGCAATCGGGTGCAGGAAAGAGCACACTTTTGCACATTCTGGGTGCCCTTGATGCGCCGACAGCGGGCACTGTACACTGCGCTTCAATCAACGTGGCAACTCTCAACGCTCGGGAGGCCGCGGTCTTTCGTAACCGCGAGATCGGCTATGTCTGGCAGTTTCATTACCTGTTGCCGGAATTCTCAGCGGTTGAGAACGTGGCGATGCCGCTGCTGGCCCGCGGAAATAGCCGTCGAGAGGCGCTAGATACTGCATCCAATTGGCTTAGGGAGGTCGACTTGGAAGGCCGCAGCGAACACAGGCCGGGAGAGCTCTCAGGTGGAGAGCAGCAGCGGGTGGCGCTGGCCCGGGCTTTGGTTGGCAATCCGCGGCTGCTTCTGGCCGATGAACCTACCGGCGATCTGGATGAAACCACTGCTGGACGAGTTTTTGACCTTTTAGAACGATTGCACTTAACCCACGGGCTCACTTCTCTTTTGGTGACCCATAACCTGGATCTGGCCGCGCGGTGTACGCGGACTCTGCGCCTGGAGGGCGGGCGCCTTCACGCGATGGATTTCCCTTCCAAAGCGGGACTTCACCCCGGGGCTCGCGCGGACAGGTCTTAGTCCGTGGGGAGGAAAGCCCGGCAAGGGCTAAGGAAAAGCACCTTTCCGGGTGGATTTTGAGTCTGATTGTATAGTGGGCCTGGAGTTGCTTTACCGTGCGCACGAGTGGTGGGCGGTGCTTGCGGGGGAAGAACTCCTGGGCGATCGGAAAAGTTGAGAAGCAATCCGGTCCATCCAAAAGAGCTGTTCGGGGCAGTTTAGAGATTTTCCGGGGCCACCGGCGGCGTTAGTTGAGAGAAGGGCGCGGCAAGTTGGGCTGAAGCCGATAACGGATTCCCCGAAGAATGGTCTTGGGGTGCTAAGAAATCGGACGGCCATTGCTACCGCAAGCCTGCTGCAAGAGGAGAAACAATATGTTCGAACGCTATACGGAGAAGGCACGACGCGTGATCTTCTTCGCGCGATATGAGGCCAGCCAGTTCGGCTCGCCCTATATCGAGACCGAGCACCTGCTGCTGGGCCTTTTGCGCGAGGACAAGGCGTTAACCAATCGCTTTTTGCGTTCGCATGCCTCGGTGGAGTCAATCCGCAAGCAGATTGAAGCGCACACCACGATTCGCGAGAAGGTGTCGACCAGTGTCGATTTGCCGCTCTCGAACGAGTGCAAGCGCGTCCTGGCCTACGCAGCCGAGGAGGCCGAGCGGCTTGGTCATAAACATATTGGTACGGAGCATCTGCTGTTGGGCCTTCTGCGCGAAGAGAAGTGCTTTGCGTCGGAGATTCTGCAGGAACGCGGCCTGAAGCTGGCGCAGATTCGTGACGAACTTGCCCGCGTGACCCAGGAGAAGGCGCCGCAGCAAGCGCGGCAGCGTGAGTCGAGCTTGCTGGCTGAGTTCAGCCGCGACCTTACCCAGGCCGCGATGGATGGACAACTCGATCCGTTGGTGGGTCGCGACGGCGAACTTGAGCGCGTGGTGCAGATTCTCTGCCGCCGCACGAAGAACAATCCGGTGCTGATCGGCGAACCCGGCGTGGGCAAGACGGCTATTGTCGAAGGCCTCGCGCAGCGCATTGCCGACGGCGAAGTGCCGAGCTTTTTGGCCGACAAGCGCGTGCTCGCACTTGACCTTTCACTTATCGTGGCCGGAACCAAGTATCGCGGCCAGTTTGAAGAACGCCTTAAAACGATCATGAAGGAGCTGATGGAGAACCAGAATTCCATCATCTTCATCGATGAGCTTCACACCTTGGTGGGCGCTGGATCGGCTGAGGGTTCGCTCGACGCAGCCAACATCCTGAAGCCTGCGCTCTCGCGCGGCGAAATTCAGTGCATCGGCGCAACCACGCCGGCTGAATATCGCAAATCGATCGAGAAGGATCGTTCGCTTGAACGCCGCTTCCAGGCAGTCAAAGTGCCACCTCCGAACGAAGCCGACGCCATCAAGATCATCAACGGCATCAAGGACCGCTACGAGAAGTTTCACGCGGTGAGCTATACGGATGCCGCGATCGAGTTTGCGGTGTCGCACTCGAACCGCTATATTCCGGATCGCTTCCTGCCTGACAAGGCCATCGACTTGATCGACGAAGCCGGCGCGCGCGTGAAGCTGCGCCAGACCTCGCTACCCGAGGAGATCACCGAGGTTCAGAAGCGGATCAAGTTCATCGTGCACCGCATGGATTCGGCCATTGCGAACCACGAGTTCGAGAAGGCCCGCTTCTACTCCGATGAGGAGCGCAAAGAGCGTGAAAACCTGCGCGCCCTGCGTGACAAGTACCACCTCGATGACTCCGCTGCCGGCATTGTGGGCCGCGAAGACATTGAAGACGTAGTCAGCCGTTGGACGGGCGTTCCCGTTACCAGCATCAAGGAAGAAGAGACGCAGAAGCTGCTGCGCGTGGAAGAAGAACTCCACAAGCGCATTATCTCGCAGGAGAAGGCAATCTCCGCACTGGCACGCGCGATTCGTCGATCCAGGGCTGGGTTGAAGTCGCCTGCGCGGCCGATTGGGAGCTTCCTGTTCCTCGGGCCAACCGGCGTGGGCAAGACGGAGGTGGCGCGTACCCTGGCCAACTTCCTGTTCGGATCGGACAAGGCGCTCATCCGCTTCGATATGTCGGAGTTCATGGAAAAGCACTCGGTGTCGAAGCTGATCGGTTCGCCTCCGGGATACGTGGGCTACGAAGAAGGCGGCCAGTTGACCGAACGGGTCAAGCGGTCACCGTATTCGGTCGTATTGCTCGACGAAATCGAAAAGGCGCATCCGGATGTATTCAACATCCTGCTGCAGGTGTTTGAAGACGGCCAGTTGACCGATGGACTGGGCAACACAGTCGACTTCAAGAACACGATCCTGATCATGACGTCGAACATCGGCGCGAGGCACTTGCAGAAGAAGCAGGGCCTCGGCTTCCAGAGCGACCGCGAAGACCTGGTCAACGACAAGGTTGAGGAGTTGGTGAAGCAGGAGGTCAAGAAGACCTTCAATCCGGAGTTTCTCAACAGGCTGGATGAAGTTATCCTTTTCCTGTCGTTGTCGGATGCGGATCTCATCCAGATTGTCGAACTGCTTGTGCAGCAGCTCAACACAAACCTGGCGCAGAAGGCCATCACCATCTCGGTCACAGAAGAGGCCAAAAAGTGGATCCTCGACAAGACGCTGGGAGACCGCAGCTATGGTGCGCGCCCCCTGCGCCGCGCACTGCAGCGCTACGTTGAAGATCCTCTCTCAGAGGCGCTCATTGCCGGACAGATTCAGCAGCGGCCGGCGTTCCTCGAGGTGTATCTCGAAAACAACCAACTCTTCTATCGCCCCGTAAGCTCGGACGAAACCGCAACCGAAGAGAAGCCGGCAGGCATCCTGCTCTACAGCGCGTAAAGCGCCGACAGCATCATCACCACTGCCGATAGCATCATCACCAGTCTGAGTATCCCAGGTCTCGATTTTGATACCTGGGATACTCAAATCCCCGGCGAACCCGCCGGGGTTTTCTTTGCCCGATTCACAGCGATGCAAAGGAGCGCCTAAGTCGGCCGATTCCCATTATCAAATTAGCGCTTGATCTCTACTACCAGCGAACGAGTTTTAGAATTGATCTATGAAGAGCCCTGCAGAGTTCACGCCTGCCATCGAGGCGTGCCTTCAAAACGCAGAAAAACTCATCTCTGCCGCTCATACTAGCGCCGTACCTGGCAGCTACCATATCGCATTCCATTTGGCGACGATGGCGCTGGAGGAAATCGGCAAGTCTTCGATGATCTTCCTTGACGCCATCGATCGCAAACCGCTCCTTCCCGACGAAGAGGCCAAGACGCCGCTCAAATGGGTCGATGATCACGAGCGCAAGCTGTTCTGGGCAATCTGGCTTCCCGGCCGAGAAAACCTGCGAGACTGGCACACGATACCCGCCGCCATGGAATTCGCGCGAGGCATTCACAAGGACAGGCTCGACACCCTCTACGTTGACCCGTCGAATCTGAACGGCTCGACCATCTCCGCAAAGCGTGCTATGAGCATCATCAAAGCAGCGGAAGCACGCCTGAACATGGAACGGTTGAAGGAATTCCGTGAGATGGGCAAGGACGAGCAGGACTTGATGCACTGGTTCTTGCCGCCATGGATGACCCGCGCCTGAAGCCGATGATCTTTTCGAAAGGCAGCCTCGACAAGCAGACCGAGTTCGGAGACAACTTCGGTGCGTGGATGAAATGGCTGCGCGACACTTTCGCCGAAGCAGACAGGAAGAGCATGGAGTTGACCAACCTCGAAATGAAGCGGAAACCAGCGGACGGCGAAGAGGGCTGGGAAAACAAATTCGAGATCAAAATCCGGCTCAAATCGTGGTCGCACTCAATACGTCAGAACCAGTTCAAGGAGTGGAACGCTGGCATCGAGAAGATAAAGATCAACAGCGGCGGCGACCGCAACGAGCTTGTCGTCACCCTTTTCGTTCCGAAGAAGGTTGTCGTGCAGGATCTCTGGAACATGGGCTGGCAGAACACTTATGTTTTCGTGACTGCGCTGAACATCGGAACGATGGGATTCTTCTGGTGGTACACACCTACATATATCTCTCGGTACTTCGAGAGAATCCGCGATGTGGAGCACGATAGCGAGATCATCGTCGATCGCACGCCAATGCTGAAGATCGTCTGGCCGCCCCAAGCGCTGAAATCACCTGACCTCAACAACATCAGTATCGTTTATAACTTCATCGCGCAGGCGAATCAGCAGCAGTTTGAGTCCACGCATCGGTACTTCCGCAATCTCGGCCTGATGGCGAAGAACGATATTTTGTTCCAGTTTGAACCGACCATCTTTATCGAGTTCATATCCGCGCTCAAGGATGCGATGGCCGCGTACGGCGATTGGGATGGGAAACCGGAAACCGCAGAAACCTCGATGACTGCCTTTTTTGAAGGCGTGCCGGCGACGCCGGAATTCACGGGGATGGTGCGCAATTTTCTCAACCTCGCAGATCAGATGATCGCCAACAAGATCGCGCCTCGCCCCATCACACTCGACGACGTAGCGCGTGCGAAGCTGATTTTCGACGGATATTTCAAGATCAAGGCCCAACGATGGTACATGGACGAGCTAGCGAAGCGTCAGAGCGGCTGATTCACTGCTACTCGATAGTTATAGGTAATTTACCAAACTTATCAAATTAACATAAACCTGCTAAACTCCCTATAGTTATGGACCCCGTTCGCAATCCCTATGCCCCAGGAGCTGGCAGCCCACCGCCTGAACTCGCTGGCCGCCATGAGATTCGCAAGGATATCGAGATCCGCCTTCAGCGGCTTCGATTGGGCCGTCCAGCCAAAAGCATGATGCTGATCGGCCTGAGAGGGGTTGGCAAAACGGTGCTTCTGGATCAGATGCGCCGCGATGCCGAAGCCGGCGGCATTCACACCGTGCGGATTGAGGCTCCCGAGCACCGCTCCCTCCCGGCGCTTCTCGCTCCGGCTCTCAGGCTTGCCCTCCTCCATCTCAGCAAGAAAGAGGCCGCAAAGGACTATGCAATCCGGGGCCTGAAAGCGCTGGCTGGTTTCGCGAGCAAATTGAAAGTGCACTACCACGATATTGAGGTCGGCCTCGACTACGATCCTGAGCCGGGATTGGCGGACAATGGCGATCTTGAACTCGATCTGGGCACGCTTCTCGTTCAGGTCGGCGCTGCTGCTAAGGCGGCCGAAACAGCCGTGGTTCTCTTCATCGACGAGCTTCAGTACGTCGAAGAACCGCAGATGGCGGCTTTGATACAGGCGTTACATCGCTGTGCGCAGGAGCAGTTGCCTGTCACCGTCGTCGGAGCGGGGCTTCCGCAGTTGCGCGGGCGCATGGGCGAAGCAAAATCGTATGCGGAGCGCCTGTTCGATTTTCCCGAGATCGGACCGCTCGCTCCGCCAGATGCCCGCGAAGCGATCGTTCGACCGGCTCAGAATGAAGGCGCCTTCATCGACGACAACGCCGTTGACCTCATCATCACGAAGACGCAGGGATATCCTTACTTCCTTCAGGAATGGGGCAAACACACCTGGGACCTCGCTCCGACCAGTCCAATACGTTATGACGACGTTGTAAACGCCTCCGACGAAGCCGTGGCTGCGCTCGACGAAAGCTTCTTCCGCGTGCGCTTCGATCGCCTCACACCAACCGAAAAGAGATACCTTCGCGCCATGGCTGAACTTGGCCCCGATCCGCAACGCTCCGGCGATATCGCGGACCAACTCGGCCGCGGCGTCACCTCTCTCGCTCCAACCCGTTCCGGCCTCATTGCCAAAGGCATGATCTGGAGCCAGACCCACGGAGAAACTGCATTCACCGTTCCGCTTTTTGACGAGTTCATGAAGAGAATCATGCCCGGCGACGCATGGCGGCGTGGATAGCTACAAGGCAGTCCGGCTCTGTTCGTCGATGCCGAGGTGAATTGCGGACAGGAACCTGCCTCACGCCTTAGCATAGGTTGAACATTCCCAATGCGAGGTCCAGCATGGCCGACACAATCACCCCCCCAGCGTTAACCGCAGAAGAGATCAGCAGCCTTACCCGCCAGACCAATTACGGCACGTGGCGCTTCCAGAAGACGTGGAAGCCGCTCACCATCGCCGACGCCGAAGGCTGCTGGATCACGGACGGCGCGGGCAAGCGCTACCTGGACTTCAGCGCCCAGCTTATGTGCGTCAATCTCGGCCATAAGAACCCCGCGGTCGTTGAGTCGATCGGCCGGCAGGCACGCGAGCTTGCCTTTGTCGGCCCCGTATATGCAACCGAAGCGCGTGCCAGGCTCAGCGCCAAGCTACTCGAAGTGCTCCCGGCAGGACTTGAAAAATTCTTCTTTGCCACAAGTGGGACCGAGGCTAACGAGGCCGCATTCAAGATTGCCCGGATGTATACGGGCAGGAACAAGATCATTTCGCGCTATCGCTCCTACCACGGTTCGACGATGGGCTCGATCGCGGCCACGGGCGATCCGCGGCGCTGGGCGATGGAGCCGGCCGGTAAAGGGGGCAGCGTTGTTTTCGCGCCGGAGACGAACTGCTACGACTGTCCCATCAAGCACACCTACCCCGGCTGCAACGTAGCATGCGTCGACTACATCGAGCACATGATCGAAAACGAAAGCGATGTCGCCGCGATTATCGTCGAGCCCGTGGTCGGGACCAACGGCGTGCTGATTCCGCCGCCAGAGTATTTTCCGCGACTGCGCGAAATCTGCGATCGTCACGGCGTGCTGATGATCGACGACGAGGTCATGGCCGGATGGGGCCGCACCGGCAAGTGGTTTGCGGTCGACCATTGGGGCGTCAAGCCCGATATCCTCGTCACCGCGAAAGGAATCACCTCGGCTTACGTGCCGCTCGGCCTTTGCGCGACGACGAAAAAGATTGCCGACCACTTTGAGGATCACTACTTCTCGCACGGGCACACGTATGAAGCGCATCCCATCACGCTGCGGCCTGCAGTGACAACCATCGAAGAGATGCAGCGGCTGAAGCTGGTCGAGCGCTCCGCCGAACTCGAGCCCTATGTGCGCCAGAAGTTAGACGCCTTGAAAGAAAAGCATCCATCGATTGGCGATGTGCGCGGGCTCGGACTGTTTTTTGCCGTCGAACTGGTGAAGAATCGCAAGACCAAGCAGCCTTTCAACACCATGCGCGACAAGGTCGAAGGCAAGCCGCTCGTGGTGGATCAGATTGCCGCGAAGATGATGGCCGACGGGGTTGCACAGCAGGCGTGGGTCAGCCACTTCGTCATCGCGCCACCGCTGATTGTGACCAAGGAAGAACTGGACTTCGGCATCGACGCGCTCGATCGGCACCTTGGCATTGCCGATGCGCTGGTGGAGTAGCGCGGCAGCGGTACATCGAGTCACAATCGGCTCAGGATCACACAGTGCGGGCGGATTCATGTGCTCAGTGCCAGCGAATCACGCTCAGCAGGTTGGAGTAGTCATCCGTCCAGACGCGCTCTCCCGGATTTCCTTCCAGAGCCCTCCAGTGCGACGGAGCCGAGGGAGACGCCTGGAGCAGCTCCAGATCCTGCCGCGAACGGGCCATCACCACCCACTCGGAGGCAAACTTGCCTTCGGCTGCCTGCTCGGCCGTCACTTCGGTGTCGGTCTCGTCCATGCACACAAGCCTCGCATCGTGTGCGAGGTTAGCCAGCTTCGGCGGCAGGTTCACGTAATGGTTGGTCACGTGGAAGAGGATGATGCCGCGGGGCGCCAATTTGCGCAGATAGAGCGCTACGGCTTCGCGCGTCAGCAGGTGCATGGGAATCGAGTCGCCGCTGAAGGCGTCGAGAGCGATCAGGTTGTAGGAGCCGTCGGGAGTGTCTCTTAATTGCAGGCGCGCGTCCCCCAGAACGAACCGCGCTTTGGGCGCGCATCGCTCCAGAAAGGTGAAGTACCGCGGGTTGCTCGCAGCCCTCAGGACAACCGGGTCGATTTCGTAATAGGTAAGTTGCTTTGCCGAATCTCCGAGGCATGCCATCGATCCGGCGCCAAGTCCCACTACGGCCACGCTGGCGTGCGGATTGCACTGGCTCAGCGCTGCCATGACGTTACCGGCGGGCCCGCCGCGTGTGTAATAGGAAAGCGGTTCACTCGCCCGCGCGGTGTCGAGGCTCTGCATACCGTGCAGTGTACCGCCGTGCAGCAGGTAGCGGTAGCGGCCCGACGCATCGTTCGTGACGCGTGTTACCCCAAAGTAGCTGCGCTCGCTGTCGAGAATATGCCCGTAAGGTCCGATGTAAAAATGCGCCGCAAGCAGAATCGCCGCCAGGCCGAGAGCGAAACGCAGCGAACGCATGCAGAAGCTGAAGCACACGCTGGTTGAAACGGCGAATACAACGATCGCAAGAATCAGATGCGTCGCTTGCGGCAGACGGTCAAGGCCAATGAAGAACATTGCGGTCGCGGCCCCCAGCAGAATCGGCAGCACCCAGTCCTTTCGCCGCGCGGACTTCGCCGCGTCGCCGCTTAACACAGGGGCGCCCACTGTCGGACGCAGGAAGGCGGCGAGCACCAGCGCGATCGGGAACTCAAGTACAGAGTGGAAGGCGGCCGGCGCAACCAGCGAGTTGAAGATCCCGCCCAGGACACCGCCCACGGAGATCCACAAATAGAACTCCGTAAGGAAGTGCACCGCCGGGCGCTCTCGCGACAACTCGCCGTGACACACCATGGCGACGCAAAACATCAGGGCAAGGTAGAGCGCGATCAGCACCAGCAGAGAAAATGTGGTTTCAAGCAGCTGGGGAATCAGAGCACAGAGGACGAGGGCAGGCATGCGCCGCGCCATCCATTCATGGGAGATCAACTGGCGTCGCGCAAACACCAGAATGAAGCTGATCAGATAAATGGCGAGCGGTAGCACCCAAAACAGCGGCAGCGAAGGCACATCCGTCGTAAGACGCGTGGTTACGCCCAGCATCAGGCTCGACGGAACGAAGGCAAGGGCGACCCAGCGCAGCTTTTGCTTCCAACCGGGCGGCGCCGCGCCTTCTTCCGGCCTGTTCGGCTCCAATCCGGCATGCTGGCCAATCCAGCTGCGGGACAACACGCCGCAGAGGATCACCATCACCGCAAACAGCGGAAAGGCCCTGCTCCACAGCAGCCTTTGTGTGCTGAGGCGGAGCATGGGTTCCAGGAGCAACGGGTAGGCCAGCAACCCGGCCAGGCTGCCCGCGTTGCTTGCAGCATAAAGAAAGTAAGGATCGGCCGAGAGTCTGTGCCGCGAGTTGGCAAACCAGTACTGCAGTACGGGCGCCGTGGAGGAGAGCACGAAGAAAGGCAGTCCCACCATGACGAAGAGGACGGCGAGCAGCCATACGGTAGGGTTCGCACTGGCTGGCGGCTGCCAGCCTGGAGGCAACGCGACCGGACGCACAAGCAGGATGGCGCTGGCCGCAAGCACCAGCGCGATGTGTAGTGCCGCCTGCATCGCGCGGTTCAGGTAACGGATTGCGCCATGTGCATAGAGGTATCCGGCCAGCAGCATTCCCTGAAAGAACACCATGCACGTGTTCCAGACAGCTGGAGTTCCCCCCAGCATTGGCAGCATCAATTTGGCAACCATGGGCTCGACGACGAACAGCAGGGCCGCGCTCAGAAACATCGAGATCGTAAAGATGACCACAAGCATGTGGAGATGCTCCGCGTATTCGGCAGACCCTGAGCTGGGCAGAGATGATAACTTTCCAAACCTTACCACGGAAGATGCCGGGCTTAGCCGCTGATCGGTGGCCGTCAAATTGCGAACGTGCCGGAGTTGGAGAGCCTTTCGTTTTTCTCAGCGATTGGTCAACGAGGTACCTGCCGCTCGAACGATTGGGGCTGGTGCCGATAACTGCTCCCGCAGTGTTCCGGCAAGATCGACAACCATGCGGAGTTTTTCCGCAACCGCATCTGGCACTCCGCTCTGGGTGAGAGCCAGTTGCGAATGCAGCAGCAGCCCGGAGACGGTGTTTTTGAGGTCCATTTCGATCGACGCAGAAGCCGCCTTGAGGGCTACCGTCTGCTCGCGCTCGCGCCGTTGCAGCGCTGCACGAATCTCGCGGATGATCCTTGCCGCTCCGGAGACGGCGAAGTTGATCTGCAATGGAATAGCCAGGCCCGATCGTTCCCAGATTGCATCCGCGGCTGCCGGGTCACATTCAGCCAGGGTCTCATCGACCACTACGGCCGAGAATTCTTTATGGCGCAGCACCGCGAGAGCTGTACGTCGGCCATCGGCAACGTCGACTTTCATTCCAAGCTGTTTCGAGAAAACCTCGGCGCAATTGCGAATGCCTTCGATGCCACTGATGATCAGAATGCTCATATCTTCCTCAATTTCGATGATCACGGTTATTCGATTGGCCCCGCGCGAGCAGATATCCCGGCTGCAGGGCTTTGCGCCTGACCTGCCGATGCTTTGCTAATTGCTCCGCATCGGATCGCTGATTCCGTATTCCTTCAGCTTGCGGTAGAGGGTGGTTTTGCCGATGCCGAGCAGTTTTGCCGCGGTCAGCTTGTCGCCCTGTGTGCTACGAATCGCGTCGAGAATGGCGCGCCGCTCCTGCATGGCGAGCGGTAGAATCGCGGGCAACGAAGCGTCATTCTGTTTTTTCCCGTTCAATGCCGCGGCATGGAGCGCGGCCAGCGGCGCATGCTGCAATTGCGTAGGCAGATGGCCCAGTTGGATTTCTCCTCCCGATGTCATGGTGGCGCCATGTTCGACCGCGTTTTCGAGTTCGCGCACATTGCCCGGCCAGTCGTAGTGCATCATGGCGCGCAGGGCTTCGTCGTGAATGCTGAATCTTGCCGGATGGCCCTTGTTGATCTTGTTGAGAAAGTGCGCGACCAGCATGGGGATGTCGTCGCGCCGATCGCGCAGCGGGGGCAGGCGCAAATTCACGATGTTCAAGCGGTAGTAAAGATCCTTACGGAAGGAGCCATGTTTCACCATCGCGGCCAGGTCGCGATTGGTAGCGGTAAGGATGCGCGCCTTGATGGGGACGCGATGGGTGGCGCCGACGGGCCTGACTTCGCGTTCCTGCAGGGCCCGCAGCAGCTTGGCCTGGAGGTCGATCGAGAGTTCGCCGATCTCGTCGAGAAAGACCGTTCCACCTCCAGCGGCGACAAGCAGGCCGTCCTTGGCATGATTGGCGCCGGTAAAGGCGCCCTTGACATAACCGAAGAGTTCGCTTTCAACGAGTGTGGGAACCAGCGAACCGCAATCCACGGGCAGAAACGGCTTCTCGGCGTTGGGCCCGAAGGTGTGGATGGTGCGAGCGATGAGTTCCTTGCCTGTGCCGCTCTCGCCCAGGATCAGGACCGGATGGGTGGTCTGCGCAACCTTCGAAAGAATGCGATAGAGCTTGTCCATCTGCGCCGTATGGCCGATGATCTGTCCCATGCCTTCGTGCTGGCGAAGACGCTCCCTGAGCTGCCGTGCCTGCACATCGACGCGGGTTTGACCGCCGGCGCGCTCCAGGGCCGACGCGAGTTCGTCGACCGTAAACGGTTTGTTGAGATAGTCGGATGCGCCGCAGTGAACCGCGGCCAGAGCCACGCTGGCGGAGTTCACAGGCGCCATCGCAATGACCGCGATGCTGGGATAGAGCGCCTTGATTTCGGCGACGGTTTCCAGGCCTGATTCGCTGTTTCTGTGCAGGTCGATCAAGATGATGTCTGTCGAGAGCCGGACGAGGGTTGACTGCACGCGGTCGATGTTCGCGATCCCCCTGGCTTCGTATCCTAGACCTGCCGCGAGCCAGATCACGTGTGTGTTGGAATGTGGATGAGCGCTATGCCTTTTGCAAGGGCAACTCGATCTGAAAACATGCGCCCACCGGGTCACGGTTCGCAGCGTGGATTGAGCCCCCGGCAGCCTCGACGATGGAACGCGTGATGGAAAGGCCAAGGCCGCGGTGGGGCAACGGCCATTCGCCCGATGCAAAGACATCGCGGCTGGGCACAGAAGAGTTCCTGGGTTCGAAGAGCTTTTCCAGCATTTTGCCGTTCAGGCCGGGACCGTTGTCTTCCACGTTCAGGGTCACCCCCGGAGTATTCTGCTCGCCCAGGCTCTCCCAGAGCGAAATGTGGATTCTGCCGATGGCGGACATGGCCTCTGCAGAGTTTTTAACGAGGTTGATGAGGATCCGTGTCAGGTCCTCGCTGGTCATGCGGACTGCAACAGCGCCGCCCTGGGCGTCAACAGTTAGAGCAATGGTGGGGCCGGCGAGAGCGGCCAACAGGTTGCGGTTGGCTAGCAACTCCTCGGCCAGATTCTGGATGGGCTCGACGGGAATATTCTTCCACTGCTTCGTCTTTGTCTTCTTCAGTGAAACCGGCGAAAGGTCGGCATTGATCCTCGCTTCGCCGGCCTGCGCATTGGTGGGTGTGTCATCGAAATTCGCGGAGACGAGCTTGTCGACGAGGCGGCGGCTGGCGGCGGCTACGAGTCGCAGTTCACCGCTGTAGTGCGCGAAGGATGCGGCGAGAACGCCGGGTTCCTGGAGCAGGTCGCAATAGAGGTCGAGCGCGGTGACCATGTTGCGGGCGTCGTGGGCGATCTCCGCCACGTTTTCTCCGTGGCTGGCAAGGGTTGAGAGGACCTCCACTACCTTGTCGACTTGATGTTGTTCCGTTGCGCCAATCTCACGTAATTGTTCAATCTGCTGCATGGTTTGATCCCTTTCCCGTCATCGAGTCCGAACATTCGAAGGCTCCCAAACCGGGAGCGTAAGAATGAGGACTGTCCTTTCCTAATACACGCAGCGTGCCAAATTCGGACAATCTGGTTAAGACATTCACATGATGAGGTTTATGCGGATTTGGCCGGATACAGGACAGCGACGGACCGTAGAGGGAAGTGGACCGATTTGGGACTCCTCTGGAGAGGAGTGGTCTTAAATCCCTTAAATGAAACGAGTTGCATCCAAATCGGCTCGGCTTTCCCGAATTGGTCCTTCCCGGAATGGGATTTCCGTTTCCGGATTGCCTGACGCGGTCTCGTACAATCGGCCTATGAACCGCGCACCCGATAGCACCTTTTTTCGTCCCGGAGATCGCAAACCAAACCAGCTTCGCACTTTAACGCTGACGCCGGATTTTGTGCAGACGGCGGAGGGTTCGGTGCTGGTAACGCTGGGCAACACCCGCGTGCTGACCAACGCAACCATCGAGCAAGGGGTGCCGGTGTGGCTGCGCAACTCCGGCCGGGGGTGGGTGACGGCGGAGTACTCGATGCTGCCGCGGTCGACGGTGACGCGGACGCCTCGGGAGAGCGAGCGGGGCAAGATAGGCGGGCGCACGCACGAGATTCAGCGGCTGATCGGGCGGAGCCTGCGGGGCGTGGTGGACATGCATGCGCTGGGCGAGCGGACGGTGATTCTCGACTGCGACGTAATTCAGGCCGATGGCGGCACGCGGACGGCGGCGATCACCGGGGCGGCGGTAGCGCTGGCGATTGCGTTGAACGCGCTGGTGAAGGCGGGAACGCTGAAGCAGTCGCCGCTGAAGCAACTGGTGGCGGCGACGTCCGTGGGCATCGTGGGCGGTGTGCCGCTGCTGGATCTCTGCTACGAAGAGGATTCGAAGGCCGAGGTCGATATGAACGTGGTGATGACGGCGGACGGCGGGCTTGTGGAGACGCAGGCAACGGCGGAGAAGGGAAGCTATTCGCGCAGCGACCTGAACGGGCTGATCGATCTGGCGGAGACGGGGATGAAGGAAATATTTGCGGTGCAGCGAGCTGCCCTGGAGAGGTGAAGCATCGCGGTTTCGGGTGTCTCGCCGAAAGACATGCTTTTAGCCCAAAGTCCTGATTTCATTCGAGTTAGCTTGAGAAGGGGCCAGTGTAAACCGTTGAAAACGAAGGACTTAAGTTCTAAAGTATTCAACAATAAGCCCTTAGCGGGTGATTTCGACGATTTGCACTACTTTTAGGGCAAACCGTCTCGTATTGTGGTGCGCAACACCAAGGAATGGACCGCAGGCACGTGACCCACGGGCTACCCGATTCATCCCTATTTTGTTTGGCTACAGATACAAGTGTAGGGAATTCGCAGAAATAATCTGCAAAAGTGCCGGGAATTTTTTTCGCAATCGAATGTGCGAGATAGCGCCGCTCGGCCGTGGCCGGGTATTGACAACAATGAGGCAATTTCCGCGCATGGCTGGGATGGGGCGTGTTTCCCGGGATTTTCGCAAGATAGACTGGCGAGCATGAAGAAGCACGCGCCGCAGGTAGTTTTCTTTTTGGGTACGATTCTGGCAACAAGCCTCGCCGCCCGTGTGTTTGCGCAATCGGTGGAGGAGCAAGCCGTGCTGGCGCTGATCCATGCGCTGTTTGATGGCATGTCGAAACGAGATGCCGCGGCGATCAAGGCGCCCACGATGCCGGGCGGCACGATGGTGCTGATGCGGGACGGCAAGCCCACGCGGATGGCCTTTGAAGCCTTCGCGGAGCGCGTAGGTAAGCCCGGTACGACACAGATCGAAGAACGCATTCACGATCCCCTGATCCGGATCGATAACGATCTGGCCGTGGTGTGGGCGCCGTTCGAGTTTCTGGTGGATGGCAAGGTCGATCATTGTGGAACAGACCTGTTCAACCTGGTTCGTGTCGACGGAAAATGGATGATCGCGAGCGTTGCCGATACCGGAACGAAAGTCTGCTCGAAGAAGTGAAGACTTACGCGCACTGCAGCCTGGACCTGCTGACGTTGTGAAGGGCTTTATCGACGAGTGCATTGCGATAATGCGTTCGCTAACGCTCGGAGGAAGATTGAAGGATTGAAGGACGTTTGAACTAAGTCGCTGGCGCGACGGCCGCTGCGGCATGGGCTTTTCCTGAGCATTGTTGGCTGTGTAAGCCTCGGGTCACAGGAGGTTTACCGTGACCCATCTTCGGCAGATGATGCTGGATGAACTCCA
>NZ_JBAUUO010000029.1:0-4084 GCF_049582745.1 Occallatibacter sp.
GTTGACGGCTACAAAGTGAAACACTGTCTTCCCTAAATCAATACCGATCGTACGAATCTCCATGGAACACCTCCTTTGCTTACCTCTACACCCTCCGGGAGGGCTTAGGCGGCGGACCATGCCAGTAATTACCTTCTATGCAACACCACGCGCTTCCTGTTGGCAAAAGCGTAATTTCCCAGTTGCCGGTAATACAACTGCGATCGCTGGACAAAGGCGGCGACGTTAATGGGCTTCTGCTTGCCGATAATCGGTGACCGCCACCACAGGTTCATCATAGTCGAGGTCCGGGTCGGAGAGTGCTAACACTTCCATTGACGTGAGCCGGCTCACATCGACATCCATGTTGCGCGTAACTTGCTACGAATCCGCCGAGGCGTGTGATTTGCGTTACGGGATCGGACGAACTCGCATCACCGGTATTCGAATCGGGTTGGAGCTGTTGTGACTTTCAAGGCCGATATCCTTTTGAACACTTGGTGCTTTGCATCTGGCGCACGAGAGGAATCGCGGTCGGCGAGATTACTGGCAGATTGAAATCCAAAGCGCCGGTAATGCGGGTGCGCGAAAAAGTATTACCATCCCGGTATATGCCCTGGAAACGTGCTTCCATCTTTATCTGCCTGATACCTTGCGTGTGTTTGACGCAGGAGGCCAAGAAATCTCCGTCGCCGGATTCATTTCGGAATGAAGCGCTGGTCATCGAACGCTCGGAAACAATGTACCGAATGCACCCTGATGGTACGGGTGAGCGTGACATTCACCTTGTTGTTCGTATCCAGTCACAGGGAGCAGCGCAGCAGTTTGGGGTGCTGTCGTTTGCTTATGCTTCGGCAAATGAAACGCCGCAAATCAAGCTCATTCGCGTGCACAAGCCAGATGGGACGACGGTGGACACACCCGCCGACACTGCAATTGACATGCCTGCCGAAGTGACGCGCCAAGCACCTCTATACAGCGACTTGAAGGAGAAGCATGTGCCGGTGCGATCGCTATCGGCGGGCGATACGCTGGAATACGAGGTGGATACGCGGATTGAGAAGCCGGAGGCTCCGGGAGAATTCTGGGGGGCGACGCACTTTACCCTACCGGGGACGGTGATTGTTGTTGCCGAGATGCTTACGCTGGAGGTCCCAACAGAGAAGTATGTCCAGGTCTGGAGTCCTAATCACAAAGCCATCATTCAGGAGAAGAATGGGCAGCGTACGTACACCTGGAATGTTTCGCAGCTAGTGACGGCTCCCAAGAACACGGATGACGATTCTCCGAAGACTGCGCCGAAAGACCCTGATGAGGATGAGGAAGGCCGGAAGCTGCCTTCTGTGGCCTGGACAACATTTAGGAGTTGGACGGAGGTAGGCGATTGGTATCGGAACCTGGCACAGTCGCGAGCTAAGCCTACCGAGGCGCTTCGAGCGCGAGCACAGGAGATCACGGGCAAAGCTGTGAGCCCAGAAGAACAGGTACGCGAGATTTACAACTTCGTCTCGACTCAGAACCGGTATGTGGGAATCGACTTTGGAATTGGCCGCTATCAGCCCCATTCTGCAGCCGAGGTTCTCGCGAATGAGTATGGAGACTGCAAGGACAAGGACACGCTGCTCGAAGCATTGCTTCAGGCCAAGGGGTTCTCCACGGCTCCAGCACTGATCGGCGTAGGCATTGCGCCAGTCCCTGACGTTCCAACCCCGGCCGTATTCAACCACGTAATCACCACCGTGAAACTTCCGGAAGGCCGCATCTGGCTCGACAGCACTCCTGCGGCAGCGCCATTTCGCTATCTGAGTGCGGTAATTCGCGACCAGAAGGCGCTGATTGTTCCGGCAGAAGAACCGGCGACGCTTGAAACCACGCCTCCTGATGCTCCATACGCATTTACGGCCAGATTTGAAGCCGCAGGGACGCTGGACGCCGAGGGCAAGCTCACTGCCAAGATGAAGGCTACCTACCGCGACGACGATGAGGTTCCGGTGAGAGTGCTGGCGCGAAGCGCTGCACCAGCGGAGAGAGACAAAGTGTCGCAGTATCTGTCGTCATACTCAGGCTTCGGTGGCACGACCAGCAATACTACGTTCAGCAATGCTGAGGACTCCGCACGGCCTGTCCAAATCGCTTACGACTATGCACGACATCCCTATGGCGACTGGGATAATCTGCGCATTCTCCCGCTGTTTCCTGCGCTCGAGTTTGCCCAGTTGTCTTCAAAGACGAGTGCCCCCGAAGAGGACATTCAACTGGAAACTCCTCGCACTTTGACGGCAAGTTCTTCCATTCGGCTGCCTGAGGGATTTCGGACGGACTTGCCTGACCCTATCCATGTGAAGACGGAATTTGCAACAGTCGACAAGACTTATCGCTTCGAGAGCGGAGAGATCATTGCCGAGCGCACGGTAGTCGTTCTGAAGAAGAAAGTTCCGAAGGCAGAATGGAAGAAATACCAGGAATTCACGAAGAATATCAGCCTTGACAGCGACGTGTGGATTCAGTTGCTGCACGCTCCTAAAACCACCGTCGTTACGACAGTAAAGACTGAATCGAAGGGAAAGGAGACTAAGACCGAGGCTAATCCAATGCAGTCCGCGTCGGTGACATCCTTGATGGCAGAGGCTATCGATAGCGTGCGCAACAGAGAATGGGAGCACGCGCGAGAACTGCTGAACCAGGTGGACCAGAAGGATTCGAAGGCGAGGGGGCTTTGGGCGGAGCGTGGGTTCATTGCGGACGTAAATGATCACAATCTGGATGAGGCGAAGGCAGATTACCGCAAAGAGCTGGTTAACGAGCCGGACAATGAATGGACGGTAAATGCATTGTCACGGCTGGAGGCCCGCACCGGCCGTTCGAGCGAGGCCCGCCAGATCGTTCAAAAGTACGTGGACCAGCATCCTGAAAATTCAAGCATGGCTCTTTACTTGGCATCGATACAAAGAAATGCGGACGATGACCAGGGTGCGCTAAAGACGCTTGAGGCCGCATCCGCGCAGCACCCAGAAAATCGCGTGCTTCCGGTTCAGGTGGGAGAGGCGTTGATCCGTCTGAATCGCAAGCAGGAGGCTGCTGCGGCAGCCCGCTCGGCGATGGAAGGCAGCGACGATCCCGAAGTATTGAACGATGCAGCCTATGTTCTAAGCGAGTCCGGGATCGATTTGGCGCTGGCCGAAGAGGCATCGCGGAAGAGTATTGCGAAGCTTGAGTTGGAGAGCGCAGATATAACCACTGCGCAGGCAAACAGTAAGGCTTTTGTTCGCGCGAACCTGTTGATCGCCGCGTGGGACACGCTGGGGTGGACGCTGTATATCGAGGGTAGGCATGAGCAGGCTGAGCCAATCCTGTCTGCAGCGTGGCGTGCATCGTTACGTGCGGAGACCGGTGACCATCTGGCTCAGCTATACGAGGCTGCAGGTCAGCAGCAGCATGCCTACGAACTGTACTTACTGGCGCAGGCTGCAGTAGACAAAAACACGCCCTCCATTACCAAAACGCACGTTGCGGAGAGCGTTGCACGGCTTCGTCCCGCTGGCACAAAGCCCTCGTACTGGCCGAATCCGGAAGGGCTGCAGGCATTGCGGACTTACAAAATCAAGAAGCCTGCGGGCACCAACGGATGGGGCAGTTTCCGGCTCGAAATTACGGCTGATGGAGTGATCGAGTCGCAACAGATGTCAGGCGAACACACGCTCGATCAACTCAAGCCCGCGATCAACGGGATGAAGTTTCCTGAATTGCTTCCCCCGGGATCGAAGGCGCATCTACTTCGAAGCGCGGTGGTCAGTTGCTCGATGGGGAACAACTGCGAGGTCGTGCTTGTGCCGGATGGGGGTTTGCAGACCGAACAGCAATAGAACGTCGGCGGCAGAATTTCGTCTTATTGCGGTCCTGGCCCGGGCCATCGCGCTGCGTGGTAAGGGCGAACCGCTTTTGTTGCTCGGCGAGTAACTTCCGCATAGGCGGTGACTCGCCGTGCGCCGGGATAAACCGACGTGTTGCAGGGGTGCAAGTCCCTGCAGGAAAGGAAATAGCGAATCCATCCTGACCTCTAGTCTTGCGTGGCACATCGTGAGGTGTGTGGCGAAGCGTAGATCGA
>NZ_JBAUUO010000030.1:0-30889 GCF_049582745.1 Occallatibacter sp.
ATATAGGCCGGTCCACCTACGTTGAATCCGAAGATGTTCAAGCGCAATTCCGGCTTGGCTCTATGCTGCCCGTTATTGTTATCGAAATAGTTATGTGCCTGCAGTGCATCGTTACGATCGAATTCCCACAACTCCCCGTGGAACTTCTGAGATCCGGCCTTGAGGGCCATGCTCACCGTGCCGCCCGAAGAGATTCCATAGTCCGGCGGATAGTTGCTGGCGAGCACCTGGAATTCACCAAGTGCATCTTGCGACGGCATGATGGAACTCTTGCCGCCACTGCCTCGATCGTAAGCTTCGCCTCCGTCAATAAGCCAAATATTATGAGCCTGGTTAAGCCCATTAAAGCTGATCGCAAAGTTAGCCCCGACCGATGTTGGCATATTCATATCCGGCAGGTTTGCGCTCACTCCAAGTCCGAGAGCGGCCAATGCCACGATATTCCGCCCATTGGTTGCCAACTCCGTAATCTGCTGCTCGCTGATCAGGCTGGAAACTGCATTAGAATCGGCCTGAACCGTGAGTGGATTCGCCTCCACCGTGACAGTCTGGGAAATGGATCCCACAACCAGCCTGGCGTCCACCCGAACTGTTGCAGAAACGTTGACTACAATTCCTGTTTGCACGTAGGTCTGAAACCCGTTTGCCGTTACTTTGAGATTGTATGAAGATGGGTTCAAACCTGCGATTTCGTAGAGTCCCGTATCACTGCTGATCGTGGCGAACTCAGCACCAGTGGCCGAATCGCTGAGCTGAATGGTTGCTCCGGGGATTACAGCGCCCGATTGGTCAGTAATGATTCCGGTCAGGTTTGAATTAGCTTGTGCAAATGCCCCGATACATATCAATGCCATCAATAATGGCAGGAGAATCAACCTGGAGCTTGCATGAGTCACAATGGCTTTCATGGAACAATCCTTTCCGAGATTTGCAGTTGTGCTTGATGTCCTGTGGACAGTGGATCGGTTGTCTTTAATTCACTGAGTGGGGGAGGGCTACGCAACTTCCTCCTTTCGGGCAGCGTGTTCAACGATCTCGCCGTGCGTTGTAGCCTTCTCTGGAGCCACAACGCCGACATCGTGGTTGCTGGTGTTGCAAGGCTGCTTTTGCAGCAGAAATATCGGGCATTGCGCTCCCTCTAACACTTTGCTGCTGACGCTGGTTCTCCATTCCGGGCCGGAGGGCGAAGCTCCTGTGGAGCAGAGGATCATGAGGTCTTGATTGGTTGAGGCGCCGTGCTTGAGGATCTCTTCAGCTGTTTCACCTTCGCGAATGCTGATTTCAGTCGGACAGAACAGTTCAGCTTCCCGCCACGTCGGATTCGGAAGCCTGGAGGCTATCGCCTTCGGCGTGCAAGCAGCAGGATCAAGACCGCGGCTCGTGCAACTAATGACATGAAGAATCGTCAGCTTAGCTCGGAGCTCCTGGGCGAACCGGCACGCAAACCCCAGGGGGACGTCGCAGTCCGAGTCCAGCGAAACCGCAAGTGTCACGTTTCGTGTCAACAAGCCGCTCGGAGAGGCAATGCTCACATGTCTGCCGATGACGCAAGTAGGGATATCCAGCTTCGACAAAAGCTGCTCTGGATGAGCAAGCATACGATCCCGCGCAAGATCGGAGTTGTTATCGAGAGCAACGATCACTCTGTCGACGCAGCAATTTCTCGCTATCAGCGGAATTTCCGAGTGAGGATTACCGGTCACGACCAATGGTTCACAGATGAATCCAAGCCACCGAAGCTGCCGCGCCATGCGATCAACGATTGATCGAGCCTCCTGAAGCCTTGACGTTGGCCGCGGAAGGGGCCTATAGCTCATCGAAATAGCCTTCTGAGGCGACACCACATGCGCGAGAACGATCTTTGCGTGGCTCTGCCTTGCCTGCTTAATGGCATGTGGCAGGATCACCGTTTCGTCCGCGAGGTTGGTAATCACCAGAATTACTTCCGGCTCACACCACTGCCGGAGTGTCTTGGCTGAGACGGTACGGATCGTCGGCTTAGGAGCGACTTCTGCAGATCTGGCAGCTAGCATAGTTATGGCTTCCTCTGGGCGGAGTCGGGTACTGCGTTTACGAGAACTCCGGTCCGCAAAGAACCACCACTTGCGCGCGCGAAGCCTCACGACGCCCTGACCCGAAAACTCCATCGCGGCGCATGTATGCACGTTCAAGACCATTTATTTTGAGTTCCTAAGTCACTCCCTTTCGAAGTTCGTCTTTCCAAACTCGCGGCAGCCAGACGGCTTTGTACAAAATTCGCGACCGTTTGTCAAAATCTCCATCGCTCAAAGGCCCTAATATTCAACCACCGTGTATCTGAATTCATTGGCGCATACGATCCGGATGTTTCCCTCCGCAGAGAGGGCCTCGCTCGTTGCGTCAGAAGTTTTGGACACAAACGTCCAAATGCTCGTACCGAAACGGATGATCAGTCCTGAAAATCGACAGATTTGTGGTGATCGGCAAGAAACTCTGTCCCTCCGAGTTGGCGCTTCACGTGCTGAACATCAGGAGAGAACGCGCAAATGGACCCGCGCGGAAGAGGAGATCGAATGTCGAGGATTCAAAAGATTGCACTGGCCGCTTCGAAGTTTTCGTTTGCAGCGGCTTTGACTCTGGCTTTGGCCGCCGGAGCAGAAGCCTCCGCCACAACACTGGAGAATTTGCAGGCCGCTTTCAACGGAGAGAGCAACGCAAACGCACGTTATCTTGCCTTCGCCAAACAGGCACAAAGTGAGGGCTACGGCGAGGTTGCCAGCCTGTTTCGTGCTGCAGCGCGAGCCGAAAAGATTCACGCAATGAATCATGCTGCCGTGATCGAGGAACTTGGCGCTTTGCCCCAAGCGAACATAGAAACCCCGGCAGTGCAGTCAACCCGCGAAAATCTCGAAGCCGCCATCAAGGGCGAGACGTACGAACGCGACACAATGTATCCGGATTTCCTCAAACAGGCGAGGACTGATCGCAACTCGCATGCAGTAAGAACCTTGAATCTTGCCAAGACCGCCGAAGCAGAACACGCCAGACTATATGAAGCCGCCCTCGCCAATCTTGATCACTTGAAGGGGACGAAAGAAGCGACCTACTTCGTGTGCCCCGTGTGTGGTTACACCGCAAGTGAGGCAAAGTTCTCCAAGTGTCCTTCTTGCTTCACTTCAAGGGAAGTTTTTGAAAAGGTGGCCTGATTTTCATCCGGCCGCATGCGGTTCCGCTTTGCATGTTCGAGCCGCCGATTTGAGAGGATGATATGCTTCAATTTCCGCCATTGCCGACGTGGGACTCGCTTCACCCGCTGATCATTCATTTCCCGATCGTGCTTCTGTTGTTGAGTCCTCTATTCATTCTGATCAGTGCAATCCTGCCGCCGCCAAAGGGCAAGCCATACATGATGGCTGCTCTGCTGATCCTGCTTTTAGGTACCGGCACTCTTTTTCTTGCAGCAGCAACCGGACATGCAGCTTCTGAGCTTGCCGAACGCGGCGGAGCCGTGGATGCGGTGCTCGAGGCACATGAAGATCTGGCTTCGGAGACTCAGATTGTCTTTGCCGGATTGTCTACGATCCTCCTGGGGATGTACCTGATTCCCATGGTCCTTCGTCGCCAGGAAAACAGGCTGTTTTCGACGTTCCTTCCACTGGCGTTCGTTGCCCTATATGCCGTCGGAGTTCTATTCCTGGTCAATACGGCACATGCCGGCGGACGGCTTGTCCACGAGTTTGGAGTCCATGCAGTCGTGCCAGTGGCGGCTGATCAATCGCCGGCAGCACACGATCGATTGACGTCCGGCGAAGAGGCAGAAGTCCACTGATACCTCTATGTTCACGGAGGAAATGAGCAGGCGTAGAATTTTGTTAACGAACTAGAAAGCCAAACGAATGATGCAGAGCACTCCTTCACTCGAAAGGCTTGAAGCTCAGGCCTTCAAACGGCAGCAGACTGCTTTCGGCCTACTTACTCTCTTTGTGCTCGCCGTGCTCCTCCTGTTGCACACCCTATTCGCATCGCTGCTTGGCGAGCCATCGCTTGCGGTTGTGCTCGTGCTCGGTATAAGTTTCTCGCTCAAGCTGCTCGAGATCATTTGGCTTCAGGGTAAAAAGGATGGAGTCACAGAGAAGACAGCGCAGAGGGAAACACTGATTTCGAATGTTGGAATCTTTGTACTAGCTTTTCTACTCGTGGTCTATACCAATCGGGATGATCCGCCCTATTTTGTGCTGCTTGCAATTCCCATCCTGCAAAGTGCTTATCATCTTGGACTTGCTCCCACACTCCTGACGATCATCGCGGCAATCAGCATGATGTTTGCATGGATTCAGCATTTTTTCACGGAGCATCCCCCAGCACGGCCAACAGAGTATCTGGAATACGGCATGATTGCCGTCATCTATAGCTTGATCGGACCGCTGGTCTGGTACCTGGTCGATCAACTGAAGCAGAAACAAGTCCGGCTGTATGAAAAGATGTCGGAATTGGAATCTGCCCGGGAACGACTTGTCGCGGAAGAAAAGCTTGCTGCGGTCGGGCGCTTCGCGAGCGGCATCGCGCACGAAATTCGAAACCCCGTAGCCATGATCACGAGCTCTCTTGCAACCGCGACACACTCGTCATCCGAGCCGGCCGAGAGAGAAGAGATGTTCGCCATCGCTGCGCGGGAAGCGAAGCGCCTCGAGAAGCTCACCGGAGATTTCCTCTCCTATGCTCGCC
The DNA here is from genome assembly GCF_049582745.1 of Occallatibacter sp. GTDB lineage: Bacteria > Acidobacteriota > Terriglobia > Terriglobales > Acidobacteriaceae > Telmatobacter. Next base: position 4,705 of record NZ_JBAUUO010000030.1, read on the forward strand.
CCGTCAAGCCGAAGTTCGCCCGAATTTCAATCGATGACATTTTAGGGCACATTGCCGATGTAACAAGGATGCACTCTGCCGATCGTGTCATCGAAGTCAACTCCACGGTGAGTGGTGATCCGACCGCCGCGGTTGATCCCTCTCAGATCGAAGCTGCGCTACTCAATCTTTCCTTGAATGCCGTAGATGCAACTCCAGACCGAGGTCGGATCGAACTGAGCTCTCGAAGTGATTCTGAAAAGCTGTACATTGAGGTCGAGAATACCGGTAGCAGGATCGGTGAGGAAGACTTGAAACGAATATTCGAGCCCTTTTTTACAACGAAGCCGAGAGGCACGGGGCTGGGACTGGCATTCGCTCGCGGAGTAGCAATTGCACACGGCGGGGACCTTTATGTAAGCAGGAACGAAGAGGGGGCAGTCGCCTTCACAATGACTCTGGTGCGAAACCCCACAAGCCTAAATCCGAAAGAGACCTCAGATGGCGAAGATATTAATTGTTGATGACGAGCAGGGGATGCGGCGCATCCTGAACGTTAACCTCCGAAGGGACTCCCACGTGGTTGTGGAGGCGTCAGGTGCCTTGGAGGCGCTTGCGCTCATCAAGCGCGAGGACTTCGATGTAATCCTGACTGATCAAAAAATGCCGGACGGAAGTGGCCTTGATGTTGTTCAGGCTGCGCATGATGACGACCCTACAACGTCAGTCATCTTTCTCACTGCCGTGGGCACACTCGAACTGGCGGTCGAAAGCATGCGTCGCGGGGCATTCGATTTCCTCAGCAAGCCGTTTGATCCCGATGTTGTCCGCGCCAGCGTGAATCGAGCCTCTGAACGCACTGCGCTGCTTCGTGAGAATGCCGTACTTAAGACAACGGTTCGGAAACTGGAAGGGGCAGACGACATTCGCGGAAGTGGTCCCGCGATCTGCATGATCCGGGAATTCATAGCCCGTGTCGCACCCACAAACAGCACTGTGCTGATTGCGGGTGAAACCGGGACCGGCAAGGAACTCGTCGCCCGGGCCATTCACAGGAACAGCTCACGATCCGGCAAACCGTTTATTGCGATCAATTGCGCTGCCGTCACTGAAACTCTGTTGGAGAGTGAGCTATTTGGCCACGAACGCGGCGCGTTTACTGGAGCCGACCGATCGAGCCCAGGCCTTTTCGAAGCAGCGCACGAGGGAACCGTTTTTCTCGATGAAGTCGCCGAAATGTCTCCCGCCGCGCAGGCAAAACTCCTTCGCGTTCTCGCCGATGGGGAGATTCAGCGCGTCGGATCCGCTGTCACACGCCGTGTCGACGTGCGGGTTCTCGCTGCCACACATCGGAATCTTGAAGAACGCGTGAAAGACGGTATATTTCGCCAGGATCTCTACTACCGGCTGGCAGTTGTTCCCGTTCACCTGCCACCGTTGAGAGAGCGCCCTGAGGATATTGTCGAGTTATGCGACAGTCTAATCCTGAGAATTGCCGCGGAGATGAAGATTCAAGGCAAGCGGCTGACTCCTGCAGCCATCGAGAAGCTATGCGGTTACCCTTTCCCTGGAAACATTCGGGAGCTGAGAAATCTCCTCGAACGGGCGCTCATTCTCGGGAAGTCCGCTGAACTCGAACCGGAAGATTTCTATCTGCATCCACCACTTCATGCTGCTCAGGGAGTCAGAGGAGAGGCTTCCATCGAAACACTTGCCGATCAACTTCCAACTCAAGTTGACTTGCGTGATGTCGTCACAAGGCTTGAAAGAGCTTTGATCAATCGCGCGCTTGATCTCGCAAAGGGAGTGCAGGCGGAGGCCGCAAGAAAGCTCGGCCTTTCGCGAAGCGATCTGGGATATAAGATCGGGCGCCATGGCCTCGCCGTTATCCCCGACAAAGGAGCAGATGATGCCTGCTTCAAAAGCTGAAGTCCGTTTGTGTCGATAGTCGTCCAGTCAACCAGAGAGCCTGTTTCCTAATCAATCTCCTTGACATGACAGTGCAGCACTGGAAGGATGACGCCACAGATCCTACCGTATTCTCTGCCTCATGGGAGGTGTGTCTTGGGCATCTTATCCTCGATCCATTTTCGTCTTCATTCGGTCCAGACTTCCTGTTACAAACGCAGACTTGGCGGTCTCTGCCCATTGAGTGCTCTCCTTTGGGGAGCTCTTCTTGCGTCCTATCCAGTCTCGATAGTGGCTCAGGCAACTGAAGCCACCTCTTCAACAAAACCTGCCAAATCGCTTGCAGATTCACTGCAGCGCGCTGGTGGCAAACAACTCCACATCCTTTATCTTCATGGCATCGCATCCGATGGCCCCGGCGACTACGATTCCTGGCTTCTTCGGAAAGGCATCTGCGATTTTCTCGGTGATTGCGTGTCACCTGCTGGAGAACTTGACGGAAACACGGAATATGCTGATCAAGATGAATTCGAGCTCAATGCTCCACCCCCTTCGCTGAAGTATCTCGGCAGCCCTGTGTGGAAGACTGATCCATCCAGTCCCACATCCCAGGAGTGGAACGCCGCAGCTCCTTTTGTAGCTCATTGGAAGCTCGCGCGCTCAACCAGCCCCGTCGCCATCTTCGTTGACGAGATAAACTGGTGGCCCTTGCTCTTCTCGTTGAAGTGCCGTCAGATTGTTAGAAGCGATGCATCCCTTGTGGGGCCAAGCGCGGACAGAATCAAATTGTGCTCTACACGAAGGCCCGACTCCAGTATTCCAGGTAGATTTATCTCATATGACTGGATCAACGCCTCGGAAGCCCAGACACTCCTGGCGCAAAAATCCAGAGGAGCGCTCGTTAATCGCAAGCTGAAAAACGGCCTATTGGATTGGGGCTTCTCCGATGCCGTCCTCGCGCTTGGGCCACTGCGCACATACCTCCTAGATGGCATTCGCCAGCTGATTCTGAAGTCAGTAGCCATCACGCCCGACGGCCCCAGAAGAGGTCCGGCGGTTTCGAGCGTGGACCAGGAATATGTGGTGGTTGCGCATAGCCTGGGCAGCTATCTCATCTTTTCGGCGCTGGATATCAATCCCGCGATGCCGAAGACACCGTCTGTTCAGCGCGCGGGAGATGCTTATGAGCAAATACTGGGTAGAACTTCTCTGGTCTACTTCTTCGCCAACCAGCTTCGCCTTCTGGAACTCGCGTATCTCGATGGTGCGTCCGACCAAGATATGGCTTCACACCTCGAAGTGTGGGGAAAATTACGCTGCGACTATCTGAAATCTCAGCAGGGCTCAAATCACACCTGCGAGCGTCCTCAAATTATCGCTTTAAATGACCCGAGCGATCTGCTTACCTGGACCGTTCCTGAACTCAAAACGGTCGAGGTCCATAATGTGATCGTCAAGAATGCGGTTCACTGGCTCTGGCTCATCGAGAGTCCGACCAAAGCTCACGACAACTACGCGAGAGACAAGAGTGCGATTCGACAGATGCTTAGATTGACACAACCGTAACCAATACGAACCATCCACGCATCTCTGAACCTCCGCTCGCTCGCCAGCGCAGAGTCGTACTGCCTTACCTATTGGCGTTCGTCGAAGTTTGGGTTGCGCTGATGGTCCAAAGATTCGAGCGCAACGTCCAAATTCTTAGACATCGCCTCTGAGATGCATGGTCTGAAGCACCCGCTCCCCTATTTGCATTGACTCTTGCTTTGGCCAGCGAAATGCAGTGCTGCATTAAGCTACACCGCGGCCGTGCATCGATTCGGGTGTGACAAGAGATCTTCTGTGACGACAGAGTTTGGACTCTTGAGGTGCGTGATGAATGGAAATAAAATCGCGCGTTGGATTAGCCCAGACTTGATTCTCGTCGCTACGAACCTCCTCGAAGGGCAGACGTTCTTGCTCCACGCGATCCATCAGGCTCGACTCAGCAAATCAAAACTCCTCCTCGTCCATGTAATTACTCCTTCCGGTCTGAGAACTGAGACGCTCGATGGGGCCCCTTCACCGGCTCTCAATCGTGCGGTTAAAGCTGTACAGATGAAACTGGACGAAATAGTCGAGGAATTTCAATTTGAAGGCATTTTATGCGAACCGATTGTCCTGACGGGAGATCCGGCAAAACAGATAGCCCTCATCGCGAAGTCGAGGGCTGTGGATAGAGTCATCCTAGCTGCAAGGTATGAACCACGAGTGGCGCGTATGATTGAGGCATCGGTTGCTGAGGAAGTCATAGCGACTATTGACGTTCCTGTTTGCATTATCGGGCGGCGGGTACTTCCTTGCCCTGCTCGCGACGCTCCACTCGGCCGAGTCCTCTGTGCGACCTCATTTCATTCCGGTAGCTTGCAGGTGGTGAGGTTTGCAAGCTCACTGGCAGTGTTGAACCATGCCCACCTGACCTTACTGCACGTTCTTGAGTCGGAAGGCATGGGTGAACAAAGAGTGCAGATGGCTCGGTTCGCTGCTCGCGAGAGACTGTGCGCATCGGTCCCGGCCGAGGCCAGACAGAGGGATCATCCCAACTTCTTGATAAAGGAAGGTGATCCTGCATTGATCATTCTCGCTGAAGCACTCTCGCTGTCGCAGGATTTGGTGATTCTTGGTTCTCACCATATCCAAATGGCTTCACGACTGCTAACGAACCGCGTTGTCCGTCAAGTCATCGATGAGTCGCAATGCCCTGTGATAACGATCAACTCCGACCCGGTGAGTTCTGCCCGAGAGATTCACGAATTGACCAGCCCTGAAACGATGTCATTACATTCATGAATATGCGTCAGAAAAGCATCACTAGGCTGATGAAACGGAAGGAGGGGCGGCTGTATGTTGTGCAAATCGAAGTACACCTGCGATCCTTTACGCTCCTTGATGTCTTTGAACAGGGCAGCATAGTCGGGCGGTGCTTGAAGTGCTTTGGTCGTCGTCTCCTCAAGGGTATGACAACGGCTGGCTGTCCTGTGCTATAGGGACGCCTCGGCGATCGTGCAACAGGTTATTGCACAAGTACCAAAAGGTAATGAAAGAGAATGGGCCGATCCCACACGGATCAGCCCTTTGGCCCGCTGCTAAAAGTTTGTCGCATCTTTGTCGCAAATAGTGCCGATTGTGCCGGTTTTGCCGACTCAGCCGACTCATAAGTGCTGTTCCGTCTATAATTTGCGGTTATGGCATGGAAGAGGTCGTCGGTTCGATCCCGATCAGGTCCACCAATATCCCCTTTCTTACGATATATTTGCCGGCACCGGCGAATTGACGTCTCGCCTTCGAAAGTGCTGAGGGGTGCTGAAGTTTTCTCATCTCCAGCGGAAGCATCAATTCCAAGACTCTACGGCTCGCTTCGCGTTTTTGCTGGTCCACCGCGCGGGTGTAAACATCAAGGGTTGTGCGGCAACTGACATGCCGCATCAATTCCTGAGCCACCTTGATATCGACACCCAGTGATCTCAGATTTGTTGCAAGTGAATGTCGAAAACTGTGCCAGCCGATTCGCTTCCCAACGATGCCTTCCTTGGCAAGCGCCGGCCGAATGCTCTTCTCCAAAATGCTGTCTGGACTGAGTGGTTTCTCCCCTTTGTGCCAAATCGACGGGAACAGGAAATCTACGTCGCTTGCATAGGGCGATCGCTTTCTCCATTCCAAGAGCGCGCTGAGCACAACAGGATGGAGAGGCACGGGACGGCACGACGACTCGGTTTTCGTCTTTCCGATTCGGTTTCGGACACAGGACCTCAGAACATTCACTTCCATCGTTCGGAGGTTCAGGTCGGACCACGTCAGAGCGATCGTCCTCACACGGCTGATCGGGTTGAATGTTAACCATTCATAGCGGATCGCATGGTTGTATAGCACCGAGAGGACACACTTCAGTTTCGCCTTCGAAGCCGGCGCCAATGAGAGCGAATGTAGCCATTCCTCGACTTCTACTGTTCGAATGGCGTTCAGCGGAAAATGGCCCCATCGTGGTTCGATGTAACGCTTGAACAGAAGACGATGGTTTTCGGTTGTCGAAAACGACTTTCTCCCCGGCGCCAGTTCATGAGCTCGATAGTGAGCATCGAGATCACACACTGTGCGAGGAGTCCCAACGTCGACGTTGATCCAACCGCGAAGCCCTGCAACCGCTTTTTCAGCGTCTCGCCGGCTTCGAAGTTGGCCGGTTGTCCCAATGATCTGCTTCTTATAGATTCGCCTTCCAGTGGTGTAGTCGTACCATCGGAAAACCCAGACGCCTGCACATCTCTTCCTTTTCACTTTGAAAAGACTTCCCTGCTGAAATCTGTTCATTCAATCTCCTTTGCTTCCAATTGCGAAACGGAGGTTCATTCAAGAGCTGAATGGCTTGGGATAGCAGTGTCTTGGGATCACCTGTATTCCCGGCTTCTGAAGCCATTCGAGATCACCCAGAATTTGGATTTCCGACCCAGTGAAAATTCCCCTGCGCGCAGATATTGTGATTTCATGACCTGGACTGAACCTAGTCTGGGTTCGCAATTCGTCCTTCGCGTATTGTCATCGCATCACGGTCCTGCGGCTTTCGAGTGACTTTGCTGGGTAGATCACCTGATCTGGGCTTAGTCTAGCGTTCTGGCGACCAAGCCCTTGACGGATCGCAAATTGCTTGCGCACTGGCATATTCCTCGGCTATTCCAACAACGGATAGACCGGGAGCCCACCTGTCCGGAAAGGCGACTATACGGCCATATGCTTCCATGCTCCATGAGCGCATTTAGCGCGAAGGGAGATTCGCTGCTGGCTACTTCGGCTTTACGAGGATCTATCTACTAAGCCTCATTTCGCAAGAACCGCCAAACTCTTGAGCAAAAACGGCAACTCTCATCTGTGAGGACGAAATGTCGCGAAAGCCTTCCAGCCGCCCTGCATTTCACGGCGTGAAGACCCCAATACTGTTCCTTACTTAGTACTTCTGTGATAGTGGTTGGGGCCACCGGGGGTAGGCAGATCGTCGGAGATCTGCGCTCCTTTGGCATGCCCACGGGCTAACGCAACAGTTAGGCTGATGCCGGTACCCGAGACTTCGGCACCGGCTGTATGCGCACGCGTGAGCGGTGCGGCAACTGTGATGGCGTTGCCGCCGAATCTCCGCACGGAAGTTACAACCGCCGTCTCCGCCTCCGCCCCACTGCCAATGGTGATGGTTTGCCCGTCGCGAAAACCTATCGCTCCGGCGACAGGGATGACGGTTACCCCCGCCGCGGTGCCCGTACTCACGGTAGTGGCGCCTGCGGTGCCCACGGTTGCGATAACAGCGGTCTCGAGGTTTGCACCCGAATCGATCATGATCTTCTGGCCGGCATCGAAGCCCTCAACACTCTCGACTTTGATGTTGGTGGCACCGGCAACTGAAGCGGCTGACAGAGTGGCAGCCGCCTGCGTTAAGAAGTCGTTGCAGTTACTGTCGGTGTCCGCACCATCGGGGAAACGGCCCGCGCTCGTATCGGCTGCGCCGGCAGATCCCGCGAAAGCGCTGAAGCCACCAGCCCCCCCGGGCGCAGGTGCATGACAGCCACCCTGCTCTTTTCCCGAGGTGGCTTGATATCCCTCCGCGGCCCATGGGTCGACCACTCCGCCGTAATTGAGGCTGTCAACGGTTATGCCCGACGCATCGCGCAGCACCATGTTTCCTTCTCTATAAGTCATGTTGAATCGCCCGAAGGCAATGTCAGTCGTCGTGAACTCAGGGCCGCCAAACCATTGGTTCGGTTCCGGACCCGGCTGATACCCCGCCGTTTTAACCGCAGCATCCCGCACCACCGAGTTGATTGCGTGAGAACCGGTCAACGGCCTGTCAAGCATAATGCCCGTGCCGAGCGCCTGAACTGGCTCGTCGCTCAAATGCGCAAAGCCTGTCGCAGGCTGGAAGCTGATGCCCGTGCCGCGGTCGCTGAAGGGCAGGTTCGCTCCGTGAGCGAACTTCAGCGGCGCAGACAGATCAAGGCCTGTGCCGACACGTGTGGCTTCCTCGCTGTCAATGTGTGCAGTGGACAGCGCCGGTGTAACGTCGATGCCGGTGCCTTTAGGTCCCGCAGTGCCCACGGTGCTAATGGTCACTGTTTCCGTGTTCGCTGGAGTGCCAACTGTCAACTTGTCGCCTGCTGCGTATCCTCGTACGTTGCGCACCTTGATGTTGGTCGCGCCTGCGGACGCATCTGCCGCCAGGTTCGTGCGTGTCGACGCCGTGCCCACATGCGTAACCGTCACGGTCTCAATTCCGTGGCCCAGGCTGTCTATATCCAGTCTGATCTTGTCGCCCGCTGAAATGTTGTCCACCGAGGTCACCTGGATGTTGGTCGCTCTGGCCGTGGCGTCCGCTCCCAGATATTCCTGCGAGCCCTGCTTGCCAACCGCTGTCACTGTGGCCACTTCGTACTTTTCCTCTCCCTTCCCTACCGAGGGGAACGTCGCGCCATACCCGATAGCAATCTTTTCGCCAACCTTGAAGCCCGCTGCATTCGTAACAGGCACATTCGTCGAGCCGGGAGGGATTGTGATCACCGGTCCGTCAGGTAGAGGTTGCCACACCGTCGTATGGTTGCTCACCGCCGTTCCAAGGTGTGCAACCTTCCGTGTCTCCTCGCTTGAGCCCGTGCCGATGCGAATCGTATCGCCTTCCGACATCGCGGTGGTGCTCCGTACGTAGATAGTCGTGTCACCCCCACGGGCAGGCACCACAAGCCCAGAGTCCGAAAGGCCCAGCAGGTAGAAGCTTTTCGCCGCTAGCTTCGTCCCAGCCGGAATCTTTACTGTCGAGAAGATCGCCTGTTGGGTCGGATGCTCCGTAAGAGTCCAGTTCGATATGTCCACGCTCTTCGATCCAGCATTGTAGAGCTCGATGAAGGAATTTGTCTGATTGCCCGGCGAACCCGCGCCGATCCGAAACTCGTTGATCTTCACCGGGCTCACATTGCGCACCTTCTCCGCCGCGATCTCAACCTGCTTCTGCCCATCGGTCGAGTTCGTCCATTGCGCCTTGCTCACCAGGTCACCATTGAAGGCCGCCAGCCCGGAGGTTACGTTGAACGTCGCGCTCACGCTTGCGCCCGGCGCAACTGGCTCTGTGAAAGACTTCGATGTTTCCTTCGTGTTGACAACGAGCGACGTCCACTGCGCGCCGGGCGGAGAAATGCTCAACGTCAGACCTGTCGCGGGCGCGCCCGTCGAGTTCCTGAATGTTACGGTTGTCTCCTGCGAAGAACCCGGTGTAAACGTCTGAGTTCCCGGCGGTGTTGCCATTGCAGATGACGGCCCGATACTCAGGCGAGCCACGCCATACTTCGCCACGACGATATTTGCCTGCACCAGTTGATCGGTCGCGTCTTTCGGAAACGTGTTTGCGGCGGTCATCGCGCCTTCATAAAAGGTGCCCTGCGAGCTGTTGCTGTTGTCGCCGCCATTGCCAAGCAGGATCGCTCCCTGTTTCCGCATGGGGTCATAGGTCGCATTCACGCGCGGCCCGTCGAACATCACTTGCAGTTCGCCTTTCTGCGCGTCGCCTCCCATGGATGCCCAGTGATGCGGTTCGCCTTTGGCGACCGCAGTCACAAATCGCCAGTCAATGCTTGGCAAGTTCGGGCATCCCTTCGTCCCATCCGAGTTCACGCAACCTACGAGATTGTTCTCCTGGTCGGTCATGATCCACGGGCCATGGCCACTCCCGCTGAACCACGGCGTCGCATTGCCAAAGTAGGCGGTCTCCATCGTGCCGTTATCGTCGTCGCGGCTGTCGATCTCGGCGTTGCCGTAATCAAAGCAACAGCCGGAGTTGAAGTGGTGGCCATTCACCACCCAGTACTGTCCCTCCGCCTGGTCGTCCACCGCTGTGCCTTTCACGTCGTTCTGGCGCAGCCCCATACCCGGCACGATAAAGGCGCCATACACCTTGTGGCCCATGATCGTAATCGGAGCCATGTCTGCGACCGGCAGGTTGTTGAATCCACCCAGCGCAGGGCCGTTGAACCCGCCGCGGGGAGCCTGCGTCAGGTCATTGTGTTTGGGCGACTGGTCGTAGATCGTTGTGATCCAGCAATACGTATTTGCACAGAATTTGTCCTGCGCCTCCGCGTCCGCATATCCACCCGGATCCGCAACCGGCGACGCCGACGGCTGCACTACGCCGATGTTCAGCGTCTTTCCATCGGACTGGCGCAGGACCTGATAGAGAGGGCCGTTATAGCCGGCGTACAGCGCCCGTGTCGTGCTGTGTGCTGCCACACAGGGGTCGCCGGCGGCAGCGTAGATATCGCACGGGCCTTGCTGCCTTGCTGGAGGAGCAGTCGAACCGACACGAACCGGTTCCGCAATCGCCAGCAAGGCACCTATCGCAGTTATCGCTAGCGCCAACATCATTAGAAAATGCATTTTCGCTCTCATGCGTATCACCATCCGGCTTACCGAGTTTTCTCGGCCATCTCGAAGAGGCGGTCTCATCCCTTCGATTCAGGCTGTCATTTTATTCAACGCGTCCGCCGAGAATACGTATACCACTCGCCCCTGCAATTCAGTGCGCTGGACCTACGACCGAGTGGCGGTCATGCTTGTCCGCCAGCCTTTCGTTCAATCATTCGGCGAATGCAGGTCTTCATCCTGTCAGGGTCGTAGTGGGTCGAGCCGATCAAAGCTCCATATCCGTTTTCCACTGCAACATCTTCGAAGCCCTGAATCAATTCCGGAAAGAAGGGATTGGTAATCTCCGAAACAATCAACCCAAGGAGCCGGATGCGTCCAGAGACCAAGGCTCGGGCTTGGGTATTCGGGGTATAGCGTGCGCTTTGATAACCTCCCAGGCTCGTTTGGCAAGTTTGGGGTCCAGTTGATCGTCCGGGAGACGGTAGGCGATCGAAACGTTGGCGAGCCGGGCGACGGCATGCATATCCATACGGGCGGGATTCGGGTCTGAATTGCGCTGCGTTTTTGAGTCTCGTTTCGCCATCTTTAGGTGAGAATGCCAGCGTACGCCGGTGTTGATCAATGACAGTTAGTCAACGGCGGTGGAATGGCACTTGCTGGAGGCGCCTTTTATCGTCTGCTCTTTTCGCTTCGAGTTGCTCGATGGTGCGAAAGCGAGAGCCCCGCCTTGACAACGGAGATTCTCGATCTTCGACGTCTCCGTAGTCCTCAAGGAGAGAAAGTGTGTCGCACCGGTTCCTCCGAAGGAGCAGTAAGGTTAGTGAGGCGTGCATTGGCTCGGTGCCGCCCGGGACCTCCGTTGAAGCCCGACGATTCCTTTGTTCGTGAAATTCAAAACAAAACGATCTCGCAACGGGTTTCTTTTGCGCTGTAAAGCAGGTTTGGTCCGTCGAATCGACCTACTTCGCTTGAACCCCACCCCCCCCCCGCTAAAGAGTAAACGCTTACCCGGCGTGCAAGAGCATCGTGCGCTGAGATGGAGAAAGGGCATTCTACCGCTAAGTAAAGGGAATTTTTAGGCAAGATAGTATTGGACCTGTTTCTCGAACTTTCGAAAGGAATTTCCATTGACAGTGATGATATCCAGCGTGATAATGCCCCGCTATAGGAAACGCTTGCTCAGAGCCGAGCATGGAAATTCCGGTTGAGCCTAGAGTGCGCTGAGAAACTCTCCCCCCTCGGAATTAGGCATTGGGAATTTGCAACTTCCCGTACGACGGGTCCCAGAAAACATTGACTGAACCACCTGCACTCAGAAAAGAGGGGAGTCGAGTGCAGGAGCTAAAAACCAACCAAGTAAACGTTTGCTACGGAGGCAGAAAGATGTCGAAGTACACAAGAACGATGATTCAATTCGCAGCTGGTCGGCGTCCCAGCATTGGGTTGGCGTCGCACGCTGCTGCATTCTCGCGCTCTGCTCCAATCTGGTTGATGATCGGCGCTCTGATGCTAATTCTGGCGCCAGTGGCCTGGTGCCAGGATAATGCCACAATCACCGGATTCGTAAACGACCCGAGCGGAGCGGTGGTTCCGAACGCGCAAATAACCCTCACTAGCACTGCGACCAACCAATCCAGAGAAACCGTCTCCAACGGGTCCGGTAGTTACCGCTTTGCCAACGTTGGCGTCGGCACTTACATCTTGACCGTTGTTGCTCAAGGTTTTCAGAAGTACAGCAAAACCGGCATCGTGGTGAACGTTGCACAGACCGTGGAACAGGATGCCGTGCTCGCCATTGGCAGCCAGGCGCAGACCGTGACGGTGGCTGCCGATGCCCTGCAGGTGCAGACCGAAACCAGCGAAGTGAGTACGTTGATCAACGGCACGCAGGTCGAGCAGCTCGCAACGAACGGCCGCAACATTACCGCACTTGCGGCACTCGGCCTTGGTGTTTCCAATACTCTTCCGCCATTCGGCGGAGTCAACGCGCTGACCTCCTCAAACGGCATCAGCTTCAACGGGACTCGGTCCACCCACAACGTCTACCTGATCGACGGTGGCGAACAGAACGATAGGGGCTGCGGCGGTTGCTTTATGAACCTGCCATCTCAGGATGCTATCGCCCAGTTCCAGACGCTCGACAGCAACTACAAACCCGATTATGGAATTGGCTCCGGTGGAACCATCGTCATGGTGCTCAATTCGGGAACCTCTAAGTTTCACGGCGAGCTCTATGAGTTCAACCGTAACACCGACTACAACGCCAATGACTACTTCCTCAAGGCTGGTGGCAAACCGCGCTCCAAGTTCCAGCTGAACATCCCCGGCGGCAACATCGGCGGTCCGTTGTGGATCCCTCACGTCTACAACGAGAATAAGAACCGCACGTTCTTCTTCTGGAACGAAGAGTGGCGGCGTCTCATTCAGGGGAGTGCGCCCTCAGTAACGAATGCCATCCTGGCCAACAATTTCCCCACAGCCGGGGCAGCATTGAATTACACACCGCCTGGTGGAAAAGCACCCGTCGTTCCGGCCACGGGCGATCCGGCCAAGCTGGCCCTTTACGCTGCCGATGGACTGACCCCAGGTCAGCCTTTCCCCGGCAACGTCATTCCCGCCAACCTCATTGACCAGAACGCGGTTCTCGAACTGAATGCCGGCACATTCCCGAAGCCGAACTTCAATAACGGAACCCAATATATCGCTTCGATTCCGCAGCCAACCCAAGTTCGCGAGGATATTGTTCGCATCGACCATACCTTCAACAGCAAGTACCAGTTGATGGGTCACTATCTGCACGACACGCTGGCGCAAAACTACTTCCCGCCTCTCTGGGGAGACAGTAGCTACCCCACGGTCGGCACTGCTATGACCAACCCGTCCTTCTCGGCCGTCATCAAGCTCACCCAGACCTACTCTCCCAACCTGCTCAACGAGACCGCCTTTCTTTACAGCGGAAACAAGATCACGTTGACTCCAGTTCAGGGACCCGGCGGCGGCCAGTTCGTGAAGCCGAGCGGATGGGGTGCAACCTCCTTCTTCCCGGATGCAAATAACCGCATGAATCGCCTGCCTGAGGTGCAGCTCCAGGGATCTCCGATCAACGTCACGTGGAGTCCGAGCTACTACCCCTGGAAGAACGGCTACGAAGGATTCCAATACAGGGACGACGTCTCGTGGACCAAGGGTCGGCACCAGTTCAAGTTGGGTGCTGGCTGGCTGCACACCTACAAAAACCAGGAACTGCAATACAACACAAACGGAGTGATCGCATTCAACTCGAGTAACTTCTCGGGCGACTCCTATGTCAACTTTCTGCTCGGTATGGCCAGCAGCTATTCGCAGTTGGAATTCCTGTGGGGCAAGCACTGGGTCAATAACAACTACGCCGGCTATGCCAATGATGATTGGCATATCTCGCCGAGACTGGTTCTGAACATCGGAATTCGCTATGACGGACTGCCGCACGCATTCGAACGCTACGACAAGTTCTCGAACTTCGTTCCGGACCTTTACGACAGATCGCAGGGCAGCCCGCTCAACCCAGACGGCACCTTGAACCCGGTCAGTCTCTCAACGTTTTCGAGCACGGGAACCGAACAGTTTTACCTGAACGGCATCCGGGAAGCGGGTGTGGGTGGCTTCCCACGCGGAAACGTTCGCAACCACTACTACACCTTCCAGCCTCGCATCGGTTGGGCTTGGGATCTCACTGGTAACGGCAAGACTGTCTTCCGCGGTGGCTATGGAATGTTCTGGGAACGCATTCAGGGCAACGACGTTTACAACGCTGCTTTGAATCCGCCTTTTGCTTATATTCCCTCCGCGACCAACGTCTACTTCTCCAACCCGAATACTAGCGTGTTGACCGGTCAGACGACGCTCAACCACTTCCCATCGGGCTTAACCAACATCAAGTACGACTACAACGCTCCGGGCACGGAGAACTACAGCATGGGCATTCAGCGCGAAATTGCGCCGTCCATCATCGCAGTCGCACAGTATGTTGGTTCCACCGGCTTCAGCCAGAACAATGACCGCGCGATCAACACTCTTCCATTGATCAACCTTGATCCCGCGGATCCCACCAAAAATCCTTATTACGACCGGCAACTCGTCGCAACCGGCAAAGCAAATGCCAACCTTTATCGAATCTTCCCGGGCTATGCGGGCATCACCCAGGAAGAGAACGAAACGAACTTCAACTACAACTCCTTGCAGGCGGGCGTCCGCGTTGAGAACCGCCATGGCCTCACCACCCAGGTCGCCTACACCTGGTCTCACCTTATGAGCATTGTGGCGAACGACCTCAACAGCATCTCCAATCCGTTCAACGCGCATTACGACTACGGCTCAGATTCCGGCTTTGACCGCCGCCAAATCCTAAATGTCAGCTATGTTTACGCGCTCCCGTGGTTCAACAAGAGCTCGAACATTGCTGCACGCACGATCGTTGGTGGATGGTCGATTTCCGGTATCACGTTCTTCGAGGCTGGCCTGCCGTTGCGTCCCGGTTACTCAGGAAGTGACACTCTCGGCCTCGGCGGCGGCACATCCAACCGTCCGAATATAGTCTCCAAAGTCAGCTACCCAAAGAAGATCAGTGCGTGGTTCACCACCAGTTCCTTCGCTGATCCCGTAGCTCCCTGGAACGGTGGGCCGAACCAGGGCTTCGGCAACGCTCCAAAGGACGCCATCAAAGGACCGGGAATCCAGAACTGGAACATCTCTCTCTTTAAGGCGATTCCGTTCACCGCGAGTGAGAGAGTGCACCTGGATCTCCGGTTCGAGTCCTTCAACACCTTCAACCACACCAACCCGCAAGGCGTAAACCTCAACAACCACGACTCCAACTTCGGCAAGGTCACCAGCGACTACGGTCCGCGTACCCTCCAGTTGGGCGGCAAGTTGAGGTTCTAGTCCCTCGCTCTCCTCTTCCGGCGCGTCAGGTACCACTGGCGCGCCATTCTTTTGCTTTTCTAAAGAGCGCGCCCTTTATGTGGGTATTGCACTTCGCGCCTGCAACAAGCGAGAATCCAACTGCGTATGAAGCTGCGACCACATTTGTTTTTGATGTTGGCTGGTCTTCTGTTCGGCCTTGATTCGGCTGTACAGTTTGGCCAGGCGCCGCAGCCTCGTAGCGATCAACGGCAGGCAGCGTTTGCCTTCGAACAACAGGGCGATGTTCCAAGTGCCCAGACTGCATGGCAGGCTGTCCTGAAGACTCATCCCAACGATGCTGAAGCCAATGCGCACCTTGGCCTTCTCGAAGCACGCCGGGAACACTACACCGAAGCTGTCTCGTTTTATCGGAAAGCCGCCGCGCTCGATCCCGCAATGCCCGGCCTGCAGTTGAATCTTGGCCTCGCGCTCTTCAAGAAAGGCGAACTCAGAGAAGCCGCCGAGATCTTCTCCGCTCTACTGAAGACCCTGCCTGAAGAATCTCCCGAAGCCCTGCGTCTCACTACATTGATCGGACTGGCTGATTACGGCTCCGGCCAATATGCTGAAGCCGTCCCGCATTTGAGAAAAGCTACGTCTGCCGATCCGCAGAACCTTCCATTCCGCCTCGCACTCGCGCACAGTTGTCTCCGCTCGGCTCAGTATCAATGCGTCCTCGATGTCTACAAGGAGATTCTCACGCTCAACGCCGAATCAGCGGAAGCCGACATGCTCGCCGGTGAAGCGCTCGATGAAATGAAAGACAGAACCGCTGCGATTGAGCAGTTTCGCGCTGCAGTGAAAGCCGATGCCAAAATGCCCGAGGCCCACTTCGGTCTGGGATATCTGCTCTGGTGTCAACTGCAATTCGAAGATGCCTCAAAGGAGTTTCAGGCAGAGCTCAATCTGAGCCCGAAACACGTTCAGGCCCTCACATATATGGGAGACACTCAGATGAAGCTGAGCCACCCTGAAACCGCGCTCCCGCTCCTCGAGAAGGCCGTCCGCATCGATCCGAAGGATCAGCTTGCGCACCTCGATCTCGGAATCTTGCACATCGATGCCGGACGGAATGACGACGCGCTCCGCGAGTTGAAGACGGCCGAACAGCTCGATCCCAACGACCAGAACGTCCACTTCCGTCTCGGCCGGTTCTACAAATCACTAGGTAAGACAACGGAGGCCAACGCGGAGTTCGAAAAGACACGTAGGCTGCAGAAGGCCTCCGACCAGTCTGTTCTCAAAAAGCTCCATCCAATCGATGCGAGCAATTCCGAAATCGCAAAACCCTCGCTTCCACCCTCGAACTGACTACGGATGTTTAAACGTGATCGAACTCGGCGGCGTTGAGCCTGTAATCCCTGCTCCTTCGCGAACCGAATAGAAACGGTCTGCTGCAAGGTTTGTTAATGTCTCAACCTTGCCATCAGGCCAGGTAATTTCGGCTTTATCTACTCGCTCATGACTCCCGAGCCCGAAATGAACGCGAAGATCGTTCTGCGACAGATAGCTGCCGCCGCTAATCACTTCGCCGAGCTGAACCAGGTCCGCTGCCGTGGCCCGAATACGCGCATTCAATGCGAGGCGATTGCACTTTTCACTCTCCAGTTGAAAACTTACCCAGTGATTTTTTGCACCTTTCGCGGGACGAAGAATCGTCGGCTCACCTTTGAGATTCTCGATGACAGCTTCCAGGTTTCCATCGTTGAACAGATCGCCGATCGCCATCCCACGGCTCACCTGCGGAATCTGAATTGCCGCCCCGGCTTCCTTGCTGATGTCCTTGAACCTCCCATTTCGCTCGTTCAGGAACAGAATTTTCGGTTCCTGGTACTGCAAGTTTGTCCGCATCTGATTCACCTGCGGATATACATGCCCGTTGACTATAAAGATGTCCTGCCATCCGTCATTATCGAAATCGACAAAAGCATCGCCCCACCCGACATATCCCTTCGTACCGCGGGCAATTCCAGTCGGAATCGACACATCCGTGAAGTTCATGCCGCCATCGTTCCGATAAAACGCTGCATATTCGTTATCGAAGTGCGTAATCAGAATCGACAAGCGTCCGTTGTGCAAATAGTCTCCCAGCGCAACCCCCATATTCGCTTGCCTCGCGCCGCTCTCGCTCAATCCGACACCAGACTCAAATCCGACCTCTTCAAAGGCACCCTTTCCATTTCCCTGATAGAGATAGTTGGGCTGTCCGTCATTCGTGACCAGTAGGTCCAGCTTGCCCTTGTTATCGAAATCAACCCAGAGCGATGTGAGCCCGACTCGGCCCTCCTCATCGGCAACACCTGCCTTCTTCGCTACTTCAGTGAAGGTCCCGTCGCGATTGTTGTGGTACAGAAAATCAGGAGATCCCTTCAGTCCGATTGGCCCGCACTGCACGTCGATCCCCATATATTTGCAGATGTCGCTCGATCCGAACGCCGCCATATTGTTCAGATGAAAATCGACATAGTGCGCCACAAACAGGTCGGCCCACCCATCGTTGTCGTAGTCTCCAAACGCGGCGCCGGTCGCCCACATGTCATCATGGCTCAGCCCCGCCTCCTTCGTGACGTCAGTGAACGTCCCGTTGCCATTGTTGCGATAGAGCACAACACCACCGAAACAGGTCACCAGCAGGTCAGGCCAACCGTCGTTGTTGTAATCTCCCACCACCGCCCCCGACGCCCAGCACGGGTGCCCCACTCCGGCCTTGTCTGTCACATCGGTAAACGTTCCATCGTGGTTATTTTGGTAAAGGGCGCTTCGCGCCTTCTTGCCCTGGAGCGCCATCTCCACCGTCTGTGCATTCGTGAAGTAGATATCCGGCCAGCCATCGCGATCGTAGTCGATCAGCGCAACTCCCCCGCTCATCGATTCCACAATGAACTTCTGTTCGGGACTTGAAAGGTGGTTGAAGTGAATGCCCGTGGCCGCCGTGATATCGACCAGTTCCGGGTAACCGATGGCAGAAGTCTCCGTTACTGCCGGTGCGCGCGGACTTCCAGTCAGAGTCGGTGCCTGGGCCTTTGCAACGTCGAGCAGGATTACTGCGCAAAAAGCAACGGGAAGGACACGCAGGCGCATATCGCCGGTTGATCTCCTGGCTCGGAGAGGCGAGCCGATATCAGTAGCTTAGGTCAACTACATTCACCGAGTAGGGCTCCAAGGTGTGCTCGAACTTTGGACCAGCGACTTGGTATGACGTTCGTGAGGGGCGATCGCATCAGGGTGCGCGATCGTGTTTGTTGCTCCACAAGGCTGGCAGTTAGAGCGAGGCAGTAAATCTGTTTCCGCATGGGAGCCGATATTAGTCAAACCTACTTACCTCTGGCAACAGGAATAACGTTGACTGCAAGTTTGATCTTCGAGAATATTCAGGATGCAGAGAGGCTGTTCCTCGGAGAACTCGACGAGAAAGTTCTTTCTCGGAATCAGTTGCAGTGGAGCTGTCCTTCCATTAGGAAATGCGGTGCATTAGACGCCTGGTCTGTGAGTGCCCAATCCAGAACAGTCTCCAAGGGGCTTTCGCGGATAGCGTTACTTCCCGTTGAGGACTTCAGCGGGAAGTGTTACGGAACCCATTCGACCTGAAGCTTCATCCACCACAATCATTCGGATATATGCAGTGTCTTTGTTCTTCTCAACGAATTGATCGAATGGAATGCCCGTCTCCATCAGGTTTTGATAGGTTGTTGGAAGTAATGATAAAACCAGCTGCCGCTCAGAGATTTGTGCCTGCCGGCCGTCTATAGTGCGCTGAACTGCGAAGATATCCAGCTTGTCATTCCATCTTCCATTGTTCAGTTGCAATGCGAGATCGTTGGCCGCGATTTTGAGCTCGAATGCGGCCCCACCGTACGCGGGTAGTGCACGCGCCGTAATAGCGATGTCGTTGACATCGACAGGCTGCCCCACCGCCTGGTGGAAGCGATCTTTCAGCGTGACTGGTTCTTTGCTGTACTGGTAACCGGTGCGGTAACGCAGCTGCGCTCCGCGGCGAGACATCAGCTTCACAGTGAGCAAATGATATTGATCGTCGGCGGGCACATCAGGGGAAAAGCCGAGAAGATAAGAGGCGCGGCTGTCCTCCAGCACGGAATTCAGGTTGGCCGCGAAATCACCGCCGCGGCGAAAGACACGGCCGCCCGTAGCTTCTGCCATCGATCGTATGGGCCCTTGCACCGGGCGCATGTCCTGCCGCATCTCGGCAGTGATGCGCCCAGGGGCCGCTCCGCCGCTTTGCGCCCCCGGTGGCACAGTCATGCTCGGCGACAACATTACAACGTGGTGTTCGAGGCTGGCGTCGACGGCTTGAGTCTCCAATTGCGAGGCGTCGAGCGGATAGATGCTGACGTGGGCATCGTTCAGTGCCTCCTGCGCGCGAAGAACGGGCCCTTCAAGGTGTTTGCTGCCTTTATCGCTGCTCACTGCCTGGTCGGTCCAGTTGGCCAGTACGTTCTCGCTCGCAAGCCATACCAAGGTTTTGCGGCCAGGCATCGGAGCGAGATGGCGGGCGATGAGAACTAGAGTGGCCAGCGCTCTGCCGCTGGCATCGCTGCCAAAGTCGCGCAACTGAGGGTCGACCGTAGCAGCAGAATCGGGATTCGCGTTCACATTGCCATTGACTGATTGCAGATCTTCGATGTGGCTTACGCCGTCGATCTTTTGCCGATTACGTTGCTCCGTGTCCTGCGCGCCGGAGATGTCGCGTGCGGTGGGCATCCATTCGCGCAACGCGGAGCCAAGTTTAGCTCTGTCGGGCGTCGCCTCCATGAGCACCTGAAAACCGCGAGCATTCCGCACGTAGATTCCAACGCGTTCGCTCAGCGGCATCGTCTGCAGGAACCTGATCATCTGCTCCCGCGCATAGGTGAGATCTGCCCATGCCAGGCCGTCGGAATCGATCACCAGAATCGTGGCGATGCCTTCGGGAGTCTCAGTGCCGGCTTTCGGATCGTCAATGTCCGCCCGACGATTTGAATAGGCACGCTCGCCCGGGGCCGAGACGGGTTGGCTTCGCGATGATGTCTCGTCGAGATCAGTCGGGCTGCTGAAAAAACGTACCTTCTGCTTGCGTCCGTTATCGAAGATCTGAAAGTCTTCCGGCTTCAGGCCAGTGACGGGGTGGCCCTTCTTGTCCAATGCCACGACGTCAACATCCACGACACGCGTCGCCACCTGCAGGCTGAAGTCTGTTCCCTGTGCCGCCCGTGGTGCGACAGGTACGTCCGGAATCCCAGTTGGTTCGCCTTCGCTGATTTCAAGAGAGGGCAGCACGGGACCCGAGGCCTCTGCTGCAGCCGTTGGCAGGCCTTCCGCGTGATTGCTGCGATCGGATGCTGCGGTGGATGGCCCTCGAGTCTCGGATGGCTCCGGTTGTTGCGTTACCCCTTTAGCAGGTGGGGCAGTAGGAATGGGTTGCGTCGGGACTGAGGGCATTGATTTGTTGAATGTCGAAGCGCCGTCCCCGGTCAGCATCCGGGCGTCGGAACGAAACACATGATAGTTGTCGAAAACGACATCATTCAGAAGAGTCTGCGCGTGATTCTGGGTTTGATCCAGCTCTGAAGGTGCGAATCTGGTTGCATTCCGCAAATACATCATGCGCGATAGCGGAGCAACCGAGATAGAGATGCTCTTCACAGGACAAATATAGGTTTGGCCGCCGATCTCGACTGCGCCATATTGGACGAGGATGTCGGCACGCATGATCTTGTCGTCCCTCTCCAAGTCAGCCTGCAACTTGAGTCGGAAAATTGCACCACTTGTCGGATCGACGGCTATCTCGCCGTGATAGCCGGTGGATCGCTCGATAACTCCATCGGCGCCCTCGCCGGCAACACAGCAGAATTTCAACTTGTAGTGCGATTGTTCCCTGGAGATCCGGAAGCGAAAGACTGCGAGCGGTTCTGATCTGCCTACCTCCCAATGGCTCCAGGCCATCTGGCCTTTGGCGGCATCTAGTAGCACTGTACTGATGATTGGCCCAAACTCTCCTGACGTGATCAATCCGCGCGTCGGCAACGTCGGTCTCTTGTCTCCCGACGAGGTAGAGTCCACTTCGTCACCGTCGCGGTAATACGCAGTGCTACTGTACTCTTGCACCGCGTGCAGCGGCTTGTAGGGGACCAGCGAGGCAAATACTGTTTGCTCTGCAGGGTTGTCCTCAAACCGGATCGTATCTCTCGTTGCAATGAAGTTGGGCAACTGATGAATCGTTTTGGAAGCATAATCCACGACCCGCGAAATCACCTGACGTTGAGTTGCCAGATCGGGCATCGCAGCAGCAGGAATCTCCGTTGCAGGAGGAGGAAGAAACGCTGACAGGTCAGCAAGCAGTACTAGCGACCGTCGAGACTCCAGGCCCGGCAATTCCGGCTCCAGACCTGAAAGCCTCTCCGCGCTCAGCCGTTCAGTTAATTCCAGGCCGGAAAGCATTTGTGATACTTTTGCATCTGACTTACCGCGCGCCGACCTCAGAACACGCGTCAACTGCTGAATCGTGACAGGCCTTGTCGCATGGACTGGGACGGGAACGGCTGTCTGCACCAGGAAAAGGAGAACAGCCAGCTTTCGCAATGCACGCCCCCATCTTCAGCTTGCGTAAAGAATCTTAAGCCCGCCTTGAGGACACCTGCAATTGGAAACCGGGTGGATCTACGATCGCCCGCTTCGGCTAACGGAGAAGTCGCTTGAATCCTCAAGATTTCTTGGAGGGATAATGGCAGTAGGAGTGTGCCTATGCTCGAAGAAAGTGATATGGCTACTCAGCTCCCAGCAGGAGATTTGAACCGGGCCGGGAATTCCATTCGGAAAAGCTAGGCTTGGAGCCTTAGAAGAAGGCCCCGCAACCTTCGTCACCGGAGCGGCAACAATTTCTTCGTTTTGTTCGAATCTGCATGAGAGGCATTGGACAGTCACACCCAGATGGCAGGAAGGTTGCTGAGTTGAGCGACGTGGCAGCGCTCAAGGCGCGGCCACGCGCTCTCAAGGGGTCAGGTCTGTCCGGTAGCGGAATTCTAAATCGCGCTTTCGCTATTTCGGCAACTCGACCTTGCCATTCATCGTAAAAGTGGCCACACGTGATTGAAATTCGCTCCCGGGTTGTGTCCCGCCGAGGAAGATCTTGTATTCGCCGGGCAAAACGACGCGTTTCCCATCGACGTCGACCTCGGACAGGGTCCTTGAATCCAGAGTGAATTCAACATCTGCTGATTGGCTCGGGGTGAGATGGAGCCGCCTGAAGCCAGCGAGGACGATTCGGGGTGAAACGTCCGTTTGAGGTTGAGAGAGATACAGTTCGACGACTTCATCACCGGCTACCTTCCCTGTGTTCTTCACTTCACCTTTCACATGAAGAGAATCGCCGGCATTGACGCTGTTTGCGGATAGTTTGATGTCGCCGTAGCTGAAGGTCGTGTAGCTGAGTCCGTGCCCAAAGGGGAACAACGGCTTTTCTGTCATGTATCGATAGGTGCGGAGTTTCATCGCGTAATCCTCAAAGGGAGGAAGTTGCGACAGAGAGCGATAGAAGGTGACTGGCAGGCGGCCAGCAGGATTGTTGTCACCCGCGAGAGTCTCCGCAATCGCAGTTCCACCTTCCTCCCCGGGGTACCACGCCTCCAGAATGGCAGCGGCATGCTCTGCTGCATAGTTGACCGCGAGTGCCGATCCGTTCTGAAGGACCACGACGACCGGCCTGCCGGTTGAGGTCAGCGCTTTGAGCAGTTCGTCCTGAACCGCGGGAAGCTTGATCTCCGTGCGGTCCCCACCTGAGAAGCCCTCAAGCTTCACGGGCATCTCCTCTCCCTCGAGCGAAGGAGAAAGCCCGACAAAGGCAATGATCACGTCTGCGCCTTTTGCCTGATTGAGCGCCTCTTCCCGAAGGACCGCAGCGGGCGCCTGCCAGGTGAGATCGATTCCGGCAGTGCCCGTCTTGTGAAGGTATTCCAGCCGGATTGGGTGAGGCTCTGTATTGTCGAAGTGGATTTGCGATTCAAGTACCGCCCCGCGTTCGCCACTCTTCGAATCACTTTGCGCAAAGAGCTTGTCATCGAGGAAGAGCCTGAAACCCTCCGCATTCTCGCAGGCATAGCAGTAGTTGATTCGCACACCCAGCTTGTAGTCGCCAGGGGCGGGCGGCGTGAAAATGCCACTCCAGCGGACCGAGTAGTTGTTGCGCTTGAGCCCGTTCACGGGGACGACCTTGTCCCAGTTAAAATTGACGTTTCTATCCACGCGCGCGAGCACGGGAGTGCCGCTCAGATCTTCCGTGGCAAAGTATTCACCCTTAAGGCCAAATTCATTGTCGTCTTTAGAAGGATGCAGCGCCGTGTGCTCGATAGGCATGGCAAAGCCTTCCGCCAGGCTTGATCCCATGGCGTACGCAACCTTGGCAGACTCGAAGCGTTTTTCGATTCCAACTAGGGGATACACCAGACTCGGTGGTGGTCCGTTGTAGTTTCCTTGGAGAGACTGAACCAACTCTGCGGTGGGGCCAATTACGGCGATCCTATGCAGGCCACGCTTAAGCGGAAGCACTCCGCCATTGTTCTTGAGCAACACGATGGATTCGCGCGCGGCCGTCAGCGAAAGCTGGCGATGAGCAGGAGAATTGTTTTCCTCCATTCCAATCCGGCCGTAAGCGTAGCTGGCGAGCGGGTCGAACATCCCCAGACGGAAGCGGGCGGTGAAGAGACGGCGCAGCGCAGTATCGATCTGCACCTCGGTGATCAGGTTTTGGTGCACGGCATCTACAAGAGCAGGAAACGCCTGACCCTCGCCGAAGCCGCACTCAAGATCCGTGCCGGCCTTCACAGCGTCGGCCGCAGCGTGAACCATGTCACTTGCGAAATGGTGGCCGCTGTAGATATCAGCTACGGCTGCGCAGTCACTTACGACATAGCCATCAAAGTGCCACGCATCGCGAAGATGCTTTTTGAGCAGCATTTCGTTCGCGCAAGCGGGAGCACCATCGATCGAGTTGTATGCGCACATCACAGATTGGGCATGTGCCTCTGTCACTGCAGAGCGGAAGGCAGGCAAGTAAGTATCTTCGAGGTCGTGGGCTGAAATCTCGATGTTCGCGCGGTGACGGGTGCTCTCAGGTCCACTATGAACCGCGAAGTGCTTAGGGGTCGAAACCAGCTTGAGATGCGTCGAGTCGCTTCCCTGCATCCCGGTGACGAAGGCGACTCCCATCTGACCGGTGAGGAAAGGATCTTCGCCATACGTTTCCTGTCCTCGGCCCCAACGCGGATCGCGGAAGATGTTGATGTTGGGCGCCCAGAATGTAAGACCAAAGAACATCTCATGGTGGTCTTCCCGCATAGCCTGGTTGTATTTGGCACGGGCCTCGGTCGAAATGGTCTCAGCCATTTGGTGCACGAGCCCAGTATCCCAGGTCGCGGCCATCCCGATGACTTGCGGGAAGTTGGTCGCGTAACCCGAAAAGGCGACTCCATGCAGCCCTTCGTTCCACCAGTCATACTTCGGCACGCCGAGTCGCGGAATGGCGGGCGCATGGTCGCGCATCTGTTGGACTTTCTCCTCAAGAGTCATCTGCCCGATGAGATCGTCAACGCGCTGGCTGATCGGTAGTGACGTGTCCATCCAAGGATGTTTGGCCTCCGCGCCACTTGAAGGTTGCTTCTGGCCGAAGCCGAGTATTGTGAAACCTGCGAGAGCGCCAAGTGCGATCGCTTGTAGACGGGCATGATTGGGCATGACTTTATCCGTTCTGAAATCGTCGAATCAGTAATTTGAAACAAGTCAGTTATTCACGTTCAGACCCGGGGTGTCAACCCGGGCCTCGCAGCGGCCCGGATCTTCGGCGGGGCCACAGAGAGTGAATCGTCTGTATTGCCGCCTGCTCGAAGATTTGAATCCATCTGGCCGAATAACGTCAGGACTCTATCGGAGCTGCTCCGCGATCAGGCGTGAGGGGTGGCAGGAGACAGCGCGGAGCAGGTCGGATAGAGCGGTTTGAAGGAAGTCGCTGGCGCGATGGGAGCAGGAAGTTGGCTATGGGTTTTTCATCGCTCTAGGCTGTGCGATCTGAACGAGTGCAGCTGGTGAATGAGCCAAGCTATCTCTGCGGGGTGCGCAAGTGGATGAAGTAGACGCTGGAGAACGACGACCGGTGCGGATAAGAAACGCCATTTTTCTGACCTGAGGCACACTTTCATTAGGCGTGCCATGAAGCAAACGGTGAAGGCCGCGTTGGTCGAACAGCTAGGAAGAATCAAGTCGGTGTTCCATCTTGTGTTCGGCGAAGGAGACCTGTGCGGCGGTTATCCGATCAACCAGAAGCATGAGTCCATGGCAGTGCGGGCACGTCCGCAGCGAAGGCTTTACGGGGAGTGGTGTTTCTTGAGCCGGCGGCTGGTGAAGCAGAGCGCGGCAGAGTGGCAGCATGCGAGCTCGTCTGCGGTTGGCGAGGAAGCCGAAGTAGCGAATACGGGGAAAGCCTCGTGGCAGCACATGCTGTACAAAGCGGCGCAGGAACTCTTCGGAGTCAAGTGTCAGTGTGCGCTGCCTGCCGTGATGGGCATAGTCCTTCCAACGGAAGCAGACCTCAGCAGCTGAGACCGAGAGCAGGCGATGGTTGGAGATGGCGACGCGGTGCGTATAGCGAGCCAGATAATGCAGCACATGTTCGGGGCCGCCGAAAGGCGGCTTGGCATAGACAATCCAGTCTTGGCGGTAAAGCGTGCGCAGGAAGATGGCGAAGCGCTTCTGGTTGTGAAGTGGCACGCACTCACCGAAGAAGCGCAACTGATCGCGGGCAAGGAGGCGCCGCAGGCCGGCAACGAACTTGCCGCGGAAGACACGGCTGAGCACCTTGACCGGCAACAGGAATCTGGAACGCGATGCGATCCAGCGCGAGTGGTCTGCCGCGAGTCCGCCGCCGGGCACCACGCAGTGGATGTGCGGA
>NZ_JBAUUO010000031.1:0-61532 GCF_049582745.1 Occallatibacter sp.
TCGAAGGCTTTCGGCGCATTCTCGGCGATCCAATTTACGGCGAGATACTGTGGCGTGTCGCGCGAACGCAGAAGGCGAACGCCATCCCCAACGCGCAGCTTCAGACGAATGTCGCAGAGGCGATGGAGCGGGCCGCACGGGGAATCCGCAAGGCGCACTCCCTGGCCGAGTCGATCGGCGATACGCAATTCGTCTCCGTGCTCGATCGCTTGCACATCGGGTCAATGACAACAATCAGCAATCTCGAAGCACTCAAGCATCTGGTTTCGGAACTCGAAGGACTGGCCGGGCAACCTGCCGCCTGAACGCCGAAGAGTCGTGCGGTACCCCCGCCCTTTCGGCGCGGAGGTGTCACACGCAAGGCGCAGATGATACGTCGCGCCCCGGACCTGTCTCGGACCCTTCACGGTGGGCTGTCTACCTCGATAACTACAAAACGTCACACACGCCACAACTCCTCCAATTTGATGGATGAGTCGCTACGCCAAAGGAGCTTTGAATGGGAGCCAATGAAGAGCGTCCCCAAACATTTGTTGAACGGGTCCTGGCTCTGTTTGAAGAACGCTTTCCATGGCTGGGTTCAGGACAAGATGAACCTGTCGGCGGAGCGGATACGGTCGATGAACTCGCTGACCTGCACAAGTCGTTGATTGAGCAACGCGAAAAGGCACGTCGCGAAAACGGCGAGCCCCGAGCGTAACCGGCATCGGTCGATACCTGGAGGATCTATGTGCAATGTACGGATGATTCGAACGGAGCCCGGCCTTGTATCGATTCCCCTGCAGAAAGCCGTCTATTGTGAGAATTGTAAGATGGTCTCATCTTCGGCCCGGCAGCGGTGTGGGTTATGCGGATCAGAGCAGATCGTCAGATTGGCTCCTCTGATCCCAGGGCCATGGGACCCAGGTCCGGTTCCGGCACTCGCATTGGCCGCATAGCGGTCAGGCTGCTGGGAGCCGTGATTTGACACTCGGCGATTGGGCGCTAACTGACTTGAGGCGCAGCCATCAATGTGGTTTTGCGATATCTGCGACTAGGATTGTGACCAGGCTGAGAAAAGGCTGATCTGAGCAGGGCCATGGCAGTCGTCACGTAGGCGGGGATGTCCAGTCCAGGCTCCCATGCCTGCTGCAGGATGAAGCCCTGCAGGAGAGCGAACATCACTCGCGAGACGGAATCGGCGTCGAGAGATCCGGGAATCTCTCCTTTCTTCTGCGCGTTTTTCAGCGCCGCTGTAAGGCGGTCCCGCTGCCGCATCCCACGATCCGCCACTTTCCGAATTCTGGCGTCGTGCAGAGACTCGGCCCAGAACTGAATCGAAACCTTGCGCCGCTGCCTCTCTTTCGGGTCCTGCAGCATTTGAGAGAGGGCGTGTGCGACTTGATCCATGCCTTCGGACAAGCTCGGCGAGGAAATGAGGTCCGCCAATAGTGCCTGATCGCGGGCATGGCGCTCCGCGGAGATCGCTTCGACCATGTCGTGTTTACCGCGGAAGTAGCAGTAGATTGCGCCGGGGCTTAACCCCGATTCCCGGACGATGTCTTCCATCGAGGTCCGATGAAAACCATCGCGGGCAAAACACCGGGTTGCAGCATTAAGGATCTGAGCCTGCCGTGCCTGTCGCTTTTCCTCGCTGATTTTTGGCACCGTTAATTCTCCACACGAGTGGCGATGGCCACCCGGTACGCCGGTGATCCCGGCTCCCTGCGGCCCAGCGGCCGGCAGTAATGTCCTGCGATCTCCTCCGTTGATGCGTCGCTCTGCAACAGGAATCCAAAGGGTTTGAGCATGTCCGCCAGCGTATCCGGATCGAGACCATAAATGAAGGGTTCTCCGCTGAAGCTGACCCAGGAACGCCAGCGGCGGCCACCGGGGCAAGCTCTGGAGCCATCCACCGCGCCCTTGTGCATGTACGTGAAGATGAGACTACTGGATGGAGCAAGTAGCCGGGCCAGCAGGGCGAACGTACCTTGCACCGCAGATTCGGTCAGGTAACTGATGACGCCCTCCCACACCACAACGGCCGGGAATCCGGGCTCAAAACCCGCTTCGATCAGCTTCCTTTCAAGGTTATCCTTTTCGAAATCGACGGCTACGTATCGGATATTGGCTGGCAACAGCCCGATACAGACCTGAAGCCGCTTTTCCTTTTCCTGCTGTGTTGCAGGGTGGTCCACTTCGAAGACCGCGATTGCTTTCGCCTCCTCCAGCCGGAGCCCACGGCTATCGAATCCGGCTCCGAGCAGCACCAGTTGGCGGGTTCCTCCTCTGATGCCTTGGCGCACCCAATCGTCGATCGCCCGCGTTCGCACCACGCCGGAGCTACGTGTGTACGGCCATCCCAAGTCCAAGACACCGTGAACCAATTTACCCAATATGGGGAAATGTGCCAGGCGAGCGAAAGTGCGTAGCGTGCCCGAAAGCAAAGCCAATGCGTAAGGATCATCGAAGAGGCGACTGGCTGGGCGGCCCTGCGTCTCCAACGCCCTGAAGAAAGCCATGTACTGAGCTGTTCTGCTTGCTTTTCCGTCCTGCATATAATACAGAATACCTATTCTGTTTTATATGCGCAATTATGCTCTTCGGTTAAATTAAGCGAGTCGCGGGTTGATCGCTTGGGGCGTACAGCCCGACGCGCTCATCCCGATCGGAAACCTGAAGCTCGCTCATGGGCGCATTTCTTGAAAATTCTGTGATTTAAAGCATATTTCGGCCGGAAATAAAGCATATCTTGGCCGGCGAGGGGCTGGATGCGAGCAGCTGTTGGGATCTGAAGCTCTACGTTGAGATACCGAGAGTCTTGCGGGCGCCTGAGTTGCCAAACCCTGTGTCTTCCATTCGGTACAGGAACCCTGTGGACGCGCCACGCGGATTCGGTCTACCGCAGGTACTCGCTTCTGGAGTTCTGAGGCGATGATATGGTGCGGCCAACATATGCTTTATTCGCGGCCACAAATTGCTTTATCTCACAAATTCCATTCCACGAGGCGAGGTGAATCCATGCGGAATGTCGCGCGCCTGAAAATGGGCTACTACCCATTGCCGGAAGCCGAGGGAGTCAAACTTCGCGCTCTGCTCCACTTCGCTGAGCCGGCTTCGGTGATCGACCCTTGCGTCGGGCAAGGCACTGCGCTGCAACTCGTGACCAGCGAAGCTCCCGTCCGGCGCTATGGCGTCGAACTCGACGCCGAACGCGCACGGATTGCAAGCGCCAACGGCATCGAGACCATCCACGGGAATGCCTTCGACGCTATTGCGCGTCCCGAATCCTTCTCGCTCCTTTATCTGAATCCGCCTTATGACTCGGAGATCGGCTCGATTGCCAATCGTCGCATGGAGGCCGTGTTCCTGGAACATACCTACCGCTGGCTGGCAATGGAGGGCGTTCTCATCCTGGTGATCCCGTTCGAGCGATTGCACGACTGCGCCGGCATCCTGAGTTCCCACTTCGCCAGTCTCGCCGTCTTTCGCATGACCGATCCCGATTCGGTCCAGTACCGGCAAATCGCGGTACTGGGCCTGCGGCACGACGTCAGAGGAGCGGCCGTTGAGAACAATAAGCGGCAGCTTTTGAGCGTTGGCCTGTATGGCAGCTTTCTTGGACTTCCTGAGTTGCAGCCGGGCGCGTGCCTGCCCTATTCCGTTCCTCCGTCTGGCGCGGCGGAGCTGAGTTATCGCGGCCTTCCCTACGACTTGTTGGAAGACTTGCTGCCGCAATCGGGCGCATGGAAACAGGCGGCGCCGCTGCTGATGCCGCATGAGGACGTTGCGACTGGCCGACCCATCACGCCGCTGCATGGTGGCCATGTCGGGCTTCTGTGTACCGCGGGTCTCTTGAACGGCGTCTTCGGCCAGGGAGACGACCGGCACATAGCCCGCTGGCGCTCCGTCAAGCATGTGACGACGTTCGTGGAACAGGACGGAGACGCCGAGATCATTCACCACCGAGAGCGGTGGGCCAATGAGTTGTACCTGGTCTACGCTGATGGGAGGACGCTGAAGCTCACTGAGACACCGGCGAAAAAGGAGGACGAAGCCGATGGAGAATGCACACCTGCGGTTCGGGCTGCTTGAATACGTGCGCTTCACGGAAAAGGCATCTACCCGAATTCGCCTGCGGGTCGATCGCTATATAGGGGAAGATCGGCAGGCGCATCTTCTGAGCGTCTTCGGCAATGATTCGGATGTCGGCGCAATCACGGCGGCAGTTCACGAGAAGGCCGCCTTCAGCCTGACATTGCCCGACGGCACGACAAAGGACGTGACCCTCGGCGAACATGCCTCCTGCTACAAAGGGGCAGTGACTTTGCCGGGCCGGAAACATCCTGTACGCCATCTGCTGGCGGTGTCCCAGGAACTCCACACCAATGGTAGCGCGGGACGGACGATCCTATTGCGATACCGTCGCGAGGAGGCTTGGGCCACGCTGGTGAGCTTCCTTGGGCTGCCTGCCGATCCAGCATGGGCAGAGCACATCCTTGGGATCGTCGAGGGAAAAAAGAAGATCGAGGAGATCGACGGCATCGGTTGCCAACCGGTACTGATCTCTGCGACGACCGACGAAGTACTTGAGTGGATCGGGGATGGCCTGCGTTCCTTTGTTCTGAGCTTTCCGGAGAGGAATGGGCCGATTGTTTGGCCTCGATTCGCCCTGTCGGCATCACTGTTTCCGGCCCCTTCGACAGCGGGATTGATAGGCTCTTGTCTGCCAGTTTCCTGATAGTCCGTTCTTTAATTGCAAAAGGTTTGAATCTCGCCGAAGAGAGACTCAGAGCCGCTCCCTGAGCGATGCAGCGATCACGCATTAATCAAGAATCCCTCCCCGGCGACAAGCGCGTTTCTTGGGACTGATCCCAAACATTTCAGTCGATTTTCGGCTATAGCGGTGCTAGGACCGGTAACGCCCAGAAGCCCGGAGGGCCGAGAAGCAATTTCCTGTTCGCGGCAGCGAAAGGAAGTCTTCTTGTCGGAGGGCTTGATGCGCAGAGCGGGTGCGGCTGTCTATCATTGGCCATGCCTTCCACCGTGTTCTTTCGGAATTTCAACAATGGCAAACCCACGAACGCTGCAATCCATACCTTCTCGCATGGAGTGGCTTTTCTCTCCGGAAGTCAGTGGACATACACGGGCATTGATACGCCTCGCGCTGATTCATTGGCGGTTCCTATCACGCCGCAAGACTTGCCGACGCTGAAGACCTGGATACTCGGGATTTTCGGTGACGCTGCATCGGAGGAATCGGACTACAAGCCAGGAACCGCCTACAAACGAATCTCCCGCCGTGTGCTTGTCATGGGGAAGCTGGAAGGGGCGATTGACCAAAAGGCCTTCACGCAATCCTTCGTCGCTCTGAAGCTCCTACTCGCGAAGATGCAGGACATATTCGAGACCGTCGAGCCGGGACCGTCCAACCTGCAAACCTACGGCCACAAAATTCGGGAACTGCTCCTGCTCGCGGCGATGGAGGTCGAGGCATCCTGGGCCGCCGTCCTTAAAGCGAATGGGTATGTCCGGGACCGCTTCACGACGAACGATTACGTGAAGCTTCTCAAACCGATGCGGCTCGACAGCTTCAACCTTACGCTGCGGTCTTACCCGGACTTCCCCGGCTTCACACCGTTCAAAGACTGGGACGCAGCGCAGCCGACAAAGTCGCTTGAGTGGTACGACGCCTATAACAAGACGAAGCACGACCGCGAACAAAACCTTGGGGTCGCAACGCTAGAGCGCGCGGTCCACGCGGTCGGCGCCGCGGTTGTGATGTTCTACGCGCAGTTCGGCTACGGCATCACCATAGGGCAGGACAAAAGTGACTTGCTTAAAAACGTCTTTACTCTCGAGGTTGATCTGCTGAAATACCCGAGGGACACCTACATTCCAACCCCTCCGGTGGCAGGGAAAGGGTTTGAGTGGGATCTGATCGACTATCCGTTCTAGCCGCCTGCGGCAGCAGGGCAACAGGTAGCGAGCGACGCCAGCGTAAACCTAATACGACTTGCGCCGACGGACGAGGTCCATTGCCGTCCCGACCTCATCTGCCGCGGCCCACAGCCTGAGCGATTCCAGTTGCACTTTTAGGCTTTGAAGTTTCTCGAGCATCCGCTGCTTCTCCGCTTTTGAGAGCCCTTTGCGCATTCTCGCATC
Source organism: Occallatibacter sp. (assembly GCF_049582745.1). Classification (GTDB taxonomy): domain Bacteria; phylum Acidobacteriota; class Terriglobia; order Terriglobales; family Acidobacteriaceae; genus Telmatobacter. The sequence continues at coordinate 6,145 of NZ_JBAUUO010000031.1, forward strand.
GCCGTTCTCAGCTCGCTTTGACAGACGATCAAGAACCGGCTCAAATTTCGTTCCCCTCAAATACTCTTTGAGTTCGTCTTCGTCCTTCACTTCTTCATCCTGATTACGCGTTTTTGATCTGTGAAACCTTCTCGCCCTGATGCCACCGATCTCGCACCGCCAGAATGCCGGGCGGGCCTTCGTCGGTGAACGGTTTCGTTGGCCAAATTACTCTGATCGGCTGCTTGGGATAAATCTCAACGAAACGCTCATCCGCGGGCCCTGGCAGAGGTGCAATGATCGGTCCAGGCTGCACCACGTAAGGCGGGTGAATGTGCTCGGTGACGGTCTGCATGATGATGTGGCCGGCATAAATCGTGCCGACGCTGCCTGTTCCGATCCGTGTGTGATCAGTGGCCGACTTCCACATGGCGTAGTCGGTTCCGTGATAGCCGATATGAGAATTATCGAGCGCACCAACCCACACCCGCGTCCGCTCGGGAACAGTCTGGTTCGCTTTGAAGGCGACCCGTTCCTCACGTGTGAAGAATTGTTCGTTGCCGCTCTTAGGCTTGATCGACTCGAAGACCATCGCGCGGAGCACGGCCCACTGGGTCAGCAACTTCATCCCGCCCCGGTCGATCTCGATTTGCTGATTGAGAAGCATCGGCTTCAACCGAGTGCTGGCCTTATGCTCGATAAGGCTCATCCAGGCGGTGTTGCATTCGTGGCAGACCGTGGTGATTGTTTGTTCGGGGTCTTGTCCCGTGATGACGGGTCCGTCGGCCTCCTGCATGTTGATCGGCGCGAACTTGACGGTGTTGTGCATCCAGTCCGGCCAAAGATGCTCGGGACTACCGGAGTCGTGGTCGCAGAAAATGCATGGCGGTGGCATGGATGGAAGTATAAAAGCGCAGACCGGCGAGTATGGCCCAGGTCTCGATTTTTGACCTGGGAAAGATCAGAAGATTTTGCCCCCATAGATCACTTCTGATAAGTCGGCATCGCGCAAGAAATCCTGAGCAGAAGAACGCCGACAGACCGTGACGCTCATTGAAGAGTTCTGTCGCTCTGTGTTTCCGAGTTCCTGGTGTGTTGTCGAATTGTCGGCAATTTGGCTCCTGTTCCCGCATTTTCACCAGCACCTTCCATCTAATTTCCAAAGTATCGACTGAGTTCTCCCCAAAGTGTTCCCTTGTGAGGTATCCGCATGGAATCCTCGTTCGATTACCTGCGCGCCCACGCAGCTGAACTGGGCTCGCGCATTCTCGAAACCTATCCGCCACTGCAGAACTTCAAAGACCCCGTTGCACCGGCACTGACAGCTCTTCTGCGCAGGGCGCTCCCGGCTCAGGCGCTTGCCATCACCGGTACAGCGAAATATCTGCGCACAGCAAAAGCTGCGCGCATCGTCGCTGAATGCGGCGCGGGCAAAACCCTCATGGCGCTCGGCACGATCCACGTTCTCACGGAGGGACGCCCCAGCGCCACGCTGGTCATGTGCCCCTCGCACATCACGCACAAATGGGCGCGCGAGGTCCTGCTCACCATCCCACGCACACGCACTTTCCTGATCGAGGACATGCGCAATGGCGGCGATCCCAGCCGGCAGCATGGCATCTGCGAGGTGAAGCTCAGCAAGGGCAGGACGGTGTACGAGGGCAAGCGACTGGCGTTGTCCGATATGCGGCGCATGGGCCGCAAGGAATGGCGGAAGCGCTTCCCTGGGCCGACGTTCTTTATCACGGGCAAGGACAAGGGCAAGCTGGGTTACTTCTGGGAGCACGTCTACCTGAAGGCAAAGTCCGGACCGAATCTGGGCGGGGTCGTCAATCCGGATTCCGGCGTTGCCATCCTCGACTCCGAGATGCAGAAGCTTACCGCGCTTGACTTTACTGACAAACTCAAGGTCTCGGAGGCTTTGACCGCGCCCCGCGGCGGCACCACACGCTTCTCCGCGCTGTGGCAAGCTGACCGGACGCGCATTCAACGCATGGCGCCAATCGAGTACATTGGGCGCTACATGCGCGGGTGGTTTGATTTCGCTATCGCCGATGAGTTGCATCAGTTAGCCGGCGACACGGCGCAAGGGAACGGACTTGGTGTGCTCGGACGCGCGGCGCAAAGATTGATCGCGCTCACAGGAACGCTGATGGGCGGTTACGCCGACGACCTCTTCAACATCTTCTACCGCATGGAGCCGCACGCGATGGTGCGCGAGGGCTTCGCATACGGAGGGCAAGGCCGGCGGGACTTCCAGGAGCAGTACGGCGTTCTCGAAACCATCGAGAAGGTGGAAGAGGCGGACAACGCCTGTTCGAGGGCAACCAAGAAGACGGTCCGGGTTCTGCGGAAGCCCGGAGCCTCGCCCATGCTCTTCGGCAAGTTCTTGATGACCACGACAGCCTTTCTGTCACTTGAGGACATCTCGGACAATCTGCCGCGATACGACGAGAGCGTCATCTCAGTCGATATGGACGACGTCCTTCAGCAAGCCTACGAGCAGCTGGAGGAGGATATTCGCTCCGCGATGAAAGCCCATCGCGGAAACAAAAGCCTGATGAGCATCCTGCTCAACACGCTCCTGCTCTATCCCGATCATCCCTACGACTTCGATGAGATTTGGGCGCGGGCCTTCGATCCGCAAACGAAGGAGTATGTGAAGTTCCTGGTGACTGAACCGGAGAACCTCACGCGGGAGGCTCTTTACGCAAAGGAGCGCGCGCTGATCGCCGACGTCAAAGAGGAGCTGAGGCAGGGACGGCGCTGCCAGGTGTACGCCACCTATACGGGCGAGAAAGACGTCACTCTGCGATTGGAGGCTGTTCTGCGGCAAGAGGGCATCCGCGTCGCCATTCTCCGCTCATCTGTAGCCACCGATAAACGAGAGGATTGGTACGACCGGCAGTTGAAGGCCGGCGTCCAGGTTGTGATCTGCCATCCCAAGCTGGTCGAGACGGGATTGGACTTGCTTGCCTTTCCAACTCTCTATTTCTACGAGACCGGATACTCGCTGCATACTTTGCGTCAGGCGAGCCGCCGATCGTGGCGCATCGGACAGAGACTCCCAGTGCGGGTGAAGTTCGTGACTTACTCCGGGACGATGCAGGAGATCTGCCTCCGATTGATGGGCAAGAAGATGCTGGTCGCGCTGATGATGGAGGGCAAGTTCTCGGGCGAAGGATTGCAAGCGCTCGACACCGACGAAGACCTGATGAGCGCGATGGCGCGGGAGTTGGTCGAAAAGGCCGGTGTCGGAGAATCCGCCGATGCTGTGTGGCGGGACCTCGGCCACGAACGCGACAAAGTGCTGCCGCGCCCGGCTGCCGTGGAACCGGAACCCGAAGAGGAATCCGACCTGGTGCCCGACCTGCCGGGCTTGATCGCCGCAGAACGGGCTCCGGCGCCATTCGGCATCCACCTGTTGGACCCGAGCTCGCCACCAAAGAAGCGGAAGAAGACCGCACTTTGGCCAACCGCCACAGAAACTAACGTGCAGCTCAGCCTCTTCGACTGAGCCAGGACGTTTTCAACTTGAGAGGTGACATCATGAACGAGGAACGGGATAAGGTTCGTTGCCGCAGTTGCGAACTCGTCCAATGGAGCGATCGAGCCAGTTGCCGGCGTTGTGGGACGGCTCTGCCTGAGCCGATCGTGAGGATTGTTGAGCGCGTAGTGGAGAAGGTCGTGATTCGGCAGGACCCGCAATGCCTTCAGAAGCTCGAACAGGCTTCCAGATTGATCTCGACGGCAACCGAGCGGTTGACGCAGCAGTGCGTAGCGTCAGTAGCTCCACTCGTCTTAGCGCAGGTTCCAGAGACGGGAGTCTTTCCGACTATGGCCGAGGTGGAGCGAGCGATGATCGTTGCAGCCTACGAGAGATCGAATCGCAGACCTCTCGAAGCTGCACGGTTGCTCGGAATCGGCAAGACCACCGTATACCGCAAGCTGAGGGCGATGGGCGAAGCGGCAGCATGACGGCGACAGAGCCATCAATCTCCCCTGGAACCGCTAGTCTTCAGCATGCACGGGTGATAGCGTATCCATTGGGATAATGTTCCAGCGAGACCGTTATGGTCTCAACCAAGGCAAGGAAGAGGGTCGGCTGCGGCTGGCCCTTTTCCTTTGCGTGGAGATCACCATGCCCAAGGGGCCATTTCTCCCGTCGGACTTCACAGCAACGAAGTTCTCAACAGCTGCGGACAAGGCGGAGTTTGGGAATACCTTGCTGCGCTTTATTGAATCGGAGTGGGCGTCGGCGCTCTTCACAAAAAGTTTCTACAACCGCCTCTCCATGTGCTTCGGGCACATTGCGCACTACAACCGCACTCAATTCCACGAGGAGTGGTTTTCAACTCTAGCCGCTCAGGTGCGGTTCCTGAAACACACGCTGCGATTCCCCTGCTACGGAGAGCCGGAATACACGTTTTCCGATGTCGAGAGGGCGATCCAGCGAGAAATAGTCGACCGCAACTACCTTGCGCGGTATGAACTGCGTCTGGCAGAAGAGCAGCAGGCATCCGATCTTGCGATGCTCAGGCAGTTGGAAAGCAAGTACAGGATGCCGGTGGCAGAGCGGGATCAGGAACTCCAGCTTGCTTCTCCACCAGTGGATCAGACTTCTGTCACGCCTGTTCAGGGCTCGTTGTTCTGAAGCCGTCTCGAACTCCAATCGAGCGCCTTCCGAGTCATTTGACCGGATTTCTGTCTGGGGGTACAAACCTCACAATGACGCGGCGGAACGGACGGCGCAAGTATCCCCGCCACCGCAGGAGGCCCGAGATGGAAACCTTTGAACCGACGCCCCAAGAGTGCGGTGCAGAAGACTCGAAATCGTCCGACCCGGCCAGCGTTGAAGATCGAAGCAGGTTGGCAGAGGGAGCGCCAGGAGCTGCGTCTGACATCCTGGGTCCGCCCGCGGCGAGTCGCCACCGATTGCAGAATGAGCGTTCGGCGATCACACATCACTTCGCGTTCGGGGGACATGAAGGCTATCTGACGGTCGGCTTCTACCCCAACGGTCAGCCGGGCGAGATCTTTATCCGAATGGCAAAAGCCGGATCAACCATTGCAGGTTTGATGGAGTGCTTCGGCACCGTGGTTTCGGTCAGCCTTCAGCATGGCGTACCTCTGAAGGTGCTCTGCGACAAGCTTTCGCATACTCGCTTCGAACCCTCTGGCTGGACCGGCAACGCGCAGATCGGGTACGCAAAGTCCATCATGGATTATCTTTTCCGCTTTATGGAGTTGAGGTTTCTATCCGGGAAACAACTCTCGCTATTCGGCCAGGGCAATGGCGAGATTGGCGCTGCTGGAGAGCCGACACCCGGCCCGTTCGACGACTCACAGTTACTCTATGACATTGGCGACGCTCCGCCCTGTGTGGCGTGTGGCGGCCTGATGAAGCCCAGCGGAACCTGCTATACGTGCCTCAATTGTGGTCAAACCAGCGGATGCTCATGAAGGACGGGTTGCAACCGATCTCGTCGAGACTAGGCCCTGAGAATCGAACGAGATCGCAATACTCGAATTCTCTGGATCCATAGTTGCCCATCAAAGCGTTTCCGCTGCTGATATTTTCCTGAGCTCTTCGACTACACGCTCAAATTCTTCAACAACCCTGCTCGTTCCAGTCGACTTGTAGACGGCTAGGAGTTCATTAAAATACCAGATCTGATCTGCCCGCCCACGCTTGAATCGTTCCCATACCAGTGGCCCGATTTCTCGATAGTCTTCGAGAATTGCTCTTGCGTTATAGATCTTATCGGCAACGGAGATGAGCTGGACGTCAGCTGGCTCTCCGCGAAGCCTTTCGATATAGGCTTGTTTGCGCTCCAGCCAGGATTGTTTCTTGCTGGAGTCCTCGGAAAGACTGTCTGAAAGTCCCTCAACCATGCGAGCTACATTAGGGCCGAAGTTCTGCTCGATATCCTGCAGCCGCCGCAATCCTCCCTGATCTTCGGCAGCGTCATGAAGCAGAGCGGCGATCACCATGTCTTCTGTGACTGGGAATCCAGCGTGCCCGGTTTCACCCATAACCAAGGATGCAACCCCCAGAAGATGCGCCATATACGGAATATCCGTTCCCTTGCGCCGCTCGATGTGGATGTGGCGTGCGTAGTCCACTGCGCTCGTAAACCTTGTTGTCAGGTGGAGTTGTTCGGTCCCCATGTCATTCACATTCTCATACTCTTTTCTCATAGTGTCTCACTGTGCATTGCCCTCCAGAGCGATAGAACTTAGCAGAAAAGCTAAAATATTCTGCGCACGGATTCTCAGTTCATCCGTGGGCGTGAGGCTGAGTGTGACTTGGGGCCAAAGGTCATCAGGACGATCTCGGAGGAACGGCGATGCCTTGGCCATCATTCGGCCGGGGTATTCGAACTCCATCCCACATCCTTCGCCCTCCAGAAAAAGGACGGCGCCTGCTTCGATGCCCTTGGACTGTAACAGCCTTGGAAACGAGCGCAGCAACTCGGCTATTACCGAGTCTGGGTTAATGCGGTCTCGCTCTGGTATCGTCGTAAACTCCAGGTGCATCTGAGATTCGGGACCACGCCGCTTGAGACTGGACGTGAAGTTCAGAACTCCGAGAGAACCATAGGAAAAATGAGCTGCAAGCATCGCCGTAGCGTAGGCATCGAGAGCCGAGAACGCGTAAGAGATAAACTCCGGTGGGTTCCCAAAGCTTATCTGACCCGCGTACTCCGGGAACTCGCGCGTCGCAAACGACGACCAGTCCAGACCGAGGAGAGAAGGTTCCATTTTAGGCTGGCAGAAACCTTCTTCCAGCCACCGCGTTAATTCCTCGAGCATCCTGTCTCTGCTCTCCGGCGAGAGCTTCTCGTAAGGTCTGTCTGGCATTTTCGCGGGTTCCTGATTGAAGGGTATTCGGATTTCCTTTCCTTCGGCAAGATTTCCGCGCTCTCTTCAGAATATCGCCAATCGGCGGGTGCCCCCAAGGTCTCGATTATGAGACTTGGGATAGCACGAACCTCCACCCTCAAATTCTGTCGAAACTTCGCGTTCAGTTTATGCGAAATTCGCCAAGGAGATGTTGATTTATGAGCAGCCTGAAAGTGGAAGCCCTGCATCGCGAATTCTTCTACAACGGTATCCGTATACCAGATCCCGGTCCGAACTTGACCGTCGAGCAAGTTAGAGAAATCCTCACTCCCTCGCACCCCGAGATTGCAACGGCGACACTGGCGGGTCCGGAGGACACCGGAGAAGCCTTTCGCTACACGTTCAGCCGGGCCATCGGCAGCAAGGGCTGATCCCGAGACTCCAAGCGGTGTCCCGTTGTGATCTTCTCCCGCGTCCCTGTTCGGTGCCAGCTTTGCAAGGGAGTTGGTCGCTACCCGAATCATCGAAACAAGGCGGCGCATCATGAAGAAGACGAAAGCCGATCAGACCCACCTGCTCGCGGAACTCCGACGGCTTGAGTGCAAGCCGTCCAAAAGAGCCGACCGGCTCATCGCGAGGCATCTGAAATGCGAAGAGTCACAAAGCTTGGCGCACGCCGTCGCGGAAGCAGTAAGGAGATCATCGTCCGGTACGATGCCGGTTCTCGAAGCCCCAAGCGAACTGCTGCCGCCACTGATATAGCGCTGCTGGGACAGGGCTGCGGTGAAAGCCTTCCCTCCCTCCGCCGCATCCCCATAAGTTATCGCCTGGAGACAAACGGCGAACGCCTCTACCGCCTTTGCCTGGCGCTAGTGGAGCGGAACCTCGCCGACAAGCAACTCTGGCAAATAAGCGGCAAGGTCGCTGTGGTCTTCGCGCGAAGCGCAATCCAGAAGCTGATTGAGGAGTTCTCCGGCGGCGCGCTCAAAGACAAGATCGACTATTGCTTTGAAGTCAGGGACGACCTCGGGACGGGTTATTGGCGGGGCGCAGCTCTTGGCGAAGGCAAGCTGATGGCCGCGTTCGAACTCCAGGCCTGCGGCTTCCTCAAGATTGGAGCTGCACTGGACGCACTCGAAGAGCAGGAGCGATTCCTCGGAACGGCGTTCTACTACCTTTTGCGGAGATCGCTCTATAAGTGGATACGAATTTACGACCACACGGACGCGGAATGCTACAACGAACAGCTGCATGAGTGGATGGAGCAGGAAGAGCCCGAGAGCCGGGCCGCTTATGAGTTCCCGCCCGTTGAAGAGGCGACCCCGGAGCCCGTCCGGACCGCGAAGGACTGGACTGATCCCAGCGCACGAAGACTGCTACGAAGGCATCTTCATGGGCCGTACTCTACATGGATTCAGAAGCTGCTGACGCTTCATCGGCTGTCGCGGTTGAATGGCCAGGTCATGCGCTTCGAAGGGGAATACGACGATCCGCCGGTGCCGAGCCTCTTGCTGGTCTTCCGCGAGAATGACGCGATTCAGGCTTGCTTCGATCATGAGTCGGAACGCTATAACGAGACGACCAATGAGCCGACCTGCGCGGTCTGCTTTCGGCCGGAGGTCGGGGATGAGTTTGACGCGGCGATTCGAACGATGGCGATCTTTCTCAAGATCAACATGGAGCTTGCCGGTCTGATTACCCTGCTGAACGGCATGGAGGAGGAGACTCATGCAGGTCAACGTGAGCATCGGGCAGAACCATCACTTCGCGCTGCATGAAGCCCTGCTGATTTACCGGTCGACGGAACACCAGAACGGCAGTTTCGGAAATACATTCATCACGCTCCATGAAGTGAACGCAGACAATTGTGCCAAGCAACCAAGGCTTGGCCCGGCAAAGACGCTGACCATCGAATTCGTTCAATCGCTGGTCCAAGCCTTGGGAGGCCGAGTTGCAGTTGAGTTTCTTCCAGAAAACGTGATCGCGCGCACCGAACGGTTGATCGCGTGGTGGACGCCGGCCCAAAAAAGTCAAATGTTCTTCGGGACGACGCAGGGCGACTTGGGCGGAATCAATGGTGCGATCTTTCCCCAGCCTGCTCTGGTCTGGCTGGCGATGGATCATTCGCTCTCGATCCGGGCGCTCAAGGAGAATCGCCGCCCCGCGGCCGATACCAAGCTTTGTGTGGCTCCCTACTGGAATGTGTACGACACGGGGATCGTCTGCCTTGGATCGATGCGGGCGCCGGATGCTTCCACCGTCGCCTCCATTCGCCAATGGGAACAGAGCTTCTATGAAAGCGAGTTTACGCATGGCAACGTGGGGAGGCTTACGCGCCATCCCGGCGGCTTCGAGGGACTTTGGAAGGAACTCGCCGGCAAAGAGGAGTTTCCCGCTGAGTCGCTGATCGAGTTGCCGGAAACGGTGGAGGAGTTCATGTCTGGAAAGAGGCGTGGTCATGATCACTGAACACACTCTTCCGAAGTCATTGTGCCGCAGAGGACAACCACTCCGCGTGCTGGTTATCGGCGCGGGAGGCAATGGCAGCGCTATGCTGCTCGGCCTGCCCTATCTCCACCAGGCGATGAAAGTGTGGGGCCATGCCGGAGGCATCCACGTGATGCTGGTGGACGGGGATCAGGTTACTGAAACCAACTGTGTCCGCCAGCCGTTTGCCTCGGCCGATGTCGGATTGAAGAAGGCCGTTGTCCTGATCAACCGTGTCAATCTCTTCTGGGGTCTGAGGTGGCAGGCGCACCCCGAGCATTTTCACGAGGATTCCCTGAGAACCAATTCGGCAGGCCCTCACCTGGTGATTGGCTGCGTCGATACACGGGCGGCGCGGCAAGCCATCCTGTCTGCTGTCACCCGAGCGAATGAAAGCACTGTCTACTGGCTCGACCTCGGCAACAACGCAAGCAGTGGTCAGTATGTGCTCGGCCAACCGTTGAACGCCGCAAACCACCGCAGCGCGGTTCGGCTGAGAACCGTTGCAGAGCTCTTTCCGGAGATTGCGGATACGGAAGCAGGCGAGGACACGCTGCCCAGTTGCAGTGCGGCGGAGGCGCTTGAGCGGCAAGAACCATTCATCAACCAGGTGTTGGCGACAAGCGCACTCGCTATGCTGGCGCGGCTCTTCCGCTATGGCACTCTCGCTCATCACGGAGCCTTCTACAACGCTTCGACAGGTCGCATGAGTGTATTGGGAGTCGATCCCGATCTTTGGAAAAAGATCCAGAAGCGTACTCGCAAACATTCGCAGGCCAGACAAAGGAAACAGTAGGAATCCAATCCACAGTTTCATTCTCACAGGAAGGTGTATCCATGTTCAAAGAACTGGGTCCGCTGCTTCGGCAGAGGACCGTTGTCCTGATCCTGACGCGCTTGGAGGACGACACCATCCGCGTCAACGTCATTCCCCGCAAGCTCAACGAAAGCGAAAACGACGCGCTCACCACTCCACTAAGCGTGGCTGGCACGGCGGAAGAATTGGACGCCGAACTGCCTTCCGCGCTGGTCCAGTTTGTTGGCGCCCATCTGGAACTGAGGAACACGCTCGAATCAGCCAAGGATCAGATGGCGGCCGCGGCCAAGGCCGCAAAGGCGGAGGCCCGGTCGAAAACGGCGGCGACAACCGCGACGGCCAAGACGGAGGCGTCGGCGGTTGAGACAAGAAAGTCCACTAACCAAGTGCCCATGCCCACCGACCCGAAGAAACAAGAACCGCGCAATGCCAGCCTGTTTGATACGGGGCCAGCACCAGCGGCGGCTCCCCTCCCCGCATCAGATGCGGATGAAGATGAAGAGATTCTTGCCGAAATCGCCGAAGGTGAGCCAACGGACGAATCCGACGACTTTGACGAGGCCGCGTAAGCGCCAATCCTAGTCCAGCTAGCCTTTCTGTTCTGCGGCAACTACTTTCATCGAAACCGTGTTGACCAGCGCCTTGTCGCGGTCAATCACCAACGGTTTGAGAGGCTGAAGTCCACGCCACAAGTTCCGGTTGCGAACGGGCCGATGCACGTTTTCAAGACCGAAAGCGTTCGAAATGAGAATTGGCGACTCAGCGTGGAGCCAAGAACTCCTCCCGTCTACATCGGCGTTTTCCTGGATGGGGTCGCGACGGTTGGTGGTCTGGTCGCGATTTTTGCTGAACGACATTGATGTTGCCCGCAGCAAGCGTGGGGAAGATCGGTGGTGAAAGCCTGCGCCCCCAAGGCCGATGATTGTATCTCCAATTGTGAGGGTGGACAATGGAAGATACGTGGCGACTGATAGACTTTTGCCCATGGAACAGATAGCGCCTCGTACTTCATGGAAAGTCGTTGCCGTGCGGGCGGCAATGTGGGGGCTCGGGTTCGGGTTAGGCGTCGGTACGATCCTGGCCCTATCGATTTGGTTTATGGACCGCCCCAAGAGCTGGAACACGAGGGCGCTGACGCCTCACAATGTCAAAGTGGCAGGCATAGGCCATGCGAAGGATTTGGGCTCGACGTTCGACGTGGACGGCATAGGCACATCATTCTCATTCGATTTGGAGAACACGACTTCTGAAGATTTAACCCTTCCAAAGGATGTGAAGGTTATGCAGTCCGACAAGAGCAGCGGATCTCTTGCCGATTCGTCCCTCCTGGTTCAGAAGGAGTATTTCATTCCTGCGAAGCACACGGTCGCAGTCACTCTTCAGAATGCAAATGAGTGCGTGAAGACCATGAAAACGGATGAGTGCTTCGATGCGATCTTTAAGGGCGTCGGCGAGATTGTGATTTTCGATCAATCGGCGAAGAGAGAAATTCGTTTCGCTGTGCCAAGCTATAAGGGAAGGAAAGACGGCGCTCCTGACTTCATCAGCACTGATTAAGTATTAGGAGAAGCGTTCGCCTTGGCTCCCTGCTTCGCCTTGGAAGTGGCGACGAAGGTTATGCCGGAGGCTGACAGTGAACAACGAAGCCCCTCAAAACGGTTCTGACATCATGCGTCTACTCGATCTAGGGCTTTCGGATCGGGAGCTTTACTTCATCGGAAGAATTGTTGCCGCTTGGGGCTCCATAGAATCGGAAATATTTCTGCAGACAGTTCTGGCATTGAATCCGGATTCTCTTGATGATCTGCCTAGAGCGATGAATAATCTGCAGCCGTCGCACGTCCGTGAACTATGGAAAGAACATGTCGTCGATAAAGCTACGGGAAAGCGAAGAGATGTTCTGGTAGAGCAACATAGGAAGATAGAACAATACTCTGAAGACAGGCACGCTATCGTTCATGGCATGTGGGAATGGTCCAAGAGCGAGCTCGAGAAGCTAACTGTATGGCGAGTAAAGAAAAATAAGCTGGAGCAGAAAGTGTACACCGCAGATGATCTGATGAACATCTCGATGGCGGTTGACGAAGTCGCTTACTATATTTGTTTCCCTACTGACGGTGAATTGGCAGGCGTGGGAGCTTTGATGAGCAGGAAGATGAGGGCAACGCTTACCGGGCATCCTGTTGCCAAGGATCTCTGGCCACGCACTGAGTCTTCAGAATAGGGTTTAGGGTTGATCTTCACACCGCAAGGCCCGTAGTCGCTTAGGTTAGCATCCTGCGTCCATCTCACGATCGTCCTCCGCTATCTCCCCCTCTACGGTGGGGTGGTGTGACTTCCTACTTCGCCTAGCGCCTTGCAGTCTAAGGATCGGCGCTGTTGCACCACAAACGTATCCCGAAGAAATCTATGTAAGTGAAATCAACGGAGAGAAAGTGGGGCCAGCCAATGACGCAGGATAAATCAATAACGACTAGTCTCGATTAGGCCTGTCCGGCTGAACTTTTTACTGCAAAATCTCGGCGAACTGTTTATGCTTAGTCCTGACTGCGATGGACTTGATAGTCCGAGTGCTTATAGACAACGCTTTCGATGTGATGGACCTCCACCGACGATAAATCTATTCGGAGTGCTGGTATCCTTCGGTCGCCCGAACGTACCTTTTGAGACATCTCGGCAGCAAACGGATCGGTCGCGTCGGTTGCCTCTTCTTTAGGAGCCGTTCGCTGGAAAACCCAATACTCGGGCTCAAATCCGTCTGCCGTCTGGAGTCCTGTTTCAACAGAGATCGCGGTATCATCCGATATTTCGAGCCTTTCAACTAGCGACGATTCATGGAACAAGACGACATTGTTTTTGCCGGTTTTGGTTTGCGCTGACGGATACAAAATCCCGTCCAATTCCGGCTTCATCTGTGAGGCAAGATATTCGGCGATCACCTGCGTAGGCAAATATTCGAAGATCTCTGCGTCGGGCAGCACCGGAGCGGTCATTTTCTGGCTCAGACTCTGAAGGAAATTGGCCTTCGCCATTTGATATCGATGGTTGTCGTCAAACAGGCTTCCGCTTGCGCTAACTTCGCTCAAAGCCTCCAAGTCGAGGAGCGATATTGGCCTAAGCAGATCGAACTGCGCAGTGACGACACGGCTTCCCACGAAGGGTCTGACTTCGGAGAGGGCGACCTCTCGATGAGTTGCACCGTAAAAGGTCGATATCCCTCGTGCGTTCATCCTTCCTGCAACCGCGGCGGCGGGAGGCGGAGGCCCAATCTCCAGGTCGGGCCTTTCAAGTGCACGGACAAGTTTTGCATCGTCTTGGAAAACACGCGCTCTGAAGAGTGATGTGATGCTCGTCCCAGGGCCGGCACTCAGAATGACCGGACGATTTCCTACTGTTTTGGATCGGTGGATGCCGTTGAACAAGATGGTGAGTGTCAGAGGTGCGCGTTTGCTGAAATACCTCGATTTGGTTTTCAGGCTCTCCTCGAAGGAACGCCACTCTGAATGAAACTCCTCCGACTCTATCTTCCTGTCTGTATACCGAGAGTCAGGAGCAAAGTCGCTCTCCTCACCCATTGCCGTTTCGTCGATATCAAAGTGCTTGTCCTCCAATAGTTGCCGAATGCCTTCGGCAACCTCCGGCTCGATGTGACCAACTTCTTGCAAAAGCTCCAGAATGTCTTCACCGGATCGTTCCCATTCATAGTCGCTCTCCCGGCTCATCATGTATTCCATGTCTGTTGGCTCGTCCTCGGTACGAACGAAATGCTGCTCGAATACCTTGTCGAAGATATTCGCAGCCTGCTCTAGAGAAATCGTCTTCAGATGCCTTCGGCAGAAGGAGCAGATAGTCATTGTGCCGATTTTCTTCACTTTGCCTTTGAAGACCTTCTCACCAACACATCGGTGACACAGCCTTGAAGCTCCATTTATGGATTCAGTCATGGCTAACATTTCCTAAAGCGAGGGTGCGCTGAACCCTCGTCCTTTATTCATCAGTCCAATGACGGCCGCTGCCAGTCCGATCCTGGCTGACGAGAAACCGCCAAGGCTCTCATTAAAGTCCGATAAGTCCCCAAGTTCGCCGATCTGCCTAGGCATGATCCTGGGTTGACGATCCCGAGGCGCTCATCTAGTTCATCTGGGGGTCAAGCTGCGCATTCCGGGTGGATCGTCCAACCCGGAAGCTCACTACATTCCAGCCCGTCTTCGTACTTGACCACAAGTTCGTTTCCGCACATTTCCAACCTATCGAGGATACTCCATGAAACCATCAAGACTTTATGAGGCGCTCCACGCGCTCATTGGCGAAAGTGTGCCTCTGCACATCTGGGGCGCATGCGGAGTCGGGAAGTCGCAGATCGTTGCACAGGTCGCGAACGATCTCGACTATGACTTTCTTGACGTGCGCGCCGTGCAGCTTGACCCGGTCGATCTCCGGGGACTGCCCCGAATCGCCGAAGACCAGACCGAATGGGTCCCACCCAAGTTTCTTCCCACCACAGGCAAAGGCATTCTCTTTCTTGATGAATTGACCTCTGCGCCCCAGATGACACAGGCGGGCTGTTATCAGCTGGTGCTGGACCGCAAACTGGGGGAATATGCGCTGCCCGAAGGATGGGTGGTCATCGCGGCCGGGAATCCAGCATCGGAGCGTGGCGTTCATTTCGCAATGCCGCGACCGTTGCGCAACCGGTTTGTGCATCTGGACCTTGAACCGGATCTCGACGACTGGTGCGGGTGGGCGGTCAAGGCTATGGTCCGGCCTGAGATCATCGCCTTCCTCCGCTTCAAGCCAGAACTTCTGCACACGGCCGACACGACCTCAGACGCCAACGCCTGGCCCACTCCGCGCTCCTGGGAGATGGCGTCACAGGTGCTCTGCGGTATCGCCCGTCATCAGAAGACGCAATTTCTTTCGGGGGCCAGCGAGTTTGAGGCGCAGCTCCTGGATGGAACGGTGGGGCCGGCAGCGGCTTCGGAACTTGTCGCTTTCATTCGGCTGTTTCGCCAGTTGCCTTCGATCGACGAAATCCTTCTGAACCCCACGACGGCGCCGCTTCCGACGGAGCCTTCCGCGCAAATCGCCATTGCTACCGCCCTGGGCAGGGCTTTGAGCGACACCTCGGTAGGGAGAGGAATCGCGTATCTCGACCGGATGCCAACTGAGATGCGGGTAATGGCCATGCGCGATGCGGCGGCGCGGGACACCGCCATAACCCACACTCCGGAGTTCGTTCGCTTCGGAGTGGAATACCGGGAGGTCATTCAATGATTACAGAACGCGCAATGCTCGCCGCCGTCCACATCAGTATCTGGACGGCCGTCAAACATGACCGCAAGGTCAGCCGCGATGTCGCCGATCAGCACGGTGCGCACCAGGGCGCGGGCCGCTACAACAAGCAACTGCTGCGCGGCGCAGACAAACTGGAAGAGCTACGCACGCTGGCCGGGCAGATCCGGCAGCATTTCTACAAGATCACTCTGCCCTGGTCCGACGAAGGGTTCCGGCTCTTGCCGGCGAACTTCTACTTCGATCTCATGGCGCGGATGCGCGAGTTCGAGGCCGGCTTCGAGCAGGGAGTGGAAAGCTTTCTTCGGGTTTATCCCCAGTACATCGAGCAGGTCAGGCCGGAGTTGAACGGGCTCTTCCGGGAGGAAGACTACCCGTCGGCGGAAAAGCTGCGGAAGAAGTTCGGCGTCAAGCTCGAAGTGCTGCCCATCCCGTCTGGCGCGGACTTCCGCGTCCAGATGTCGGCCGAGGAGCAGGCGCGGGTCTCGCGCGAGATCGATGCCAATGTCCGCGAATCGTTGATGCGCGGAACAGAAGACCTCTGGAAGCGGCTGCGCGAGGTGGTCGCCCACATGGTCGACCGGCTGAACGAACCGGAGTCGCGCTTCCACGGCTCGCTGGTCACCAATGTCCTGGATCTGGTGGAGATCCTGCCGCGGCTCAACGTCAATGACGACGCGGACCTCAACCGCTTTGCGGAGCAAGTCAAAGAGCGGCTGTGCAACTACTCGGCTCAGGACCTCAAGAAGCACGGCCTGCTACGTGTCACCACAGCGGCCGACGCGGCCAACATCGTCGCAGAAATGGATGGCCTGTTGCGCGGCCGCCAGGCGGCAGAACCCGCTGAAGGGCCGAGCGCCGATGACATCTTCAGCCGCATGTCCGCGTACATGGAGGCGCCAGCGGCGGCATGAGAGATGATGTCACTACAACCATAAATTGGCATGAATGGCTAGTTTATGGTTGTAATTCCGGCTGTCTTTAAATTCTGATTCAGCCATCGCCCGGTCAGGAAGAATATCGCATGGTAGATGCAAACGAACGAGGTCTCGGGCGAAGATATTTCAAAGGTCAGCATTGCCGACGACACGCCCTAAACACCGCTTGTGATCCAGGAAAGCGACCCCCTGCGCATAGCCCAAACAACATACTTCCATCCGAAGACTCTGCCGATACCGGCCAATTGGATGCTGTATACCTCTCCTGGCACGACATTCACACCACCGTTCGGAGGGGGAACAGGACGTGATCGCAGTCGGCGACGGTCACGGTTTATCTCTACGGTGCTCATGGTCCGCCCCTACGGCTTGAACATCTCGGCTGTCGTCTTCGCGACGATGTCAGTGAAAACGTCCTTAACCACAGCGCCAGCCTTGCCGAGGTTGATTTCAATGAGCTTCTTCTTTGCGGCCACGAGGGGTGCCTTCGGGTCGGACATTACATATTGAAGGTCGCTCCACAGTTCCTCTCGATCCTCGTAGCTGAGCCTTTCGTCGTGGTCGAGCAGACGGCGTGCAGTTTGAAGCTTGTCCTCCATCCACGGATACGCCCGACCGCACCCGTGGCAGAAGTTCGGAAGCACATAGAGGCTCGTGTCCCCGTAGGCCTGCGCACCGTGAATCGGCTCTTTGCAATGTGGGCACTCATGGATGCACGACGATCCGCATTTGGTACAGTGCGCTCCGGCCTCAAACGGCATGCCGTCACAGTGCTGGATGTGCCCCTGTTTGCATACCTGTGCGCTGCAATGAATGCCATCGGGATGCATTCCCTCGGCTAAGCTCTTGTCGCGGGCCTCACTTTCAAGTGCTTCCTTGGCCGCCTTAATAGCCCAAGCCTTATGCTGGTCCTGCAAATCCTCTTCGGAAAAATATCCGCCCTGCCGCCGCGCCGTGAAGTGAGGTGCCCAATCAATCGCTTTTCCGGAAGCGGTCGGTGGTGCGTAGACACGAAGCTCCCGGTCATTGATGTGAACCGTGGCAACTTCCTGCAAAATCGTCGAATTACCCGACCCGCGCAGGACACTTTGAATGATTACAACCTTGATGCTTGGGCTGCTGCTCATCACTCGGGCCTCTAGCAATCATTTTATCGACCAGAAATCCGATTTGAACTCGCATCTGCTCAGATCATGGCTAAACTCAGGCGCGAAACTGAGGCCGCAAACGCATGACCAGACCTTTATGCCCATAACTGCGCTGCTTGTGAGCGTTTTTGAATCCGCTGTTTCATGGCGCGCACCGTAGCAGTACGCATCTGGTTATTCAATCTAAATCATCGTCAAGGCCTTCTTCTTAGACGCGACGGCCTAGGCCTTGGGATTAAAGGATATTTCGCCTTTACAGTGCTGTCAGAATCGAAATGAGAAGCGAACACCGAATCTGTAAGGCACCTGAGAATGGCTTTCCTCAGAATCTCTTCCGCAGCGAGGTAGCGGCGAACCATCGGGTCACTTTTTCGTATCGGCGGTATCTGCCACCGCGGATCGTTAGGATCCCTCACAGAAAGCCAAGGGTCACGACCATGCACCACATCAGAGCGATGGTCCCATAGCCCCTTGGCATCATCATCGCTAAATGAAAGCCCGAGATCTCCAGCTAATAGCCGGACTCGATCGATGAACTGCTGGCTGGTACCGATGCCTTGCCGTTCGTTCCTAACGTGAATCAGCGCATCCAGTGCCGAAGCAACGAGCATCGTCCTGACTTCGAAGAAATACTGATATGCCGCGTGCTGGACACTCCAATGTGCCCGCGAGACCCGGTCTGGGAGATCTTCAAGCTTTGCATTGTGGAAGAGCTCTTTAGCTGTCTCGCACTCTGCTTGCGAAAGCCAATTCCTTGTGTCAGGCACAACAAAAGCGTGTTCAGCGAACCCTCTGCAAGGCCCCGGTGCGGCCTGAAGGAGCTTGCCCTTATCATCGAAATACAGGATAGCAGTGTTGCCGAATCCGATCGATGTCGGGTGCAGCAGTTGCGAATAGTTCACGAACTTAGTGATATATCCGTATCCGTCCCAACTTGCTATCGTGCCTTCAAGAATCGGCCCCATGAAGAGTGCCACGCAATAAAGCTGTCCTGGATTCCCATACGCTTCTTCAGGTGGATCGCCCCGCGCTTCGCATGCCCTAAAAACGGCATCTCGCAGCTCATCCGGTAGACGACAAAGCCAGAGGATATCTCCAATAGAGAAAGGCTCAAGGTTCGCGACCGCACCCTCATCAACTGCATCCTGTCCGTTCGTGGGATGGAGCAGGACATGCACCTGACTGCGATGACCCGCGATGGATCGCCGAAGGACCATTTCGCTGAAGAAATCAGGATTGCCGAAATTTAGAGGCATGAAGTAAATGCTAATGCCCGCCGCCGTCTTTCGGCCTATACGTTACTCCGACTCTTCGCCGTCCTCATCATCCTCGATAGGCTCGGAGGCGATTTCGGCATGCACGGCAGCTTCCGAAATTTTGGGTGGATTCTCACCCCATGCGGCTTGAAAGTCTTCCTTAAGAGTCTCTAGGCTCGGCGTCGGCGTCGCATTCAGAGCGAGCGAAGCGGTCTCAATCGCCTGAACTAAAGCCATATGTGCAGCGATTAGTGCTTCGCCGCCCCATTTGTGGGTGGGAGGATATTCAATTCGCCGCGTGACTTCATCCAGATCTCGAATCCAGCCGCTGATCGTGCCATGCAGAATTTGGTTTGCCGAAGGCATTACCGTCCTGTAGCTCTGCGCCAGGCCGACTCTCTCAGCTCGATGAAATAGGTCTTCCCGGCACCAGCCGTCTTGCATTTTCGTCTTAGCTCCACCGGTGCGGGTCTGAACCTGATATTGGAACAATGGCCGCACACGCCGATACTCTGCTTCATCGCTATCGCGCTTTTCCTGCGGAATTTCCGCATGCAACGCAGGTGAGCTTTCCTCCAGATGCTTGTGGAGCTTGTGCTGTTCAACCCACTGCCATTCAAGATACTTTTCTGCCTGATCTGGGATTTGGCGCATGTACTCCATGTTGATCGCGTTTTCCATCACGCCGCGCACAATCTTCATGGCACCATGGCCCATTCCGTTGCCCACAAGAGTAACAATCTCGGCCACACCGATAGCCGTCAACATCAGCATGTTCATATGCATTTGCTGGCCGCCGTCGAGCCCTTCATAAGCGGGGTCGACTATGCTCCTGACGGCTTCCTGCAAGCGCCCAACCCGCGCGAAGAACTCGGGATGTTGTTCGACGACTTGAGTCCAAAAGTCCATATTTGCAAATACAGGTACAAGGTTTCCGGCAGCCATGCTACCCATCATAAATTCCTTCTCTTCAACCGCTGAAAAAGCCAGTAATTGGACCTGAGCGTTTCTTCATACACTTGTTGATACTTCGGGCCCTGATCGGGTAGCACCAAAACGACGTAGCGGGCCTATAACCGGCCACTCTGACCTTTGCCGAAGGTTCGCCGTCCCACTCTCAATCTCCCCGCGGGGGCTTCTGAGCGACGGATTCCTCCTGGCTATAAAGAAAATAGCCTGCTGCAGCGTCGGCAATCTCTCCGATTGCATGGTAAGTACCACGAAGAGCAATTCAGCACCCGCGGCCACGTTCAGTTTGGAAGACGGAACTTGTGGCCAATTTATCCTTGCAATCCCCGAACTTTAGCGAACCGGCGCCACTGAAACCCGCCACTTTCGGCCAGCTTATGATTGGAGGTCCGGCCAAATTATGCCTGTAGTAACAGATGAGACACCAACCTCACTGCGCATTCAGAAGGCGCGCACATCTCTCATCCTGGACCATCCCTTTTTCGGCTCGCTGCTGTTCCGGTTGAAAGGGCGCGAGTGCCGATCGGTTCAAACGATGGCCACCGATGGAGTGTCGCTTTTCTACAACCCAGATTTTGTTGAAACCCTGAACGCGGCGACCCTGGCCGGAACCTTGGCTCACGAGGTCATGCACCCGGCACTTCACCATCACGTGCGCCGGTCCGGGCGCGATCCGAAACGTTGGAACCAGGCTTGCGACTTCGCCATCAATCCCTTGCTCGTTGACGCAGGCCTCTCGCTGCCCGACGGCGTGCTCATCGACAACCGTTTCCGCGGGTTGAGCTCGGAGCAGATCTACAACCTCCTTGAATCGGAATCGGAGACAGAGCAAGACTCCGGCAAAGAGGGTGAAGACGAAGAGCCAAGGGGGGAGGAATCGAAAGACGAGACGCCCCCTGGTGGTGATTCAAACGAACCTTCCGCTCCCGTTACCGAAGGCGGAATTGGCCAGGTCCTCGATGCGCCACCGCCGGACGAGGAAACCCCAACCATCGAAGAACAGGCGAGAGAGTGGAATGTGGCGGTCAACCAGGCCACAACGGTTGCCAGGCAGGCGGGCAAGGTTCCGGCCGGTCTCGATCGGACACTAGAAGGTGCGGCCGAGGCTTCGGTCGACTGGCGTGAGATGCTACGCCGGCTCTGGTCGGATACGATACCGGCTGACTATAGCTGGATGCGCCCTAACCGTCGCCATGTCTGGGCGGGTCTCTACTTGCCAGGAGTGATACGCGAGGGCGTTGGGGAGATCGCGATCGCCGTCGATTGTTCCGGTTCTGTGAATGCCCGGCAACTGAGGCTCTTCGAGGCCGAGGTGCGTTCGATTCTAGAAGGCCAGCGGCCTCAGCGTGTCCATGTTCTCTACTTCGATTCAGAGGTGCAGAAGGTGGAGACATACGCTTCCGGCCAACCGGTTCACCTTAACCCGGTGGGAGGCGGCGGCACCGAATTTGGCCCATGTTTTGATTGGCTCGATGAGCACGGAATTCTGCCGCAGACCCTCGTCTTTCTGACAGATCTGTATGGCTCGTTCCCAGAGTCCGCTCCCGCGTATCCCGTCCTGTGGGCTTCAACTGGGAGTCAGAAGGCCCCCTTCGGCGCGGTCATTCCTATGCAGGCTGCCTAGTCTTAAGGGCCGAGAGCTCGCCGTGCGTCCTCAGTGGCAAACGCAAATCTCGATTTCACCCACTTTCTTTCGATGAATGCCCCAAATTCCTTTTCGGGAAGGAGGATCTCTGTGGATCAGATCTATCGCATTTTCACGGACGGCTCCGCGATCGGCAATCCGGGCCCGGGCGGGTGGGGTGTCGTCATAATCCAAGGAAAGGAACGTTGGGAGATGTCGGGCACGCATCCCTGGACGACCATCTCCGAGATGGAACTTGTCGCGGCGGTCCAGGCGCTTCGGTCGGTTGAAGGCCGAGCGCGGATCGAGCTGCACTCAGACTCCGAATACCTGATCTATGGAATGCGCGCATTTGTCTCCCGCTGGCAGCGCCAAGGCTGGCGAAACCGGCGCGGAACCCAACTGCAGCACCGCGAATTGTGGACGGAACTGATCGAGCTGAACACAAGTCTTCCCATCCGATGGAAGTGGATCAAAGGTCACAGCGGGCATCGCGACCAGAGCCGTGCCGACGAACTGGCATATGAAGCCGCCCACTCTCTCTATTTGCAACAGAAGGTAGCGGCATAATGCCGGCGAAGAATTCAGATCGTCCGAGAAGGAGATATACAGATGGCCTCGATTGCGGAAGGGAACTCTCTGTTTGAAATCGACACCGAGCTTGATTTGCTCCTTGAAGAAATTCAGGAGCAAATCGAGTGTGAAGGTCAGGCCTCTGAGGAACTGACGGTCCGGTTCCAACAATTCTGTGCAGCACACGGTGAAAAAGTGGACAGGATCGGCCGCTTTGTGCGCATTATGGAAGCCCGAGAACAGTATTGCCGAAGCGAATCCGCGCGGCTTGCTGACCGGGCCCGGGCCGCAGCCGGCAAGGTGGAGCGAACCAAGAACATGGTGCTCTACTACCTGCTCAGCCGCGACCTCAAAAGGATCGAAGGCTACCAGTTCACTTTGCGCGCGCAGAAGAACAGCCAGGATTCAGTCCGAATTACCGACGAGGCCGCAGTGCCGAGGTGCTATTGCAGGATTGACGCGCGGATTGACGGAGTTATCTGGGAAACAGTCGTCTCGCTACTCCCAGACGAACTTGCGAAAGCTTTGGAGTCATCGATTCAAGAAGCTCGACCGAATTCTGACTCAATAAAAGCAGCTGCGATGCGTAATGAGCATATCCCAGGGACGGAGGTGCGCCGGGGTGCACATCTGAGAGTGGCCTGAAAATGGCATGGGGTATCACGCGAACAGACCGTCTCTGAGACTCTGTCTATTCTTCGGATCGTTGAGCCAAAGACAGACTGCTGAACAAGCGACGGCGAACACAAGTACACCCACCCACATCTTTGTTCCGCCGCCGAGAATCTTCAGACCATGTGTCACGTCCGCTGCATTCATGTTGCTTCCTCCTTGTCTTCTTCCACTCAACGTCTGCTTGTTGAACCCATTGTGGGGTATCGCGCCTATTCTCCGTCACGATGTTGTGACCAGTCAGGATGAGTACCTCCCCCTTTCCATCTACCTGTGGCCAGCCAGATTTCGTAGAAGAAAAGCCAGAGTGAGATCCAGGGCACGATCGTGTTTGCAATGTACAATCCTGCATACCACTCGCCGAATGTATAGAGGCAGAGACTATTCCCGGGATACACGTGCGGCAGGCGCTTGTGATCTGGGTGGAGTTTGAGTTGCGGCTCGAGCACATGCACATCGGGGCGCTGGGCCAGAGTGTATGCAATTTCGACCGTGTAGACGTCACTGAGTTCAGTGGGCTGCAATGTGCCGCGCCATACGGCTCGCTGCCGGGAACTGGTCCTGGTCTCAAACTGCGGATGGGCAGCAAGAAGTCGGTGGCCTTGCAGAGCAAGGCCCACGGCCGTCCGCGGAAGATATCTATTTCGCGCCATGGAACGTGTTCACCGGAATACGTGCGACTCCAGAGCCGGCGCTGATCACGCCAGCGCTCGTGACGCTCAGCTTTTTCTCAAACCGAGATTCATGCAAGCGCTCTGCCCGCTTCTCAAGGACAGTCTTCACCGGCTCGCCGAAAAGACGTTCAAGTTCAGCATTCTGATTCCCGCCGGCCAGGAGGAGGGCATCCCAGCGGCGAGAGAGTTGCTGGATGCCTGCCTTAAAGCCACGATAGGCTTCCTCGTCGTCGTCCCAGCGCTCGCTGAGATCTTCGAGGATGTTCGAGGGGTTGATAACCTTCAAGCGGCGCCCTGCAGCCTCGGCTGCGCGGACAGTCTCAAGAATCCCGTGCAGGATTGACGCAATGGCTTCGCTGACGGAACGTTCCGCTCGATATGCATCAGCGGCCAAGGTCGTCAGTACGATCGAGATGGGAGCGGGATAGGGAGCTTCGGCGTAGTGGATGTCCCGCCAGCGCTTAATCAGCTGTACAGCCAATTGGAGAGGTGATTTGTCTTCGACTGCTTCGAGGGCGGGTAAAGGCTCTGCGCTATCAGCCGCAAATTTCCTGACGGCAAGCGCGCTCTTCCCTCGGAACCATTTGGCGTAACCAATCGGATCGCTCGCCTTCCAGGACCTCGTGTCGCGGTCAGGAACCTGGATGCAGGTGCCGCCCGCGTCGTGATCCTGGCAAGCCGGCAGGAGGTCCATGTAGAACTCGTTGGCATAGGTAATCCGAACACAGCGGTTCTTCAATGAGACCATTTCGCGATAGATGCCGTGCTGCTTCAAATGGCCATAGAGTGCTTGGAGCAGTTTGATCGGTTCCACGAGCGCATGGGAGAGGCTCAGCTCGCAAACGAAGTCGAGGTCATGAGGCCCGGTAATCGGACGGACCGTGGTACCGAGGCGCATGGACCCTTGCGGGTAGATGCGTGGCCGAAAGGGGCTGAGAGGGCTGCCCTCGGCTTCGAGGACCTCGCTGACGGCGTGGTAGCGTTCATCGGCCTGGTCATGTCGATACGGGGGTAGCTGCAACTCTTCACAGATTTCAAAGAGAAGCATATCTAGCTGATTCAGAAAGTACTTATTAGGACCAAATGGAACTGTCGCGACCGCCATGTACAGAACCTCCACCCCGGGGAAGCGAATTCTTGGCTTCTACCAGTGTTTGATATTAAAACTACCACAGAGTTATTTTACTTGACAAGTGTTCGATTTGCGCTCTATGCTATCCATATGAAATGGAAGGAAATAGGGCGTACTGGAGGCTGCAGATGAATATCGACCGTCAGGATCTCGGCCGACGCTTGCGGTGCGTTCGAGAGAGCAGGCGTTATACCCAGGAGGACATCGCGGGGGTGTTGGGAATCTCGCGTTCTGCGGTGGTCCAGATGGAAGCGGGCAACCGCTCGATCGACAGCATTGAGTTGATGAAGCTTTCGAAGGAACTTGGATTCGATCCAGCGGATCTCTTCTCTGAAGAGTTTCACGAGGAACAGAGCCCGGTTTTCGCACTGTTTCGGAAAGATTCAGAACTGGCGAACGATAAGGATCTGACCCATGCAGTCTCGCAGTGGTCGGGATTGTGCCGCCAGTTCACCACCTTGGAAAAACTGACTGGCGCCGACAGGAGCTTTATTGCGCCGGTTTTGTATGAGCTGCCGGCGCCCCGCAACAAATGGGAAGCCATACAGCAAGGCAACATCATCGCGGATTATGAACGGAACCGGTTAAAGCTGGGAAACGCGCCCGTTCAGGATTTGCCCGAGATCATCGAGAGTCAAGGCGTGCGCGTAGGCGTTCTGCCGCTCGACGATTCGATTTCCGGGCTGTTTCTCGCGGACGGTCAAAATGGTCTCTCCATTCTTGTGAACGCTCGGCATAGCGAGCAACGTCAGTCGTTCTCCTACGCCCACGAATATGGCCACCTGTTGTTTGATCGACAGGAGCGCGGCACTGTCAGCCGTCTCAATGATCGTGGGGAGGTCATGGAAGTCAGAGCCAATGCGTTTGCAGCGGCGTTCCTCATGCCGGAACCGGGAATTCTCAAGTTTCTGTCCGGGGTTGGAAAGAACCTGGATTCACACCAAGTGCAGGAGGTTTACGACGAAGAAGGGGGAGCCATTCAGGGGCAACGGAGACGTGAGGCCGCACTCGCTACCGTGCAGTTCTACGATGTCGTTCATCTGGCCTCGTATTTTGGGGTCAGCTACGATTCCGCATTGTGGCGTCTAAAATCCCTGAAACTCGTCTCCGAGGACGAGCGTGCGCAACTTGCAGCGCAAAGCGAAATTGCGCGAGAGTTCCGTCGATCTTTTCTTGATGCCAATACTCCGAGGGTACGGAGAGAGGGGCAGTTCCAGCACAAGTTGTTCATGCTGGCTCTGGAGGCATATCGGCTGGGCGAGATCAGCAAAGCAAAGTTGAAGGAAGTTGCGAGCGTAGTCGAGATCAATTCAGAACATTTGTACGACTTTATAGCGTCGGTTGAGGCGAGTGACGACACTGCTAGACCGGCGATGGTGCAATGAGGCCTGAAGAATGGGAACTGATACCGCGTGTGACACCTGTATCTTAATAAATTTCGCACTGGTGGACAGGATGGATCTCCTTACGACGCTCACGGAGTTCAAGCTCTGCATTCCGGAGGATGTTTGGGCTGAGATCGAACGGCCAGACCTGCGCCAAATTGTCGAACAGCATCTCCGCAATGGCCAACTTCAGTTGGTGAGGCTTGATGCGCCGGAGGAACTAGCCCTGTTCGCAATTTACAGCCAAGTTCTCGGAAAAGGAGAAAGTGCGTGTTTAGCGATTGCTGAGAATCGAGGCTGGGCCATCGCCACGGACGAGTCAAAGGACAGAAAGTGGCAACGGACAATCGCAGACAAGAAACTGCGAATCATCAATACCCAGACATTGATACTGCGATCCATTAAGGCAGGAAGAATTACCGTGCAACAAGCGGATGCGATCAAAGCGACGCTCGAAGTCAACCGGTTTCGGCTCTCAATTAATTCTTTTGCCGATTTGCTCTGAGGAGGAGATCATTGATGCCTTGGAAACTGCGAATCGATCCCAATGGACCGCTCAGCCACCCAAAAGCGCCCAGGATGCCGAGAGGGCCCCGTGGTCCCCGTGCGCCTCAAGCGCCAAAGGCCCCACGACCACCAAAGCCGCCTGCACCTCCCGGATACAGGCATTACTGGTCCGATAAATAGGTGTTTCGGGCGCTCCGACAGAAGCGGCAATTCAGAAAGCGCCGATCCCTGCACAGGAAAATACTATGCGACGGATACTTGCCATAGACGGTGGCGGAATTAAAGGTGTCTTTCCTGCCTCATTTCTTGCGGCAGTCGAAGAAACTCTCGGTCTTGAGACCGTGGGTCGGTATTTCGATCTCATTGTGGGAACGTCAACGGGGGGAATCATTGCACTCGGCTTGGGTCTTGAGATTTCCGGCAGGGATATTCTTGCTTTCTATGATGGGCATGGCCCAGCGATTTTCTCCGGCTCTCGGAAACTCCGAGGGTATCGTTCCTGGTTTCGATCAAAATATGATCCTCTCCCTCTGCGGAAAGCGCTGGAGACTGTATTCGGAACCAAGAGGCTTGGTGACAGCACCCGGCGCTTGGTAATTCCATCGCTCGACCTCGCGAAGGCGGAAGTGCACATCTGGAAGACCGCTCATCATCCCCGCTTCCAAACTGATTACAGAGCGTCTGCCGTGGATGTCGCGATGGCGACCGCCGCGGCGCCGACGTATTTCCCGACACATCGGCTGGCTTCCGGTATACCGTTGGTTGACGGTGGGACCTGGGCAAATAACCCTATCGCTATTGCTGTTGTGGAGGCGATTGGAATTCTTGGATGGTCTCCAGATGAGCTACGGGTTCTGAGTATCGGATGCACTTCGACTCCATTAAGGTTTGACTGGGGCAGAGCACAATCTTTGGGAAAACTTGGATGGGCGAGTAAATTCGTCGACGTGTTTATGCTTGGCCAATCCTCGGGAGCAATGGGAATGGCGATGCACCTGGTCACCAATCGCGAGAACATCTTTCGCGTCTCTCCCGTGGTGGGGCCGCAATTCACTCTGGATGATGTACGACTCATCCCCACTCTGAAAGGGTTGGGCAGTGCGGAGGCGCGGCAGTGGCTCCCGAAACTGCAGACAACATTCTTTGAGCAACCAGCGAGCGAATTTGCGAGTCTGGCTGGCTCGAAAGAATCCGCGTGAAGTAGAGTTGCGAATGGCAGTCGAGAACTAATCCTGTACGCGACCTATCAGCAGGCCACATTCGTAAGGAGATATGTGATGGCGACCGACTGCACGAGCCCTGTAACGACACTCGGAGACTTCATCCATTGCGTAAGCGAGATGCGCAAAGCATGGGGACTGCCGAAGCACAAAGAACTCTGGTTTCGCGGCGAGAGCAAGGACTTCGAGGACACGATCCTGCGTCCGGAGTTGTACCGTCCCGCAAAAGTCGATAACGGAAAGCCGCTCCCGTTGAAGCCGATCAGCAAGCTCCTGGCGATCGAAGATGACCTGCACGATGAGTTCATGCGCAACGCTGTTGAGCATGAGAAGGAGTCCAGCGAGGACTGGGACTGGGATTCCTATTTCCTGATGCAGCATCACGAAGGTCCCACGCGCCTGCTCGACTGGTCGGATGGAGCGTTGATCGCTCTTCACTTCGCGCTCCGCAACAAGAGCAACGACAAGCATGATGCGCGCGTATACGTGCTCGAACCGTACCGCCTGAACGAACAACTCAAAGCCCTGCCGGATATGAAGCTGGCCGAAGACGCATGGGAGGCCTATGCCCAAAAGCGTCCCAACGAAGGCTATGATCCTAGCGCGTGGGAAGACTCCTACCTGCCGGTGTCGGAAGAAGACTTTGCCGAGGTTCCCGTTCCGCGTCCGCCAATGGTGCTGGAGTTCCCGCACATCACGCGCCGCATCGCAGCACAGCGTAGCCGGTTTATCGTGTTGGGCACGGAGCCGAACTGGATGCAGGATGAGTTCAGGAAGACGGACTCAACCATCAAACTCATCACCATTGCCGCTGACGCGCGTGCCCAGCTTCGCCAAGACCTCAGAGACTGCGGGATTACCGAGTCGGTAATCTACCCAGACCTCGACGGCCTAGGACGCGAGATGAAGCAGTTGTGGGAAGACCGCCGGGTAGCGCCTGAAGAGAACGCCTAGAGGTGTGAGATGAGCGGTGCGATCAAAGGGGCGTTTGCACACGACGGAAAGCTGTTCCTGCGCAGCGAGTCGGGCCTCTACACGGTGCAGGATAACGGGAAAGAACCCAGGGACTGGACATCGGAGCAATTCTCCGGTGCGAATGAGGGCCTTGAGGCGTTCCAGGCGTTCTACTTCGACGAGGTCCACGAGATGGTTAACATCACCAACATCCATGGTCAGGACAGGCAGGATCTGACGGATGCCATCATGGTCATGGTCCTAGAGGGACTGTTACCTGCGTTCGACGAACTGCGGTCGATTCGCCTGTACAAAGACAAGCTGCTCCCTGTCCTGAACCGCAAGAAGCACTACGAAAACCTCGCCAGAGTGCTGTGGCACGGGTACAAGGACCTCTGGCCGAAAGTTGCTGGCCTTCTCGGTTATAACATCGGCTTCGTGTTTCAGCGGGAAGCGAACTTCAATCAGGGTCTGGAGGCGTTCGTTGCGCAGAATCAAAGCCAGCTTCTACTCGATGTCCGTGAGTTCCTAACCCGACAGCGAACCAACTGGCAACAGCACCTAGCGACGTTCCGCAATGACTTCCTGGAACATCGGAACGCAGAGGTGGCGGCGACGGTGGACAGGTTCTACGATCCAAAGTGGGCCGACGCGGTGTTCATTGCGGTGTGGAGAACCATTGCTGAACTGCTCTCGACGTTCCTCGAATCACGATTCATGCCTAATGTCTCGATTGCCCGGGCTGAACAACGGCTAGTGCCTGGTCGTCCGCGGATGTGGCAGACGTTCCTTTGCGATCCTGCAGAGAGACAACCGTTCACGAAGATCATTGTGTAGTAGCCGGAGGTAGAGATGGAAGAGACAATCGCATTGGCCGCCGACGGATGGGGCAAGCTGAAGGACGCTTTCAACGAAGCATGCGAAAGCATCGACGTGCGTCCGCACCGCTACGACCTTGAGTGCGTTGAACCTGATGAGTTCCACTTCGAGGTGAACCGACTCATGGGCGGATTGCGAACGGCTGCCTTGTCATTCCAGTTTCAGCAAATGCCTACGCGCATCTACTGGACGAACCACCTGAGACGGAACGTAGACCGGGAGGGCTACCTCGACCTGGGCACGGCCGGCAAGCATGTGACGTACGGCATGGGCAGGACTGGTGTGGTCCTGGGCGACTTCGTGGCGCGGAAGATGATGGACCTCGTCAAGGCGTAAAGCGCCGCGGCTTCACAGAGATCGTGAAGTGCTGGCGATAAGCTGACAGCGCTGAAGAACGGAGGAACACGATGAGCTACAAGGAGCACCAACACATGACGAAGCTTGCATCCAGGGGGGGGGTTGTGTGCCGAGGATACTCACGCTCTCTCTAGCACTGCTCGCTCTGTGTCCCACAACCAGCTTTGCCCACCCACAGATCCTTGGTCCTTTGGTTCATGACTGAATTCTAGTCGGTGCGGGATACGACGCAGCGTCGGGCTGAGGGGTGGTGCTCAATCGCCTCTGCACCGGAGAAGGTGAGGTAGAGAGGCAGCGGCGGCCCGATTCTCAACTCCATTGCGTTGTGCGATATTACAATACCCGTCGGAATTGTCCAGAATCTGCGAGTGCGGCGAAAAAGCGGTTAATGCGCGCTGCAGCAGCAATGGATTCGAATAACACTCCGATCTCCACATTTCGCTCCTGAGCCGCTTCCGTGAAATTCGCGGATGAGACGAATACGCGGTGGCCGTCCACTACTACGCACTTCGCGTGCATAGATGCACGTTCTGTCCAATCCAGTTCCAAACCTCTTGAGTCGTAAAAGACTTTAGGTACCCGCGAGCTTTGCGGCCATTCTTCGCTTCGGAAGCGGTCAGCGAACCGCCGGACAATCTCGTCCGACGTTGAAGTGTCGCCAGGCTTTCGAGATATGTCCAGAAACATCCGAACATCAAGCTTTGGAAGTTCATCCATTCGGTTTGCCAGTTCACTAAACAAACGCCTACCTTGGTAAATCGCATATCCAGCGATCAGCACGTTCTCCTGAGCATTGCGAAAAAGATCACTAACGACGACGCCGGTGTCACGGCGTTCGGATCCGGCTAATTGCGGTCCACTCATCACCAGCTGTACTGCGTCGTCTAGCTTCGAAGTATTGACCTGGCAATCCGCAACGAGATCCAGCGCATAAGATATCCCGGCAGACGAATACCCGATCTTAGTCATTTCTTCGATTGCAGCTGCGACCTGATCGACAATCGGTTCTGATACATAGCGGGAGAGGGCGGGCGCGCTGCAGGGGGAACTGATCCTTCCTGTTCGGAACGCACTCGCCAGCGCTCTCAGTTCATTTGGCGAAAGTTGGAACAGGGATTCCCTCATTCGTCAGTGCCTCCGAAAACAACTCTGCGCCATTTCCCTGGACGGTCCGGACCACCAGCGAGCGGTCGAGAAAGTCATTCTGTTGCTCGCAACTCGTCTCGGAGATTAGGAGGCAACCATGGCAGGCGGAACCGTGTAGGAACCTGTGTTCATGTGGACTTGCTGGCTCGTGCTGCGCACAGACAGGGTCATTCGAACACAGGATTCCCAGTTCTAGTGCGCTCCTCACGACTTCGTGGATTTGCCTGCCGAGTTGGACCAGTCCACCCAGCGTTCCCTCAGCATCGGATGAGCCGGTGTACAGCAGCACGCCAAAACCTATTTCCGGGATTGCGTAGATTCTCTCGCGAATCGAGCTGGCAGGGTATCCGCACTTTAATGCGACTGCGGTAAGCAGAAGATGCGAGAACGAATGCATCATGTAATAGGCAAGACTAATTGCTACGCGCGCACTGGATGAATGCTCCTTGCGCCATTCTCCAAACCCTCTTTGCAGTTCCTCAGCACGTTTGCTTACGGCATCCTGATTCATCCAATTCTTCAAATAATCCCTGTCGAATTGGAGGAAGATTCCTTCCCCGCGGTTCTCGAAGGCTGGTAACCAACTGACCTCACGGGCAAGCGCTGCACGTTTCACCCCGATATCGAGTTCCCCTTCCAGGTCAGGCGCAGCGGACTCAAAACGGGTGAAGCCCACTTGCGCCACGACCTCTCGCAATCGATGTACCAGAACAACGCGCTGAATCGGCCTCATCCAGGGTACGTCCCAGAAGTGCCGGGGAAGATTGCGGGCGAAGAAGACGCCATCAGGTCTGTCTTCGCCGATTTCATCCTTTGCCGATATCAGCGTTTCAAGTTCCGCTACTTTGACAGACTTTTCGGTTTTTGCGGCGCCTAGGTGCCTCGAATAGACCTCAGCCAAAACCTCCTCGTCAGTGAGCCCCTCCAGTCCATCCCTTACTGCCGATTTACGTCTTTCGTGCTTGAGATCGTCGAGATTCTGCACAAGCTCCAAGTGATCCCACATCTTATCGACTGCTCGACGGATCGCTTGATCGCGGTCAGGCAGAGAGATCACACTCATGATTTGAGGAAAATAGGCATTGGAAGCCGAACGGATTAACAGACGATTCGGCTCACCACAAGATTCTTTTGTGTGGAAAGCTCCGAGCCACGGTCTTGGTCCATCGCACGCGCCAAGAGCTTTGTTCGACAGGACCGCAGCTTGCGCCAGACTGCGTTCAGCCTTCCCGCAGTCGCAGCGAATATAGATTTCTTGCAGGTCGCCTGTTGTTCCTCGTTCGTCTATGAAGAGCTGGCGGCCCTGCAGGCGACATTCGGAAGGTCCGTTGTGAACAAACTCATACCAGTCGATATCGGCGATGTGGCCCGCCCTGCAAGCGCGAACGAAGCGCACCGGAACAACGGCTTTTCGCTTCTTGTCACGGTCGATGTACTTTCCTTTGGTCAGGGCCTTCCTGTGTACCAAGAGTCGGCTCCGATGCTTCTCGCCGTCGCTGGCTTCGGATCCTTGCACTATGAACCATTCGGGAAACTGAAACCCGGCAATCCCACGTTGCGGTGTTGTCGGATCATTGCTGGCCGGCGGTGGTGTGCGGAGATCGATTGAAGGCACATTGAGGATCGTCGCCAACTTCCGACTCAGGCGCGGTTCCGAGATTGCTTCGCCGCCTGCCGTCCAATAGTCTAGCCCGGCGATGAGCACAGAATGATTCGGCAGATCCATCATGGAGCCAGGACCAAACGTCGTGACCAACTGGCTCAGCCGAATTTCGCCTTGTGGTTTCGCTGTGCCCTTCATGACGCTTCATCCTCCACGTCGATGTTGTCCAGTGTCTTCACCCAGATGTTCACGCTCTCCTCAACATCTCGCAACGAGCGATTCGCTCGAAACTTCATATTGACGTGTGTAGGTTGAAGATTCTTGAGGTCAGGGTCGAGAAAATCGTAGAGAAGCTGTTTCGCACCGCCCGCCTCGTTTTGGTTGTATTGCAGGCCAACGCCAGACATCGCAAGATCCTGTGCTTGCTTCGCCCATGAATCCAGCAGATCGGCTCCGCGATCCCGCACTCGTTGCCGCAGCCGTTCGAGTTCGTCCGGAGGCAAATTCTTTGAATGTTCTCGCGCTCTGTTCGCGAGCGACTCCACGGCCGCATCGAGTTGGTTGCGCTCTTTAAGAATCGCCTTGGCTCCAAGAGGCGGAGTCATCGAGCGGTATCCCTGTCGGACCAGACCCACTAAAGTCGCAGCTAGACCTTTGTCGAGAGATCGCGGCGAGAAAGGCGTAACGCTGGTCGCCTCCACGCTGCGATAGAAGCTCTGGTGATACGCGGTGAATCGCTCGTAGTGTGAACGGTCTCTTGGCTTATGCACGTTGAGAATCGTAACCACAAGTCCGGGCCGGTCCGCATCGCGGCCCACGCGGCTGGTAGCCTGGATGTATTCGGCACTCGACTTTGGCTGACCGAAAGCCACCATCAATCCGAGCCGGGTTATGTCCAGTCCCACGGAGATCATGTTGGTGGCGATCGCCACGTCCACATGCTTTTCATCTTTGAAGGGAAGGGCCAATCGGCGTTTGGCCTCTGAAACTCGAGCGGTATCGATCCGGCTCGTCAACTCGACAGGCTCGTAGTCAATCCGGCGCCGATCGAACAATCCCGACGTCTCTCCGATACGCTTTCGGTCCGCGTACCCTTCCAGCCGGTTGCGCACTTCATCCTCAATGAGCCGGCGTGCGCCGCCTAATTCGCGAAGACTATTGAAATACCCAACCAGTGTCAGATAAGGATCAGCTGGGTCTTCGAGACCGGGCGACTTTCTCTTCGTTCGGTATTTCTCAGCAACTCCGAGCAGCGCCAGGTATACACGCAACATGGCGACCTTGGGGCTTCGCCCCTGCGCAGCGATTCCCACGTAGAGCCGCGCATTGCGTTCACTGGATGGTTTCGTTTCCGCAAAGAAAGAATTACGGCGATCTGGGCCAGGTGGGGGGAAGATGTCTACCACCCCGCGATTGAATAGCGCCCTGATCTGGGTCTCTGCTTGACGCACCGTCGCTGTCGAGGCCACGATCTTCGGTCGAATCGTTTTCCCGTCTTTCTGTATCGCGCAAAGCTCATCTATCGCCGACTCGTAAAGCCCGACCATGGTTCCGAGTGGACCAGATATAAGGTGAAGCTCATCCTGAATGATCAAATCGGGTGGCTGCAGACGCTCAACGGGCATCTTATTGCCGAGCATCGGATCGCATGGGCCATAGAATCCCTGCTTGTCGTACCGTTCAACGCGACCGAAGAACGCCCCCACATTCCCAGTCCAAGGCAGGGCCGCAAACTTGTCTACCGTGGCGATCATGAAGCACGGCAGGCGGCGGTAGATTGGCTCGTCGACCGTAACGATTGGTAGTGGAATGCCTCTGCCGAACTTGCACTCTCGGTTCACGCAGGAAACGCGGAGGTCCGTGGGATGGTCGCTGTTCGGCTTTAGCTGGAATGAGTTCTTACTGAATTTCTTGCCACACCACGGGCATTCTTCAAGTGGAATTGGCGAGGGTCGGCTATCGTCGTCCAAGTAGCGGAGGGTGCGACTGCGAGCAGAGTTCGAATCATTGTCGCCTCGTTTCCCCATCCGGTTCGGTGTTGCTGCGCGCCCAACCCAAAGCCCGATTTCGAACGGCCATTCGCCAAGCTTCTCCACATTGTCCTGGCGTTCCAGCTCAAGGGCGCAAATCAGTGTTGCGGCACGGCTGAGTTGCTCGAAGGTAAGCAGTCTCAGGGTGTAACGCATCAGAACACTCAAGCCGGCTGATCCAATACCTGGGTTTCGCAACCGCCGGAGGACAAGCGTAAATGCGGCGAGACCAAGGTAGGCTTCTGTCTTGCCGCCGCCTGTTGGAAAGAACAAAAGATCGACAACATTTCGGTCATCGCTGCCGGGGTCCGCAATGGCTTTCAGGTTCATCAGCACAAAAGCCAATTGGAACGGGCGCCACTTCGGATTTACTTCGTTGACTGGTTTATCCAACATCACGCCCAGGCGGCGGCGAGCCGCTTCGGCCATGCATTTGTTGGCAATGCGGAAGGCTTCCAGACACTCTGGGATGGCGAGCAGATCAATCCCTGCCTCAATACGATCGGCGGCGACGTTCGCGCGCACTATCAGTTCTTTGCCTGTGGCGGCTCTCTTCGCCGGTGTTGCAGGGATCTCCTTCGCCTGCTTCTTAATCCAATCGCGATACTGTTCGACCAGCGGTCCCAGCTTGGCTTTCGCGTCGGGTCCGTCCTGAAGATCTGCAAGGCCATCCATACTCCACTCGACACCGGGAATCTCGGCGGGATCGACCTTTTCGACCTCGGCCATCGGTATCCAGCGGGTTCGGACAACTTTGCAGCAGACCCCGTCCTCTTGAATTGCTTCAGTTGCCACGTTATGGCCAACGGCAAACTCACCCACGTCGCGATACTGCAAATCCACAACCGACTCGTCCCAATCGTCGCTCGCCATCCCACGAAGATTCGGCCGCCGAAGGAACTCTGCTTCGCTTTCAAGTTCCAACTGAACCTGGAACACGAACGCCTCATCCCGTCGGTCGTCGGGCATCTCGGCGCGGCGGTTCACCACAAAGATAGAAAGGATGCGTGCGTCCGCGGGAAACTCGGCTTCAGCGGCCAGCAGCCCCACCGAACGGGAGAGATATGCAATCGCCAATCCGTCGCTGTTCGGGACTGGTTTCTCTTTCGCTATCCCATTTGCATGGGCGAGAGCGATGGAGACTGTTTCTTCCCGCTCGGTGCGTTCCCACTCCTCGAGCGATTCGGTGCGGCGGCGATAATCTCCCCAGCGAACACGAACCTTCACGTCGACGGCATCGGAGGGAACGATCACGCTGGCGCCGATGGAAGACGGAAAGAAGCGGGGCCGTGCCGCAGCTTTCTCCACCGGAACGTTCTCGTCAACTTCCCCCGTTTCGCCCGCTTCGTCTAATTCGTCTTCGGCAGTCTCGTCCTTGCGCTGCTCGGGTTTGGCGCCCAGCGGAACCAGAAATCCGGTCAGATACCAGCGCGAGGGTGCCTGGAGCAGCACTTCTTTCGGATCGCCGAGGCCTCGCCCTGGGCCAACCAGATCGATTTGAAGCGCCTCCACCAACTTTTCGCGCACAGCAATCGGCTTCATTTCGTCCGGCATGGGCTACACTTCCTGCTCTTCGGCGTTAAACAATGTAGGTTTCTCTGCAATCGTACCGCTCTTGGCGCCGTTCTTGCCGCGCGCGTGCTTTGGCTTAGCTGCCGTGCCATCTTCCCACGACAACAGCTGTAACTCTGCTTCGCGCCGCTCTTCTTCGGCGCGTTGGCGGTTCAGTTCGAGTAGGCGGGCAAGGACCTCGTCGTGGATCGCCTCCGGCCACTTGAAGCGGTACTTTTTCTTCTTCGGCCGGCCGTTGTCGTCCTCATCCTCTTCGTCGTCGAACTCAGGGATGAAGTCGCAGACGGGTTGAATATCCTGCCAGCGGTATGCATCCAGAACCGCGCGGTCCATGGCGGCGTGCAACTCGCGCAGGCGGACGATGTCGGGCGAATCCTCGTTTGGATCGTGAAAGCGGTTGTAGGTCTTGGTCAGGCCCTCGTCGTTGCGAACCATCAGATCGGCGCGGAAATCGTAGTATGCCTTGCCGGTTTGTTCCAGCGCTTCATTCGATTCGTAGCCCACGGGGAAGGGGAAGGTTTCGAAGCAGTCGGATGGCGTGTAGCGTAAGTCGTCCTTCATTGAAGAAGAGAAAAAGCGCGCCCACGTCTCATGCGATCGCGACTGCAAAGAACAGAATGCACCCAGGGTTGAGAAAGCGAAGATGACCGTTGAGTCTGCGAAAACATAGTTCGTTGGGAGAAATGCGAATGCTGCTTGTTGACCCACCCGGGATAGCGCGAGCACTTGGTGCGACCCGTCAATAGCCTCGTAGAGGTCCTTTGCAACTCGAGAAAACTGCCACCATTGTTCAAGCCGTTTGAGCTTATCCTTGCTTGGGGATTGATCATAAGAGGCTTTCCGCTCCGGAAGGACCCTCTCCTCAACGATTTTCATCAGATCGGGCCAGCTCCTCCTACATTCCTCCTCTGATCGTTGCCCGAAGTTGATTATGTATCGGTAGAACGCTTGTGCGGGGCTTGCGTTAAACTCTTCACCACCAATGTAGGGGAATATGACTGCTTGATTGCGACCATCTGCGCGTATCAACCTTCGCATTTCATCGGTCGACGAAGCAATTACTTGGGAATCAGTGTCGTCAAAGGTGAAACCCATTCCAACTACAACGCAACCTTGGAAGCTCTTGCCCGCATTCTGCCTAAGCTGCGCCGGATCATCGTTGCCACCAGCATGGAAAAGGTAGGCTGTGATTCTATCCACTGGTCGCCCATTGAGACTAAATGGCCCACGTAAGAAGCCTCGCGCGATGTGAACCACACTCACGACAACTGCTGCTTCTCCTGGCCACCTAAGTCTGTTCAAAGATCTATAGACTGTCCCGCCATGCCTGCAGATCCAACGCAAACCAGTCGAGCGAGTATCTCCCTGGCCGATCGTGTTTGTTGCAATCAGGCCGAAGCAACCGTCCTTCCGCAGCAGATTAAAGCTCCGCCGAAAGAAGTGCGCTACAAGATCAGCATTGCCGTGCGACTCCTCATGAACCGTCTTGAGCCAATCGATGTATCCAGTGGGTGACCCCATCGAAAGAGTGTCCCTTCCGGCGAATGGTGGGTTTCCAATCATGACATCGAATCCACCCTGCGGCTCTCCGCTCTCATTGAGCCGAAACACTTCCGGAAATTCCAGCTCCCAATGAAACGGCCGAATCCCTTTGGCCCCCGCGTACAGCTTCCGAACCGCCTCCTCGATTTTGGAGTTGCTCTCAAGGTCAATCACGCTGCGAACGGTCTTTTCCGTCAGTTCGCGCAAGCCCTGCCGTGCCGCCTCGCGCGCCTTCGGCTTTTCGGTCGAAAAGAACGCCGCGATAATTGTGTCACCAATGCGCCGCAACCAGCCGAGGTCCTCATCCACGGCCTCCAAATGCTGCTCCAGTTGCGCATATGGAATCAGGTCTCGCGCATCCAGAATCCGCTGGCGGTATTCGCCGATCCTCCGGAGACGCGCGCGTACCGTGTCCTCCAGAAAGCTTTGCTGAGCGTCAGTCTTATCCCAGTGGAACGCGGTGATCTGCTTGCGCGAGAGCCCCACGAGCGAATCACCCGAGCGCAGCGCGTGGTCGAGAAACGTAAACGGATGTTCCTTGGCAAGGGTGGCCAGCCACAGCGACAGCTTCGCCAGGTCTGCTGCCATGGGGTTCTTGTCCACTCCATACAGACAGCGCTGCGCAATCTGCCGCTGGGCATGGAGGCTTTCGTCCTCATCTGGCGGCAGGATCGGCGCCTGGTTGTGCGCGTGCCAGGCCCGCGATAGAGCATCGCCCAGTTGCCGGCAGGCCTCCACGAGGAAAGCTCCCGAGCCCATAGCCGGGTCACAGACCTTGAGCGCCAGAATCTGCTCGGGCGTCGGATTGCCCCCAAGCTGCTTCAGCACAGGCTCAAGCGCCGCCCGCACAATGGGCCCGGTGAGCGAACTGGGCGTGTAGTGAGAACCGGATCGCCGCCGCTCATCCGACGGCTGGAAGATCATCGCGCCCTTGGCGACAATCCCCGGTGTGACCGCCGAAGCAATCTTCCGATCGAGGGCCGTCATTAACCCATTGATGTCCGCCGCGGATTTCAGCGCCTCTGCGGCCTGACCAGTCACCTTCTGGTCGGTCTGGTCAGTAAACCACTTGCCACGCTTGTCTGGTGCCGCGCGAAGAAGCTCTTCCAGATTGATCGTGGTAGGCGCGCCGTGCCGCTTGACCGGCTTGATAGCGATCGAAGGGCCGGAGGCGACATGAAGCTCGAAGCCCATGATGGCCTCGTAAACGCTGCCAATTTGCTCGACGGCAAGCGTCCGGTAGCTGATGCGTTCACCATCGAGCAGCATGAGTTTTGAAAGCACCCGGAAAAGGACGCCATCCGGCACGCGCGGAATGCTGACGGGATCCTTGGGTGCGCTGCGACCTTCAAGAAACAGATAGCGATCTGGATCGAAAAGATAACCCTCGCGCGCCGGGATTCGCAGGCTGCCGTGGCTGCCGCCGCGGTAGATCAAACGGAACAATGTGAGCAATTGCGCCCACGCGCCAAATCGCTGATCCATGGTGTCGGGGTAGCGGCCATCGTCGATCCTGAGCCGCTCATAGAGGCCGGTGATTGAGTAATACTTCGTGAAAACCTCGTCGGATGAAAGCAGCCCGCGGTCTTCGGCATAGAGAATGAAGACCATTCGCAGAAGCGTGGTGAGCAATCCCCGGTATACGCGGTCGCGATCGGCGGCGAGCACATCGCGCAAAATCAAGCCGTGGGCCTGATCGTCGGCAGCCTGAAACCCGCGCAGCAACTCATAGAGCGCTTCGAGGACCTGGTTAGCAAGCTGCGTAGAGACGACGTTCTGGTACTTGCGGCTGTTTTCGAGAATCGCGGGCAGGCGCTCTTTCTTGGCGACACTGTATAGCCGCTCCGAATTCAGCAGCATGTGGAAGGCCGCGAAGATGGGCCGACCTGCGACGCTGAGCATTTCGGATAGCTTGAAAGTCGCGTATCCGCTCAGTTCCTTTTCTGGAGCGTAGACGAGCCGGATTTCCTGACCGTTGACGAGCAAACCGATGGGGACTCGCGTTTGCCGAAGCAGGCGTTCGAACTTGGCCTGCGGGCTCGCCTGCCAGTGCCGCGCATCGACATCTTCAGGATCGTCAAACCGCTTGCCTTTCGAGAGAACTTTGACGAGAAGAATCCAGCCGGGATTGTCATTGTCAGGATCGAAATCGCGCAGTGCGTAAGTGGGCACTAGCGTCTCGTTGTACTCGGGGAGGGCGACTTCGAATGACGCCGGGACAGGATCGGAACCTGGGGTTCCACAGAGATCGCTTGGCGACCAACCCAGCACATCCTGGGCGAAGCGCGAGAAATCGTCGATTTCAGGACTCGGATCACCCTCTGCGGAAGAAGGCATTGCTTCAAGAAAGCGCCGGTGGTCCGGGGCAGAGTTTTGATTCACCCGGAGATTCGCGTCGAGCATTGCAGGGATGGACACGACGAGGCCAACTGGCTGAACGTAGCCCAACCACTCCTGGTGCGCGAGTATCGCGGGGTCCTTCGCCATGGCCCTATCTCGACGCCGGCCACAGATACACAAGGCCGACCGGTTCAACTCTGGTGGCGCGGACTTCGTAAAGCCCGCGAATTCGTTCTGGCTCGCTGGTTAATTCGTTCCCGATTGAAACCAGCCGCTGGTTCCAATACCGACGATTCGACTCCAGTTGGCGCTTCTCGTCGTCAGGGAACGCCAGAGTCAACTGCGGTGAGCGATCATGGCGGTCAATCGTACCCACAATGTGCTTTTGCTGGAGTTCGAGGATTTCTCGCATGGCCTTCGATTCGGCGTCTGCGCGTTTCTGAAGCTTCAATGCGGCGTCAGCCGCGTACTCTGCAGCGCGTTTTTCAAGATGGGGCAGCAATTCTCGAACGTCCGTCGGCGCCGAGGTGAGCAGTTGGTGACGCACCACTTCAGAAACCCCGCGCTCGTGCTTTTCGAGCAGAGCGGCGTCAAGCAGATTCATCGTTTTGGTTTCGGCTTCACGGCTATAAGGAGTCAGCCCGCCTTTGCGGATTGCGGGATCTGTCCAACGCGCGGTAACCGGGACTAACTCTTCGTGCAAACGGGCGGCGCCGGGGCCGTAGAGCGAGAGCCGGCCAATGAGTAACACGCGGGGAACCGCGTCGGCAGTATGCGCGAGACAAGCACGAGAAAGATCATGGTGAACGAAACCCTGCGCGGTGAATCTGGAAAGCAGCCGTTGGACGACACGCTGCTCCAGGTGAAGTTGGACAACCTCATCTGTAACTACTCCGGGGTCCTCGAAGACAACGGGGCGAATCGGAGATGTGCGTCGCCATTCCCAGAACTTCTGGTCGCGTTTGCGCGGCGTGCGCAAGCTGTCCATCGTTTCCGCCCATGTCGGGTCGGCACCTTCGCGTTGGTCCATGACTGGAAAAACGCATTCCTGCCGATTTGAGCCGTCCCGCCCAGGCTTTAGAGGCTCCGCACCGAGAATCTGGAGCGCGCAGGAGATGGCGGATCGGAAATGATCTTTCGAGAACGCAATCGCTTCCTGCGAGTCTTCGAGAATTGTGCTCAGATTCTCAATCTGTTCCAGAAGCTCCGTTTTACGTTTTCTTGACGCCTCAAGCTCCTCCTCTACTGCCGCTCGCGATTCTTGGTCCATGTCGGTGGACTCAATCTCGCTGGTGAGAGCATCAATATCGCGTCGGCGGATACCGTACTTCATGAGCAGGTCGAGCTTGCTGTCGATCACCTGCGAGAGGCTGCCCAACTCTTCCCGGATGGTCTTCGTTTTTCGAACCAATGCTGCAAGAACCTTGTCCTCAGGCCTTTGTGTGTAGAAGAAGTAGCGACAGTAGACGACCGGGTTTGGTTGCAGCTTACGATCGATACGACCATTCCGCTGCTCCATGCGGCTGGGATTCCATGGAACGTCGAAGTGGAACATGTTCCAGCAGTGCGCTTGTAGATTCAGGCCCTCTCGGGCCGCATCGGTGGCGATGAGTATTCGGACCGGGTGTTTCGAAGGTGGGGCGTTGAAGGCGGCTTTAATTTCGTCGCGCTCTGCAGGCGGCGTAGGACCATGGAAGATTGCGATTCGCTCGTCGCCGCGGTCGGAGCCGGCGATCGCGGCGCTAAGTTGCTGGTGAAGATACCGCTTGGTGTCATCCCACTCAGTGAAAATGATTACTCGGAGGTCGTTCCACTTTGCATTGGAATTGCCCAGTTCCGAGCACATGTTTTCTTTGATCCACGCAATGAGCTTACGCATTCTCGCATCAGGCAGCGCGCGGCTGGACTCGGCGAGTTCCGTCATTTGCGCGAGTAGTTCCTGTTCCTGGGCGAACAACGTCTGCGCAGGACCAGCGTTGAACTGACCCATGGTCGCCTCGGAAACCGCGGCGATTTCCGCCTCTTCTTCGACGGTTAGCTCCTGTTCCGAAAACAACGCCCGTTCATCGTCGGGACCGACACTTTGCACTCGGAAGCTGAGCTTGGCGGTGGAAGTCGCGTGTGGCGCTTTCGCTGCAGACTGAGTTGACTCCCACTGTTTCAGAACAGTTTTCCTGTGGACGCGTAGCGTTCGGCTGAACGCTTCAATCGAAGAGAAGAGCCGTTGTTGCAGTCCAGAGAGGAGCAGTCCCGATGCGGTTTGAATTCTGCGAGTCTCCGTGCTGAGCCGCGCCTCGCGCTTCTGCCGGTATTGATCTAGGAGCGCGATAAGTCGCAATTCGGGAGCGTCTGCCGGCAAATTGGCGATGTTTTCCTGTACGACCTCTCGCTTCGGGAATCCATCGACGATCTCACGGAGGTCATCTTTCAGGCGGCGTACCATCACGTCATCGAGCATCCGCTTTGAGACCTTTACCCCACGACAAAAGCGTTGCGGATCGAGGATTTCAAGCAGAGCCGAGAAGCTGTTGGAATGGCCGTTATGCGGTGTTGCCGAGAGGAATAAACGGTGCTCAAACCGTTGGGCCAAGTCTCTAACGGCTCTTGTGATCTGAGAATCGATGGCGTAACGTTGGCCGCTCGACGGCGCCGCATGGTGCGCCTCATCCAGAATGAGGAGACTTCCCGCTCGAAAGGTTCCGAGCCAATCGGCCAGCGGCCCGGAATAAGCTGCATCGATCAGCAGGCGATGGGAGATCAGGAATCGTGAGTGAGTGGTCCAGGGATTGACGCCGAAACCTCGGTCCCGTCGAACCTTTTGGATATAGTCCTTGTCTAGGATTTCGAACTGCAATCCAAATCGGTTCTCCAGTTCCTCACGCCACTGGAGCA
Organism: Occallatibacter sp.; assembly: GCF_049582745.1. Classification (GTDB taxonomy): domain Bacteria; phylum Acidobacteriota; class Terriglobia; order Terriglobales; family Acidobacteriaceae; genus Telmatobacter. Next base: position 48,979 of record NZ_JBAUUO010000031.1, read on the forward strand.
GCATCGAGGGAGGACAAGCAACGACGATGTCGCGGACCTTCTTCCGAAGAAGAAGTTCCCTGGCGATGAGTCCGGCCTCGATAGTTTTACCGACCCCAACATCGTCTGCAATAAATAAGTTCACGCGCGGAAGCAGAAGCGCCTTGCGCAGCGGTTCAAGCTGGTAGGCGTCGAGTCGGATTCCTGCGCGAAAAGGCGATTGCAGTAGCTTTGGATCAGTGGACGTGACACAGTTCCAGCGAAGCGTGTTCAAGTATGCGGCGAACTGTTGGCCTGGATCAAACCCACGGGAAGCGATTGCGTCCCAAGCCTCGGCCGAGAGCACCTCCCCATCGATCTCTTGTTGCCAAAGGACGGAAAGTGGCTGGCCTTGCGCGTCGTCGTCCACGCAACTGAGCTGCACCAGCGTAGAGTCGCCGGGGCCAACTGGATCGGTTACCTGTTCAACCAGGTATTGCCGCTGCCGGGCGCGGACTATTTGGCCAGCTTGCGGAATCGCGCTTGGAGCAGCCATATCTTTGCCACAAATTGGCGTCGCAAGCGGCTGTACCGCTCGGAGTTATTCTCGCCACGAGGATTCCTAATTATATCTCCGGTCATCCGCCGACCCACTCGAAGCGTCGAAGTCACCCGCTCCTGATCCCCAAAGCCCACCCTGGAGAGAACCATGAGACTCCGTCGAAACCAACTTTGCCCAATTCACCGCTCTCAATTCTGCTGCGGCAGGGAGGCAATCCCGAGAGAGAGGCGCCAGCGCCAACTGGGAGTCCGCCGCATTGACGATCCCCAACACCCTCGCGGATATCGGGAGATCCGTTCCAATGCTGAGATGCGGAAGCTGATGGACAGAAAGATTGTGGCGCAAAATGGCATCTGCGCCCTCTGCAAAGAACGGTTCACCGACTACGGCGACATCGTACCGGACCACATCAGCCCACGAGGGATGGGAGGAGCGTGGCGGGACGATCACCCCCACAACATCCAGGCTGTCCACTGGTGGTGCAATGGGGAAAAGGGATCGAGCAGAGGGTGACTTCGGCTCAGTGCGTTATCGGCCGCGAATGCACAGACTTGAGAACCGCTATTGCGGCTTGTCGTCTTCAGGCTTCGGAGGAATGAACTTCGGATAGGTCTCGCGCAGATACTTCCTACCGGAGCTTTGGCTGGCGTTGTAATTCAGGCGGTCCTGAAAGAATTTCAGCCGGGCAGTGCATTCCTCGATAATCTCGGACCAGGACTTGGCCCATATCGTCATGTTGTAGTTGCGCCTGGCATCTGCCTTGCTCTGGTAGACCACGCCCTGCGGCTGGTTTTCCATTTGGGATTCGAGCTGTGCCTGTTCGTTCATTTTGTTCGACAGCGCCCAGAAGGTCCAGTTCGTCCGGACGTTTTGGAATCGCTCGTCGGCTGCGACGGCGAAAGCGTAACTGCGCACCTGGCCGATTACCTCGCTCGTTATGCTCTGGGACGGACGCTTGAGTTCGATGACGAGATGATGCTTGCCCTCCGAAGGGTGACGTTCGAGGATTTTGGAGACGATGACATCCTTCTCTCCCTCGGGCTCAGGCGGGATGTTGGAGAGTCCCAAGTCAACCACGCCGGTCGATCCGTCTTCCCGCAGCACCGGGGTATCGAGATCAACGTCGAAGGCTACATTCTGCATGTGCTTTCGCAGCACATTGGTGAGAGATTCGTCGTTATTAACGAGGTAGAACTCGTCCCCGAATATCCACGTGTTGCGGGAAATGAGCTTATGAAGCTGCGAACGCTCCTTCAAAGTGGCGCGCGACTTCGGGTCATAGAGCAGGTATTCCAGGCCCTTGAGGAAGTCGAGCCGATCGGTCACGATCTTGGACGCATTAATCATGGCGATGAGCGATGTCTTCTGCAACAGCGCCGCGAACTCGTCCTGCTTCTCCTTGGGAAGCCCGACGACCTGCTCCAGGATGAAATTGAGCGAGGATGGATTGCTCTCCAGCGCATAGCGCAGGAGAGTGAAGGTGAGCTTTTTGCTGTGTGGCTTAGATTCCTTGAAGTCCTCGACATAAGCGTCCAGGTTGACGGCTACCACGTCAAAGACCTGCCGCTCAGTCTCCTCGACGATGTCTTTGGGCTCGCCGGCATAGGGGTAGATGTCCTCGTGCTTCCACTGCTCGACGACACCGGATGCTTTCTCAGAATCTCGCTGGAGAAAATGGCGGCGCATCTGCTCCTTGGCGATATCTAGAAGCTTCCTCAGATCGGTAAACTCCTCCAATTCAATGGTGCCGTTCTCCTCCATTTCTTCCAGCAGCTTAGAACGCAGGTAGGCGGTGAACTGGTAGCCTGGCGCATGGATCCCAGGCGGCAATTCACGCAACGTGAAGCCGCCCTCAGTGCACAGATACAGGCCGCGCTCAATATCGATATTCCATTCGATGATCGTCAGGGTCACTTCGTGGCTGCGGCCGTCCTCGGCGGTGAAGGCCGGCAGCGGATATGTGGTTCTTGTGTCTTCGAGGATGGAGGGGTCTACGGCGTCCCCATCGTAGGAGAGTCGCACCTGCGGATACTGCTTCAGGTACAGCGCGAAGTGCTTGTTCAACTCCGGGACAGCCTTGGCGCTGTCGAGCGAGGTTTGCTGCGATATCAGGTTGGTGAGTGTCGCCGTCGTCCCGGTCCCGTTGCGGGCGCTCGGCGTCTCGTCCGTAATGACGAACCGGCGCTTGTCGTCGCTTGTGCCGATAATTTTGTATTCCGTCAGCGCGCCATTGACGAGATATGCCGTGTCCCACTCGGCCCGATCGCACAGGGCAAAAGCGCGAAAGCGTCCTTGGCCCTGTCTGCCGTGAAGGATCCGCTTCTCCGCTTCGTCTGGTGATCGCGCTGTTTCCAGGAACCGCCCAAATGACCGAAGCCCTCCTGAGCATCCGCCATTGTGATGCCAAGTCCGTTGTCGATGACCTCGATGCGATCAAGACTGCCGAGGCTGTTGCGATTTAGCCGCACATCCACGACGGTGGCGTCTGCATCCACGCTGTTCCAGATCAGCTCCGCAATACCCAGCACCGGTTTCTTCGCTTTTGAGAGGCGGTCGATATGGTCCTGGGTGACTTCTATAGTCAGCGTCTGCATGGGACCTGCTTCCTTGTGCGGTGCAGTCAACATCATAAATAGCGACTCCTGACCGGTGCCCGCACTTTAGCCGCCAGCCTCATATGGAACACACAATCTGAGGGCCATGGATCGTCCTGTTAGCATATGTGTCGGCGCCAACTCACTGTCGGCCTACTCGATCCAAAATCATCCGTGCCAGGCTCACGCTCTCGGAGACCACGGCGGTAAGACGAGGAGAAGGGCGGCTGATATCCGGATCCCGCGCCAGACGAACGGCCGCTATGATCGCGGCGGCAATGACCAGCGTCGACTTCATTCGCGTCTGCTCTTGCATCTTCTCCGCCCAAGCCTCCCGCTCTCGCGCAATCGCTCGCTTCATTTCACCCATCAGTGCACCACTGATCGCATGGGCTTAGGACCAAGTCGATACGAGAGCTTCCCTCGGAAGATCTCGGATGGGAGATAGTTCCTCTTCTCGCCGCAGAGCGGACACTGTGCGGTAATCCAGGTGTCCGGCATCGTGCCAACGGGCGCCGGGATGCTTTCACCGCATTTCTTACAGCGAATTGTGAAATCGCATTGGCGAGTTAGCGGAAGATTAAACACGAGTGTCAGTATAGGAGAACAAAAGGCGAAACTTCAATCTGGATATCTGCTGGTCGGATTAGTGAGAGCGGCTAGAAGCATCTAAGTCTAATAATGACAACTGGTTAGAGAGCTACGTATTGATCTGTCGGCTGTAATCTGGCAGTATAAAGGCCAAAGTGATCGGTACGCTATGCGAATTGCGTCTTCCCCCACCCTTCGCATCGCAACCGGTTTGCTCATAGCCGTCCTGCTGAGTGTTGTCGGGTATCAAGTCGTCCGGCGGCTGAATTCTCATCGTCCAGAGGCGCTGCTGAAGCGAGCCGACGAGATGTCTTGGCTCAATAGCTGGATCGCCGCGGAGCCTCTCTACCGAAAAGCAGAAATCGAGTTCGAGCAGAGGCATCAGCCTTCGAGGGCACTTTACGCGCGTGTGAGCCAGATGCCGGCGCACAGCGAATCCTCGACCTCCATCCCAAGCCAGATTGCATTGCTCCGGCGCGATCTCGAACTCCCCGAGGCGCGCGAGCCGGAGACTCGACTCCGAATTCTAACCATTCTCGGAATGCTTGAAGCGAACTACGACGCCGCGATGGCGCACCAGACTTGGGCGGAGGTCGAGTCTTTGGCGATCCGGCAGCATCATCTCCTGCTTGCTTCGCGAGCAGTCGGCGAGCAGGGATTCGCTGCGTTCCTGCTCGGCGATATTGCGACAGCAAAGAAGGATGTGCTCAGGGCGTGGACGGTAGCGAAGTTTGCCGATCCGGCCGCCCATATCCGCTACGCGAGCATGTACGGCGCGGGTTTGTTGGAATTGCACAAATACAAAGAGGCCCTCGGACCGCTCGATGAAGCCATCCGGGTTGCCGCAAAGACTCGCGGAGCCGCATATCCGTCGATTGCCGTCGACGCGAAGATCGAGGCGTTGAGCGGTCTCGGGCGGAACCAGGAGGCCCTGGCACTGGCTGCTCAGGAAATGCAGAAAATCTCCGCCTATCATCTTGCGGGGCATCTTTATCAGCTCTACCAGACCAGGGCAGGCGTATACGAGCGAATGGGCCAATGGAGCCAGGCTGTGGCAGACCTGGAACAGGCCGTTCGCTATGCGAAGCAGCTCTCCTATTGGCGTGGGCTGACGCAGGTGGACGGGACACTTGCCGAGGCGTACATCCATCAGGGCGCTTTCGAGCCAGCTCTATCCGCGATCGACGAAGCCATCGAGGCCAACAAGAATATTCCCGATGAACTGTACTTCGTCCCCAGAAATCTGGGAATCAAGGCGGAAATCCTGTCGCGGATGGGGGATGTGAAGGCATCGAACGCGCTCTACGAGAAGAGCGCCGATCTACTGGATGCGCTCCTGAGCAAGGTGCCGACGCCAATGGTCGAGCGCGAATTGTTGAGCGATCTGAGCATGGTCTATGCCGGATACTTCGCTTCGCTCAGCGATCAGGGCAGAATGGCCGAAGCATTCCGGGCCATTGAGCGGGCTCGCGGACGCGTGGAAGCACAGGCCCTCTCGCATCATGAGATCGTGGCGCCGCACCAACCGACCGCAGCGGAACTCGAGTTGACAAGCCTGAACCTCAAGTTGCTCAACACCGACGACCCGAATGCGCGCGGTCGGATTCTCGATTCAATCTACACCACCGAACTGCAGCTCGGCACAGATTCCCAGGACATTGACCGACCACCCAATCCGGTTCCGCTCACCAGCTTGCAACACGATCTGCGACCCTCCGAACTGCTTGTCGAATATGTGCTGGGCGAACCTCACTCCTACGCCTTGGCTGTGACAGTGAATACTGTTCATCGCTACACACTGCCGCCGAAGTCCGAGTTGGAGCGGGAGGCGGCTCAGTATCGATCCGAGATTACACAAAAGAAGACGGACATGCCTCTGGCGCAACAGCTCTACAATGGGCTGCTTGGCGGCATTCCGGAAATTGGCGCGAAACACGATTTGATCATTGTGCCGGATGGCAAACTCCACCTCCTGCCTTTTTCCGCTCTTGCGAATTTGGGGCAATACGTCCTTACCACGCATTTAGTGACAGTGGCCCCCTCCGGGACCGTCCTCGACATCCTCAGGCATCGCGCCAACCGGACGATGCAGGACGATTTGCCATATGTCGGAGTTGCGGCCTGGGTATCCAAGCCTCCCCCGACCACGCTACTTGCCACCATCCGCCGTGCGGTATCCGGCCCAGAGAGACGAAACCTGGTCGCTCTGCCGGAAAGTCGCAATGAAGTGGAGACCATTGCGAGTGACCTCCCGAAACCAAGCACCATTCTCCTTGGCAATCACGCGACGAAAACCGCCTTCACGCAGCTTCCGCTCAATGAATACAAGGTCATTCACCTTGCGCTGCATGGATATGCCGATCCTGAGTTTCCCGATCGTTCAGCCCTTATTTTTGCGCCCCAATCTTCACCCGCTGATGATGGCTTGCTCCAGGTGCGGGAAATTCGGACCCTGCCCCTGAACTCGGAGCTAGTAACGCTTTCGGCGTGCGATACAGGAGTCGGTCCGGTTGGCGAGGAGGGCGTTGCCAACATCGTCAATGCATTCATCGAAGCGGGAGCACAGAGCGTGGTTTCGACGCTTTGGGAAATGGAAGACCGTTCTACAGCGCAACTTATGATGGCCTTCTACCGACACCTCAGCCTCAGGGAAGGCAAGGCGGAAGCACTGCGCGAGGCGCAACTCGAATTGCTGAAATCAGGATTCCCGCCATACTACTGGGCCGGATTCGAACTTGACGGTGAACCAGCCGCAACACTCTTTGGAGATTCGAAATCAACTCCCACTCTCAGGAGTAGTCGATGACCACAACGACCGCCACAATGCCCACGTTGCCGGTTCAACTCTCAGAGAAAGACCGGCACTCGATTCTTGAGAATGTGCTAGCCGCTTTGCAAAAACGATTCTACGCGCCCGAAAAACTCAATGCGGATTGGCAAGCGGCCGTGACTCGTCATAGGCCCATCATCGAATCCGCCGCAACCGGGGATGCCTTTGAGCAGGCCATGAGCGATCTTTTGGCCGAACTCCATGCGTCGCATCTCGGCTTCTTTCACGGAACGGCCCGGCGGGCGTCGAGCCGCGCAGCGCTCAGCGCAACGTACCTGGCGGATGACACGCATTATGGCAAGCGATGGATCTTTCAGGATGTCCACTCTGGCGGCGCCGCCGCGATTGCCGGCATTGAGCCCGGGAATATCCTGCTCCGCGTCGATGGCCGTGAAATCGTACCACCAGAACATCCAGTTTTTCCAATGGGGAAGCAGACGAGTGTCGTGATTGTCGACAATGAAGACAAACAACAAACCGTGTCTGTCGATGTGGCTCGTCCAAAAGGGAAGAAGCTCCATTTCATCGAACCGACCCTCGTGGAGTCGCGACGCCTCGAAAACGGCACAGGCTACCTGAAAGTCGCCATGTTTCCCGGCATGGTTGGAGTTGTGGTCGCCAACCAGATTTCCAGTGGGATCGCGAGTTTGGGCGACATTGACCGCCTCATTATCGACTTGCGCGGGAACACGGGCGGCGGAATCGGCGCACTGCGCGTGATGAGCCTGCTCACTCCTGACAAGATTCCGGCGGGCTTCGCGCTCGATCGCAGACGAGCAAATGCCAATATCGAATCCGAAAAGCTCACCTTCCCTCGCTTCTCCCGAATTCCGGTCTCGACAAAGAATCTATGGCTGCTCGCACTTCGATTCGCTCCATCGATGCTTGCGAAAAAGCCTATCATCCTCGAAACCGAAGGACTGGGCCCGAAGCCGTTCCAGGGACGGATTGTGCTGCTCGTGAATCGCCATACGGCAAGTGCCGCCGAAATGATCGTCGCCTTCGCCCGTGAGAATAATCTCGCGTTTATCGTTGGCGAAAAGACCGCGGGCCGGCTACTCTCCGCTACATCTGTCAAGGTGGGCAATGGTTTCCGCCTTGCACTGCCAACAGGCGCTTACCATACGTGGAAAGGTGCCATTCTCGAAGGAACCCCTATTGAACCGGATCTGGCCGTGGAATTTGATTGGCGAACTAGACGGGGCGGCGGGGATCTACAGCTCGAATACGCGATCGAACCGCCTCGAAGGACATCGACAATCAAAGCCAGTTAACCCTTTGGGCCTTTAAGGTCGTCGTTCTTGGAAACATCTTGAAGAGTGATTTCGCGATTGGGCATCAACTGAGAGAGCGAAACAGACGACTGACGACAAGCCCTTTTGTGGGGAGTAGTATTTTTCTCACTAGGCCCCCGTGTCTTTTCGCTCGCAACTGCCAGAGACGCGGGGGAGCCTGCGCGTGCGGGCAACGGTCGCCGGAAACTCCTCATTAGCGGGGAAACCAATTGAGGCTTCTGCCTTCTCAGGTATCCAAAGGCGAGGCACCGGCGGCCCGCGAGGTTGGAGGTAAAACTCAGTTGTCTAGCACCACCATCGAGCAGAAATTAGAGCAGCTATACGCCGCACTTGCAGAGATGCGGGTCACGGAGAAGCTGGCCTCGATGAGACCGGCGAGAGTAGATTCTGGGGGGCGGTTCGCTGCCACGCTTGATTTCACTAAGATCGAGAAGCCAGCGACGGCAGCGAACAGGGTTTCAACGCTCGTTAGCAACATCGCATCTCTAAAAGATCACCTACATGCGTGGTGCAGAAAGAACGGAAAGCCTGAGACCGGCGACCAGTTGATCAACAGCGATCGTGACGTTGCGATCATTCACGACCTCTGGAACTTGGATAAACACGCAGAGCTCAACCGGCCCTCCAGATCCGGGCTCTCGCCTCGGCTCCAGCCTGCACATACAACCCTAGAATTCAAAGTCACCACGTCGGAAGAAACACCGCTAATCACGATTCCAGTCTTCGGTGGACCTATCCAAGCTCATGGTGATGCTAACGTGCGAATTACTGCAACCGTGGTTGACAAGGACGGCAACTCGCTTGGAGACCTCGAGCCGATCTGCCTGAGAGCGGTTGCTGCGTGGCAAGCGGAGTTCGTAAAAGCTGGAATAAAGATCGTGCCGTCACCAGAACAACAAAAGGAATATACCCGGTTGTCTGCTCTGCTTCAGGCGATTGGAATACGCCACCGGCCGGAACTGCCAAGTGGTGCAACTTCGCTGCTGATGAAAGTGATGGACGGCAACGTTCTGGTGGAAGTGTATGACAGGATGGGGAAGAAGATTGGTGACATTCCCGATGCCAAGACTTCATCTGCCCTGCGTGACGCCTTGCAGCAGACCTTCCAGTCTGCAATCTCGCCCGACCACGACGGCGTAATTGCCATCATCTGAGAAGCGAGAGAACAGCTGACCTAATCCTCTGATTGGCATTCGGGCGCCCAGGCTTCGTTTTATCGGCCGACGCGCGCGATTCGAAGCCGAGGATATACTCCTTCATTTCACACGCTCCAAGAGCACCTGCGAGGGAACACTCGTCTTCATCATGCTCGCGAACGTGTCCATCACCTTGTCAACCAACATCGTGGTCGCTGCGACGTACCGCTCCGGACTTGTTTGGGCGCAGAACTGACGTAGATCGGCGGGAATGCCGGCGCCGAGCAGGAGGCGGAATTCGATGCCAGGGACCAGGAAGTCGAACGCCTTGAAGCCGTCCGGATGTCCCTCGCGCGGGGTATGCGCTGCTGGCAGCACCTGCCGGTTCGGCCACACCGACACCATGACAACCGCGTCTGCAGGGAACGGACCGCCCAGCAAGAACTCTCGTATCTCCTCCTCGTGCCCGTCCAAGTCGAGCCGGGTGGTCAGGCCGTCGATGCTCTTCCATTCTTGGACCGCCGCGCGCCAGAAGATGCTCATCGCGAAGTACACAAGCGCGTCCATGTCGATCGATGGAATTGCCGCGCCCGCATAGAGCGCGATCGTCGGGTGGACCACCACTGGCCCCGCCTGGATCAACGCGTCCTGCAGCTTGAATCCGTTCATTCGGGCCATGTTCGCGAGCACCCACGATTCACCGTTCCGGTTGAAGCGCTGCTCGCAATCGCTGCAGAACGCGTAGTCCCTGAGTTGCTGCGACGAGATTACCGACACCTGGGGCGTCATGAGCACAGGGTGCGGATTCTTCGCAGTGGGCGTCCGAAGCTGGGCGAAAATCCCTTTCGACATGAAGTGGCTGTCCTGTAATTCACCGATCCTCTGGCATAGCTTGCATGTTCCAACGCGCATGGGAATTGACCTTTCCAATAGCTATTTTACCTTTAAGTAAACAACGGTTCACAATGGTGCGCTTTCTCGTCCGCCGCTGGTCCAAACCTGAAAAGGTCGAACGATCCTCACTTGTCCGGTAGGCGTAAACTGCCTCTCCGTTACGAACCGTCCAACCGGATGCAGCGGTAAAGGGCTTTGAAGGCTTGTTCTCCGGACTGTCGCCGCAACACCGCTGATGCCGACCCGGTTCAGTACCGAGATCGGCTAGTCGGAAGCAATCCGCCCAGGCGTTCTGAACTGACGAGAACAGCCGAGTCGCTCATCGACGACACCGAATCGTTATTTGATCTGAAGAGGATAGTAGTACGCAGTCTGATCCTGCTCGTGTGTGGTCGAAAGGAAGTATGCACCTGTCTTTACGCTTTGCAAGTCGAGATCAACGGATATCTTTTGCTGTGCTCCGCTGGCGACGGTTGCAGCGGTCCCTTCTCCGACGACGCCATTTCCGTTTTGATCACGAGTGACTGCTACTAGGTATTGGCCGGCAACGCTGAAGCGAGGCAGGATGATCGTCAGGTGTACGCGCGCAGCAGGGAGCAATACAGCTTGCAACTGGCCTGGTTGCTGGCCGCGATAGGTGGCCGCATTCCAGAGATCGACAGTTTCAGGGATCGGCTGGGTTTGTGCGAGTGTCTGCTGCTTTTGGCTCTCATAACGAGACCATGCAACGAATCCGACAACGAGGATGATGCACGCTGCGCCCGCAAATGCCCAGGCCAGCGTCCGTCTTGACGTGTGGCGCTCCTGCCGGAGCGCCAGCAGGCGGTTCATGCAGCTGGGGCACGTTGCCGCGTGATCGATCCGCGGATCTGATAACGCGATAGTCTTCGATCGCCGGGTAAGCGCCTGGAGGAAGGCCTCATCCGGACATGGCCCGGAAGGAGTGGTTTCCCCCGCGAGTACCCGTCGCTGATGCTGCTGCACGATCCATTTCTCAAAGCGGTCCTCCACGCGGGACGACCGGCGCCAGCTCAGTCGCATTTCGGGGAATCTCCAGACCGGGACAGCCCTTGGAGCACCGACTCCAACTCCCGCAAGTATGCACGACGGACCGCCGTGTGATCCATCTCTAATTCTCCTGCAATCTCTCGCCAGGTGTATCCGTTCCAGCGCCGGTTTACGATGGCCCGTGCGAACGGCGACATCCGGGAGAGCAATTCAATTGCAAAGACGCCTTTTTCTGCTTCCAGTTCACCGGCGAGAAGCGATTCCATATCGAGCATCGACCCAAATGACAGTTCGCGGCTCCGCCTCGCGGAAAGCTGTCCCGCCCGGCGGCGAATGATGCTTTTGATACGGGCGATGAGTTTTTCGGGAGGAGCATCTGGATGACGCGCCATGTACCGGGATGCGTTGTGGACAGCGTGCTCCATCAATTCGCGCGCGGCATCCAGGTCGTTCAGGTAGGTCCGTGCGCACAGGAGAGAGTACGACCATGCTGCTTTCGCAGCGGCCTCCAATTTCTGATCAGAAGCCGGGTGCCCGGTCGTATAGGCCCAACTCCAAGTCAGCTCTTCCCGGCTAGGACCTGTTGGCGGCATTCGCGAGCTTCTGCCCGTGGGGGGATTTAACCACCGTCTTAACAGTAGTATAGGCGAACTTCTTTTCTTTCCCGCACAAAGCCGTGCCCCAAGATGCCATTTCAGATGCCTTTAGTAAGTAGGAGGCTCCTCAAAGCCTCCGTGGAAAGCCGCACGAGATTTCGAGACATCAGGGGTTTGACGGCGTCCTCGACGCGATGAATCGGATCGCGCTTCTGCTTGCGACGTGAGCCATGGCTTTCGCGTTGAGAGAGCGACTCCTCCAGAGGTTCCGCAGGCCCAATCACGTAATTTGCCCTGGCAATCACCGGAGATCGGTTATCGAGGCGCATATGGCAACTCTCCCCAAATTGCCAGAGCGGTCCTGTGAGTGGAGCCCCGAAGCTATGGCCATGGCAGCTCAGGCCAAGGTGCTTTCAGGAAACAAACTCGAACAGCTTGTTATGCGCCTGCAGCGCCTTACGGGGCGTCCCAAGGAGGCGTGCTGGCGCCTGATCATCCAGCACGGGATCAAGGGGCGGAAGGATCACCGACGATGGACGGAGTCAGAAATGGAGATCGTCCGGGAGGAACTGGTGAAGCGATCTATCGAAGAGGTGGCGAAAAAAATCGATCGAACACCAAAGGCGATCCGCAACATGCTCAGGAGGAACCAACTCAGCCTGCGAGAAATCCGATGCGATTTGTTCTCGGTAGAAAGTCTGGCCAGCGCGCTTCATGTTCGCAAGGCAGAGGTCGTCTTCTGGATTCAACAGAACTGGCTGCAGGCTTCAGTCGCCACTCAAGGCAAGCGGCGTTTCTTCATCATCACTCCGGAAGCGCTCAAGGTCCTTTACAAGCACCATCACGGGGATCTCATGAATCGCGGCATTCGGAACCAGGCATTATTTGAGGCTTACGTTGAATACTGCTTCGTCCCCAAACACACGGTTGGGGAGCAACTGCTAGTCGTCCGGCGAGACAAACGTGAACGGGCGGCTTTCGCAGCATTACGTGACCAGGCTACTGACAACGAAGAGGAGGACGATAGCGATGAGATCGATCCGGACATGGACGGGCGGTATCGCATCGAGATGGCAGAGAGGGGTAGCTC
>NZ_JBAUUO010000032.1:0-15936 GCF_049582745.1 Occallatibacter sp.
TGGGTTTTCGGGGCGTTTTACGTGGTGCCCATCGTCGTCTTCCTTCTCCTGCTGGTCATCATCGATCCGCAGACGGCCAATAGGCGTCTGGATGGCAAAGAGCGGGAATCTACGCAGCGCAGAGTGAAATGGAGTAAGAATGCAAGTTGTGAATTCTTCCCGAGCGACGAAAAAGCGGAGGGGTTTCCCTCCGCTCCAGCGGCCGGCATAGTCGGCTGCCTCGTCGGAGGAGACATTGAAACAACGGCAGATGCAATCGGCCGAGGCGTCAGGCCACAGGCAAAGCAGACAGTTTCGTGGGACGAATCGTTCTGGCTCGAGAACAAGACCCGGGTTTGCCCCCCCGCGCCATCTGCGCGCCAAGCTTTCCAGGGACTCGAACAAAGATCATCATTCCGCGGCTACGACTGGGGAAGTGAGCACCGACACGCAGGCGGGGGGCGGCGCGGTCTCAGATGGGCTTACAATTCCAACCACCGAAGCCTTATCTTCAGTGTCCTTCGCCGGCGTGGTGGACGCGATTCTCGAAGTGGGTAAGCAGCGGAGGGCACAGTTAGAACTGTTGCGTTCGGCACTTGTCTCTGGCCACGACACCGATGCCCTCGGCTTCGCTCGTCAGCTTTGCGGATTGCCGGCGTGAAGGGGAGTCATGAAAAAGGTAATTGAGCTGATCCGGGTCAGTACGGAACAACAGGCGGCCCTGGACAGGGCCTCGATTCCAGCACAGCGAACCGTAAATCGGCGAACCTGCCAGCTGTACGGGCTGGAAATCGTCGGGTCGATCGAGCTTGCGGATGTATCGGGAGCATCCGTACTCCTAGCGCCGGAAATCCAGGAATTGATGCGCTTGATGCAGTCTCCGGATATAGACGGTGTAGTGGCTCGGGAATTTAGTCGCCTGATGCGTCCCGAAAACTTCACCGATTACGCGCTGCTCCAGGCATTCTCTGACTCCAAGACGATTCTTTACTTGCCCGAGGGCCCAATTGACCTCAATAGCAAGACTGGCCGTCTCATGGGCACCATTCGCGCGGCAATCGCTGGAATGGAGAGGACTGAGATCCTCGAGCGCGTCATGAGCGCCAAAGAGGAAAAGAGGCGGCAGGGGAAACTGGCGCAGAGCTCGGCCGTGCTCCCGTTCGGGATCGGTTACGACGAGGGCAGAGGCTTCTATTACGAACCGAAGGCAGAGCTAGTGCGAGAGGCATTCAGTCAGTTTCTGGCAGGGAACCAGAGCTACGCGCAGCTCGCGAAGATGGTGGGTGTCACACCCCGCGGGATGCACACGATCATGCGGAACCCCATTTGGATGGGCTGGCGCGTCATCGACAAGAAACGGGACCCATCTGGTGCCGGGAAATACGCTCGCGCCAATGGGAGGCAGGCAGACCGCCGGAAGATGCTCCGTGCGCCCGAAGACGTGATCCGGGTCCGAGTCATTGAGAAGCCCATGATCACGCAGCAGGAGTTCGAGACCGTGCAGCGGATCATGGATCGGAAGCAGCAGAGGCATTGGCGCAGCCGAACCGATTACGACCACCGCTTTACCTACAACGGGTTCCTGACCTGCTCCGCCTGCGGGGAGGTCGTTCACACCGCCTTGGCGCGGCGCGACTACTACGCCTGCAAAGGGCGGCGTGTGGACCATGCCTGCGACTCGAAGTACATGGGCCGGGAGAAACTAGAAGGAATGCTGGACAATCTTTTTGCCGAACGGCTGACCAGTCTTCCCTTTCTTGAGGCATGCCTGGACCAAATGGTTGAGCGCACGGACGGAATGAGGACAGAGACCGAGGTGGTGAGGCTGACCGCTGAAATAGCCGGACTTCGCCGCAAGCGCGAGCGGGTCATTGATAGTTTCATTGAGGACATACTTGACGCTCCTGAGCGGGACAGGCGTCTTAGGGCGGTTGACGAGAGGATTCGGCTAGCCGAGGACGCGGTGAACCGCACGTCAGTGAGTGCGCCTTTGGACGCCGGCAAGCTCATCGAGGCTCTTGCTCCTCTTGGTGAGTGGGAAAGCTGGACAAGGGACCAAAAACGGCAGGTTCTCTTGACCCTGGTACCCGATATCAGGGTAGCTGACTATAAAGTTGAGTCCCTGGGGCTCAACCTTGCTCTTGTCAGCAATGAGAATACCCGCTCGGGCAGGGATTCATGGCAGCCGCGAGCATGAAGCGCGCCGGGAAGGTGAGCGACATGGAGGCGCGTGCGATGGTCACGGTGTGGTCTTCGAGCGGCTGGCGCATGACTTCGAGGACATTGCGGGGAAACTCGGGTAATTCATCGAGGAAGAGCAGCCCATTGTGCGCGAGGGAGACTTCGCCGGGACGCGGAATGATGCCGCCACCGATGAGCCCGGCATCGGAGATGGTGTGGTGGGGAGAACGGAAGGGGCGCTGCGTGACGAGTCCGGCGGCGGAGTCGAGGACTCCGGCGACGGAGTGGATCTTGGTGGTCTCGAGGGCTTCTTCAAAGGAGAGCGGCGCGAGGATTGACGGCAGACGCTTGGCGAGCATCGTCTTACCGGAGCCGGGGGGGCCGATCATGAGGATGTTATGGCTGCCTGCGGCAGAGACTTCGAGGGCACGCTTGGCGGTTTGCTGACCGCGAACGTCTTTGAAGTCGACGGAAAAAAGCTGCAGCTCGCCAAGGAGGTCTTCAGTCTTAACGCGAAAGGGTTCGCGCTGCACCTGGCCGAGGATGGTGGAGTTGAGCAGATCGATGACGTCGAGAAGCGAAGCGACGGGATAAACGTTGACGCCTTCAACGACGGCTGCTTCAGCAGCGTTGGCGGCTGGGAGGATGAGATTGGGAATTTTCTTCTCGCGGGCGAGAATAGCGACGGGCAACATGCCGGGGATGGGGCGAACGCTGCCGTCGAGTCCGAGTTCACCAACCATCAAGAACTGTTCGACGTTATCGATGCGCAGGGCGCCGTAGGCTCCGAGGATTCCGAGGGCGATGGGCAGGTCGAAACCCGAACCTTCTTTTTTTAAGTCGGCGGGAGCGAGATTGATGGTGATCTGGGTGGGCGGAATGGAATAGCCGGAGTTCTTGATGGCGGCGCGCACACGATCGCGGCTCTCGCGAACCGCCGCATCGGGCAGGCCGACGGTGTGGAGGATGTCTTTTTCGGTGACCACGCCACTGTAATCAACTTCTACGTCAATTAAATTAGCGTCGATTCCATATACAGCTGCACTCAGGGCTTTAAATAGCATGGAGTTAATTTCGGCTGGAGTGTATCAGAGGGCAGGGAGCAGTCGTCAGTGACCGATGAACAGTGGTTTGCAGGATCAACCTGATTGTTTTCAGTATGCGGTTCCCGCTTCGATGACGACTGGCCTACAATCTTCTGCGTGACGACGAGTCTTTTCGATCTATACAAGCTTGGCGTTGGTCCTTCGAGTTCGCACACGATGGGGCCGATGCGTGCCGCGTGCCGCTTTGCTCGAGAACTCGAGCGGAAGGGCGAGGTGGGACGCGTGAATCGCGTCGAGGTGAGACTCTACGGTTCACTTGCGCTGACCGGCATGGGTCATGGTACGGATCGTGCCGTGCTGCTGGGTTTGTCGGGGAATGAACCTGCGACGATTGATCCCGGGGTGATTGAGGCAACGGTGGCGGAGATCCGCGCGACCAGGAAACTCGCGCTTGCGGGAAAGCGAGCCGTCGGTTTCGATGAGGCGCGCGATCTGCGGTTCGAGCGCGGGACGATGTTTCCGCCGGGATCGCGCACGCAGCATCCGAACGGTTTGCGGCTTACAGCCTATGACGATTCGGGAACATCGATCACGGAGCGCACCTACTTTTCTATTGGCGGAGGGTTCATTGTGGAGGACGGCGCTGAGGCAGTTGGAACGAACGAGGCAGTGGTTTGTCTGCCGTATCCCTTTCACAGCGCGGCGGACCTGCTGGAGATGGCGCATACGCAGGGGTTATCGATTGACGAAGTGATGATGGCGAACGAGTGCGCGCGTATGCGTGCGCAAGATTCGAACGCGAGCGATGAAGTGCTTGCGGCTCACGTTCGCGCGGGGATCGATGCAATCTGGGAGACGATGAAGGGATGCATCGAGCGCGGGATTGCGACGGAAGGAATTTTGCCGGGAGGGTTGAATGTGCGCCGCAGAGCGCATAGGCTCGCGGCGCGGCTGAAGGAGAAGGAAGCGACCGGCCAGGCGAGCGATCCGCTGGCGCCGTTGGACTGGGTGACGGTGTACGCGATGGCGGTGAACGAGGAGAATGCGGCAGGCGGCCGCGTGGTGACGGCGCCGACCAACGGAGCAGCGGGCGTGGTGCCGGCGGTGGCACGGTTTTACGAGCGCTTCGTGACTGGAGCCAATCACGATGGGATGATGCGCTTCTTTCTGACCTCGGCGGCGATCGGAATTCTTTACAAGGAGAATGCGTCGATCAGCGGAGCGGAGGTTGGATGCCAGGGCGAGGTAGGCGTGGCGTGCTCAATGGCGGCCGGCGGGCTGATTGCGGCGATGGGCGGCACCAATGGGCAGGTGGAGCATGCGGCGGAAATCGCAATGGAGCACAACCTGGGGATGACCTGCGATCCGATTGGCGGACTGGTGCAGATTCCGTGTATCGAGCGGAATGCGATGGGCGCGGTGAAGGCGGTGCATGCGTCGCGGATCGCGCAGAGCGACTCAGAAGAGCACAAGGTGTCGTTGGACCAGGTGATCAAGACGATGTATCAGACGGGGCTCGATATGCAGTCGCGCTACAAGGAGACGAGTCTCGCGGGGCTTGCGCTGAATGTGATCGAGTGCTGAGCCGCAGGCGTTCGTCTTTGTTCGGAGACTGCGTGGTCGTCTAATATCCATCACAATGGAACCATTCAACGAACCCCACGGACAATCGGAGGGAGAGGCGCAAATCTTTGCCGCATCCAACGGCGAGCCTGCCGCACCGAAGGCGACGTCGATTGCTCCGGCGTGGCACACGGTGGTGCTGATTCTGGGGATACTCGCCGTTTCGCTCTCAGGTGGTTACCGGCATCCTGGTGGGCGTGGTGTGGGAGCTGCGAATCGCATGCACACCTACGCCCTGACCGCCGGACTCGAAGTTGTGCTGATCGGCTGGGTCGCCTTTGGGGTACGTCTCAGAAGGGTTCCGCTTGGCTCGCTCTTCGGCAAGGTATCGAACAGTTTCCGCTCGATTGCCATTGATGCAGGGATCGCTATCCTGTTCTGGATGGGCTCGCTGATGGCGCTGGCGACGCTTGCGCTGATGTGGATCAGCATTGAGGCAGCGATCACGCACAAGCCCATCCCAATCGAAACGGGACAGAGCGGAAAGACCTCTGTACCGAGATTGCCGGAGGACCAGGCAGCGCGCGCAGTGGTGCAACTGGCGCCGAGCAACGGCAAAGAGATGGTGAGCTGGCTGTTGCTATGTGTGCTGGTGGGTATCGCGGAAGAGCTTGTGTTTCGCGGATATCTGCAGCAGCAGTTCACTGCGTGGACTCGCGGCGCAGCGGCTGGAGGTGTGGTCTTCTCGGCGCTGATGTTTGGTGCTGCGCACGGGTATGAAGGGGCGCGAGCGATGTTTCTTCTAGCGGTATTCGGTGCGTTTTTCAGTCTGCTCGCAGTGTTCAGAAGAAACTTGCGCGCGGGAATATTTGCTCACAGCTGGCACGATGCAATCGCGGGATTGATGGTGGCATTCCTCCACGCGCGTCATCTTTTGTGATCGGGGACGAGGAGAGGGAGAGCGCGGTCGGGAAAAATTGTTGCCACTTTTTCCACCTCATCGTCGTTTTTTTCTTGACACTTACGACGCATGAATCTATACATTCCTCAACTGCAACAAATGTTGCAGAACTCGATGCAAACCATCGAAAAGGGAGAATAGGCAAATGGCAACTAAGAAAGCAGCCAAGAAAGCACCCGCGAAGAAAGCCGCGAAGAAAACCGCGAAGAAGAAGTAACGGGTCATCCAACCAAAAAGGCAACACCTCGGGGGACGCAACAGCGTCCCCCGAAGTGTTTGTGCGCATAAGCGGAAAGGTGCATGAATACAGGCGATGACGCGACGCAGATGGATTGCCGATGATTGGGATGAAGCAACCGCGACGCTGAAGGGAGCGCAAGCGGAGCACATGGTGCGCGTGCTGAGAGCTCAGGTCGGAGGGCAAGCAGACGTGGTTGCGGGAGGTCGCGTTTTTCACGCGGAGGTTGCTTCAATCTCGGATGGCGGACCGGGCGGCAGGGCGGAAGTGAGGTTCAATCTGGTCGCCGAGGTCGAGTCTGACCCCGCCATGCCCGTTACGCTGGTAATGTCCATTTTCAAGTTCGACCACATGGAGTGGGCGATCGAAAAGGCGACGGAACTGGGAGTCGCTACGATCGCACCGGTGATCGCGCGACGCACGGAGAAGCATCTCGCACTGGCTGCGATGAAGCGGGTGGAACGATGGAGACGCATCGCGCACGAAGCGGCGCAGCAGTCGAGGCGGTCGGATGTGCCGGTGATTCACGATCCAGTGAAACTGTCGGAGCGAGTAAGGGCAACCTCCAGTTCGAAGCGCATTGTGCTGGCGGAGCAGGAGCGTTCGACAACTCTGCGCGGAACTCTCGCGGAGGCGATTGCAGCGGCTGGAACAGAGATGCCGGATCTGGAACTCGCCATCGGGCCGGAGGGTGGATGGGCTCCCGAGGAAGAGGCGCTGTTTGATGCGAATGGATGGCAGGCTGTGTCGCTGGGGACCCGGATACTGCGCGCGGAGACGGCGGCGATCGCGGCGCTGGCGGTGGTGTCTTCGATGTTGGAGTAGTGGTCGCATCGATTGAAAAGCAGGTCCTTCGACTCACTTCGCTGCGCTCTAGTTCGCTCAGGATGACGGAGCTTTTTTACTGCGTTCGCTCGGGATGACGAAGCTGTTTGGCGGCTCGGCATCCTGAAATTGGGCTAGAGAGAGACGCCGCGTTTCCAGGGGATGAAGTCGTTCTGGCCGAACTCTTCGGCCTTGGTGTGACGATTGCCGCTGGCGACATCGACGCACAAATCGAGGAGTTGATTGGCGCATTGGGGAATTGTCGATTCGCCGGTGACGATGCCGCCTGCGTCGAAGTCGATGATGTCGCCCATGCGGGCAGCGAGTTGCGAGTTGGTGGAGATCTTGAGGACCGGAGCAACCGGGTTGCCCGTGGGTGTGCCGAGGCCGGTGGTAAAGAGGACGAGATTTGCACCGGCTCCTGCTTGCGCAGTCACACACTCGACATCGTTGCCCGGGGTGCAGAGCAGGGTGAGGCCCGGCGTCGTGGCATATTGCGGGAAGTCGAGCACGTCACGCACGGGAGCGATGCCGCCCTTGCGTGCGGCACCGGCGGACTTGATGGCATCGGTGATGAGGCCATCTTCAATGTTGCCCGGCGATGGATTCATTTCGAAGCCGGAATGCACGGCTTTGGCGCGCGCGGAGTAGGCCTGCAAGAGGTCAAAGAAGTGCTGGGCGATCTCATCGGTGGCGCAGCGGTCGATGAGTTCCTGCTCGACGCCGTGAAGCTCGGGGAATTCGCTGAGGATGGACTTGCCGCCGAGTTCGCCGAGCAGATCGGAGATGTAGCCGAGCGTGGGATTGGCGGAGATGCCGCTGAAGCCATCGGATCCTCCGCACTTGAGTCCGATGGTGAGCGCGGAGAGCGGGGCCGGAGCACGGGTGGCGCGATTGGCTTCGACGAGACCGGCAAATGTTTGCTCGAGAGCGCCGGTCATGAGAACAGTCTCGCGACCGGAGCGCTGCTGATCGAAGAAGAGGACAGGTTTCGTAAGCTTGGGATCGCGGGCGCGGAGTTCATCCATCAGCATGCTTGATTGCGCGTTCTGGCAGCCGAGGCTGAGCACAGTGGCGCCGGCGACGTTGGGATGATGAATGTAGCCGGCAAGCAAGCCGCAGAGCGCCTGCGCGTCCTGGCGTGTGCCTCCGCAGCCGCCTTGATGGGTGAGGAAGCGGACGCCGTCGACATTGGGGAAGATGCGGCCAGTTTGCGAGAGAGATTCGTGTGCGATGCCATTGCCTGGCGCCTGCTGTGAGACCAACTGGCGGACGAGGGGGCGATAGCTGATATGCGAGCTGCCATAACCCAACTCTTCTTCGAGAGCTTCGCGCATGCGGTCGACGTTGCGGTTTTCGCAGAAAACGAGCGGGAGGACGAGCCAGTAGTTGCGCGTACCCACCTGACCGTTGGCGCGGTGGTAGCCCATGAAGGTGCGACCGGACCAGGAAGAGGCGTCGGGCAACGCGAATGAAACAGGATGGCGCTCCGCGGTGTATCCGCCGGTGCGGTGGCGGACGTTGAGCGTGGAGAGAAGGCCTCCGCGCGGGATGGGTCGTGTCGCTTCGCCGACGACCATGCCGTACATGAGGACGAGGTCGCCCGGCTTGAAGTCGATGAGCGCGAGTTTGTGCTTGGGAGGAATGTCTTCGGCGACGGGACAGGAAGCGAAACCGAAGGGGACTGTGGTTCCGGCCGCAAGTGGAACCAGGGCGACAAGGACGTTATCGCGGGGATCGATTTGAAGGGCGGTATCGGGCATGGGGTTGGTTCCTTGATGGGGTTGCCGACAATCTGTCTTTGCCAAGGATAGCGCTTGCGGTCTAGTCGATGGATGCTATTCGGCTATCATCAAGGGTTCGCAGGAAATGCGACGAGAGGATTGGAATGAAGGCGATTGTGCTGGAAGAGCCGGGGCGCGCGGCGGTGAGAGACGTTGATGAGCCGCGGGTTAAGGAAGACGAGGTCCTGCTGCAGGTGCGGAGGATTGGGCTGTGCGGAAGCGATTTGAATTCGTATCGGGGCAAAAATCCGCTGGTGAGTTATCCGCGCATTCCGGGACACGAGATTGCGGCTACTGTGATGGATCCAGGTTCGCACAAGGAGTGGGCTCCGGGCACGCCGGTGACGTTATCGCCTTATGCGGCATGCGGACGATGCGCGGCTTGTGATCGCGGAAGGCCGAATGCGTGCCGCGACAACCAGACACTTGGCGTGCAGTGCGACGGAGCGCTGACGGAGCGGATTGCGGTGCGCGCGTCGAAGCTGTATCGAGCGAATCTCTCGCTGAAGGAGTTGTGCCTGGTGGAGCCACTCACGGTCGGCTTTCATGCGGTGGGGCGCGGGCGCGTGACGGCTGAGGATACGGTGGCGGTGTTTGGTTGCGGCGGCGTGGGATTGGGCGTGGTGGCCGGCGCGGCGTTTCGAGGCGCACGGGTGATCGGCGTGGATGTGGACGACGCGAAACTGGAGACAGCGCGGAAGGCAGGCGCAGTCGAGGCCATCAATTCGAAGACAGGCGATGTGCATGCTCAACTGATGGAGAAGACGGACGGGCGCGGACCCGATGTGGTGATTGAGGCGATTGGATCGCCGGCAACCTATCGCGCGGCGGTGGAAGAGGTGGCGTATGCGGGTCGCGTGGTGTACATCGGGTGGGCAAAGGAGGAGGTTTCCTACGAGACTCGGCCTTTCGTGCACAAGGAACTCGACATTCTGGGTTCGCGCAATGCGGTGTCGGAAGATTTTCGCGCGGTGATCGGGATGCTCGAAGCGAAACGCTTTCCGGTGGAGGCTGCGGTGACGCACATGGTGGCGTTCGAAGAGACTCCGAAGATTCTGGAAGAGTGGAGTCGGGAGCCGGCGCGGTTTACCAAGATCATGATCGAGGTGAGCTAGTGTGGTGTTCCAGAAGTCAGTGGCATGAGTGGGAAGTGCAGGAAGCAGATTCTTCGCTTACCACCCCCGAACCTACCCCAAAGAGCTGACCGCTCTTTAGGGCCCCTGGTACGTTCGGGGCCCCTTTCACTCGGAATGACACCGATGATCTTTGTTGTGATTCAGGATCAGGGAAAGAGCCGTTGTGTCGGCCTATAGCTTTGCCAAGTGGAGGAGCAGGCCTGCGAGCGCGCCGCCGGTGAGCGGTCCAAGGACAGGGATGGCTGCATAGGTCCAGTTGGAACCGCCCTTGCCGGGTATGGGCAGAAAGGCATGCGCGAGGCGCGGACCGAGATCGCGAGCAGGATTGATGGCGTAACCGGTGGTGCCGCCGAGCGACAGGCCGATGCCCCAGACGAGGCTGCCAACGAGCCATTGTCCTACACCGGCTGGAGGCCCATTGTCAGAGACGCCGTGGGAGAAGATAGCGCCGGCAACGATGACGAGCACCATGGTGCCGATGACTTCACCTACGAAATTGAACATGGGATGACGGACTGCGCCGTTGGTACAGAAGACGCCGAGCTTTGCCGCTGGGTCGGGCGTGATCGACCAGTGGGCTGCGTAGTGCAAAGCCATTAAGCACGCACCACAGATAGCTCCCAGCATCTGTGCAGACCAGAGCGAGAGCAACTGGGAGTAGATGCCGCTGGAGATGGCGGCGGAGAGCGTGATAGCGGGGTTGAGGTTGGCGCCGGGGCTGCCGAAGGCCTGCGCAGTCAGCACTCCGCAAAGCACGGCGAGGGCCCAGCCGGTGGTGATGACCATCCAGCCTGCGTCTGCCGCGTAGGACTTGCGAAGGGTGACGCCGGCATTGACTCCGTTGCCGAGGAGGATGAGAACGAGGGTGCCCATGAATTCGCCGAACCAGACCGAGTGCATAATGCCCTTCTTTAAGGGAGCGGAATGAGTTTCGCAGATGAGGCGAGAAACGGGCAAGGCGAAAGGCAAGGAATCAGAACCAGGTTTTTTGTTTCCAGGCGACGTAGGCCGGCCCGAATTTTTCTTCGAGGACCCTGGCTTCTTTCCGGCTCCGCAGGATTTGCATGGGGATGAGAATGACGAAGATGAGCAAGAGCCAGGGTATGCCGGTCCAGATGATGAGGCCCGCGATGAAGACGGCTCCGAAGACGTAGATGGGGTTCCGTATGCGCGCGTAGAGTCCGGTAGTAACGAGGTTAGTAGCTTTTGCCTCGACACTGAAGGCGCCCCCAAGCTGAAGGCGAGCAACAATGAGCAGCAGAAGAGCTGGGGCAGCGGTGGACAAACCGATGATGCGGGTCGTTGTCCATGGCATGCCGGATGCATTGAGGATGAACAGAACGGCGCCGACGAGAATGATGGCGAGGGTGGCGAGATTCAGTTTCAATGCAGACCTCCTGCGTTGGTACGCGCTGGGTAATCTGGCCAGTGAAGGAGCAGGGCATTCACGACTTCGTGACCCAGTTTATAGGCGGCTTCGAGAGAAGGCAGATAGGCGCTGTAGGTTCCGATGCGCTGATGGGCGAGGCTGTCGGCAGCGGACATGCCGCGCGGTTGCTGATCGAAGTTGCTGACGGTACGCAAAACGAGAATGCGTTGCCAGTCGACGCGACCGGCCTGCGCGAGGTATTTGAGGGACTGGAGGGTGCCCGTGTCCTCCATCGCGGTTGTTGCGAACTGACCTTGTCCGCCGGTGAAGTATCCGACCCACTCGGTGGCCCAGGTGTCGGAGAGTTTGCCGTGCCAGTAAGTGGAAGATGATATTTCGTCGCCGAGGGTGACGAATGGGGGACGCTGGGCAGCGGCGCCGTCGAAGTGAGCACGGATTTCTTTGAGAGCGTCGGAGTCGGCAAGAGGTATCGAGCGAGTGAGGTCGTAAGCCCGCTGGGCAAGTTCGGCATTGAGCTTGTAGACCTGGCCATCGAGAGGAGCGACGGGTGCTTCGAAAGGACGCGCCTTGCGGAGAGGAACGTAGCCGGTGGTCCAGTCCGGCGGCATCTCGCGGGGATCGATTTCGTAGCCGAGGTCGCCATCGACGACCCAGCGCGCCCATGCGGCTGAGCCTAGCGAGATGCGATCGGGGTTGCCGCCGGCGATGCCAGCGATGAGCCAGTAGGCGTGGGAAAAGTTGAAACGGGGATCGAGGCCGAGGGCCATGAGGGTGGCTGCGGCGTGCGCGGTGCCCTGGCCAGTGAGGATGGCCATCTCGCCGTTCGAGTTCATGCGGGCGGCGTGGTAGGCGGCGGGGAGGGGGTAGATTTTATCGAGATGATCGCGCTCGACCCAGTACTGGAGTTCGCCGGGTTGATCGCCGGTGTCCTGGCCGATCTCAAACATGGCGACGATGACGACTTTGACCTGGATGGGGCGCGGCTTGGCGTCTGCGAGCGGGACGGCGGCAGCGATAATGGCCAGCAGGCAGGTTAGATATCGTATGCGGAGGATCATTGAATGCGATGGTAAACAAAAGCAGGGAACAGTGGACAGTGGACAGTGAAAAAGTGAAAAAGTAAAACAGTAAAACAGTGAAACAGTGAAACAGTGGACAGTGAAAAAGTGAAACAGTGAAACAGTGAAAGAGTGAAACAGTGGACAGTGAATAGTAATCGAGGATAGTGGCGCTTGCGGGTTATACCATGTTCGTTAAGTCCGATTCGATAGATGAGGCTCGAATTCAAGGGAGGTCATCGCAATGAGAATGGCGGTTGGCATGTGCGCTTTGATTGGAACGGTTGCGGGGAGCGGAGCAGGGGCGTTCGCACAGCAACCGTCGCATCACTGGGCGATTGTGGTGCATGGTGGTGCGGGAGTGATTGAGAGGTCGGCGCTTGGGCCGGAGGGCGACAAGGCGTATCGCGAAGGTTTGGACCGCGCGATCCATGCGGGTGCGGCGGTCCTGGACAAGGGCGGATCGGCGCTGGATGCGGTGGAAGCTACGCTTCACGTCTTCGAGGAGGATCCGCACTTCAACGCGGGGAAGGGTGCGGTATTCACACGCGAAGGAAAGAACGAGATGGACGCCTCCATCATGGACGGAGCAACCCTGAGGGCCGGAGCTGTTGCCAGTGTACAAAGGGTGCACAGCCCGATCAGCGCGGCGAGGGCCGTCATGGAGAAGTCGCCGCACGTGATGATCGCAGGGCGAGGCGCGGATGAGTTTGCCGCAAGCGTGGGGCTGAAGATGGAGGAGCCGAGCTACTTTTTTACCGAGAGCCGCTGGCAGGGGCTGGTGAAGCAGCTCAAGAAGCAGGGGCTGCCCATTCCACCGCGTCCTGCGGGGGTTCCGCCAGAAGGAGAGGAGATTCCGGTTGCAGTGCTTGACGAGGCAGAAGGATCGGGTGTTCATGGCACTACCGGGGTGGTGGTGCTGGACAGGAACGGCAATATCGCAGCGGGAACGTCGACGGGTGGAATGCAGGGCAAGATGCCGGGGCGCATTGGCGACTCGCCGATTATCGGAGCGGGCACTTATGCGTCGAACCAGTCGTGCGCGGTTTCGGGAACTGGGACGGGTGAATACTTCATCCGCCTGGGCGTGGCTCGTGAGGTGTGCAATCTTGTGTACTTCAGGAAGATGAAACTGCAGGATGCCGTCGATGAGGTGATTCACAAAGAACTGGAAGCGCTGCACGGCGACGGCGGGGTGATTGCAATTGCGCCTGATGGGCAAGAGGCGTGGAGCTTCAATACGCCGGGGATGTTCCGCGCGAAGCTGGTGGAGGGCGGCAAGGTGCAGATGGGGATCTATCGGGACGAGCCGTAAGGGATCGAACCGCGCCACGTACAATGTTTCCAAGACTATGCCGACCGTTTTCCGTGACCGAGGATTCAGGTTTTTCTTCTATTCCAATGAAGGGACGCCACGTGAACCGGTCCACATTCACGTCGAGAGGGATGAGAACGAGGCGAAATTCTGGGTGAATCCGATCGTTCAAGTGGCCTACAATGACGGTCATGATGCCCGTACCCTTCGCGAACTCTCGGGAATCATAGAGGTGAACAGAGAACGGATTGTGAGGGCGTGGAATGAATTCTTTGGTTAGCGCTACCCGAGTTCGTTTCGATGCGGATAGCATGTGGGTCGAACTGAGTGACGGCCGAACGATCGGAGTGCCCTTGGCGTGGTTCCCCAAACTACTGCGGTGCTCCGCGCAGGAACTTGAGCGGGTACGCATCAGCAGCCGCGGCCTGCATTGGGACGCAATGGACGAAGATATCTCAATAGCGGGACTTCTTGCTGGACTCGGCGATCAGAGCTCGAATACGTCGTTCGCAGCATGAGGCATCAGTACGAGCCTTCTTTTTTTTGCGATCAATGAAGTCAACATTGATAGAGTTGCAAATGGCGTTGAAGTTCACCACCTCTTACGTTGAAGATGCGCTGGCGGTCTTCAAGCAGTACAAGCTGCTTGGGGAGCGGGCAATGGCGCAGGTTTCGGATGCGCAATTGTTTGCGTCACTCGATGAGGAGTCGAATTCGATTGCAATCATCGTGAAGCACATTGCGGGCAACATGAGGTCGCGGTGGACCGACTTTCTGACCACGGATGGGGAAAAGCCGAATCGCAACCGGGACAGCGAATTTGTCGATCCGGCGGCCACGCGCGAGGCGCTTATGCGCGATTGGGAAGACGGCTGGGCACGAGTATTCGAAGCGATCGAACCGCTGACCGATCCGGATATGGGGCGCGTGGTAACGATTCGCGGGGAGGCCCATTCGGTGATGCAGGCGATCAACAGGCAGTTGGCGCATTATCCGCAGCACGTGGGCCAGGTTATTCTTCTGGCGAAACACTACGCCGGCGACAAGTGGCAGACGCTCAGTGTCGCGCGCAACAAGTCGACGGAGTTCAATCGCAGGGTGGCGTCGGGCGAGGCGAGCCAAAGATAAGCACGCTTGCGGTGCTCAAGGCACGAAGGCCATCCGCTAGGGATGGCCTTTTGTGTGTGACTGAATAATCCCGCCTTTACTGCACGGTTGCTCCGTTGCGGGCCTCGGCCTTCTCGGCGAGAACCTTGTGGGCGGTGTCTTCCAGAGCCTGTGCTTCAGGCAGGAAGGTGAGTGCTTTTTGAATCGTCGGGTCCCAGTCGGCCATGACGCGCAGGCCCTGGAGCTGTCCGAACTGGCTGGTGATGATCTTTTCCTTGATGTTGATCTTCAGCCAATCCAAGTTGTCGTTGATATCTTTTTCAGACCACGGAATGTCCTGGCTGGTGAGGTACTGTTTGAAGTCGTTCATTACCGCGTCGTCGACCTGAAAGTTTTTGTCGACGGTGCGGTTAGCGAGGTAGTGAGCGGCGAAATGGAAAAACGCGCTCTTGTCATATGGCCCGAGTACTTCCTGGAAGGTGTTGCCCTTCGGGCTGTCGATTCTTTCATCTGGAGTGATGCCGCCACCGCCGTAGACGGTTCGACCTGAATCAGTGAATTTCACTTCACGGTTGTTTGCGCCCGGGGCGGTGGCGCCGGCGTGGTTGTAGTAGTAGTCGTAGAGCGAAACGCCGGTGTAGTTGCGCTGAATGAGGCGGCCTGACGGCGTGTAGTAGTGATATGTGGTGAGTGCGAGGCCTGTATTCTCGCTCAGATTGTAGACCGTCTGCACGAGTCCCTTGCCGAAGGTGGTTTCGCCGACGATCAGAGCGCGGTCGTGATCCTGCAGCGCGCCGGAGACGATCTCAGCCGCCGAAGCCGTATTTCGATTCACGAGGACCACGATCGGGAAGGTCTTGCCGTCGTTTCCGTGCGTGGCGGTGTAGTTCTGATCTGGGTAGGCGCGGCCACGCTGCGAGACAATGTTCTGGCCTTTGGCGAGGAGGTGATCGCATACTTCGACTGCCTGGCTGAGCAAGCCACCCGGATTGCCGCGAAGATCAAAGACCAACCCCTTGAGGTTGGGGAAGCTGTCGATGGCGTCGTCGACTTCCTGGGCGGTGGTCTCCTGGAACTGGGTGAGATGGATGTATCCGATGCCGGGGCGAATCTCATATTTGAGATCGACCGACGGATGCGGAATCTCATCGCGAACGAGGTCAAAGGTAAGCGGCTTGGACTGGCCTTCGCGGATGACGGAGACCTGAACGTGAGTACCTTTGGGGCCTTTCAGGTTCTTAGCCACGACATCCGACGTCATGCCGTCAGTGGATTTGCCGTCGATGGCGGAGATAATGTCGCCCGGACGCAGGCCGGCGCGGAAGGAAGGCGTTCCTTCGTACGGGGTGATGA
>NZ_JBAUUO010000033.1:0-36424 GCF_049582745.1 Occallatibacter sp.
GCGTTATTCCATAGACAGGTTTTCCCAGAAACCGCTGTCCATTCAATCTTTCAATCAGGCCAACTTTTTCGAGTCGTGTCACCCGCCAGCGCAACGAGCGAACGATCGCCTCCAGCATCTCGTGGGCAAGCAGGTCGCGAAGCTGATCGAAAGTGATCGCGCGCGAGTTCCGAACTTGGATCAGAACCGGCACATCACATGTGTCGGATAAGGCGATATAGCCCTTGTAATACCTCACGTGAGCTCTCCTTCGCTGAGTCGAATTCGGCATTCAGCCTGATCAACCTGCCATAAACCGAGGTCGCTCTCGACCCAATCTCCAGCGCCGAACAGCAACATTGCCTCGTACCTTTCACCACGCAGGCTGATCGAAATTGGCCGGACTCCTGCCGACTTCCAACCGGATTTAGCGAACTGGATCGCACCATGCTCCGCGGATTTGAGCGTGACCAGATAGGCGTCCGGCGTCATTTCACCCGCGCGACGCTCGAAAAGCAAGTGCATTTTCCCGGCGAATTGGCGTGGCGCAGAGCAAAGAAATGTCTTACCAAGGGCGCGCAATGGAAACTCCGGATCAAATCCGCTCTTCGCGTTGAAGCGAATTTGCCCGGGAAAGATCGCGCTGTGATGGAGGCGCCTTCCCGACATAAGTCCGGCGGCGTTGAAGTAGGCGGC
Source organism: Occallatibacter sp. (assembly GCF_049582745.1). GTDB lineage: Bacteria > Acidobacteriota > Terriglobia > Terriglobales > Acidobacteriaceae > Telmatobacter. The sequence continues at coordinate 676 of NZ_JBAUUO010000033.1, forward strand.
CTTCCGCCGGAAGCAAAATGGATCGTTCGCGTCGTTTGAACGCATGGCCCACCAGTTCGTACCGAAGCTGATTACGCGGATGTGCATGCCCCCAACTCCGCCATAAGCGTGCCCAGGACAGCGCGTGTTTGGGCCATTCTTTCGGGCCCCCGGAGATAGTGGAGGAACCAGATGCGCTCGAATGCGAGCCTGGGAAGCGGCAGATTATCGTCATGAAACAGAGTGAGAAGTCTGTCCAACTCGACCATTGAGCGGGTGAAGTCTATCTCCTCGGCGCGATGCGGCCCGAGTTCCTGAGCCAGATAATCGTCCCATTTCTCGGCAACCGAGCGCTCTGATACGCCACTTTTGTAACCACTCCAGAGCGCGAAATAGGGGTTCTTCTGCGCCAGATGCCTGGACAGTTCCTCAATCTGTCTGCGGGGAGATGCTGGTGTCCACCACTCATCGATTGAAGTTAGCGACTGCGCCCGGTTGAAGAGATACACCGTGAGACTTTTGAAGATCAGGTCGTTAAGTGCCTCCAATGCGGCAGTTCGCTCAGGGTCCTGCATTATCACAATGCGTCTTGCCTCCTCCGCGAACTGAGTCGGAAACGGAAGTCCCTGGATCCGATAAAAGCTCCGAAAGAGATCCATGCGGCCGATGGCTAGCGCATAAGGCTGCTCCGGGAGGGGAATCTCACTACGGACATGCGTCAGCCAATCGTCATGACTTCCAAAATCGGATGGGGTCTTTCTGGTCATTCTGGTCCTCTCATGCGCCCTTGAGGGTTGCGTTACGGCGCCGCTCCTGGTCGAGCAAGACTGTCGTTTGGTTGAGGCGCTGCTTCAGATTTTGCTCACTGTTCTGCAGCGCTTCCACACGCCGCTGTAGCAGAAGATTGCTCTGTTCGAGGCTCGCTGCAGTCGCATCCGGCGCCACGGCGGCAATCTTTTCCGCTTCCGCTGGCGAGATCCCTTTGCCGTCCGCCAGAGCGCGAACGCTCTTCGTCAAGCTCCCATTTGTGCCGGATTCCTGTTCTGAAGGGCCTGTTTTGCGGGACAGGGCTGCTTCAGCCTCGGCATTATGCCCTTCGACCAGTTGATTGAACTGTTCGGTCCGGCGCTCTATCTCGACGCGGTCGCTTATTCGGCCGTTCCATAACTGCGCGATGAGAGACGCTGCAATCAGTTCGCGCTTGTTCATAGCGCGCCACTGAAAGAGGACAATTGCGACCAGTCCGCAGAGCAAAAGGAGCGTCACTACGTTCGACCAGAAGTAGAGATCGTCAATCGTGTATCCGACGACGGCATTCCGCGCGGACGCCATTTTGGAGCCGTAGTCCGTGTCATGTGGATTTACTTTGCCCAAAGCGTAATCAAGGAACCCTTGGCGCTTGGGCGCCGACTGCAGGGCTTGAACGCCTGGCTCGCTCGGGGTTTGACCGACAAATTGGCCGGCGACGCAGCAAAATACGATGGCGATAAGCACCTGTCTGATGACGGCTGGAACTCGCATCTTCATTCTCCACCTACCTCGCCGAGAAACAATCCCGCCGTCCTCCTGCGCCGTTGCTTGCGGTTCTCCGCCTCCTTGAAGCGGAGATTCACACCGATCTCGGGGTCGAAATAGCTGTGCATCTTCGGATAGAGAGAAGGTTCAAGGCCCTCCACTTGAAACCGCGGAACACGCCGGACGTGCAAGTGGGAGTGGCGGGTGCCTTCGCGGCTGTCCACCATCAGGATCTCCATCTGTCCGACCGGCAGGTTCTTGATGTGCTCTTCGCGCGCACGCGTCTCCTTGATGTCGCTCTCACTTCCCGTTCCGGTCTCTGTATATTTGGTCGAAAAGATCCCGGTTCTTCGCACTGACAGGCTGCGGCGCTTGGTCGCGATTCGGGACGATGCTCTCAAAAACCACTGCGCAGTGTGCTCTTCCGAAACATTCATGATCATCTTCGTTCCCGGCGCGGACGACACTTCGTCTGCAAACGCCTGGCTCACGCGCTGCAACTGCGGAATGCTCTGGAAGGAAAAGAGGAACGAAACTCGCGCTCCGCGGGCGGTCTGTAGTACCTGCGTGAACCCGGGATAGGCGAAGGGCGCAAACTCGTCCAGGATCACCGAAAGCATCGGTTCGTCGGCATCTCGATCACTCGCCGGCTGTGCGTATCGCTTGCCAACCATCAGCTGGATGTTCTGGAGTAGGATCTTTCCCAAGGCTTCGACCGCACGCTGATTACGGTTGGCGTTGAGGGAGACAAACAGAATGAGATCGTGGTTGACAACATCGTCGAGCGTAAGCAGGTCCTGATAGGAGCCGGTAACAATCGACAGTTCGTCTTCCAGGAAGCTCAAGAGCTCGTTCAGAAGCCCCTGAATCTTCTCCACGCGCTCCCTGTCTGCGAGCGATCGCTGAAGCATTTTGACCGACATCTCGAAGTTCAACCGCTTCTGCATCGAGATACCTGGCACTGAGGCCAGGCGCGTCTTCGCAACTCCGATCTGTTCCTCCAGAACCTTCTCATCGAGCGCCATCACCAGCACGTCGTAGACGTTGAACAGTTTTCCGGTGTACTGGAGTATGCGAACAAGATCCGAGAGGTACGCCTCCTGGTGTCCTTTGAAGAAGTCTTCGCGCAGCCCGAAGGACCGGAAAATGAAATTCACGTGTTCTTGGTAGGCATCGTCGAGCGCATAAAACGGGTTATATCGCGCCGATTCCGCAGGGTGAGTTGGATCGATCACGCGCAGATCCTGCAGGCGGCCGGCAGCCTCGATATGTGGTAAAAGGCGATGAAGAAACTCCCTCTCACCCTTGCCGTCAAAGATGATCATCGGCATTTTGCGCGAGCCGAAGCGCCGCATCACATCCTGCGCGATGATGTTTTCGAGAAAAGTTGACTTGCCAGAACCCGTGCCTCCCACAATGACTCCGTGCTTCATGCGCACGACGTCGGGCCAGATCCACGGCTCCTTGTGCACGTTGTATCCGAGCAAAGTAGCTTCACCTTGATTGGCAGATCGTACGGTTGCCGTATCCTTCGAGGCCGGGACAATGATGGCAGGGTGTGGCCAATTCTCCTCTCTTCTTCGCCTGCGACCAACCAATTGCGCGACGAGAAGGCCGCCGCCGAAAAACAGGATTGCGCCGTACAGGAAGATCTCAAGACACTGTTGGTTGCTGAGATGCAGACGAGACACCGCAACATACCACGCGAAGGCGAGCACGGCGCAGGCGAACAGCACCAGAACGCCGGCGACATCTTCTGGCCCTCTCTGGCGCAAGGCAGGCCGATCGTAGTAGGGACTCATCCGCGCCCTCCAACTGAGAAATACACAAAGACCCCTAGCAGCGCACACAACAAGACCAACGTGAGAATGAGAGCTGGACTAGGTCTCCAGCGACCCTTCTCATCGATGGGTTTGAGTTCATCAGAGAAAGACTCAAGGAGGGAGTTCTGCAGATTGATTTCGGAATCTCTACTGTAAATCTGTCTCAGCGCCTGGCGCACTTCCTCGAGTGAAATGTAGCCCTGCCTGTCCATAACTAGAGAACCGCCTCGACCTTCAGGGGTCCGTTTTGGTCAGCGCCAAAGTTTAGCTGATAGATCTGTGGCGGATTGCCTTTCGAAATTCCAATACTTATAACGCCGGTTGTCTTTTCTCCCGGCGCAAGATCGCGCACTCCTGATTCTGCTTGCATCACTGTGAGGCCGGAGACTTGTGATGCTTTGAAGGACATGAAGGTTCGCGATGTGATCTGATGATTCCTGAGACTCACGAGCGAAGTCGGCTGTTCGGTCGGGACAGGGGCGCACACATCCGGTGTCGTAATTCGGAACGGAGCCTTGGTTTCGTTGGCTACCGAATAGCGGATATAGATGCGATCCTTCGCGCGATAGACCTGTTCAAGATCGACCTCGACGCGCCCCGTGGCAGGCTTTTCCGCGTCATGAACGATGTCTTCGACTCCCATCATGGCCTGTGTGAGAACCAGCGAGGCGATCTTGCGAATCTCTGCGTCTGAAGGTTCAGCCGAAGCGTGTGTGCTGGTGTGCGGATTGGGCAGCGGTTCGGTGCGAACCAGAACATCCATTTGGGCGAGCTGGCCTGCCGGATCGAGTTCGTAGCTGAGTTCCCGAGATGCGGTCCAGACGAAGAGGTTTGTAGACACTCCTTCGCGAAGAGGCTTCACAAAAACCTTGTCGTCATGTCGCTCGACCTGAAAGCTGTCCGGATCGGCGATCGCAAGGGTCGTCACGGACTCACCGAATTCGAGAACGGTCAGATGATTGAGTGACGTCTCGATGTGACGGATTTGGCTTTGGTTTGTTGTCTGCGCCCCGGCCGCGATCGCACCGAGAGCAAGAAAAAGGATCGTGATCGTCTTCATAGCGGCCTCCCTGGGTGCGGGTTAGTCACAAAAAGAAAAAGAGAAGCCGGGGCACGAGGCCACAGCTTCTCTTTTACCGGTTAGGAATGCTCCATCGAATTAGGAACACTCGTGTTTTCGAAGACAAGCGAGCGCTTTCCCGCGTACTGGAAGAGAAATACTCTCTTCTCACATTCCGGGCCTTGAGGATTCGCCATCCGCTCGACCAGAAATGCCCGCTGCTCATCGTCGAACCAGACATAGCCGTTCACAGTTTTCGGAAGTCGCACACGTACCCGCTGACCACCGGTAACCTCCGCGAAGGCATCGATCACCTCTTGCGGAAACGACTGGAAGAGAACGGCGCCGGAACCCGAGCCACCTGTGACGACACCGTTCATCGCCTGCGCCCATGCCCGACGATTTTCCTGCTTGCCTTGCGCCCAGTAATGAACGAACAAATGCAGGGAGCTGAACTGATCCCGTGCATCCTGTTCGTGTTCCCAAAGGGCTGCTTGTGCCTTGTTTCGCGCAAGCACTGCTGATTTTCTCTTTTCTTTTTCCTCGCTCCCGCGCACAGCTTCCCACTGCGCTTGAGCGTTCTTAAGCTGCTGTTTGACTTCGTCCTCCCGCTGGACAATCCGGCTCGCAATGTCCCCGTAGATCGAATTGACCAACTGGCATTCCTCGAACATTTCCCGGGTGACGGCTTCGCCCGAAAATAGTCCGCGGAAGTCTTCGATAGACATCTTCTCTTCGAATCCGTTGCCGGTTTCGTCGGGAAGAAAGCCAACCTCCTTGCGCAGGACGTTGTAGAGCCTTCCAACCTTGTCCGTATCTGCGACTTCAAGATGGGCAGGCAGATCCGAAACTCTGCGCTCACGCTTGTAGCGGAGCCAGGGCGCCGGCGCTACCTCCTTCCTGATTTCACTGACAACGGCTTCATCAATCTCGACTCTGTGTTTCAGGGAATCGAGTGCGTTCTGCAGCTGCTCGACGAGCTTATAGGCCAGGTCTGGTCGTCCCGCCGAAAGACATGAGGTCTTCAGATCGGTGATCGAACCGATCCGGTTTCCACGCGCCTTCATGGCAACCGGGCAGGCATTCCACCACGGAGACTTGGCTTTCTGATGCTTTGTCTTTTCCTGGTGAAATCTCTCCCCGTACCCGATCCTTCCCGCCACGAACTTCGGGAACTGATCGGATGGCATCACGCAGATGGTGTCGAAGTCGAAGTCGCCGCCGTTTTTGCTCGCGGTCTTCGAATGAAGGATGTACGTGCCCTCCATGCGAAGCTGCCGATCAAGAAGATAGGCGACCTGCGATTCTTCAAGGTCGGCTGTTCCGAGCGCCTGTTTGAGCGCCGGAACAAGCTCGGTATTGGTGAGATGACGAGCGGGTAATAGATCCTCCTGCATCCGTATTGGATACCGGATGCACAGGCCCTTCTCCGCCGCCAAGGATGTGATCGCGCTGTCTTCAGGTATCCAGTCGGACGCCGAGAGAATCTTTCCCCGGTGCTCCATTAGGACACCGTCGTCCGCCAGAGCGAACGATGGCAGCTTCAGATCCGCGCTCGTGCAGGCACGAAACGCCCAGCGGGCCAGCTTGCGGTTCAGTTGGTTGAAGACGTAGGGGATTTTGATTGCATTTCCACTACGGTCCGCCAACAGAACCGCCTCCGCCGGGTCACATCCCTCTGAAGCCGGATCGTCCTCTCGCTCCAGGGAGTCGGGGTCAAAGCCGACACCATCGTCAATCGTTGTAACCTCGGACTTGCCGATTACCTCGAAAAGAGCCTGGTAGTCACCCTCGTCCCATGCCTTTCTCATTGCCTTAATTCGTTCGAGCGCCCACAGCTTCAGTTCAAACTGCAGCGCCTCTTCCGAAGCGTGTTCGATCAAGGTGTAGCTTGACCCAAACTCCGATTGACGGGAGATCTGCTTAATCCCGAGAATCGCCGGACCTATGTATATGCGGCCCGATGTGCCCAACTGGGGAAGAAATCGCACACTTCCTTTGAGGGCCGGTTTGCAGGAGCTTTCAGGCAGAATGACATCGACCGCGAGCCTGTCGGCCACACGATCGCTCATTGCCTTTAATGCGCCTTTCGCCTGCTTCGGTTCGCTCGCGTCAAATGCCAGCCGAAACTGGCAAAAACGATTCGTGCCGATCTTGAGCTTCCGGTAGAGGGATTCACGCACCCAGCCACGGCAATCGTTGGTGCCAAGGACATGATCCTTAACCACAGCGATGCGCAGGTCGGGTTCCTCGACCATGAGCTTGCAGTCGGAGACGAGGATCGCAAAGTACACGATCGCCGCCTCGGGCCAATGCTGAAAGCGCTCAGCTATCGGGCCGGCGTGCGCCTTATCGACGAAGTAGAACTTGCCATCCTTCGCCGAACCGCTTGCGCCTACCAGCTTGTACTCGACCCCACCGTAATGAACGCTCGCCATGCGGTTTTCGACCACAGACTGCTCATACGGCGTCAACTCATACGGCACGCTGACGCGCGCGACTCGGATGCCAGGATAAAGCTGACCGAGGAGCTTCCCCTCGAGCGTATCCTTCCGTCCGAGCTTGGTTGGCTTGCGGGTCACTTCACCGGACGCATCAATCCTCAGTTCAAGAATGAGCTGTTGATCGAGTGCCGCGTTTTGTGTCCTGTTCGCTGTCATGTTCTCCTCACTTGTCTGGCGCTTCAAGACGAAGTGACTAGAGATTGGCTGACGCCGGTTCTCCGCATCTCTTCGCCTGGCCGCCCGGGTTAGGGGTGGGGTGTCAAGCCGAACCAGGCTTTGAGAGTGCAAACCGGGTCAGCGGAATTCCTCATCGCGAAGCGATAAGGCGTCAATGAGGCGACATGAGCCGTATTTCAGGTTTGTCTCCTCTTTGAATCCGAGCTGACCGGTACTACTTATGTCGGCGCCCTATTTGCGCAGAGGCCGCTTTACCAATGTCGGAGATCCTCCCAGTATCTCCGCTTCCGCCTTGTAGGCGAGAACGGTGTAGATCACGCCGTTCTTTGACTGAAACGCTTTGATGAGAGCCTCGCCTTCGCTTGCCACTTCCGGGCCAAGCTCGGGTTTCTCAATCGACGATCCGTCCTTGGCAAGAAAGTACCGAACGCCTTCCTCGACCTGCCGGCGCGATTTGCGCGCGGTCTTGGACTTTGATTCTTGGGTTGGTTGCGGCGGCATCTCCGCAACGCGAGTAAGCGCAGCTTCCATCACTGACCTCCCTTGTCTTGAGCGCTGCCACTCTCCGGAACAGCATCGGGCGAATTCAGGATGCGGTCGCGGCGTTCGCCGTCGATCGGACGTTCGCTGTAATCGGCAATCCAGAGCCCGTCCGGGTTCACATCCGAACGTTTGTCCGCGATGAGGCGCACACGGTACTCGTTTACGAAATGGTCGGTTGTCTCTGTTCCATTGGTCAGATGATGAACGTCTTTCACGCCATAGACCAGATAAGTGAGCGGCTCGCCACTGACCGCTTCGATCTCGCGCAGATGGAACGCGGACTGGATTTGGCCATCATCGATCTTGCCGCGCGTATTGTCGTCCGCAATTGCCTTCAGCGTGTACGCCCGCAGGTTGCGGGTCATCATATTGAGGCTCGCCGCCCAGTGGTCGTCCACATCCGTCGGCGAATAGTTAAGGTAGCTCGCCAGGAACCGCTTCACAAACGCTTCATCAAGGAATTGATCAGTCCCGGCGGTCGCGACGTCTGTGACAGCACCTCTTGCTGGTTTGCCCAGCACCGAGGCGTCGCCGTTCGGGCCGATGCGAATCACTGTCGGCGGCTGCAAGCGTAGGAAGACTGCAAATCCGATAGCGAGCAGCGCAATCGGTATGGTCAAAAAGGCGAGCAGCCACGCGCGATTTGCGTTCGCCCTGAGTGCTCCATCCATCTCGTAGTACTTCGGCCTTGAGAATGTCGCTTCATCCGTTGCAACAGCGCTGTTTTTCATGAGCCCTCCTATTCTTTCTCCGTCCCTCGACTAGCTGCTCCGGCTATGCTTCCCGCCGCGATACGTGCCGCATGGTAGGCAGTCCAAGTTCCCAAGTTGTAGCGATGCACACTCGGCCCTCTTTTCACTGCCGCTGTTGATCTGGTCACGACCCTGGGCGTTGCTCCTGCAGCATTAGGTTGAGTCAATATGTTGCTCGAGCTTTCAGAGGGGACCGTGAGTGTTCCAGGACCCTCGTCACCCCCGCTCTGCGTTCCCATTACTTCACCGATCGAACTGCGGATCTGCTCCGCATGCCCTTCAAGAGTCGGGCTGCCTCTGCCAAGCGAGAATTCCGGCGCAGTCGAGGACGAGGCCGCAGGAATCTGTTGCGGTAGCGCGGGCTGGTTGCCGCCAGCCGCCGACGTAAGTGTCCGGGCAGAACCCGCAGTTGCGCTAGAAGTTGCTCCGGCTGAAGTTGCACCCGCAGATCCTGCTCGCGCTGCCGCCACACCGGCAGCCGCTCCTTCGATCCCTGCCGCACCGGCGGTCAGTGCGGTAACTGCCGTACCCACCATCGCCACTGCTGTACTCCCTACATCCCCGCTCACGATTCGTTTCGCAATGAACGGAATAACGGCAATCGCGAGCGAGTAGACGATGCTCACGATGCCGATCAGGAACGATCCCTCAAGGTTCCCCAGTCCACCAAGAAAGTTGTTTTGGCTTAGCATCTGCCCAAGCTGGCCCATCTGAACAGCTGTGAGCAGTGCGCCAAAGCCCCCATACAAGATCGGCCAAGCATTCCAGATGAAGATATTTTCGATATACGACTTGGCAAGGCGGTTCGCGCCACCGAGAGGCATCAAAGCGATTACAATTGGCCCAAAGATATACAGAATGCTGCCGTAGAACATATAGAAGAAACCGAAAACCACGACCACAATCGGATAGAGAAGATAGGCGACAACAATTAGAAGACCATCGATCAGGCCCGCGATAGATCCGGTGATCAAGCCCCATAAGTGTTGAACTCCATCCTGGGTGAATTGTGTCTCGAGGTCATTTCCCCAGTTCCCGAGAACATTTCCTCCAGACGAACTACTTACCCAATTTCCGGCGTTTACGAAGCCTTGATTGATCGTTGCGAAGACGGTTCCGTAGTTCATCACAACAACGGCGGTGACCACATACTTGATAAGACCTGTGCCCAATCCACGGACGTCCCCTCCGTGCAGGGCTGATTGATAGACCTGCCACAGAAAGCCCACGAGCAGTACCACATATGCCACGTTCTGCATTCCGGAGGTAATGCCGGTGGAGTCGATCCCCGCCCTTGCCTGAGTGAGAAAACGCTCGAACAGATTCAGCTGCGTTGACTGGAAGAACGCGAGCATGGCCTCGGGATGTAAGCTGGCGCACAACATAGCTGTCACCTGTTGGTCAGCGCTCCGTTAATGAGGCTGTTGTTGGTTGTGTTGTCGGATGCCGCGAGCTTGGACGTTTTGCTCTGATTGGCAAGATCTATGCCGCGGGTCCGCATCAACTCGGCCAGGGCCGCCTGAGTGTATGCATTGGCGCGCACAACCCACACGTCGGCCTCGGCTTCGAGGATCGGAGCGCTGCCAGGAGCAGCCTGCGAGATCTGCTGGCCCATCTGATTCGCTTCGTTCAACTCCGCATCCGCCAAGGCATCGATCTCGATCGCTCGCTTCATCGCATCCTGGGCCTGCGCATCGGTCATGTCGGTCATCGTTCTCATCTGTGGGGATGCCGCATTCTGTGCCATAACAACGCCGTAGACGTTTTGAAACTGGCTGGATACGATTGGCACATTTGCAGCGTTGCGCGACAACAGCAGGGACTCGAGGTTTTGCGATTGCGGCAATGTGGCGCTCGATACGTTCACGCGGAACATGCCGCTGACTTGGTTGAACTGGTTTTCGAACTGCATTACCGACGACTTCGCCTGATTGATTGCGACGAGGGGATACATCACCTCTTGCTCGTACTTCGCCACACTCTGCTCGTACTGGTTGATTGTCTTGAGCGGCGTGGCGATAAAGGTGTTCATCAGCGACTGCATTTTGGAGAGCGCCGCCAGAATCGCAGCTGTATCGATGCCGAACTGTCCGTTGGCCCGCGTTGGGAGAATCGCAAGCACTGCAAGGACAATGATCGCGACCTTCAGCAGACTTGGGTGATACCAAGGTTGCCCCTCACGCTGTGGCGCTTCAGCAGCAATGGTCGGCTTCGTTAAGTCCGGAGGGAGACAGGGCTTACGCTGCCAGAAGAATGATCTGCGTATTTTCTTAGGGTTCTTCTTTGGATCCGTCATTCGGATGCTCCTTAACGCGCCGTCAGCGCCCCCGTGATGAGGCTGTTGATCCCGCCTGTCGCATCGGTCCGGCGTTTGACAAGCACGTTGTCGTGCGCAACGCGGCCGGCCTCCTGTCGCAGCTCCGCCGCAAGCATCTTCTGCATGAATGCCTGACAGCGAAGGTTCGCGACCTGAGCTTGAGCAGTCAAAAATGGATTTGAGCCGGGCGTGCTCACCGCAACCTGATTCTCCATCTGGTTGGCGGTCAGAAGAATGACATCGGCACCCTGATCCGCGATCAAGGTTGTTTTGAGATTCTCCTGCCCTAGTGCGTCGTCCACGTCCATCATCACGCGGTCTTGCGGCGAAGCTGCGTTGACGGGAGGAACTGAACCGTAATTGGAGAGGAAGCTTGTCTGCAGGGCTGGAATATTTGAGGATAGGCGGCTATGAAGGATGTTCTCAAACTGTTGCGGCCCCGGAGTCACCGCACTTGTAAAGGACGTGTTGAAGATCTGATTCATCTGGCCGCGAAAGCTGTTGATTGAGTTGGCGACGAACCCGCGGGCCTGATTGAGGGCCGCCAGTGGCGCCAACGTGGTCTGATAGAGCTTCTGGGTTTGCTGCATGATCTGGTTGATCTGGCTCAATGAACTACCGATGTCGTTCTGGATGGAGCTGAAGATCGAGTCGAAGACGCTCAGAAATTGCCCATGAGCAAACTTCGGCAGGACGAAGCATGTCTCGATCATGAGGACACAAATGAGCAGTCTTCTCTTCCAGTGAACGCGGGTGCCCCAGCTCCGGTCGCACCTCGCATCTGCCCTATAGGACTCTCCGTTGAGAAGTAGCTCTATCTCGGGTTGGTTCTTGTCAGTCATTGGCTGAAGGCCTCCTGCATTTCTCCAGAGAGTTCGACCGGCAACGGCGCCAGTTCGGCCAGGCCGCGCGGATACTGGACGGCCAGTTCCTCGTAAGCCTGAATAAGGGGCATTTGCCAGTGCTGGCGTAGCCACCATTTGCGAAATACTCGTTCCCGCGCGTATGTAGTCGTAATCCAGTAGTCGACGGGACTGGGAACGATCCTGATCGCGTGCGTCGATTCTGCCTTTTCGCCGATCGCGATGAGGAACTCGGCGCTATGTCCCTTCTTCGGGTGGGCGAAGGTCTTGATCTGGTTCAGCGCTGTCTCGTTCAAGTGAACGTGCTCCCGGAGCGCGGTCATATCGCCAGGCTGCTTGCCGATGATCTTCGTAGTTGCGTTCTTCACGATGCCGGCACCGTGCTCGTTCGGCCGGTCGGGCGTGCCCACAAAATCTTCAGGTGTCTGACTGATACCCCAAACGCTTGCGTTACGTTTGCGGGCTGTGCGGAAGAGCTGCACCACAACTCCCGCGAGGATCGGAGACTCAAGCAAGGCCCAGCATTCGTCAAGCAATACGATGCTGGGCTGGCCGGTCATGCCCGACGCGCGATAAGTGGCCGTGTGCGCGATCAACAGGCTCATGGCCCGTTCGAGGCGCGGATCGTCCTTCAGCTTCTCGACATTGAAGTAGAGCCAGGGATTGTTTAGCTGAACCGTGGTCGGGCGGTCGAAGAGACGTGCATACGGTCCCTCATCAACCCAGGCCCTCAGTTTCGTCGAGGCCATCTGTGCCATCGCGTTGATCTTCTGATTGCGATCCCGATCCTGCCAGTGGGCCAGTTCCGCGGCCAGATCGCCGAAGAGCGGAATCGGGTTCGAGGTCTTCGCGCTGCACCTCTTATACGTTGAAGCAATGGCTTCAAGTAGAACGCTGTCAAGCAGGTCAATGTCGAGGTCGGGAGGCGTATTCTCGCCCAGCATGTGCCGGGTGAGGTTCTTGAGAAAGGAGATCTGGTCGTTGGACGGCTGGCCTTCTCCTCTGGGCAAGTCCCAGGGGTTGATCGTCTGGTCGCTGTCGAGCGACATCTCGATCATCTCCCCACCCATCAACTCCACCAGTGGCTGATAGGAATCTCCGCGCTCAAGGATCGAGATCAGTGGATTTGCTCGCGCCGCCATAAGCAGCATCTGCTGTGCAGCAAGCGTCTTCCCGCCTCCACTCTTTGCCATCAGAAGGCCGTTCGCATCCGAGAGATCGGGATCGAACATGGAGAACGGAATGAGTTGGCGATATGGCGTTTCAAAGAGAATGAGCGGGCTCCTCCGCGTCCCGGTCCACGGCATCTCTATGGGGACAAGATCGGCGGCATTGGAGGTAAGCATGTCCTGGTCACGCTTGTCGGCCTCGGCCATGCCCGGTAACGTCCCCAGAAAGATCCGCCGCTTGGCAATCGTCTCAGCCACGGCCTTCGCACCATTCATGTGAGTGAAGCCGTTCAGAACCTCTTGAGTGCGATTGGCGAGTTCGCGCTCTGATCGTTCGAGATCGTGCAAGGTGATTGCCGGTTGCGAGGTGCGGACCACGACCGAAAGGCTCAGTTTCGACGTCTTGAGTGAGGACGAGATAATGTCACGCTGCACCTGGATGAGCTGTGCCTGGGCCACTTCGGCCTCCGGATTTGATTTGAAGTTTCCGTTGGCATCCTTCTGCGCGGCTGTCATTTTCTGGAGGCGCTTTTTGTAACTTTTGAGGACCTTCACCTGGTCGGGGATCACGACCTGTCCATTGACGACAACGGGGAAGCCAAGTGTCGAAAAGTTCTGCAGCATCCCCGGAAAAGTCGCATCGGGAAGTTCCTTCAGACTGACAACGGCGTAGAGATACCCATCGATATTCAGGTAGGTCTCGGTTTCGTTGAGGATGCTCGCCTCGACTGCCTGGGACCTCGCGCTCCGATACTCGATCATCTCTTCTGGAGGCACATACGGCCGCCGGTCGCGCCGGATTGGGTGCTGCGCATGTTTCAGTTCCTCGAACAGTTCTTGCGTCGAAAGTCTCCGGGGCCCGAGGCTGGCCGCCTCCATCGACCCCTCGATGCCCCGGAGGATGGATTCGAACTCGGCCAGGTAGGTCTCGTGCTCCTTCCGCGCACGCTGGATGGCCTTGTTCTGGCTCAAAGTGAATCCACCAAGACTGCGATTCTGTTGAGCGGAGTGGTAAAGCTTCGCATGTATGCGCGGATCCCAGATCAGATACACATGAAGCCGATTTTCGAAGAAGAATCCACTGTTCTCTTTCTGCCGCCACATCCGGAGCCGATGGGAATCAAGCGCCATCACCTCCGACTGCTCAGTCCGTTGTTCGTGAATGTAACTATTCAGAAGATCTCCGAGATGCTCAGAAATCTCGTAACGGAACTGAACGCGCATGCTCACATCGGGCACACTTCGAAAGAACGCCTCAAGCATCGACTTGTTCTGATTTCGATCTCCATCCGTCGCAAAGTACGCGAGAATTCCTCGCAACTCGTAACCAGCGACGAAGGCCCCATTCGTACGGACCATGATGTTGTCTCCGAGGGGGAGATCGCGCAGGGGCAGCAACTCGCACACCGCCGGTACTTTGAGCTTTCTATCGTGTTCTGCTTGGGTTACCGGCATAACTAATGTCTCCCTTTAGAGTTCCATTCGCCTCGATCTGCAATTGCTGCTCAACGATCCGTGCGAGTGGAGCGATCTCCTCATGAAAGCGTGCTGCGAACATGACGCACGCGAACGTAACGCGTGCCGCTTCCGCGTCGAGAACAGCGACGACCGTCCCGCTCCTCTCGGTTGTGATCGATGCCTGCATTCTCATTCCTCCTCTTCGACCACGTAAGGTTGAGTCAGTTCCGAATCTCGTTCAAGCGCGCACCAGGCCTTCGGAGCAAAGAATGAACGCACGAGGTCGGTGAGATAACCCCGGGGCCTCCCATACTTGAACAAAATCAGGAACGGTACGGCCAACGCCGGCACGATGAACTCCATGAAGACGTTCAACGGAATTCCAAACACATGCGCATTCCCATTCACGAAGTGAGCAAGGAGGTTCATCGCTGCCGCCAATGCGAGCACTAGAATCAGGTCCTCAAACTCGAGGCCGAGGAACGTCACCTTGGTGTGGAGGTTGCGGTGAACAGGCGTCATATCGAGACTCATGACATTACCCTCCGATTCCGTGCGCTTGCGTTACCATCGATTCGGCCAGCCGCACCATTCCCGAAACCATGAGCGCCCCGATCGCTGCGACGAACTTTCTGATCCAGGTCGAACCCGGATAAATCTCTGAGACCACTCCGGCCATGTGCATCGCCATCGCTGCCAATTGCGTAAGCGCGAACATTGGCAGGATCACGTTGGCAGTCCAATTCACCAGGCTCATCGTGGCCATCCAAAATGCGTCGGCGTTCGTCGCTCCTGCGTGTTGCACGAACCCCTCTAGCGCCCGCAGCATCCCCGAACACAGTAGCGAAGCGAAGCCTCCATACAACGGCTGCTCGAAAGGACCACCCTTGCTGTAGCGATACACGGCTCCTGCAAAGAACAGTCCCGCCATCGTGGGCATCATGGTGTTGCCGGCCCAGGATGCGAGGTTCGTGATGGCCCCATCAAGACTCATAACCTTGCTCCTCACGCCGCCATCGCTCGAAACAGCGACAGAAGCCCACTCACGCTAAGAAAAGAGATCGCGGCGAAGACAAGCCTGGTCCAGGGTCTGTGCCGGACAAAGTTGATCACTGCTCCGACACAGGCTAGTCCCGCCGCAGCCGGCAGAATCTGCCCGGCGATGTAGTTCCAAAGGGAAGCGAGCATATCGGTCATCGCGTACTGGCTCCCTGAATTCCATCCTTGAAAGAGCTGCATTGTTGCCGAGAGCGACATCAGGAAAAGTGCGGCAACGATCGAGCCGAGCGGATTCTCGCCTGCGGCCCCGTCAAGTGTTGCCTTCAGCACGAAGTACGCCGCAAGAACTGGCACCAGCTTGGCGACCACGATTTGGTTCACGAAATTCTTGAATACCGTTTCCATGCTGGCCAACCAACTCGTACTCACAGATCCGCTCGCGGACGGTATGTTGATGCCCTGCGCGGCAACCCACGACAACAGTTGCGGAAGGGTCAGAAGAACGATGGTCCACAGAATCCACTTTCCGGCCCGGCCGTTTACGTGGAAATTGATTCCGCCTTCATGTCGTAGGCTCACTCCCGCGGCAGCCAGCGTGCAGAACGCCGCCGGCACCGCGAGATCGAGCAACAACTGGAGGAGATCGAGGAGGAACTGTGGCGTCTGCATCACTCTCCACCTTTACTACTGAATGCCTTGCGCCTGAGTGATAAAGCCCTCCGCCATGCGTCCGAGACCGGAGATCACCATGAGTGCGACGCCGCTCACACCCCAGCCCATATAACCGCGTCCGGATTTGAAGTGCCATCCCGCGATGCCGAGGCATGCGACTGCGATCACTGGCGCAATGACATTGCAGCCCCAGTTCACGATGTTGAGGACGGTGCCTTCGACGGTCGTCGCTTGCTGACCTTGCACAGCCTGGCCGAATTGTGGTGAGGTTCCGAGGTTCTGCGCTCTCGCCGCGAAGGGTGCGAGCAGATTGCCGGCGAGAATTAAACTAAGTCCCATCTTGATGGCGACATGAATCCAATTGATCTCGCCGGGCCGATGAAAAACGTGCGTGGAGGTGGGAGCGGACACTTGGGAGCGCCGCCAGCAGGCTAGTGCGGTTCTCATGGGTTTTCTCTCCTGGACCCGGCTGCTCTCAGCATCCGTGTCGAGCCAGAGAATGGGGCGGATTGGAATTTCGGTCAAATGATCCGGCTGAACCAGGATGGATCGTCGTTCTATCTCCAATCGCATGAGTAGGTTCAGCGGATCGAGAGATGCCGGTCAGAGCTTCTGCCCTCTGGTGCATTGGATCGATTTGAGGAAATCGGGCTAAAATCTCAATCGAGGAGCCCGGTGTCGCAAGCTGTCGCCAGCTCATGGACAACGGCATGGCATCCGTTTCGCAGTTGAATCCGTATCAATGCGACCAATGCGGTACTGCGAACATCGTGGCTGCGCCCGTCCTCTATCAACAAGGAACACACACTTACTCCACTAGGTTCCATTCGGGGACGACTCAATCTTTCTCTGCACGGGCGGTTGCACCGCCCCGTCCACGGGGTTACCTCCGGCCTTTTCTTCTTTGGGGACCGGCAATCGTTATTTTCTTTGTGTGGACGGTCGTGGGTGTCAGTTCTATCTATCAACACCCGATGACAAGCGCACTACGGCCAAGTGCCGTCACTGTGTTCCTATTCCTCGGTGTAGCATCGCTTGCAGGCATGGTGTTCAGCCTTCGCAGAATTACTCGCTACAATCGCGAAGTCTACCCTCGCCTGCATTGGAACTGGGAGCATACCTATATATGCAGGCGTTGTGGACGGTCCCGCTTGATTCCTTCCTAGCTCAGAGACCTAGCTGGTTCATCTGGCCTAATCGGCAAAACGGATGAGTCTCTGAAACTCTCGGTGCGATCATTCTCATGTCCACTCGGGAACGACGATTACCCAAGTCGCACATTGGGTCATTTGGAAGGATCTTTACCCAATCCGGAATTGGGTAATCGGGAACAAAATTTCCTCAATTTGCACACTGGGTAATCGGGATGTTTCTTGCCCCAATCGCGAAGTGGGTCAACGGGACCGATCTTTGCTCAATTCGGAATTGGGTCATCGGGAACAAAAATGACTCATTTTGCAAACTGGGTCAATGGGACCGTTGTTTGCTCATTAGCGGATTGGGTCAACGGGACCGATCTCTGCCCAATTTCACTTTGGGGCATCGGGAGCAAGGATTGTCCAACTGCGTACTGGGTCACTTGGACCGACCTTGACCCGAACGTGAAGTGGATCCAAGGGAAGGGCGCATTATAGGCGCATTTCTTTAGGCGCGCGACACAACAACCGATGAGCCGCAAGGCAACTCGCCAGTTGAATATGTTGGCCAAACACAAGAACGCCCCGGCACTGGGCCAGGGCGAAGAAGAAAGTCGTGCGGCGAGCGGACAATCTACTGAACCGTCGGGCTTACTCTGTGAAGTTCGGAAGGCGTTGTTTCGTGCTTGGTGAACACGACGTATATCTTCGTGTCGGCCGGAACGGAGACCACCACGCGGCTGTTGGCATTGAGGCTCATCACCTCTGAGTCTCCGGCCGTACCGATATTCTCCGCAAGCCGCTCACGAAGCATGTCGTCCTCAGAAAACGCAGAGCTGGTGTTGTTCCCGGCAACTTCCGCAAGCACCGATCCGAGGCCCGAGGCTGCCCGCAAGAGAAAGTTCTTGCCCGTATTCTTCCCGTACACGTTTCCTTTGATGGGGCCGAGATCGAGGCCGGTTCCGACGGCGTCAATCTTCTCGCGGGCTCCATCGAGAAGTTCAATTTCGTCGAATTTCATGCTGACCAACCCGCTTCGGTCGGCCTGCTGCAGTTGGCCGTACACCCGCGCTCCCGCGGGAACGATGATTCTGTTGCCGATCGCGTATGTGTATTCGACCACGGCTACTACAGGAGCTGACACCGCGCTCGAAACCTGCGTCTCAAGCTTCGCCTGAATGCGCGTACCTGGTGTTAATTCCAGCCGCGAAGTGCCGTCATCATCCGCGCTCACCCTCTGTGGCGCCAACACCGGGCCTTGCGCCACACTCCGCACGAAGATCAGAGAGGGCTCCTTGAGACTGTTCTGCTGCGTCGGCGGCGTTTCTGCTGTGGAGCCTCCGCCGTAAGGTGCCGGATCCTCCCACTTCTGCTGGGTGTCGGCAAAAGTGGGCACATTGCCCAGAGAGGTGGCAGCAACAGGCTTGCCTGCGAACGGCTTCCCGATTGAGCCATTGTCTGCTGTTCGCGTCCGCCGAATATCCCCCGGTCCCAGCTGCCCGCTACTGTTGTCCGGAGCCGGCGTGCGCACCGTATCCATGAGAGGCGTGACACTCCCCTTGGAGGGCGGCGACTGCTCCTGCCGAGCCTGCTGCGACTGCGGCTTTGTTGCCGCCAGTCTCTTCGGCGCCTTGCCAACGACCGCCGTGAAAACAAAGAAGAGAACAGCCACTGCGAGTCCGCCTCCGAGGAGCATCAGTTTGCCCTTGCTGATTCCTTCGGCTCCCTTGGCGGCAGTTCGCGTTGCGAACCTGGTGACGGGCTCAGTTTTTTCCGAGCCGTCGGTAGGTCCGGGCGTGCGAACCGGTCCCCGCGAGGAGGTTGGATCTGGCGATTCGATGACCGGAGTGTTTAGACCCACGCTTCCGTTCCTGTTGTTGTCATTGGTGGTCATAGCTTCATGGCTCCCTTCTAATTGCCGTTGCCAGAAATGGGCGGAGTAAATGGCAGATGAATCAAGATAGGACGGTCCACTTGATCCGCCTGGGCGATTTGCAGAAATAACTTTTCTGTCGATTCTTTAAAGTTCGGCCGGTCAAAGACGACCACGCCGTCAGCTCGCTCTCCGGGTTCGAGCCGCGTTGTGCTTAATCGATAGTCCCGGATCTCGAGCTGGTCCGAGATAATGCCTTTGCCTTCCTTCCTTTTCTTCTTGGTCGCCTTGCGGCCTGTGATCTGGATTTGCGGAGGGACAATCTCGATAGGCTCATTCGAGCTGTTCAGGATGGAGTAGGAGATCATGGTCTGATTGCTGAACTGCCGCATATCGCCAATCGATGTCTCGATCTGCTTGTCCTCCCATTTCGTCCACTTCGGAGCGTTCACACTCTCTTGCAGCTTGAATACCTCGTCGAGGCTCGACAGCGGCGCCGAACGCAAACCAGAGGTCCCGCCACTCACGCCCCGCGCGAGTTCATTAGTCGGCGCGCTTCGGATCGCCAGCGATTCAGGATCGCCGGAAATGAGGAAGCTCCGCGTCGCTCTGTATTCGATCAGAAAATCCACCGGCTGCGTTGGATTCGTGGCACTTGAGCCTTCGCTGACCAGTTCCAGCGTCACATGCTGGCCTGATTTAGTTGCAATGAGAAGGTTCGACTGGGCAGCCTCTTTAACGATCGGTTTGACGTAGACATCCTCCGGCTCGCCTTCGTTATGTTCTGCCTTGAACTCCCCCGGGCTGCCGAGGATTACGGATGTGATCTCCTCTGGCATGCGGATGGTCGATTCAAACTCTGGCCTGAGATGAAGGATCGTGACATCTCTCGGATTGATCGTGACAGTGGCGACACGTGCTCCAACTGCTGTGTCACTCGCGCTGAGACGAAGCGGAAGCAGGACTGCGACAGGGATGAGCCAGCGAAGTTTCATGGGGTTGACCTCCTTAACGGCCGAACGGCCGGATACTTGCGAAGCATGTACTGCCTTCGTACCGCTTGCACGTAGGCAACGACGTCCGGGTTGCGATAATCGAGTTGCTTCCGTGCAATATTGCGGTCGCCGGCGTAGTAGGCCGCGGCGACAAGGCGCAGATCTCCGTGGAACTCCCACATCAACGTCGTCACGTAGCGGGTGCCCGCGGCAATGTTTTGTTCCACATCAAAAGGCTCGAAAGCGCCAAATCGCTTTGCCGTAGCGGGCATGAGCTGCATTATTCCCATCGCCCCCTTTGCGGAGACCGCTCGCGGGTTCCAACGCGATTCGACGTCGATGAATGCGGCGATCAACTCCGGCGGCACGCGATAGTGCACCGCATACTGCTTTACGATCCGCGCCGCCGGTAAAGGATCCGTTTGGCCAACGACGAGACTGGGAAATAGCAGCAGTATGAGTACGCACCGAATCATGATGCTGATCCTCCTCGGAGCGCGAGACTCTGCGCGAACCTGGCTCCGTCGTCGAGCAGGCTCTTGAACCCTTCCCGCAACAGGAGATGTCGACGGTCCTTCTCGGTCTTCGCCAAAAAAGGAAGCAGGACGTCACGATGCTCCGCTGTTACGTGGTCGGTCCCGAGGAGTTGCAGTGCATTGGCGAAGTCGATCATCTCCGAGACCGATGGCGGCTTTTCCAGTGAGTAGTTGCGGAAGGAGAGCGCTATTCCGGCCATCTCGCGATGGAAGCTCTCATCGGCCTTCGGGGTGCGGCTGGCAATGATTTCGGCTTCGCGCTCCGGCGTCGGATGCTCGACCCGCACGTAGAGGCTACGCCTTCTGATTGGGTCGCCCAGTCTTCGTTCTTCGTTGCTGGTGAGCACGACAAACGGTATGGTCTTTGCCACAACTGTGCCGAACTCTGGAATCGAGAGCTGCCAGGCCGATAGAATTTCTAAAAGCATGGCTTCAAAACCATCGTCGACTTTATCCAACTCGTCGATGAGCAGCACACAGGGCTTGTCGCATTCGAGCGCGCGCATTAGCGGACCCGGACGGAAGAAATCCCGCCCCTTCAGGTTCGCCTGAACACTCTGCCAGTCTTTGTGCCGGCCCTTTGAGAACTCCATGTAGAGACGCTGCAGGCTCTCGTCGAAACGGCCGATTGCCTTGTCCTCGGTCACGCCGCGGTAACACTGCAGCCGCTCGATGTGCGTGCCGGCTGCGGCGGCAACAGAAACGGCCAATTGCGTTTTGCCTGACCCTGCGGGCCCTTCGAGAAGCAGCGGCTTTTGCAACTTCGCAGCGAGAAAGACCACCTGAGTCATTACCGGATCGATGAAGTAGCCGGTGGCAGCGAGTTTGAACCCGAGATCGTCGATTGAATCAAACATCGCTTTGTCCTCGCTCCTCAGCCCCAGTGGGCGTCACGTTCTGCATTAATCTGGCATTCGCGCTCTGCGACCAGACGTGCAGGCCGGAGCCGCATTGAACCCATACATTCGCTAGCGAAGTGGCTTCCAATGCGACAAGGAAGACTAGGAGCCCGCGCGCCGGGAGATCGCCCGTCCACGCAATCGAGATCGCCTTGCCGAAGTAGACCGTCACGATTCCTTCGAGAACCGTTAGCAATACCGCCATGATCAGATAGGTTACCTGCCACTTCACGTGGGCCTCCTCCAATGCGGAGACAGCATGAGGCAGTATCAAAACTCGGTCAAATTTCCATCTGCGGGTATGGATTGACCGCGCTGTGTTCGGTGCACGATTCCAACTGCGCCAGCGACTAAGCTGTTTGAGCAAGTCGATTGCGCGATATGCGGACTGACCCTGGTCTCCGGCCGTTGCCGCCAGTCGGCAAGGCATCCACCCATTGCTCAATCGCTTCCGGGCGGTAACGCACAAGCGGTCCCACTTTCACGTACTGCGGTCCTTCTCCGCGGAGGCGCCACCTTCTTAAACATGCCAAGCTGACTTGGATCTTTTCTGAAACCTGGATTTCATTCAGGAATGATTCCATTTTGTTCTCCTTGTGTTGCATCCTTTGATCGAACTGACTGAGAGGTGGTCGAACTGACCGAGAAGGTAACCCGAGGTCTGATCTCGGTCAATTCGACCCGTACACCCCGCTTTGCTATTCGGAGGATCTCGCCTTCGAGGCAGAGCCCAATGGGGAGTTTCCCTTTCGAGAGGCGATTACGGACTCCACCGCCTCCCGCTTCGCCTTCATCCGGATATGGCTGTAATGACGAAGCATCTGACGATCGACGTGCCCGGCGATCTCCATGATGGTTTCGTCGCCGGCGCCACTTTCGGCCAGTTCTGTGATGAGCGTGTGCCGGTTATCGTGCCATCGGCCTTTCACTTTTGCGTTGTTGCGGGTGGTCTTCCAGGCCGTTTTGAATGAGGTAATGTGCCGCGCCGGATCCGAGGGCCTGGGTTTACCCCAGGGGAAGACGTACCACTCGTCGCTGATCTCGCCAAACCGCTTGCAATACCATGCGCGATGGTCGGTGAGCGCCTGGTAGACCTCGGAGTTCATAGGAACGATTCGCCCTTCTCCGGCTTCGCTCTTTGCTCTACCTACCTGGACAGTTTTCGCGACGAGGTTGATCTGGCCCCAGGTGAGCGTCTTGATCTCGGTATCTCGCAGACCTCCGTTGCGGGCCAGCATGAACGCCGGGTACATATGGGGGCTGTGTGAGCTCTTTGCTTTGGCTGCGAGACTCTCCGTTTCTTCGTTGTCGAAGGCTTTGCCGATGCTTTTGTGAACGGCCAGCTTGAGCTGCCTGGTCTTCTTCAGGTGCGCTCGGATCACCTCGCCGGGGTCGCTCAGCATCTTCAGAAGAAACCGGACCTCTTCATTGATCGACTTTGGCGCTGCCTTCTCACGCAGCCGGTCCTCCTGGTAACGAAGAACCGAAATCTCGGTGATGTCGGCGACGATCTTCGTGCCGAGAAGACGGCTGACGTGTCCAAGCGCATACTCGGCAAAAGTGGCCGACCGGTAGCGGAGCCGATAGCCCGTGAGATATTCGTCGATAATCTCCTCAAGAATCCGGACACGGTTCTGCCGAACCTCTTTAAAGTTGTTGTAGCCAGCTTCGAGTGTTTTCCGGTGTTGCCGCTCAGCGTCTTTCGCGACGGTTCGCGATGTCGATTTTGTCGGTTCATCGATTCGCTCGCCGGCGAAGCGAAACCGGTACCACCAATACTTTCCTCTCTGATAAGTTGCCATTCGGGACTCCTGTCCTGTCGGTGAGCGCGCCTGCGTGGGCGCGCGACTGAAGGTTCAGGCGAAGGCAAAATTCGATCAAATTTCAGAGAGTCCCGATGCCACGCGAAGGCGTGGTTCAGGCCGTGAGGCTGGAGGTTTGGAGTCGATCTATCGAGGGGAACCACAACTAAGATCGGTTGCTATGGGTTAGCACCGGTTTTGAAAGTGAGTGACGACAAAATTGACTACAATCGGCTCAATTTTGTGTCTTTCTGCTGCTTTCTAATGCTCTAAGTTGTTGATTTTATTGGCTCCTCAGGTAGGACTCGAACCTACAACCCTTCGGTTAACAGCCGAATGCTTTCGACTCGATCTTCCATACGATGTTCCTCAAGATTCGAACCTCGATATGCTGCCCAGAGTCATCTGACCGGTGCCCATGATCCACTGCAATCAAAATCCTCAGCGACGCAGGTCGGAGTATTTCCGGACGACTCCATTCTTCGCTCGCGTCGAGCCCGGGCCAGTTCGCATCGAACTTCATTGACGTCACCGAAAAGTACTTTGTACCGAAAGTTCTTCGGTTTCTCCATTTCCACGAACGAAAACCATGACTCGATGCTGATGCTGCGCTTACGTGATTTGAGCGTCAAGAGAACCTCTCGCCGTGGCCAAAAGATTTCCTCGTCGAATGTAGAGAAGTTTCTTCCTGAGGACCACGCGTGTTGCCGAAAGATCTCCACCCATTTATGGTTTTTGTCGAATTCCACCCGGGACTTCAAGTCAACAGCAACATCAACGTCTCCGATGCGCTCTCGACGCTCTAGAAAGCTTCCGAAAACAGCAATGCGCTTTACAGAATACAGGTACTCCGGACTGGCATTGACTCTTTGAACGCGCTTCATGAATTCCATTAGTGCAGCAGTTGCAGTTTTTCTCCTGATCCGCCTTGCAGCAGAAGCCCGCGTGATGTCATCGCCAGCATCGGTGACCGAGTACCACGGAAAAGGGCTGTTGTCTCGCCGTTCCCGCTCTCTGTCCCACCGCACAAATCCGGCCGATTCCATGGCCTTGGCAATTTCATGTGCCTGACACTCGCTATAGCGAAACTTTCTTGACAGCCAATCTTCGCGAAATGCTCCGTGACACCGACGAAGAATATCTCTGATTCTTATCGCACTTTCACCCGCAATCGATGGAACTGTACCGAGATCGAGAGTCATCGGGAAAAGATCTCCTCAATGCGCCCCTTGCGCATATACCGTCGTAAATGCCACGCTAGTTGGTTCACTTGAGTTCTCTGCTCACGGATACAGCGTCAGTCAAATCAAAAACTCGGTCAAATCCAAGAATCGGCTTAGGCCCGCGGAATCGATGGAGTACTGCCATATGGGGCACGGTGAGGAAAATCGCGATCTCAAGTCGTCCCGCTCGATAGGGCATCTGCTCCTCCGAACAGGGAGGAGCATCTCCCGAACTCGATTCTCGGTCAACTTTCCCGGTTATGCCTCGCACTGCGATCCAGTTTCGGGCGGGACCGGGGTGCCGAAACCCTCGCCTTTGGTTCAATTTCTGGGGCACTCGATCGAGTTCTCAACCATTCCGCAAAATCGTGCGGATCGAATCGAACTGAATTCGCGATCCGCAGGGATGGGATCTCGCCGGCGGCGGCCATTTTATAGATCTGTTTCTCTGAGAGGTCGAGAACGCGGGCGATGTCGTTTGCTCTCAGAGCACTTTTCTTCTGCTCAAGGATCTGGTCGATCAGCATCAACTCCTCCTTTTTACCGAGTCCGGTCATGAAGTAACGGCCAGATGACCATGTGACCAAACAGGATTTGCGTCAAATTTGCAATTTAGAGAAAAACGCCGAAGATTTCTCTTCGGCGTCAGGACAAGCGGACATGGCCAAATCGCGGCCTGCGTATCGAGAATAGTTGGATCTAGCCAACCGCCAGAGACTGACCGTTGACTCTTTTGCGATTGGCGAACGTCGGCCCGGTGAAGCTCGAGTTCACCTTATGGATGACTTCGTCTCTCCTGGCCGGCTTCAAGTAACGGATGATGCTGTCCATCGTGGTCTGCCCCATCCAGGCCATCACGGTTTTCAGATCGACGCCGGCGCGAAGGTGGGTCGTTGCGAACGTCGCACGGAACTTGTGAAGCCAGAAATCTTCCGGGTTCAATTCGGCTTTGTTTGCGTTTCTCTTGAGTGCGCGAATCATGTGCGTGTCGGGTCTTCCGCTCCTCGTGCTAAAGACGAGTGCGCCCGGCGCCGCGCGCCTGGCAGGCAGAGATTTTCGATAGATTTCGAGCGCTTCTAGCAACTCGTCGGGGACGGGAACCTCGCGTTCCTTGTAAGCCTTGGGCGACCAGTGAAACTGAGGCTTCCAGCGCATCTCGACGATGTTCGCCCCGAAACGAACGTTCTCCCAGGTGAGGTACATCGCCTCCTGCTCTCTGAATCCTGTCATCAACAGGAAGTCATACAGCATCCGGTGGTACAGAGAGCAAACGCAATAGAGGTCGGTCAACTGATCGTCCTCGAAAATTTCCACTTCCGTTTCCACGTATCGCGGACGATCATTTTTTCCGAGCAGCTTGGGCAGGCCCTGCGCCTCGAGGAACGTCATCACACAGGTGAATTTGTTGAAGACCGTTCGCGGCGCGAGCTTCTTCCTGTCGCGGAGGAAGGCGCAGAAACGCAGCAGATCGATCCGCTGGATCTCGTCCACGCACTTCTTATCGCAGGATTGCTGGAAGTAGGTGAGGGACACTTTGTAGCCCTGCCACGTTTTGGCCTGCCGTGAGAGTTTGATCTCCTCCAGAAAATCGGCCATGGCAGAGCGAAGCTGAAACCGGTTCGGGTCGTCTTTGGGCACCTGCACTTCCAGCCCCTCGGCTCGAGCCTCCAGTTCCTTGATTTTGCGAATCTGGCTGTTGAAGGCAACCGTTGCGTCCCTGCCGACGGAGAGCCGCTTGCGCCGGCCATTCTCGCGCCACTCAAGATAGTAGGAGCCTCCTGGGTGTTTTTCCTGATGGCCGTCCACTATGACCCAGTCAGCTTTGATCCTCCCGCTGCTGTTCACAACAACAGGGCAGTAACGGTCCCAGACTTGAGTTACGATTCGTTTGGTGACATTCACTTCCATGGTCATCTCCTGGCCAAAGCGGTACCACCCTAGGTACCACCCGCCGGAGACTCAGTCCAATATGTTGATATAGAACATCTTTTGGGAAAAGGGCAAGCGAGTTCGAATCCCTCCGCCCCGACCATCTAATCCCTTCCCTTTCAACAAGTTTGACCGAGTAGCGAGAGGGTGATACCAAGTGATACCACTTTGCCGGGAGTTTTCCCATGCAGGTGAATATCACCAAGCGTATCGACACCCCTGAAGGCAAACGCTACTGCCCTGTCTTCATCGGACCAAACGGCCGCATTAAGAATTCCGCGAAACAGATTCCGCCCCGGCGCGCATAGACCACGCCACCCTGAGCTTTGTGAACGGCATCCAGCCCGCGCTGGAATGCCGCGGAATCGTCGGCAACAGCGTCCCCAACTGCGCCGAAACTCCTGACGTTCGTTTCGTGCAAAGCAGCCCGATCGCTGGGCTCGGCAGCATTTGCGACCTCGGAGCCATTCAGGCATGTCGCAACACCCGCCGCAACTCCCAGGGACAGCAGTTTCCGTCGCGAAGGAAACTCTGAATTGTGTAGGCTCATTCCAACCTTCATCTGTTTCACCGCTCATCGGATCTTTTCATCTTTCGGTTCCGAGCGAGGTAGCGCTTCCTCCACCCGTCGTCGGCGGAGCAGCCTCAGGGGCGCTGCCCCATTGCACATTCGGACGATCTACCATCTCCAGCGTCAGCGTCCCTCCATTGGCAATATCCGAATGGCCGAACCAAGGCTTGTTCAGCGCCTTACCGTTCAACTGAGCCGATTGGATATATTTGTTTTGCGCCGACACGTGATGCGCGACGATCGTAAACTGCTTGCCGTTGGCTAGATGGATCACGGTCCTCTCGAAGATGGGGCTGCCGATCTCGTACACCGGCATTCCGGGGCATACGGGATAAAATCCGATCGCGCTGAGAACATACCAGGATGAAGTGGCGCCGCCATCGTCGTCGCCTGGAATGCCCAGCGGGGTGTCGTCATACCAGACATCCATCAGTTGTCGCACGCGACGTTGCGTCTTCCATGGCTGCCCGGAAAAATCGTAAAGATAAGGAACGTGAAAGCTCGGTTCATTGCCTTGGGCGTAGAGACCCACCAGTCCTGTTGCATCGGGGAACTGACCGAGAAACTCAAACTTGGAAGTCCCATACTGCTCCACAAACAGGCGGTCAAGCTTTGCGTTGAATGCATCGCGACCGCCGAACAGATGAATCAATCCAGGAACATCGTGCTGAACGTTAAAGGTATAGAGCCACGAGTTAACCTCGGTAAAGTAAGCCCGTCCGCCTTGTCCACCTCCCAACTTCGGGTCGAAAGGCTCGATCCATTTTCCGTCTGCATCCTTGGGAGCCATGAAGCCGATGGCCGGGTTGAAGACATTCTCATAGTTATGCGCAAGCTTGTTGAAATAGACTTCGTCCTCATGCTTGCCTAGAGCCTTGGCAAATTGCGCCACACACCAGTCGTCATAGCTATTCTCAAGCGTTACCGAGACCGACTGCCGGCGCTCGGGAGTCACTTCCGGAACCGTTTCCCGTTCGCCAACGGAAAGCGCCGGAAAGAAACCCTTGTCGAAATAGATCTTATCCAGACTGGTGAGCGGACCACGGCTCCACGGAAGCATCGTGGCTTTTGTCGCATTCTTCCTCATGGCCTCGTAGGCCTTTTCCGCGTCGAAGTCGCGATACCCCTTTTCATACGTATCCAGGATGAATGCATCTGCATGATGCCCAATCATCACAGCCTGTTCGCCGGCGGCGGAGGGAAACGACGGCATCCAGCCGCTCTGTTCATACATGCTTATGTAGGAACGAATCATGTCCTCTTGCCGCTTCGGATCGAGCAGCAACTGCAGAGGATGGAGCGAACGATAGGTATCCCACAATCCGTCGTCTACGTAGTAATCGTGCCCCTGCGCGTCGTGTACGGCATGGTCGAAGCCACTGAAATATCTGCCGTCTTCGGTGATGTCGGTCATGCGGCCCAGCGACCGGTAGAGAGCCGTATAGAAGATTGTTCGTTGCCGTTCCGTACCGCCCACGGTGCTGATGGCATCCAGAGATCTGTTCCATTCCGCACGTGTGTCGGACTTAACACGCTCAAAGTTGCAGGCAGGAATCTCCCGCTCGAGGTTGCGTCGCGCCTGTTCCGTGCTGATATAGGAGATGCCAACTCGCACTTCAATCGACTCTCCCGCCGACAACGGCGAGTCGGTAACAAATCCGATGCGATCGCCGGTCTGCTTCGCCGTTTGGCTCAGATTGCCGTTCTGCCATGTCTGGTAAGAGCTGAAGGGACGAGAGAATTCCACATAGAAGTATTGCAGTGTTTCGCGGCCTGAATGTACGGTCTTGGCAATCGGCCCATCGAAACGCTCGCTCCCCTGTATTGCGTTGTTCCCTACCACCACAAGCTCGGAGCCGCTTTTCAAATTGATTGCAAGATGTGCGTGAGGGCTTGCAGGAAATGTAAATCGATAGAAGACAGCTTGATTCGTTGCCGTGAATTCCGCCCGTATCCCCCACGTTTGCAGGTCCGCCGCGTAGTAGTACGGAGTCGCGGTTTCAAAGTCGTGATCAAACTCCGATGCATAGGTTGCGGCGTCCGTGCCAACTTTACCTACGGAGGCCATCAGGGTTGCGGGACCAGCGGGAAACCCGTAGATCTTGTCCGCAAGGTAACGGTCAGTGATTCCGGGAGTGGTGATGGGCGCGATCCTCGCCATGCCATACGGCCGTTGCACGTAAGGAATCGTCGCTGTGAGAAGCTGTCCAATCCCTCCGATGTTCGGGGAGACGTAGTCAACAGGTTCTTTCAGGTGCTGGCCGAAGGCGGTTAAAGCGCCGCCGCCCAGAATCATAAGAAAAGCGATCCTCGCAAGACTTCTCATTGTCTTCCCGTCCTTTGAAAGCCTTTTCTGCGGATCAATTCGCAGAATTCATTTGTGTTTTTCATTCCAGACCTCCGACTTACGGATGAAGAACAAACCTGGCGGTCAGGGAAGCGAGAGAAGATCCGCCAACCCAGGCTGTATAGTTACCTGCCTCTACGGCCCATCGATTCCCGGCATTCCACACTGCAAGCTGTTTCTGCGGAACATTGAAGGAGACGTTCTTCGTCTCCTGCGGCCTCAGGTGTATTCGGGAGAATCCCTCCAGTGAGCGCTCCGGAGTCTCAACGCTGCCCACGTCTTCGCGCATGTAGAGCTGAGCCACCTCATCTCCTTCTCGCTCGCCAGTGTTTGTCACCTCGACAGTGATCCGTATCTCGCCTTTGCTGCCTGGTGACGGTGCCTGCACAGTCAGGTGATCGTAGCGAAAGGTGG
The DNA here is from genome assembly GCF_049582745.1 of Occallatibacter sp. GTDB lineage: Bacteria > Acidobacteriota > Terriglobia > Terriglobales > Acidobacteriaceae > Telmatobacter. Next base: position 30,232 of record NZ_JBAUUO010000033.1, read on the forward strand.
TGTAGCTCAGACCGAATCCAAACGGAAATAGCGGCTCGCCATCATCGTCGACGTACTTGTGCATGCGCGATGGGTCATAACTGTAGTAGTCCGGCAACTGTCCCAGGCTTCGCGGAAAAGTAATCGTGAGGCGGCCGGCGGGATTGTTGTCACCGAAGAGAGTTTCAGCGATCGCCTGCCCGCCATACTCACCTGGATACCAGGCTTCGAGGATGGCTGAAATATGTTTCGTCGCCCACCCGATCGTCAGGGGCCGTCCGTTTTGAAGAACCAGAACTACTGGCTTGCCCGTGGCGGCTACAGCTTCAAGCAGTTGTTCCTGATCATCCGGAAGGTCGAGCGAAGAGCGGTCAAAACCTTCGCCTGAGATGCCTTGCCATTCACCCAGCGCCATCACTACTGCGTCGGCGGCCTTTGCGGCAGTCACTGCTGCAGGAATGTCTTTGCCCGCTTCGAAGGTGACTTCCGCCTGCGGGGCCAGTTTGCGAATCCCGTCCAGCATGCTGATGTGTAGACCGTTCTCTTCCTTTTCGTAATCTCCGTATCGCGCCACGTTGCCATTGGGGCCGATCAAGGCAATATGCCGGATGGAGTGGGAGAGAGGGAGTAAATTCCCTTCGTTTTTGAGCAGGGTCATCGATTGGCGCGCTGATTCAAGCGATAGAGCAAGATGCTCGGCGGAGCGATTCACCTTCGCACTCAATTCCGAATCCACCAGTGGGTGATCGAAAAGCCCCAGAGAAAACTTGACTCGAAGTACGGAGCGGACTGCCCGATCGAGATCCGCTTGGGAAAGCGTGCCTTCGTGTACGCAATCTACGAGTGCCTTTTGAAAAACGCTATGCTCGAAATCGTAGAACTGCATGTCGACGCCGGATCGGATCGCCATGCATGCGGCGTCCTTTGGTGTCGCTGCAACGTGGTGGACATCGTAGAGGCGACGGATCGCTCCCAGATCGGAGAGCACAAACCCTTGAAAGCCCCATTCATCGCGCAAGACTTTCTTCAGCAGGAACGGATCGGCCGTGACTGGGATGCCGTCGATCTCGTGATAGGCGGCCATCGCGCCCATCGCGTGTCCCTCGCGAAAGGCCGGCTCAAATCCTCGCAACATCACCATGCGCAGCTCGCGCTCTCCCATATGCACCGGCGAGGTGTTCGTGCCCCCTTCGGGAGAACCATGCCCCGCGAAGTGCTTCGGCTCGGCGACTACGGTGTGATCCGAGTTCAGACTCTCTCCTTGCGCTCCTCGCACGTAGGCCAGCCCTAGCTGTCCGGTGAGATAGGTGTCTTCACCGAAGTCCTCCTCAACCCGCCCCCACCGCGGTTCGCGCGCGAGATCAAGCACCGGCGCCAGAATCATGTCGACTCCCGTCGCGCGCGCCTCCGCGGCAATAGCCTCCCCTGTTTGCTTCGCGATCTCCCGATTCCAGGTCGCCGACAGATTGATGGGAGCCGGAAACACCGTACCCGTATCGAAGCCGTGGAGCCCCTCTTCGATGAACAGTGCCGGAATGCCCAGACGATTATGCGCAATCACCCATTGCTGGATCGCATTGGACTGTGCTGAAGTCGGGTAGACGTCGTGAATGCCACCAACTCCAAGGTCCCCCCACATCGCCTGCGCCTTCTCTGGAAGAAAGGCTGCGTCGAGCGCAACATGCTCCTTGCCGGTATGTTTGTCTTCCAGTGTTCCTGCAGCGGCGTACAGATCCAGTTGCCGCACCTTCTCTTCCAGCGTCATCCGCCTCAACAAGTCTTCGACGCGCTGCTCGATTGGGGTGGTCGACTGCTTATAAAGTGGTTGCGATTTCGCACGTTGAAGCGCCTGTTGTGCACTGCCTGGCGCAACACCAATGGCGAGCGCCAGCCCGAGAGCAATCCAAAGTGCATGCCTCCATGCAGAATAAGATTTGCATCCAGTCTGTGGTTCCGTCTGACCGGCAGGTTCGACTTCCAGCGTTACGCACAACCGATCGCCGACCGCTGCAAATGATCTCCGTCCATCTCGCCCGCTCAGTTCTGTGGCTCGATTCCGCACGGGGATTTCCCCCTGATTTGTCTTCACTTTTCCGCCCTGCTCCTAGGTCATTCTTGTCAACGAAACCACCTTAATCGAGCACGGAAACAAATGGCAACGTTAGCGCCGCTCCTAACCCGATTCCATCTTTTTGAAAAAAAACACTTGCCCATGGCGGAATCTCCGCACAAATCATGGTGGCACGCGTTTTGGAATCGCACAGCAGTGATACGAATTACTTCGAAAAATGGATCGGGTGAGTACTTGGAGAGTCTTCGCAACATTTACCTCTTTGCCGCGGAAGCCGAAAAAGGTGACGAATATCGCGGCTCCCAGGCGGGAGTTGTGGACATGCTTTCTTCCGCGCGATGTCCATCATTGGGGATTCTTCGGCATTCTGGCACTGGAATCTGCGCATGCAAGTGGCGCCAATATCGGCTCGGAGGTGCCGAAGTTGAATGGACCACATTTCAATCTCTATCGAGAGAACCTCGGGATCGCTCCGCCCCGAACATTCTTTGTTTTTCACCGCATGCAAATCAAGTGCTTTTTGTAAGTCGGATAAGCACTTGCGGCATCTATCTTGAAAATCAAAAGTTCGGCTCTGAGCCAATCCGACTGTTCGGAGGGTTCCTAGGAGACTGCAAGTGCTTGTGGATCTGAGAAGTTCATTGCAATAAAGTCTTGTAGGCCAGAGAAGTCCGGCAGATTTAGAAATACTTCTCGAAGAAGGACCCGGTCTCCTCCTTCGCCTACGCTCTCTTCTCGAAGCTTCAGCCATACTTCGCAGGAGATCTTCGAAAATGCTTCTACAACTGTGGGGTCAAATTGAGTGCCGGAGCCCTCCTGAATGTTGTCGCGTGCTGCAGCGAAGCTGCTCGCTTTATGGTAAGGACGGTCGCTGGTAATGGCGTCGAGTGTGTCGGCGACAGCAAAAACGCGTGCTCCAAGGGGGATCTTGCTTCCCCGCAAGCGGCGCGGATAACCACTACCGTCAAAACGCTCGTGATGACTCAGGACAATCTCCGACGCGTCGGCCAGGAAGGGTATCCTGCACAACATCTCGTACCCGCGTACGCAATGCGCACGCATAATCTCCTGCTCCTCTTCGGTTAACTTGCTCGGCTTTCGCAGGATGGCATCGGGAATCGCTATCTTCCCGACATCGTGCAGTAAGGCACCTTGGGCCAGTACCTTGATCTCGCGAGGCGAGATCTTCAAAGCGCGGGCCAGAGCGATGCTGTAAGCAGTTACTCGCTTGGAGTGTCCCTCCGTCTCCGAATCCCTCAAATCCAGCGCGTCGCCTAGGGTCAACAGCATTAGCTCGTGAGTGCGCTGCAGATCGTTTACAGCCCAACGAAGCATGTCTGTCCGGATGCGGAGTTCCTTTTTCAGATTATGCTCATACGCGCGAGCGTGAAGTATTTCGAGACGCTGCTCGAGGGCGCGTCGGATTGTTTCGAACAGCTTCCTGTGATCAAAGGGCTTCAAAAGGTAGTCACAAGCTCCTCGATGCATGGAATCGATCGCCATTCCAATGTCGGAGGCAGCCGAAACCATCACCACTGGAAGGCCAGGCCGGTTTGCACGGACCCAATCAAGAAGGGTGAAACCGTCCCCGTCCGGCATCAACATGTCAGTGAGAATCAGGTCGAAGGAATCGCGATCAATCATTTCCTTCGCTTCGTTACCACTCGAGGCCAGATCCACCCGATATCCCCAGCATTCGAGGGCGGATCCGATAAGTAACCGGATGGACGAATCATCATCCACGACGAGGATCGTCGGCTGTTTGGACGGGATTCTGCTTCCGCGCGCTTTCGTGTCTTCCATAAGGGATCTTGCCGCGCCGCTTGCATCCGGCGATTCCAGAATAGGTCCTGACTCCGACGTCATTTCACTTTCTGTCTGTTGTAACCTCGCGCTGCAGTCGTCGCTCCGTCGCACGGCTTTTTGGGAAGGTCGGAGGTCGTTCATTGCGAAATTCATTGCCTTTCTTGCAGGTGTCATCGGTATTGCGCAGGTTCTTGCCGGTTTGTGGCGACTCAGGCCGCGGCCGTGATTCCCAACGCATAGTTAATTCGTCTCTGAATGGGATCCGATGATTCCTGAATTGGCTCTTGGGGCACAGGCGGAAATTCCATGAAGCGTTCAGTCCGGTCAGGAACGGGTCCTAAAGTTCCATTCCGTGGCTCAACTGAAGGGTGGAGCGCATGTTGGTCTCTGACAGCAACTTGCTTTTCTGATTCGAAAAGAGACCCAAGAGCCTCGGTAGCTGCCTCAAGTCGTTCTTTTCGGATTTGCAGTTCCTTGTATGTCGCGAGAATTTCGTCGAGTTCCGAGTGCGCTGTCTCGAGTGCAGCCACATAGGAAAGTTGATGATTGGGTCTAGTCATGATTCTCTCCGTGGTCAGTATCCTAAAGCGGCTACTCTTCCTCGGATATGCCCCAATCGGATAGAACTAAAGAACTTTGGTCGCATGGGTTGTAATTTGGATCACCAAAATGTGCCAGCCTTTTCTCGCAGAGCAAATTGGAGGGTGGCTTTTCGCGCTGGAGTCTAACTTGGCACTGGTGAGTCCCTGTCACTACCGAAGCCGCGCCGTTTGAAAGCCACTCGACTCGATGCAACCTGCTGGAAAGGCAGGATTTCGTTCGCAAATCTCTTCAAATCATGGCCGGAACTGGACGATGGAATCAGATCAAGGCTTCGAATCTCAGCGGAAATCCCTGGATATTCCTCTGAAATGCCTCTCCGCCTGAGAGCCAATCCAGCAGAAAGCCCGTCTCCGGAGGCTTCGGAAGGGAGACTGTCCAAGTTTCTGGCTCAAAGCGAGCCGCTGTGGGTTGACCGGATCCGATCTGTTTTGCCTGCACGTTGCCTCGATGAGTCCTGCTCCAAGTGGCCCGTTTGAATTTGCGCATATCAAGGCCAGAAATATCCCGCACCCCGCAGATAATCGAATTCCGCCGTAAGGGCGGTAACGAGCAGAGCGATCGCGATCGCCACGAAAGTGAGTCGCGGAAAACGCTCCGGCAACGATAGGGGCGCCGTTTCGGCATGCTCGAAGAGATGGATCAGACCCGGTGGAATCGTCTTCGCTTCAGCCTCCGCACTGCCGCCGGGAGGTGACGGCAGACCATCGGAATCGTTGACATGAATGGAAATCCAACCTGTTCTCCCGGTTTGTACGCGGCCGTCTCGATTACCAGGTGTGTGCATAATGTCCTCGCTCGCGCGCCCCTCATTCGCTCTGCGACTGGCGCGCTCGATACTTGAACGTTATGCCTTCCACTATAGCCACGCAATGCTGCAAATGACGTAAATTGAACGGTTTAGAATCACACCTTCGAGACACTCAGATCGGCGAAACAGTAATGGACTTCCATTACCGGGAGTCAAAAAGTAAGTACCGCGCTCCGTGCAATCCTGTGCCGGAGACGCAACACGACCCGCCGTGGCATATATTGCATTTCCGCTGAGAGAGCAGCCATGATTGTGCACCATACAACCAACCAACGTTGCGCAACACGGCATCCCTCACAACAGCAGTGGGCCGCACGCCGACTTCCCACCGGAGAGGCCATTTATGCCCCGAGAAGTGGGAGAACAAAGGATTCTTGTCGTTGAAGATGAACCGGTCGTTGCCGACACGCTCCGGCAGATCCTCTCTTCAAGCGGCTACGACACCCGCGTCGCCTATTCAGCGGAGACGGCCTTGGGCAGCCTCTCGCGATGGTCGCCGGACCTCGCGATTCTTGATGTCATGCTCCCGAAAATGAATGGCATCGACCTGGCGATGGCTCTGAAAGAGCGCTTGCCTGACTGTCACATCCTGCTGATCTCCGGGCAACCGTCCGCCGACAGTCTCCTGCAGGAGGCCAGAAGGCTGGGGCATGACTTTGAGATTCTTGCCAAGCCTGTTCACCCCACGGAGATCCTGGATACAATCGCCGGGCTGCTCAGCAAGGACGGCTGCGAGAGCTGCTCTCAGAATTAACAAGCGAGCGTGTAATCGCTGCAAATTTTGAATCCTGAAGTCGGGCTCTAGCCTGCATTTCTCACGGGGAGTAGGCAAGAAGTAAAGGTCCGGGAAAAAGAAAGTGGGAAAAGGCCGCTGTTTTTGTGGCATAACTGCGTTGTCGAAGCGTAGCTAAATGCTTACAAAAGGA
>NZ_JBAUUO010000034.1:0-72410 GCF_049582745.1 Occallatibacter sp.
CGTGCAGCATGCGCTGGTGAAGTGGGGTCATAGGAACCTCCTCCCTATGACCTCTCACCCTAACCCGGCGTGCCTCGCTGAACTAGCCACAACTCTCAGTCCGTCGCGTCAGCGACTTCGTTCAAACCGGCTGCTCGGACAAGTGACACAGAAACTTGTTGCCAGGCTTGCCCAGCCGCCGAGCGGGTAGTCGCCTAAATCGGATGCCTTCCAGGCATGCGAGTCCTGATGAAAGAGCTGGATGATCTGACCATCCTTGCGAGCCATGCTTCCTCCAAAAACAAGGAAAGCGGCACACATTTGGTACACATGGCCGACGATTAGAGCTAATTTGACTAGCGGAGATGTGAAGAGATTACTGACGTGGGTTCAGCCATCAGATTCGAGATACCACCAGCTATTTTTACTCTTAATAGGCTGGGTACCACCAGAAATACCACCAGATGAGGCAGGATGGTAGTGGAGTCATGCTTAGGGATGTAGAGGGAGAACCGGCTATAAACCAAATATAATCAATAGGAAAGAGTAGAGGCGCAGGAGGAATATGGAGCGATGTGGAGTTATATTTATTGGGGGGGATGGCGGAGAGAGTGGGATTCGAACCCACGTTAGAGTTTCCCCTAAACACGCTTTCCAAGCGTGCGCCTTCAGCCACTCGGCCATCTCTCCGATACTTATAAATCAATCACTTACATCATGCGCTCGGTGCTGGTTTTTCCCCTGGAGCCGGTTTTGGTGCCGGTTTTGAATTTATCACACTGCATCCTTCGCATTTTGTGTACGGCGACACGCCGAAGCCTTCAATTCGGCTATTTGGGCCGAGAATCTGAAATCGTTTACTTTCATGACCGCCTCATTTATATTTCCGCATTGTTCGCGCCGATGCTTATGGCGCGAACCCGAAGAGGATCTTCGAATGCCCCGCATCACTCGGCGCGACCTGCTTCATTCCGGTATGGCACTTTCTGCTTCTTCTCTGTTGGCGCGGTCGGCGTGGGGACGAGCCGCCGCAATGATGTCGGGCTACCCCGGTGCTGCGTCTGCGGAGGCCCTGTCCGCGGTCGCACCGCGCGAGCACCTGCTCTTTGACGCGGGCTGGAGGTTTACTTTCGGCAATGGCGCCGATCCGGCAAAGGACCTCGGTTTCGGTTTCGGGCAGGGAGATTTCGCAAAGACAGGAGATTTCGAATTTGCGAAGGCGAAGTTCGACGATTCGAAATGGCGCGCTTTGAACTTGCCGCACGACTGGGCCGTGGAACTGCCGTTTGTTCGCGACAATGAACTTGCTTCGCACGGCTTCAAACCGCTCGGACGGCGTTATCCCGAGACGAGCGTCGGCTGGTACCGGCGGGTATTTGATATTCCGGCGACTGACGTTGGCCGTCGCATCTGGATCGAGTTCGACGGTGCTTTTCGTGATGTTCTTGTGTTTGTGAACGGGTGCTTCATCGGCCGCAACGACAATGGATACGCTCCGTTTCGATTCGATCTTACGGACTTTCTGGCTTATGGAAAGAAGAATTACATCGTTGCTCGCGTGGATGCGAGCTTTGGAGACGGATGGTTCTATGAGGGCGCCGGCATCTATCGTCATGTGTGGCTTACGAAGACCGACGCGCTGAACCTGGGTAAGTGGGAGAGCTATGTCCGGTCTGAGCTGGCTGGGAATTCGGCAACGCTTACGCTCGGGACCAAGGTGCAGAACGAAGGCAAACAGGCGGAATCCGCCAGGGTGAGGTGGCAGATTCTCGATCGCGCGGGAAAGCCCGTAACTACGGCCGAAGCGCCGGTGCAATCGATCGCGGTCGACGGTTCGGCCACGTTCACGGGCACAGTGAAGCTGACTAATCCCGAGCTTTGGTCGGTTGAAGCGCCCAACCTCTATCAGGCGATCGTTACCGTCGAGTCTGCGGGCAAGGCGCGCGATGCCGAGCGCATGAGCTTTGGTGTGCGCACCGCGATGTTCACGGCCGACAAAGGCTTCTTCCTGAACGGCAAGTCCGTGAAGATTCAGGGGACCTGCAATCACCAGGATCATGCGGGCGTCGGCGCGGCAGTTCCCGATGCGCTGCAATGGTTCCGGCTCGCCGTGTTGCGCGAGATGGGGGGCAATGCCGTGCGCACTTCGCACAATATGCCGACGCCTGAGTGGGTGGAAGCATGCGATCGCATGGGCGTGATGATGATGTGCGAAACGCGGCAGATGAGTGCGAATCCCGAGGGGATGGCGCAACTGGAAACGATGGTGAAGCGCTATCGAAATTCTCCTTCGATCATCATGTGGTCGGTTGGCAACGAGGAGGGCCAGATGCAGGGGCCGATGGCCGAGCAGGGAGAGCGCATCGGTGCCGATATGGTGCGGCTGTGCCACGAACTCGATCCGACGCGCGTTGTGTCGGCCGCGGTGAATGGAAATAATAAACAGGGAGTTTCGGATGCGCTGGATATTCTCGGATTCAATTACAACCTGAAGCTGCCGGAGGAATACCACAAGGAGCATCCTGACCGGCCTATCTATGGGTCGGAGACTTCGAGTGCGATCGGAACTCGGGGCGTGTACAGTTCTGGTCCTTTGAGAAATACAGTGAATTCTTATGACGGCGTGGTGCCGTGGGGCGAGACCGCGGAGGAGTGGTGGAAGTTTTACGGGACGCGCGAATGGGAAGCGGGCGGCTTTGCGTGGACGGGCTTCGACTATCGCGGCGAGCCAACGCCTTATGGATGGCCTTCGATCAACTCCCAGTTCGGCATTGTGGACATGTGCGGTTTTCCGAAGGACAACTTCTACTACTACAAAGCGTGGTGGGGCAAGGATCCGGTGGTGCATCTGTTTCCGCACTGGAATTGGGAAGGACGCGAAGGCGACGAGATTCCAGTTTGGGTTTACTCGAACCTCGACGAGGTGGAACTGTTCGTGAACGGCAAGAGTGCCGGCAGCCAGAAAGTTCCGCATCTCGGCCACGTGGAGTGGAAGGTGCGCTACGAGCCGGGCGCGATCGAAGCGCGCGGCAGTAGAGAGGGCAAGGTTGTGCTCAGCGACAAGCGCGAGACGACCGGTCCGACAGCGACGATCAAACTGACGGCCGATCGCAGCGAGATCAATGCCGATGGCGAAGACGTTGCGGTGATCAAGGTTGAGGGCCTCGACAAGGAAGGCCGCCTGGTTCCGATTGCGGACAATCACATCGGGTTCAAGATCACGGGCAATGGCGCGTTGATCGGCGTTGGCAATGGCGATCCCAACTGCCAGGAGAGCGACAAGGCGCCGAAGCGCTCGCTCTTCAACGGACTCGCGCAGGTGATCGTGCAGGCGACGAAGGAACCCGGCGAGATCCAGATTGAAGCGCACAAGGATGGCTGGGGCGGCCCCGAACTAACGTCTGCAACGATCACGATCCGGACGAAGCAGGCGGAGTTGCGTCCGGCGGTGACCTAGTTGCAGGGATCAGGGACTAGGCGACCAGGGACGAGGGGGGACCGGGAACGGGGTCATCTTGTGGCCCGTTGCCGGATATGCAACTGTTCGGTTGCGTGTTACCCCTCCCCCTCCCCCCACCCGCATTTGCTCGAAAGGCACTGATCCTGAACGTGTTATGGATAGAGCGCGGCGGCAAATAACTCTTATGGTTAGAGTTAGACTGCAAATATCTCTCGGCATGGGACTTACGGCCTTTGTTGAGCGCTTCGCCGTTTTCATGTGTTCCATTTAGCGCTTCGCGGCCCATGCGATTGCGATGAGATGGTCATCGTATTCCCTTCGAGATCACCGCATAGATTCAGGGTAGGCTAATCGGCGAAATAACCTGCAAAAGCACAAGATTTATTTGCCGTTTGTTCTGAGGGGGTTAGGCGGAAATAAAGGGATGAACGGCTTGACGACGAATTTCTGCAATTCGGCCGGCCCTACGGGCCGTGTTGCGTTCTGGAGCCAGGAAAGACAAAGAAGCAGGTTCTTCACTCACCACCCCCAAACGGAAAAACGTTTGGGGCCCCGTTCACTCAGAATGACACCTCTAATTTCTAGATTGGTGGGAGGAGCGGGAGGGCGGCTAGTTCGCGGACGAGGCGGACGGTTTCAAGGCTGACAACGGCGACCTGACCGATGAGGCGGACGATGTATTCGGGATCGTCTGCGCGGTTGGGGTCGTTGACGATGCCGGAGCGCTTGTCAGTGGAGACGCGGTACTGATCGATGACCCATTCGAGGGCGCTGCGGTTGCCGAGGCGGTACTCGAAGACCTCGGGCGGGATGCCGCCGAGGGTGAGAAAGCTGTTGTAGCGGAGTTGGGTCTTGTCTTTGGAGAGAACCATCTTTTCGACGCGCCAGTGGAGTTTGCCGGTTTCTGTCCGCTGGAGCGGGTACTCGGGCTGGCTTTCGTATTCAATATGGAGCTTCATCAGCTCCGCGCCGATGCGGGCGTATTGAGCAAAATCGGGAGCGAAGGGGATGCGGGGCAGTTCGCGCTTGAGGTTGGCGGCGTAGCGAGTGCGGTACTCGGGGTGGTGGAGCAGGGCGTAAGTGTAGTGGAAGATGTCCCACTTCGTAATGGATTTCTGGCCGTAGTGGGTGCGGAACTCAGCGAGTGACCAATCGGTGATGTTTTCGCGGAAGTTTCCTTGTTCATCTTGAATATAAAAGGGAAAGCACTGAGACCCTGCGCCTGGACCGACGGTGTGCAGATCGAGCGTACATTCAGATGCAATCGCCATGAAGGGCTTATCAGATCCCGGCGAAGTGACTGCGATGATTGGATTTTCTGGGGAGGCGTATCCACCGGTGCGGGAAGGCTCGTCAACAAGAACATCTTGCAGGTAGAGACTCCTCTTTGAGAAAGGTCGGTACAGCGCAGTCCGGATTGAGGACTCATTGAACGCGGGATAGTCGCCTGTGTGAAGATGTGTTTTAAGATTCCGGCTCCACTGAATCGAGGTGTAGTCAACAAAGGAGTCAGTATCTTTGGGCTTTCCGCTTTGCAGGTAGCGGTCTAACTCGCCCTTAAACTCCTCGATAAACTCCTTCACCTTAATTACAAGCGCGTCTTTTCGAAAGTCATAGACGACCGAATCTCTGTTCGTCGAGACGCCCAGGCTGTATTGCGAGAATACCGACTCTGAAGCCTTCGCTGATGCCATCGGTGTGAACGAGTCGAATACTCTCTCCATTCCGTCCGTCAGCCAATTGGTTTTTTTGTCAGGTAAGAGAACTTTCCAGGGCACTGCAGAACCTTGGCTCCATTGATCGAGTTGTACGTACTTCTTCTCTTTGCGCCACGCTTCGGGCGTTCGTGCATACATGACTGTCGCTGGTGCGTTTGTGTCGTTTCCCTCGTGACGTATGAGCATCGTAATGGACACGCCGACTTGAATTCCGAAGACGTTGTGGGTGGTCCCTGAGAGTTTTGGATTGAGTCGTACGTTTCCGCCCAAATCCAGCACGTAAATCTTCGAAAAGTCACTCAGGAGATGCTTCCGCAGTCGACGAGCTTTTGCGGGTCTTCAATGGAGTCGTGGAAGGCGATGCGGCCGTCCTGAAAGAGGAGAGCCTCAGTGGGGCGCTGGAAGAGGATGTTGGAGCGCGGGTATCCGGCGCGGAACTTCTTTTCCATTTCCTCCATGAGCGAGTCTTTTTCGTCTTTGGCTTCCCAATAGCCGCGCGGGAGGTTGAAGGCGTCGAGAAGGGCGGCGTCGATGCGGATAGGGCTTTGGCCCGTTCGGGCGACCTGGTACTCGGGGACAAGGGTCCAGTCGAATTGGCGGGCGCACTTTTTGAGCAGGTCCTCGAAGGCTCCGCGGATGTTACCTTCGTTGTCGAAGCGGCCCCTGGCGAATTTCTGGAGGGTTGCGTAGTAGACCCGGACCGGCGCGTTGGCCGGTTTGAGGTTCAATGTGGACATTCGTGTCTCAAGAACAAGGATAGCGCGGCGGAGTCATCGCACGTAGGCGGAAAGCTGATTCGGGGATTCGAACGGTAATAGCCTGGGATAGGTATCGGCAGGGCAACCGCAGATCCCTCGGCTGCGCTCGGGATGACAGTTGGTTGATTGGGGTTCGTGGCATCCCACTCATGGCGCGATGTAGCCGCGTCATGAATGGGGCACCCTCGGGTTGTGGCTGGTTGGCATTTGAAGACGCAACCGCCGAAAGTTTTTTATGCTGCGAGTTCACCGGCGGCGGCGACTACTTCCAACACAACGGCTTTTATATCGTCCGCAGTAGTGCGGTGATAGACGACGCACGCGCGCAGGGCAAATTTTCGATTGATGGATGCGTTGGAGATGTAGACGCGGGTTCTGCGCGAGTTCTGTGTGAGGAGCAGCCGTGAAATTGACGCGTGTGAACTCCGCCGGCTAACCCATATACTTGTCGGTTCATGAGATTCAGGGGGCGAGAACGCATGCGTGGAATGAGCTTGGTGGGTGTGGTGGTTTTTGCAGCGGGGAATTTGATCGCGCATAGCGAAGCAACGGCTCCAACTGGGCCGGTGAACTTGCAGGTGGATAACCTGACGCGGCCGCTGGGGATTGACGATGCGACACCGAGGTTTTCGTGGCAGCTTAACGATGCGGTGCGGGGGGCACGGCAGACGGCGTATCGCGTGCTGGTGGCGACACGGGCGGACTTGCTGACGGACGGCGAAGCGGATGTGTGGGACAGCGGCAAGGTCGCGTCCGCACAGTCGCTCAACGTGAAGTATGCGGGGCCGGCGGTGAAGCCGAGTACGCGGTACTGGTGGCGGGTGGAACTGTGGAATGCCGACGGCAAGGAGTATCCCGCGAGCGCGGCGGAATCGTGGGAGACAGGACTACTTAATCAGAGTGCCTGGCGTGCTGATTGGATCGGGTGGGAGACGGCGGAAGAGGCAGCGGCGCGGAAGGCGCCGTCGGTGTGGATTGCGAATCCTGATGTTGCGCCGGGCAGCGGGAAGCCGAGCAGCGAGCAGAAGTTTGCTTATCGAACAGGTTTGAAGATTGACAAGCCGGTGCAGCAGGCGATTCTGTTTGCGACGGCGGAGGACACGGTTTCAGCCTGGGTGAATGGGCAGCGGGTGTTGAATGCGGCTCCGTTTCCGCCGTATCACCATTTGCCGTGGAAGAAGTTTGTGCGTGCGGATGTGACGGAGCGAGTGCAGGAGGGACAGAACTCGATTGCAATCGAGAGCGTGCACTACATCGACAAGTATGGCGAGAGTAAGCGGAAGGATGCGCCGCCGATGATTGCGACGGTGGTGCTGCTCTATAAGGATGGAAGAGCGGCGGAGTTTGGGAGCGATGGAACGTGGAAGAGCGCGATCGAGCCGGCTGGCGACTGGCAGAAAAGTGAGTTTGATGATGCCGCGTGGAAGGATGCGGCGGCGTGGGAGCAGGCGAAGGGGCAGGAGGAGCAACCGGTGTTGCAACCGTGGATTCCGGACAGCGTGAAGGCTTTGCGGAAGTTTTTTGACGCAGGACAAACGATCAAGTCTGCGCGTTTGTATGCGACGGCGCTGGGAACGTATGAGCTGTTTCTGAACGGCAAGCGCGTGGGGAGAGACTGGCTGGCGCCGGGGTGGACGGATTACCGCGAGAAGATGCTGTACCAGACGTATGACGTAACGGATCTGGTGAAGAGCGGGGGCAATGTGATGAGGGCCCTGCTGGCGCCAGGATGGTATTCGACGTCATTGGAGTGGCTGCAGCAGCCGAACAATTATGGCAATACGCCGCCTGCACTGCGAGCGCAGTTGCGCGTCGAGTATGAAGACGGAAGCGTGCAGTGGGTCGCGACGGATGCGAGCTGGCAGTCGCAGACTTCGTATATTGAGCGCTCCGAGTTGTATGACGGGGAGACGCAGGATCTGTCGCGGGCGCAGGATCCAATGGAGAGGGCGATCACTGAAGGACTTACAATCAACGCGATTTCTCTGAAGTGGGGGCAGGTCGAGGTAGTCCATCCGAAGGAGATCAGGATCGAGGCGCAGTCGTTTCCGCCGATCCGGGTGGAGAAGGAGATGACCGCGTTGAAGATGACCACGCCGAAGCCCGGCGTATTTATCTACGACTTTGGGCAGAACTTAGCGGGCGTGGAGAAAATTGTGTCGGCGGGTCCCGCAGGCACCGATGTGCAGGTGCGCGTGGGTGAGGCGCTCAATCCGGATGGGACGCTGTACACGGAGAATCTGCGCACAGCGAAGGCCACGGATCATTTTCTTCTGAGCGGGAAGAATGATCAAGGGGCGGGGCCGGACGAATTGATGCCACAGTTTACGTTCCATGGATTTCGCTACATCGAGATTACGGGGTTGAAGAGTGCGCCGGCGCTGAAGGATGTTTCGGCACTGGTGATGCATACCGATGTGCCGTTCACGGCGAAGCTCGAGACCGGCAACGCCATGATCAACAAGCTGTGGAGCAATATTCTGTGGGGGCAGAGGTCGAATTTTGTGGGGCTGCCGACGGATTGTCCGCAGCGGGATGAGCGGCTGGGATGGGCGGCGGATGCGCAGGTGTTCTGGCGGGCGGCGTCGTACAACGCGGCGCTGGCCTCGTTCACGCGCAAGTTCGCGGCCGATCTGCGCGGTACGCAGGTGGGAACACCGTACTACGGAATCTATGCGCCGGGAACGGCGAAGGTTTCGCCTGGGGTGGCGGCGGCGTGGAGCGATGCGGGGGTGATTATTCCGTGGACGTCGTGGCTGCAGACGGGGGACACGAGCGTGATCGACCAGAACTGGCAGGCGATGCGGAAGTATGTGGATGCGATCGACGCGCGCAATCCCGACGGAATCTGGCACAACGATTCGGGGATTCCGTTTGGGGATTGGCTCTCGCTTGAAGGGCGCACGCAGGAGGACCTGGTTGCGACGGCGTACTGGGCCTACGACGTGAACATGATGCGCGAGATGGGGCACGCAACGGGGCGTACGGAGGCGGAGCAGCATTACACGCAACTCGAAGAGAAGATTCGCGACGCATTCGAAAAGAAGTTTGTAAAAGCGGGTGCGTATATTCCAGGAGCGGATAACAGCCCATCGCCGTTTGGGGATATCGACAATCCAGATTCCAAGGCGAAGGGTGGAGATACGCAGACCAGCTACGTGCTTGCCCTGCACATGAACCTGGTGCCGGAGAGTCTGCGCGCACAGGCCGCTGCGCGGCTGGTAAAGAAGATCGAGGAGAATCACGGGCTGCTGGGCACGGGATTTGTGGGCACTCCGTATGTGCTGGAGGAATTGACGAAGACCGGGCACACAAAGCTGGCTTACGATGTGCTGCTGAATACGGGAATGCCGTCGTGGGGATATCAGATCGATCATGGGGCGACGACGACGTGGGAGCGGTGGAACGGCGACAAGATGATGGGCGATCCGCAGATGAACTCGTATAACCATTACGCATACGGCGCGGTGGCGGACTGGATTTACCGCTATGCGGCGGGGGTGGATGCGTCGCCGCTGGATGCGGGGTTCCACACGGTTGTGCTGCACCCGGTGTTTGACGCGCGACTGTCTCCGCTGAAGTTTGAGTACGCATCGTCGTATGGGGAGATCGAATCTGACTGGACGGTGAAGGGAAAGAGCGTGGACTGGAATGTGACGCTGCCCGCGAATACGACGGGGCGGCTCGAACTGAAAGCCGATGAAGCGGCACGGTGGACGCTGGATGGCGCGCGGTTGAGCGAGAGTCCGCTGGCGAAGAGGGTGGAGGGGGGATTTGAGTTGGAGGCGGGGAGCTACCGGTTTGTGAGGACAGGGAACAGGGACAAAGGGACAGGGGACAAAGGGACAACTGGACCAGGGACAACGCGTGGTGCGCTCGTTAAGGGCGGGAGCGGAAGATTGTGATCTGGTTTGGGTCGGGGATCGCGCTTGCGGTGAGCCATGGCTCCTTTGCTACGGTCAGCGTGCAGGGGCCGAGGGTACAGATGGTGATGGATCGATGTTCGCTCTCGTTGTGGAGCTTCCGCAGGACCGTCTTTAAGGTGTTGCCGGTGAAGGGCGTGTAGAGATAGAAGACTGTGCCGCCGGAGAGATTCGCATCGGTTGCATTCTGGTGGAAGAATGTGATGTGGTCGAGATGCAGGCCGCGGGCGCATTCGCGGGCGCTATCCACATATGCCTGCTCAGCTTCGATTCCGATGGCTTGGACGCCGGTGAGGATCGAGGCGAGTATGGGGACGTGGCCCAGTCCGGAGCCGAGGTCGACGAGCGTGTCGGACTCAGAGAGCGCGCTGAGCCGGATGAACTGAAAGATGTGGCGCGCGGGCGTGGGCTGGTAGAAGACCATCTCGGGTGGCGGGCGCAGTGGTGCGATGTCGGGTTCGCGCGCTTCAAGAACGCCGCTGATCAACTCGTCGAGAACGTCGTAGGCGAGGCCGGGGTTTGTGGTTTTTGCGTTGTCGGCGCAGCGGTCGATCCAGTGCCGTAATTGCAAGGGTGGGTCGCCTCGCTGGATCTGGTTGCGGATGGAGTTGTAGATCGCGGCGTTGGTGGATTCGAGTTTTGCGCGAAGAGCTTTCGCTCGATCGAATATGCCGGTGCGATCAACCGCGGCAAGAGGGGTCTCCGCGTCCGGGTCTCCGAGGCATGCATCGAGTGCATCGAGGGTTTCGATGCGCATCCGCAACTGATCGTGTTCGAAGAGCGATGAGTCGGCTTCAAGGTGCGTGACGAGTTTGTGGAAATCGCTTATCACAGGTTCATTCAACTCGTTGTGATCGTATCCCACTCATGCGCAAAGAGCGCGCATGAATGGGGCACCCGGTGTTGAGGACCGTCCGCACTCCCACTCATGCGCAAAGAGCGCGCATGAATGGGGCACCCGGACGCGACGGGGTTCCCTATAGATTAGACAGATGAGAACCACGCGTGCCATGTGGAGAGCGGAGCTTGCAGCGATGATTGCGCTGGCGGTTCCGGTTGTGCTCAGTGAGTTGGGCTGGGTGGCGCAGGGCGTTGTGGACAACATCATGGTGGGGCGGCTGGGGCCGGTGGCGATTGGCGCGGTTGCGTTGGGGAATGCGGTTTATTACACGCCGTCGCTGTTCGGGATCGGGTTGCTGCTGGGGCTGGACACGCTGGTGTCGCAGGCGTACGGGCGGCGCGATCATGACGAGTGTCACAGGTGGCTGGCGCAGGGCGTGTATCTCGCGTGCATCGTGACGCCGCCGATCATGATTCTGCTGATCGGGCTCAGCTACGGGTTTACGCGCTTCGGTGTGATTCCAGAAGTGGCGAGCTTGTCGGGCGGTTATCTGCGGATTCTCAGCTGGGGGACGCTGCCGCTGCTGCTGTACGGCGGCACGCGACGCTATCTGCAGGGCGTGGGGCAGGTGCGCGTTATCACGATCACCTATGTTGTGGGGAATCTGCTGAACTGGGCGGGCAACTGGGTGCTGATTTACGGCAAGCTGGGGTTTCCGGCGCTGGGCGTGAATGGATCGGCGATCTCGACGTGCGTTGCGCGTGTGGGTATGGCGGTGGCCATGCTTTCGTTCGCGTGGAGATATGAACGCAGTCGAGGGCATCCGTTGTTTGAGCATTGGGCGGGACCGGAACTGGATCGGCTACGGAAGCTGGTGCGGATTGGCGCGCCGGCGGCAGGGCAGATTCTGCTGGAGATCGGCGCGTGGAACCTGAGCACGTTTGCGGCGGGCTATCTGACACCGGTGGCGCTGGCCGCGCACACCATTGCGCTGAATTATGCGAGCGTGTCGTACATGGTGCCGCTGGGGATTGGCGCGGCTGCGGCCGTGAGCGTGGGGCACGCGATTGGCGCAGGCGATCCGGCGCGCGCGCGAAGGGCTGGATGGTTGGCGCTTGCGCTGGGTACGGGATTCATGGTGTGTGCAGGCATCGTGTTCCTGGTGGCGCCGCGGCCGCTGATTTTTCTCTACACGCACGATGCGCGGGTGCTGGCGGTGGGGCCGAGCCTGTTGTGGATCGCGGCGGCGTTTCAGATTTTCGACGGAATCCAGACCGTTTCGACCGGCGCCTTGCGCGGATTGGGCGAGACGCGTGTGCCGATGGTGGCCAACCTGGTTGGCTACTGGGTGATGGGGTTGCCGCTCGGGTTCATTCTCTGTTTCGTGCTGAAGTGGGGCATCTACGGGATGTGGATCGGGCTGACGCTGTCGCTGATTGTGATTTCGTTGACGCTGCTTGCGCGGTGGAATCGGGATGCGGCGCGGGTGGCGCTGGCGCCTTCAAAAATATAGGGTTAACAGGTTGATAAAGACGCGTGAGTTATTCGAATCACAACGCTTTGATCGACAATTCCAGAGAGACGAACAGACGTTGCTGCGAAAGGTACTTACGGTACAAAGTGGCGTGTCTGGAAGCGGTACGATGCCCCTGTCAAGTGACTATAATCACCATTGAGCGAAGTTTGTCGCTATCCAGCGCGTTCTTTCAGGAACCCGTACTCCGAAGCCAAGGTTTGGTGGTTTTCGCGACCGCAAGGTTGCAACGATCTCAAACGGCCTGACGCGGAGAAATGAACGGCCTCGAGACGCGTGGAAATTCATCTGAAGGGAATCCCGCCAAATGGCGACTGGAGACCTGGCTCTGGGTCAAGAACAGGGCGTGATCGGCGCGCAAAAGCGTGTTGTCAACGATTTCAGCATCAACGTAGCAACGGTGAACGGGTCCGGCTCGCAATCCGCCAATAGCGTACTGCTGAAGAGCATCTTTGGAATGGGAATTCCCGTGAGCGGGAAGAATCTGTTTCCTTCGAACATCGCCGGACTTCCCACCTGGTTCACGATACGCGCCAGCAAGGACGGGTATGTGGCCCGCACGCGCGATGCGGAGTTCCTGGTGGCTCTGAACCCCGAGACCGCGAAGAGCGACATTGAAGCGCTGCCAGCGGGCGGCGTGGCGATCTACGAAGAGAATGCGAACCTGAAGCAGTATCGCGACGACGTTGTCTGCTATCCGGTTCCGTTCGACAAGATCACGGCGGCCGTTTGCACCGAGGCGAAGCTGCGCAAGCTGGTCAAGAACATGGTGTACGTGGGCGTGGTGGCGCAACTGCTGTCGATCGATATCGGTGAGGTTGAGAACAGCGTAAGGAAGCAGTTCGCCAAGAAGCAGAAAGTGTTCGACCTGAACTTCGGCGCGGTGAAAGCCGGATTCGAGTATGCAGAGCAGAAGCTGGTGAAGCAGGATCCGTTCATGCTGGAGCGGATGAACCAGACGGCCGGCAAAATCATCATCGACGGTAACGCGGCGTGCGGCATGGGCGCGGTGTTTGCGGGTGTGACGGTGGTGGCGTGGTACCCAATTACGCCTTCGACCTCGCTGGTGGAAGCGACGACCGATCTGCTGAAGAAGTTCCGGGTAACGCCAGAAGGCAGAGCGACGTTTGCCGTGGTGCAGGCCGAAGACGAGCTGGCAGCTATCGGCATGGTGCTGGGCGCGGGCTGGGCCGGAGCGCGGTCGATGACCTCGACCTCGGGGCCGGGGATTTCGCTGATGGGAGAATTTGCCGGTCTGGGCTACTACGCCGAGATTCCGGGCGTGATTTTCGACGTGCAACGCACGGGCCCGTCGACGGGCATGCCAACGCGCACGCAGCAATCGGATCTGTTGTCCACGGCATTCCTGTCGCACGGCGATACGAAACACATTGTTCTGCTGCCGGGTTCGGTGAAGGAGTGCTTCGAGCTGAGCATGGAGGCATTTAACCTTGCCGAACGTTTGCAGACGCCGGTGTTTGTGCTGTCGGATCTTGACCTGGGCATGAACAACTGGATGTCGGAGCCGTTCGCGTATCCTGAGAAGCCTCTCGATCGCGGCAAGGTACTGACCAAGGAAGATCTGGACAGGCTAGGCGGTTTTGCGCGCTACAGGGATGTGGATGGCGATGGGATTGGCTGGCGTACGCTTCCCGGCACGATGCATCCCAAGGCGGCCTACTTTACGCGCGGCTCGGGACACAACGATGCGGCGAGTTACACGGAAAAGCCGGACGAGTACCAGGCGGTCATGGAGCGGTTGTCGCGCAAGTTTGAGAATGCGCGCAAGCTGGTTCCGGCGCCTATCGCGGTGAAAGACGGAACCTCGCGCGTGGGCTTCGTTGCTTTTGGCACCACGGACTTCGCACTGCGCGAGAGCCTGGACCAGATCAAGAAGGAACACGGCAAGGATGTGGATTACCTGCGCATCCGCGCGTATCCCTTCGCGCACGAGATTCTCGACTTTGTTGCGGCACATGAGCGCGTATATGTGGTGGAGCAGAATCGCGACGCACAACTTGCGAGCCTGCTGAAGCTCGACTTGCCGGCCGACCAGGTCGTCAAGCTGCGCAGCATCCTCCATTACAACGGGCTGCCCATCGATGCCCGCACAATTACAGAAGAGTTTGCAACCAAGGAGGGCCTGTAACGATGGCTACCCAAACACCAAGTCCAACTTCAGGCCCCAAGGTCAATCACATCGGGCTTCCGGTACTTGAATATCGAGGCGGCAAGTCGACGCTCTGCGCCGGCTGCGGCCACAACGCAATCTCAGAGCGCATCATCGACGCCATGTTCGAAATGGGTGTGGAGCCGGAGCGGGTGATGAAGATGAGCGGCATTGGCTGCTCGTCGAAGAGCCCGGCCTACTTCATGGCGCGTTCACACAGCTTCAACAGCGTCCACGGCCGCATGCCATCCGTCTCTACCGGCGCGATTCTCGCCAACCGGCAGATGAGGATGCTTGGCGTCTCGGGCGACGGGGACACGGCCTCCATCGGCATCGGCCAGTTCGTTCACCTGATGCGCCGCAACATCAACATGATTTACATCATTGAAGACAACGGCGTGTATGGATTGACGAAGGGACAGTTCTCGGCGACGGCGGATATCGGCTCAAAGCTGAAGACCGGCGTGATCAACGATCTGCCCGCCATCGACACCTGCGCTCTTGCCATTCAACTGGGGGCGACCTTTGTGGGCCGCTCGTTCTCGGGCGACAAGAAGCAGCTGCTCGCCATGCTGAAAGCTGCGATCGCGCACCGAGGCACCGTGATGCTCGATGTGATCAGCCCCTGCGTGACTTTCAATGATCACGAGGGTTCGACGAAGAGCTACAAGTTCATGCAGGAAAACGACGAACCTATAAACGATATTGGTTTTGTAGCCAGCTTTGACGACATCGCTGTGGACTACGATTCGGGTCAAGTTTACGAAGTCGAGCTGCACGACGGCTCGACCATGCGCCTGCGCAAGCTGCACGAAGACTACGATCCGACCGACAAGGCCAACGCAGTGCGCACGCTGATGCAAGCCGAGGAGAATCACGAAGTGCTCACCGGCGTCTTCTACATCAACACGGAGAAGCCCACATTCGCCGATTTGCTGAACATGGTGGATGAGCCGCTGGCGACGCTGCCGGAGTCGGTAACCCGGCCGCCGAAGTCGGCTCTGGACGCGCTGATGGCGAACTTACAGTGAACAGTGGACAGTGTGCAGTGAACAGAAAAAGCCCCGCGAAATGCGGGGCTTTTTCTCTCTGGAGATGAGGGTGTCGCGTTCTGGCCCTAGCGCTGGGCGGCAGCGGTGCTGTGGATACCCATGGAGGTGAGCTTGGCCTTGGCCTGGGAGGCCTCAGGCGTCTGTGGGTGTCGCGCGATCAGCAGGCGGAGCTCGTGGATGCCCGACTCCCGCTTACCCTGCTGGATAAGCGCAAAGCCCTTGTGCAGTTGAGCCGCCGGGGCCTTCGGGTTTCCGGTGAAGGTTTCGAGAACCGCGTTGTAGGCATTGATTGCGGCGCTATAGTCACCCTGGCGGTAGGCGATTTCGCCGAGATAGTACTGAGAACTGCCGGCGAGTTCATCCATCGGATAGTAGTGGATCACGTCCTGAAATTCGCCCGAAGCTACGCTGTACTTGGCGGCGTTGAAGTCGCGAAGTGCCGCCTCGAAAGTCTGGTGCAGAGGAGGATTCGTGCTGGCAGCGGCCGCAACATTGGGTATTGGTTGCCCAGGCGATCCCGGTGCACCGCCCGGGCCTGCTCCGCTATCGTTGACGGGCGCGCCACCGGGCATTGCGCCCTGTGTCGGTTGTGTCCCCGCTGGCGGCGCGCTCTGGATGTTCTGCAACTGGCTCTGGAGATCCGAGATCGATTTGTCGAGCTTGGCAATGCGGGTCTTCAATTCGTCGACAGAATCATTCAGAGACTGAACCTGTCCGGACGCCGTGTCGATTTTGCCACTCAAGGCGTCGTTCTGCTGGTTGAGTTTCTGCTGCAGAGTGGTGACCGTCTGGGTCATCTGGTTGGCCGAGTCGGCGGTCTGCTCCACCAGGTGCTGCAAGACGCCGAAGCGAGTGTCGAGGGTGGATTGCAAGCGCTGCACCATATCCAGCAGCTGCTGCACCTGCGTTTGCAACTGGATGATGTCCTTTGATGTGGCATGCGCACGCACAGGGGCCAGGGCAAGCACCGCGGCCAGAACTGCTGCCGCCACAAAACGACGACGAAATGTACATCCCTTAAGCATCGATCACCTACATGATGGAGTTTTGCGCCCGGATCAAGTTGACCGGGAAGGCCCCAAATTCATTAGACGGGAAGCGGTGCTTTCCGCGCTGCCTGAATGACTGCTTCAATGGTGCAGACCTGTCGAGAAGATCTCGGGAATTCAAAACGCCGGGCGGCACCGATCTTGATTGGATGCCGCCCGAGAGGATTGATGCTAGCTCAAGCACTATTGGTCCATCGAGAACCCGGCCCGACGATTTTGCTGCCAGCAAGCTTCCGTGGATTCGGTGCAGAAGGGCTTTTCCTTACCGTAGCTGATGACGCGAATGCGGCTGGCTGAAACGCCGGCCGTCACAAGCGCGGTCTTCGCGGCATCGGCACGATTCTGCCCGAGGCCGATGTTGTATTCGTTTGAGCCGCGCTCGTCGCAGTAGCCGCCAATGACGATCCGAATATTCGGATGGCTGTTCAGATAAGCGGCGTCCTTTGACAACGTGGTCTGCGCATCGGGGCGAACGTCGTATGCGTCGTAGTCAAAGAAGATGTCCTGCATGTTGGCTTTGAACTCTTCTTCGGCGGACATCGTGTTTGTGGGTTGCTGCACGGGTGGCGGAGTCGACACCGTGACCCTTGCAGTGTCATCGGCCGTTCCACCCTCGCCCTTCGCCACAAGGTGATAATTGGTGGAGGCGGTCGGCGTAACGGTTTTGACGCCGGAGGTTGGGACATCGCCGATGCCGTCAATCGAGACGCTAGTAGCGTCGGTGGTCTTCCAGGTCAGGGTCACCTGGTCGCCGGCCGAAATAGCGCTGGGCTCCGCAGTAATGTGTGCGGTAGGAGCCGGGGCGGCTACCGGAGGCGCAGTATACGGCGCAGGTGGCGGGGTCTTCTTCTTACAGCCAGCTACGGCAACCAAAGCCACAAGCAATGCAGGAACCAGAATGCGAGTGCAACGTTTCAATTCGTAACTCCTTCCGCAAGTTTATTTGCGTACTCTAATCACTTCTCCATTTTAGACCCGCGCGGAGGTGAAAACATCATTGGTGCGCATCGCGGCTGTTATTTGGAAAGGTTCGGGACCTCGATTTGGAACGATCCGGACCGGCCGTCCGCCCGATCCGGGATTCGATCGAACTGCGCCTGGGAGATCGTTGAGGTGGATTCGGCAAATGCGCAGGCGTCAGCCCGTACAGGTTGTGCTAAGTGATTTAATATCAGCTTCCAGGAGATTCGACTCAGCCAGCCAATTTTGCGTTCGGTAGTTTTGGAGAGGCAGCTGAAATGGGGAGTCCTGAAACCAGAATCTGGAGACCACCATGTACCTCCGTAATCATCGATTTTTTGGCGCGAAATTTTGCGGAGTGTTGATTGCGCTGGTGGCCGCATCGGCGATGGCGGAGCAGGGCGCGGGGAGAACGGAAGATCCAGTAACGCTGCATCGGCAGGGTGACAGCTTTTCGCTCGGAAATGCGGTGATCGGCGCACGGTGGTCGGTGGCGAAGGACGCGTTGAGCGGGCTGGTCGTGCGCGATCAGATGCACGGGACAGACATCCGCGTGGATGAGCCGTTCCGGATACTGCTGAACAATGGAACGATTCTGGATGCTTCGAATCTGAAACTCGCGGGCGATGCAAAGATCACGCATATCACGCCGACGCCGTCTGCTCCGCGCATTGCTGCGACGCTTCCCGGTGAATCGGTCGATCTTGCAATGGAGAGCAGCGATGGCCTTGTGCATGTGGACTGGTCGATCGTGCTGCTGCAGGGTTCCCACTACCTCCGGCAGCTTGTGACGATTGCGGCTGCGGGTGAGAAAGATTTGGCGATCAGCCGCGTGCAGTTGATTGATTTATCTTTGCCCGGTGCACGCGTGGTGGGCTCGGTCAATGGCTCGCCAATTGTGACGGGGAATCTGTTCGTCGGTTTTGAGCATCCGCTTTCACGGAGCAAGGTAAGGGGAGATCGAGCGACAGCGTGGATCGAGCGCGAGCTGCCGTTGCGCGCAGGGCAGGCCGTGACGTATTCGTCGGTGATAGGCGTGGCGCGCGAAGGGCAAATGCGGCGCGATTTTCTGGTGTATCTTGATCGCGAGCGGGCGCATCCCTATCGGACGTTTCTGCACTACAACAGCTGGTACGATCTTGGCTACTTTACGCCGTACGGTGCGACGGACGCGGTCGATCGCATCCATGCTTTCGGACGCGAACTGAGTGAGAAGCGCGGCGTGAAGCTCGATTCGTTTCTCTTTGACGATGGATGGGATAAACACGATTCGCTCTGGAAATTCAACAGCGGTTTTCCGGATGGATTCACGCCGCTCAAGCAGGCCGCGGAAAAATATGGCGCCGATCCGGGCGTGTGGATGTCGCCGTGGGGCGGCTATTCCAAGCCGAAGCAGGAGCGGATTGCCTTTGGCAAAAGCGCCGGGTACGAGATTGTAGGCGGGGGTTACGCGCTCTCGGGGCCCAAATATTATGCGGCGTTTCGCGATGTGGCGCTGGAGATGGTGGAGAAGTATGGCGTGAACCAGTTCAAGTTCGATGGGACGGGGAATGTGGATTCGGTGTTTCCGGGGAGCCGGTTCGACAGCGATTTTTCGGCGATGATTCATTTAATCGGCGAATTGCGCGCAGCCAAGCCTGATCTGTTCGTCAACCTGACCACGGGGACGTGGCCTTCGCCGTTTTGGGTGATGCACGCGGATTCCATCTGGCGCGGCGGCGAGGATGATTCGACCGCGGGTGTGGGCACCTATCGCGAGCGCTGGATTACGTATCGCGATGCCGAGACTTACGAGCGCGTGGTGCAGATGGGCCCGTTGTATCCACTGAATTCGCTGATGCTGCACGGCATGATCTATGCGCAGCACCATCGCGATCTGGACAAGGACCCGGGAAATGATTTTCGCAATGAGGTGCGTTCGTACTTCGGCACTGGAACCCAGTTGCAGGAGATGTACATCACTCCTTCGCTGCTGACCGCGCAGAACTGGGATGACCTGGCGGAGGCGGCGAAGTGGTCGCGCGACAATGCCGATGTGCTGAAGGACACGCACTGGGTGGGCGGCGATCCGGCGTGGCTCGAGGTGTACGGATGGGCTTCGTGGACGCCGCGCAAGGGGATCCTGGTGCTGCGCAACCCGAGCGATCGCGAACAGACGATCCGGCTGCGGTTGCAGGATGCGTTTGAACTGCCGCCGGACGCCCGGAGGGTGTATAGTGCTCGGAGCCCTTGGAAAGACGATGCCGGGCGCCCGGCGATTGTGCTTGGTGCCGAAGAGGCACATGAGTTCCACCTCGCCGCGTTTCAGGTACTCACGCTCGACATCCTGCCTGCTCAGAGTGCGCACCGCTGAGAGAACGAAGGATGGATGCCATGATTACGCCTACGCTGCTTGTGCTGGCCGCCGGAATGGGCAGCCGCTACGGTGGATTGAAACAACTGGATCCCGTGGGTCCAGACGACGAAACGATCATGGATTACTCGATCTTCGACGCCCGTCGTGCGGGGTTTGGAAAAGTTGTATTTGTGATTCGCAAGGAGATCGAAAAGGCTTTCAAAGAGAAGATCGGATCTCGCTTCGAGAAGCGGGTTCCCGTGGAGTACGTATTTCAAGAGGCCGGCAAGCTCATCCCCGGATTCTCGCTGCCAGACGGCCGTACCAAGCCGTGGGGTACAACGCACGCAATCTTGATGGCTGCCAACGCGATGCATGAACCATTTGGCGTGATCAATGCGGATGATTTCTACGGCGCGAGCAGCTATCGGCTGCTGGCGCAGCATCTGCTGTCTGGCACGCCGGACTACGCGATGGTGGGATTTGTTTTGCGCAATACGCTCTCGGAGTTTGGCACGGTGGCGCGCGGGGTATGCCACGTAACGGACGACGGCTACCTGAAGGACATTACAGAATTGAAGTCGATTGAACGCGAAGGTCCGCGCATCACCAACATTGACGCCGAGGGGCAGGAGACAGTATTGACCGGCGGTGAAATGGCCAGCATGAACATGTGGGGCTTTACGCCCGCGGTGTTTCCTCAACTCTACGAACACTTTCAACGCTTTCTGAAGCGCCATGGGGACGATCTGAAGGCCGAGTGCTACCTTCCGAGCTCGGTGAATACGCTGATCCAGGCGGGCCAGGCGCGGGTGAAAGTACTGCGCTCGTGCGACGCGTGGTTTGGCGTGACGTATCGCGAAGACCATCCGCGCGTGGTGCTGAGTGTCGGCCGACTGATCGAGCAGGGGGCCTATCCGCACAGGCTGTGGCGATGATCGACTTGCTCAGCCTCGTCGCGATCGCGCGCGGGTTCGAAGTCCAGGGGAGATTTCGCAGCGCAAAGCCGTACGGGAGCGGGCATATTCACGATACGTATTGTGTGACGTTTGACGACGCCGATCGGGAAGAGCAGATCATCCTGCAGCACATGAACACGACAATCTTCAAGAATCCAGTCGCGGTGATGGAGAACATTGCGCGCGTTACCGATCACCTGCGATCTCGCCTCGCAGGTGAAGCGGATGTTGGCAGGCGTGTGCTGCAACTCGTTTCAACGCGAGACGGCGCCGGCTGGCATGTGGATGCGGAGGACCGGTATTGGCGCGCATATCGGTTTATTGAGCAAGCACGTACGTTCGATTCAGTAAGCTCGCCGAGACAGGCTTTCGAGGCGGCGAAAGCGTTCGGTGAGTTTCAGCGGCTGCTTGCGGATTTGCCGGCGCCGCGGCTGCACGAGAGCATCCCGGATTTTCACAACACCGCGAAGAGATTTTCCGCGTTTGAGCGGGCGGTAGCTGCAGATGCGGCTGGGCGTTGCGAGGCGGTGCAGGGCGAGATTGCGTTTGCGATGGCGCGCAAGACGCTGGCGATGGCGCTGCTCGGTGCGGGATTGCCGGAGCGGGTGACGCACAATGATACGAAACTGAATAACGTGCTCCTGGATGATGAGACCGGCGAGGGCATCTGCGTGATCGATCTCGATACGGTGATGCCGGGGCTGGCGGCGTACGATTTTGGCGACATGGTGCGTACCATGACATGTCCGGCGGCCGAGGATGAACGAGATCCTTCGCGTGTGGCGATGGATTTCGACTTGTTCGACGCGGTGCTGCGAGGCTTTCTCGATGGGGCAGGGAGCTTCTTAACGGCGCCGGAGCGCACATCGTTGATTGCCGGCGCGAAGGTCATCGTCTTCGAGCAGGGAATTCGCTTCCTGGCGGACTATCTCGCGGGCGACACTTATTACAAGGTCAGTCGGCCGGAACAGAATCTGGATCGATGCCGCACGCAGTTCAAACTGCTGGAGTCGATCGAGCAGCAGGAGGACGAGATGATGTGCCTGCTGCGTGCCCTTGCGTAGTTTCGATTAGGATGAAGCCGGGGATCTTTCCATTGCTTATCAAGTTATTCCGCATCGTTTTTATCGTTATGTTTTGCGCACTCTGCGCTGTCGCCCAAGCTCCGCGGCAGCAACCGTATGCGTGGAAGAGCGTGCAGATTGTCGGCGGCGGTTTTGTCGACGGCATCATCTTTCATCCCACTGCGCCGGGAGTTCGCTACGCGCGCACGGACATGGGCGGGGCATACCGCTGGGATGACGCGGCGCACCAGTGGCAGCCAATGCTCGATTGGGTTCCGTATACAGACCTGAACCTGATGGGCGTGGAATCGATTGCCGTCGATCCGAACGATGCGAAGCGCGTGTACCTTGCCTGCGGGACGTACACCAACGCAAGGACGCCGAATGGGGCCATTCTGCGCTCGGCCGATGGGGGACGGACATTCGAGCGAACGGACGTGCCCTTCAAGTTTGGCGGCAATGAGGACGGGCGTGGTAACGGCGAGCGGATGGTGGTGGATCCGAATGACGGGCGAATTCTTTTTCTAGGGACGCGGCATGACGGGCTATGGCGCTCAACGGATCGTGGTGTGACGTGGGCGCGCGTTACGAGCTTTCCGGATGTGACGGAGGCGATGCCGCCGATGCCTGCGCCGGTTGCGGGCGAGACGCCGGAGCAGCGGTGGAGGCGGATGCCGGTTCGGGGGAGCGGGATCGTCTTCGTCAAATTTGCTGAGCCCATTTTTTATGAAGGTGCAGCAAGGCCTACTGCGCCGATCTATGTCGGCGTGTCGTTGATGAATCGGGCGAATCTTTTTGTTTCGCATGATGCGAGCGCGACGTGGCGGGAGGTTGCCGGCGCGCCGACGCAATATCGGCCAACACGTGCCACGCTTTCGCTTTCATCCCTGTACGTTACTTATGGCAATGCGCCGGGGCCGTCGCCGATGACGGATGGCGCGGTGTGGAAACTGAACCTGCAGACGGGCGTGTGGACCGACATCACGCCGGACAAGCCGGTGAAGGGAAGCAGGGAATTCGGATATGCGGCGGTGTCGGTGGATGCGAAGCATTATCAAACGCTGATTGTGAGTACCTATAACCGCTACAAAGCGGGCGGCGAGGACATCTTTCGGTCGACGGATGAGGGCGCGACGTGGAAGCCGATCTTTACGGGAGAAAGGGCGAGCGCCGGAACATTTGACTACACGCTGGCGCCGTACGTGAAGCCCACGCCGATTCACTGGCTCTTCGATATCGAGATCGATCCTCTGAACTCGGATCATGCAGTGTTTACGACTGGCTACGGCGGGTGGGAGACCTTCGATTTGACAGACGCCGATCGGGGCAAGCCTACGCACTGGAGCATCCTGGCGAAGGGAATCGAAGAGACCGTCGCGCTGGAACTCGACAGTGCGAGCGAGGGCGCGCACTTAGTCTCCGCGATCGGCGACTATGGCGGGTTTGTGCATTGGGATCTGGATCGGCCAGCGCCGGAGGGATCGTCGGCGCCTCCGCGCATGGGCAACACGACAGGAGTGGAGACGGCGGCGCTCGATGCGAACCTAATTGTGCGTGTGGGCGTGAGCGCGGCGCATAAGCCGGGCGAGAGCATTAGTTATTCGGTGGACGCGGGACGGACGTGGAAACCGTGTGCGTCGGCGCCGAGAATGCAGAGCAGAGCGGGATCGATTGCAGTTTCGGCGGACGGCACGACCTGGGTTTGGACGCCCGAGCGCGAAGCCGCATACGTCACGCGCGATCACGGTGCGAAGTGGACCGCGGTGCAGGGATTGCCGGAGGGGATGCGGGTGATCGCCGACCCACTGGACCCGATGAAGCTTTACGCGGATTCGCTGACCGACGGGATGTTCTACTACAGCATCGATGGAGGGGCGACGTTTGTTGCGCGGAAGGGTATGATCCGCGGGCCGCTGCCTGCATCGTCAGCGGGCCAGCGTGGCGACGCTCGCGGCGGTCAGGATCGGCTCTATGCCGCGCCGGGGCGCAGCGGCGATTTGTGGCTGGCCAGCTTTGACGGCTTGTATCACGCTTCGCTGAACACCGGTGGAGGCGCGTCATTCCGCATGCCGGATGTGACCGAGATTCACGCTTTCGGATTTGGGAAGGCGGCTCCCGGCAAATCGTATCCGGCGCTTTATCTTGTGGGCACGATCAGTGGGCAGGCGGGGATTTTTCGATCCGATGATGAAGCGAAAAGCTGGGTGCGCATCAACGACGATCAACACCAGTGGGGATTGGTTCTGCAGATTGCGGGCGATCCGCGCATTTATGGACGCGTATATGTTGGCACGCATGGGCGAGGGATCCTTTACGGTGATCCGGTACGGTGAAATCTCAAGCCGGCGCGTAGGGTTATGCAGGTGTGGGGCGACCGAAAAGCAACTGCAGGTTCCTCGACTCCGCTGCGCTGCGCTCGGAATGACCGAGCTTGGGTGGAATTTCCCGTCATTTCTTTCGACCGACTATTGCTTCGTGTCCAGTGGATGCTTGGCGTCTTCGAAGAACTGGTTCTGCAGCTTGAGGCTTTCGTCATCGGCCTTGATGGCCTTGATAGCTTCAGCGATCTGGCGTGACCACTCCTTCTGATCGAACTGGCCTAATTCCTTGTTGGCGGCCGAGGCGTCGCCCGCATAGTGATTGGGGAAGCGCGCGTACCACCAGATGCCCGTGTAGACGGACTCGGGCAGATGCAGCCGATGCTGATCGGCGCCGGACTGCTGGTTGGCGCGATCCTGGTGGACGAGATCGGGCCGGGCGATGAGCATGCTGGAGGTTTCCACTTCGCCGGCATGCATGTCGAAGGGCGTTTTGAGCGCGGGACGGCCGGCGACATTTTCGTTGGGCAGGCCGAAGACGTAGACGACGTAATCCCGCTGGCTGGCGAGCTGGGCCTGCGCGAAGAGCGGCAGCAGCGAATTGTTGCCGCCGTGCCCGTTGACGATCACGATCTTCTTGCAGCCGTTGCGCGCCATCTCGCTGACCGTTTCCTGCAGCAGCGCAAGTTGTGTGGAGAGGGAATAGGCGAGGGTGCCGGGTTGCTGGCGCGCTTCGAAGATCTGGCCGAAGTAGTATTCGGGGAAGACGACGGCGTACTCCTGCTTCACGGCGTCTATCACGGCGAAGCGGACGTCGAGCAGGTCCGTGCCGAGGGGCAGATGCGGTCCGTGTTTCTCAATGATGCCGAACGGCAGCACGCAGACGCCTTGCGACTGGTGAATGGCCTGTACGAAATCGGGAGCGGTGAGTTCCTCCCATTTTGCGGAGAGGCCGGACTGCGAAAATGCGTGGCCCGCGAAGAACAACACAAGAAGAGCGACCAAGGCACTACGAACGAACTTCATGATTCACCTCGAAGGATCAAAACAGGCGATTCTACTCCGCTCACCGCACGCGCGTCATTTGCGCTAATCCAAGAGCGGTCAAATGCGAGTGCCGAGTGCTTACGGCCAGGAAATTGCAAAGCAGACGCAGGGGCTAAAGCGCTCGCTTCTGCGGCACTTTTCGGCATGGCTGAAGCCGTGCCCTTTAAAGCGACGAGCTTTTCCGAAGACGGAGAAGGCCGCGAGAGTTTCTGCGGCCATTCTTCGCTCATTCGGCGCGGAGGGCGTTGACGGGGTTGACCTGGGCGGCGCGGCGCGACGGCAGATAGCAGGCTATCCATGCAATGGCGATCACGACCAGCGTTGCCAGCGAATAGGTCCAGGGATCCATGGGACTGACCTTGAAAAGAATTGACGCCAAGAAGCGCATGGTGGCAAAGGCTGCGCCGACTCCGAAAGCCGCGCCGATGGCAGCCAGCAACAGCCCTTGCCGGACAAACATCGCGGTGAGCGCATCGCGCTGAGCCCCGAGAGCCATGCGGATGCCGATTTCGCGGGTGCGCTGGGAAACGGCGTAGGAGATGACGCCGTAGATGCCGACGATACCGAGCAGCAGGGCCATGCCACCGGCGACACAGAGCATGACGAGGGTGAAGGATGTGCGGGCCATGGACTTGGTGTAGAGTTCGCCGACGGTGCCCGGATCGGCGAGGGGCAGGTCGCCGTTGATTGACCACACTGCCTGCTGCACCTGGCTCAGGAAAGCTGCCGAGCCGGCGCGCGGCGAGCGAATGACAAACGAAATAGCACGTCGCACATCCTCCGGCTGCCCTTCAAACTTGGCCAGATACACCGGCCAATAGACTGTCGTCGGTGGCTTCTGGCTAACGCCGTCGAAGTAGACATCCTTTGCGACGCCGATAATCTCGCGCCAGTCGTCGGTGTTGGCGACGCGGATTTTCTTACCGAGAGCGTTCTCAGGCGTCCCCCAATATTCGCGCGCCATGTTTTCCGATACCAAGGCGACAGGTCGCTTCTCGTAAGTTTCAGCCCAGGTCAACTCGCGCCCTGCAACTAGCGGTGTTCCCATCGTGGAGAAGAAACCAGGGGATACATTGACGAAGCGCCGAATGGGAGGGATTTCGCCATCGCGATAGGTGCGGTCCTGCGCGTAGAGCACATCATTCGAATCGTTTCCGTCCATCGGAATATGACTGGAATAGGCTACCGATGAAACGTTGGGAATGGCAGCAAGTTTGTCAGCGATCGCCTGCTCCATATGGACCACGTTTGCCCTTTGAGTTTCAGGAATGGTGGATTCGGGCACGTAGATGCGGAACTTGAGCAGGGAAGTCGGATCGGCGAATCCCGGTGAAACATTGGCCAGTGCACGGAATGTGCGAATCATGAGACCAGAGCAAATCAGCAGGACAAGCGCGAGAGCAACCTGCACGACAACGAGCGCTTTGCGCGCGCGATGCCTTTCGCGGCTCTGACTCAAAGCGCGTCCGCCTTCGCGCAGGCCGGTATTGATCTGTACCCCGGAGTACTTGATCACAGGAAGCATGCCGATAACCACGCTGACGAAGAGCGCGGTTCCGGCAGCAAAAAGTAAGACGGGGAGATTAATGCCAATCTCGTGAAGACGGGGCAGACCGGTGGGAGCAGCCGCCACGAGCACACGTAGTGCTGCAAAGGCGAGTGCCAATCCAATTACGCCGCCGGTGATTCCCAGGACCGCGCTCTCGAACAGCAGTCCCATGGTGATGTTGGCGCGGCCCGCGCCGAGGGCGGAGCGAACCGCCAATTCCTGGCGGCGGCCTTCAACGCGCACCAGCAGCAGATTGGCGACGTTGGCGCAGGCAACCAGCAGCACCACGACAATCGATCCCATGAGGACCCAAAGGACGTTTCCTACATCGCCAACGACATCTCTCTTGAGGGTATGGACGTCTACGTTGATCTTTACTTTCTCAAACAGCGCCGCGCTGAACCCCTCGGGCGGCGGAAAACTGTGAATTGCGATGGGCAGCAGGCGATCCAAATCGGTGTCGGCCTGTTTCAAAGTCACGCCCGGTTTGAGCTTGGCAATTCCGCGAAAGCTGAAGTTGCCGAGCTTGACCTTGCTGCGATCGAGCTGCATGGGCAAAAACAGTGCGGCGTTGTAGTTGTCCAGGAACTGGAAATCTCCAGGCAGTACGCCGATGATCTCGCGGTTGGTGCCATCGACATTGAGTGTCCGCCCGACGACGGAATTGCTGCCGCCGAATTTTTTCTGCCAGTAGTTGTAAGAGAGAATGATGGTCTTGGGTGCGTCGGCGGTGTCGTCGCGGTGTGTGAAAAGTCGACCCAGGACTGGCCTTACGCCGAGCATGGGCAGGGTTCCGTCGGTCACATCCATCCCCGAAACATGCTCAGGAGTTCCAACGCCGGTGAC
This sequence comes from Occallatibacter sp., assembly GCF_049582745.1. Classification (GTDB taxonomy): domain Bacteria; phylum Acidobacteriota; class Terriglobia; order Terriglobales; family Acidobacteriaceae; genus Telmatobacter. Next base: position 27,563 of record NZ_JBAUUO010000034.1, read on the forward strand.
GGAGAGGGAGTCTCCGTTGTACATGCCGACGTCTTCAAGGGTCGAACTCTGCTCGCGATCGATGAAGTAGAGGAATGGCGCCATGTTCAGGTCGCCTTGAAAGCCGATTGCCGGGGCAGAGTGCCAGATACCGATGAGCCGATCGGCCTGCGGGTAGGCGAGCGGCTTCAGGAGAACGCCCTCAACCACACTGAAGACCACGGTGTTTGCCCCAATGCCGACCGCCAGCGTAATCAGCGTGATGGTGGTGAAAAGGGGAGCACGTGCGAGCCTTCTGAAAACTTGCTTGAGCTGATCGGTGAAGAATGCCATGACCGGCCACCTGACCTTTTGGGGAATGTGCGGGATTCCGCTTGCGGCCGCGAGGAACATTCGGCCGCAATCAAGGGTACGCTTTCATCCGGTGAAAAGTTCGCTCAAATCGGCCTGCTGTGACAAACGGGGTATTTGGCGGGACGGAGCGGACGTCGCGCCAGCCGGGTGCTACTTGATGCCGACAACCATGGAGTCGGGTCCGACGAGATGCTCGACGCGGGTCTCGCGGAACCCTGCTTCTTTCATCCAGCCCACGCAGTCGGCGCCGGTGTAGTCGAAGCCGCCGGGGGTTTCGATGAGCATGTTCAGGCTCATCAGGAGACCGAAGGCGTTTTTCGATCGATCGTCATCGATGAGGGCCTCGTAGACGACGTAGGCGCCTCCTGCAGGGAGTGCTTCATAGGCCTTGCGGATGAGCATCTTTTTCTCTTCGAGATTCCAGTCATGCAGGATGTGACCCATCATAATGACGTCGACCTGGGGCAGGGGATCGGTGAAGAAGCTGCCGGGCTTGAACTTCACGCGCGACGAAAGGCCGTTTTCTTCGACGTATTCCTCGAAGACGGGCGCGACCTCAGGCAGGTCGAATCCGGTGCAGGCAAGATGCGGATTCTTGAGGGCGACCTGGACGATGAGATCGCCCTGTGCGGTGCCGCAGTCGGCGACAGTCTGATAATTTGTCCAGGGAAATTTGGCGGCGATGGTCATGTTGGCGCCGCGGCTTATGCCGGTCATGGCGCGGAGAAATCCCTTGAGTCGCGTTGGGTCGGCGTAGAGCGCGGCGAACGGCTCAACTTCTCCCGAGGATTCACTCTGGTTTTGGCCGGTGCGAAGCGCGGTGGTGAGGAAGCGCCAATGGTTATACAGACGTAAGTTTTCCATCTCGAGCATGCCGCCAATATAGGAAGGCTTGTGCTTGTCGAGAAAGACATCGCTGGAGGGGGTGTTGCGGTATTGGCCGTTCTCGCGGTCAAGAAAACCAAGGGCGACAAGCGCATCGAGAAAGTCGCGCGAGGAGCGGGGATGAAGTCCGAGACGGCCGGTGAGCGATTCGAGGCTCTCCGGGCCTTTGGCGAGTTCGGTGAAGACCTCCATCTCAACAGCGCTGAGCAGTGTTTTCGAGGCCCAGAAGGCAACACCGGTTTGCAGAATGTGATCGGGGCTGGGTGCGGACGTGGTCATAGTGTCTCTTTCGTTCGGAGGTTCTCGATTCGCCCTTGAGAGAATCCGGCAAGCATTGAATGGGAAGGATCGGCTTGCGGCGGGGAAGTTGGGCTATTGCGAGTGAGACGAGTTTACACGACGATGAGTTGGGCGGGGAACGGGCAAAGGTGAGAGGCAGAGACGAAGCTGACAGGGAACTTATTGAAAGAGCAAATACCTGGCCATCTACTGGTTGAAGTCCGAAGAATTATCTATGTCGCCATCTCGCGCTGCATGGGGAAAGCGATTTCAGGTGGCGAGTCGGACAGAGTATCTTTTCTATTCCCATCCGGAGTCATGGATGCCTCGCGGAGGGAACGATGTCCGGCCTTTTGCTCCAGGGGCAGAAAGACAGAGAAGACAGTCCCGGGAGATTGGGAGAGGGTGCTGCTTTTCACCTGGATCGTTCCGCTGTGTCTATTGACAATTTCAGAGCTGATCCAGAGGCCGAGCCCTGTGCCGGTGTCGCCTTTTGTGCCGACAAAGGGCTCGAAGAGTGTCTTTCTGATTTCAGGGCTGATGCCAGATCCGCTGTCCGCGACGGTCAAGCGAACGCCGGGACGCGCCCCATTCCTGTGTTCGCGGGTATTGGAGACCCGGATCCTCAGTCTGCCTCCCGGATTTGAAGCGTCCAATGCGTTCCCGATCAGGTTCAAAATGACCTGGCGAAGTTCGCCGGCCATTGCAACAATTGGCGAACACTCTCGAAAATCTCTCTCAATCGCGATTTCGGCGTACGCCAATTTCGACTGGTAGAGGATGAGTGCGGAGTCAACGATCTCAGTGATGAACACCAGGGTTGGCTTGCTTGGTTCACGGTAAAACCTGAGGGTCTGGGTGACGATTTCAGATATGCGCGCCAATTCCTTCTCGGCGATCTCTTTGTGCTTTTTCGCCTCTTGCAACGAAGATGAGGTGCCGATCAGGTAAAGGAGATTGGTCACGGATGCGAGCGGATTATTGATTTCGTGCGAAATGCTTGCAGCGAGACGCCCGGCAACGGCCAGCTTCTCCGATCGACGGAGTGCTTCTTCCGCGGCGTGGTTTCTGGCGATGTAGTCCCGCATCTGATACTGGCGGCCACGGCTGCGCAGTGCAGCCTGGAGGGTGCTGACGAACGTTTCGGGTCGAACGGGTCGCTCCAGCAACACCAAGTTTCCAAGAGGCTCTCGAACGCGCATTCTTCTGCGGCTCTCCTCATTGATTTCCCCACCCGCTGCGAGGAGGATCAGGGGAAAGTCAGACCACGAAGGTTGTTCGGCAATGCGCGCCGCCCACAGGGAGATCGCGGGCAAGGTGAGGGCTTCCTCGGCCAGAATCAACGCTCCGGCGCCTGCTTCGAATTCGACCAGAGCCATTTCCGCAGTCGCTGAAGGGAAGGAAGAGATGCCATTGCTGTCGAGAGGATTGGAAATCAGCAGGCCATCCCGTCCTGTTGGAGCAACGACCAGGACGCGGAGTTCATTCTCCTGCCCGGTCACGTGGTTCCACCCGCCTTTTCGGACGATTGTGTCAATCGCAATCTATCAACGCCACCGCGGTAGGTTGGAGCGCCGATTAAGACGCCTTCGAATTCCGTCAATATACTTCCTACTTCAATGGCCCCGTTCTTCATGACCAATTCGCGGATCGTGCGTTCATGTTCGCCACTGCGTTTCTTGATTACGGAGAGCGCCTGGCGCACTTCGCCCGCCGCCTCGAAGTATCGAAACAGAAGGACGGTATCTGCCAGATAACTGACATCGACTGGAGTGTCAATGTTCGTTCCCACAAATCCATGCTGGACAACAGTCATCAACGTTGCAACTCCCTTCTGGCTAAGGTAGGCCAACAGTTCGTGGAGTTGCATGGCGAGGAATTTCTCGCCGGGCATGGCATTCAGAAAGCCGTTCAAGCTGTCGATGATCAGGAGCTTCAGGTCCTGGGTTTCGACCAATTGGCGAATCTGGTGGACGAATTGACCGGGCGAGAGTTCCGCGGCATCTACCTGGCGAAGGGTGAATTTTCCAGCGTCAACATGTTTCTTGATATCCAGCCCGAGACCCTTGCCCCGGATCAGCAGAGTCGCTAACGATTCATCGAAGGCGAAAAGTGCCGCGCTGCCTCCGCGTTCGACCTCAGACACCGCGTAGCGAGCTGCGATGGTGGACTTTCCGCAGCCGGCGGGCCCAAGCAAAAGGGTGCTGGTGCCGCTATCAAGACCTCCGCCGAGCAATGTGTCAAGCGCCGCGATGCCACTCCTCAGTTGCGTTGGCGGCAGAGCCAGAAGATGCTCAGAGGCCACGAGGCGGGGATACACTTCCACGCCGCCCCGCCTGATGCAGTAGTCATGGAAGCCCTCGCGGAATCGGGCACCGCGCAATTTCTTCACTTCGAGGCGGCGTCGTTTGATGCCGTACTCCCGCTCCACGCTTTCCATCATGATCACGCCGTGGGCAATGCTCTGGAGTTGCAGATCATGACGCTCGGAGGTGCGATCATCGAGTAACAACACGGTGCAATTGCGGCCCGCGAAATACTGCTTGAGTCCGAGGATCTGCCTTCGATACCGCAGGGAATCCCGAGCGAGCAGGCGCAATTCGGACAAAGAATCAAACACCACGCGCTCCGGTTGTAGTCTTTCCACTTCGGATAACACGGCGTTGGTGGTGTCAGCCAACTCGATTTCAGAAGGATTGAAGACCGTGTATTGTGCCTCAGGCTTCAGATGTGCTTCGTCCGGCGCCAACTCAAATATTTCGATCCCATCGAGCGACCAGCCGTGCGACGCGGCGATCTCGAGTAGTTCAGTCTTCGATTCGGAAAGAGTGACATACAAGCCCTTTTGGCCGCGACTTGTCCCTTCCATGAGGAATTGCATGGCGATTGTGGTCTTGCCCGTACCAGGGTCGCCTTCGATCAGATAAAGGTGATTACGGGCCAGGCCTCCGCCGAGAATGTCGTCAAGACCAACAACGCCGGTGGCAAATTGTTCTGGCGACGCAGCTGGAACAGCTACGTTTGATCCTTTTCCATTTGAAGATTCTGCGGTGCCGACGGTCTGCGTAGATTTCGAATCCACGGTGAACTCCTTTCGCGAGAATTAAGGATCGGCCATGATCGGCTGTCCTCCGCGTTGTGTTGGAAGTACCTTGGATTCGGACGGCTCCACCACGAGCGATCCGGCGTCGTTTGACGCAACTGCTTGCTCAGTTCCCTGAATCTTTGCCGAGGAAGTATGTGTCAGCCTAAATATGCCTGCGGGCCAGAGGCAATTTCTGTGCACTTTTATACAGAGTGGAATTCAGGCTTGTTTTGAGGCTTTTTTTGTCTCGGCTGCCTGTCTGGGAAACCAAGAATGCTGGGCCTCGCCGCGTTGTCGCCAGGCAACTTGTCGTGAAGAACGATGTTCAGCAGCGACTTTTTGACACGAATGCGGCCGTTGTAGTTGATGAAGCCGAGCTTGCGAAAGCGATTCATGAAGAAACTGACGCGGGACCGTGTCGAGCCGATCATCTCGGCCAGGGTTTCCTGCGAAATCTTTGGTATTAAAGACTCGGGTTCGCCGGGCTTGCCAAACTCCGCCATCAGGAGCAGGACCCTGGCAAGGCGCTTTTCGCTGGAGTTGAACAGCTGGTCGACCAGGTCGGCTTGCGTGCGTATGCCCCGCATCAACAGGAACTTGAGGAACAAATCTGAGAAGTCATGCTCACCATGCATCGCGCGAATCATCTCATTGCGCTCAATTCTGAGTGCGGTGCAAGGCGTGAGGGCAGTCGCTGTGGTCAGGCGCGCTCCACCGACGGAAGCAAGCGATTCCTCTCCCACAAAATCGTGAGGGGCCAACATCGTGATGGTGGCTTCTTTGCCTTCATTGGAGACAACCGTGACTTTTGCGCGACCTGTGCGGAGATAGTAGACGCAATCGGCAACATCGCCTTGCGAGAAAAAAGATTGTTTCGCTTTAAGTTCGACAGTTTTTCGGTCGATTCCGGATGTCTCTAGAAAGGCCTCAAGATCGAATGCGGGTGGAGCCATTCCATTCATTTTAGAGACCCTTCAGGTCAGATAGCGATTGCGGACCGAACGGAGAATGCCTCTTCGGGATTCGAACGACACCTGACACAGTACAATTCTGCCACGATCGTGGAATGAAAACTGTATCGTTTTGCTCACTTATGTCGCTTAACGAACAAAGACCCATCATTAACGGCCGGTCTGGAACTCCAGCCCTCAAATAAATTGAGCCTGCTTTCTCCGGGAGGAGGGAGTGCCGTAATCAGCCTGGGCGGCCAATTCAATGGCGATCGGTTAGAGTCCGCAGAGCTTTTCGGCGCTCTCCAAAGCTGGTATGCTGCGTGCGCAGAGAAAAGCGATTTACGCGAGGAGTGCAAGGCAATGTGGTTCCTGGGAATGGATGTGGGTACGGGTGGCACGCGGGCTGTTGTGGTGGATGCCGACGGAAAGCTGATCAGCGGAGCATCGAGCGAACATGCTGCCTTCCGGACGCCGCACCCCGGGTGGGCTGAGCAGGATCCGGAGGACTGGTGGCGGGCCGCGCAGGAAGCCATCAAGTTTGCGCTGGCGGCCGCGCCGGAACCGCATCAGCCGATTGCCGGAATTGGATTGACGGGGCAGATGCACGGGGCGGTGATGTTGGATGAACATGGCGCGGTGCTGCGGCCTGCGCTGATCTGGTGCGATACGCGCACGCAGCCGGAGTGCGACTGGCTGACGGAGAAAATCGGCTACGAAAGGCTGATTGAACTCACATGTAATCCCGCGCTGCCTAATTTCACGCTGACCAAGCTGCTGTGGGTGAAGACGCACGAACCGGAAATTTTCGCGAAGATTCGCCACATCATGTGCCCGAAGGATTATGTGCGCTACCGGTTGACGGGGGAGTTTGCGATCGACGTGCAGGAGGCGAGCGGAACGCTGCTGCTGGATGTGACGCATCGGCGCTGGTCGAAGGAAGTAGCGGAAGCGGCGGGGATTCCCGAGAGTTGGCTGCCGAAGGTGTACGAGTCGCCTGAAGTCTGCGCGCGGATCAGCGAGGCGGCGGCGGGGTTGACGGGATTGAAAGCCGGAACGCCGGTGGTAGCGGGCGCGGGCGACCAGGGCGCGGGCGCGGTGGGCATGGGCATTCTGCAGCCGGGCTCGGTGTCGGCGACGATCGGAACTTCAGGTGTGGTGTTTGCGGCCACGGCGCAGCCTACGAAGGATCCCAAAGGACGGATGCACACGTTCTGCCATGCAGTGCCGGGATTGTGGCACGTGATGGGCGTGACGCAATCAGCCGGATTGAGCCTGAACTGGCTGAAGCAGACTTTCTTTGCCGGTCAGAATTATGACGGGATGACGGCGGCGGCCGAGAACGTTCCGGCGGGAAGCGAAGGGCTGATGTGGGCTCCGTATTTGCTGGGCGAGCGAACTCCGCATCTCGATCCGCGGGTGCGTGCGGCGTTCGCAGGGATTTCGACGATCCACACGGCGGCGCACTTCACGCGTGCTGTGCTGGAGGGGGTCGCTTATTCATTGCAAGACACGTTCACGCTGTTTGGGGATCTGGGGATTCCGGTGAGCGCGGTGCGGCTTGGCGGAGGTGGAGCGCGCGGTCCGCTGTGGCGCAAGATTCAAGCCGGTGTGTACGGGCAGGCGGTCGAGGTGCTCACGGCGGAAGAGGGCGGGGCGTTCGGTTGCGCGCTGATGGCAGGTGTGGGGACGGGGCATTGGGCGGACCTCGATGCGGCGTGCGCGCAGGCGATTGACGTGGCACGGCGCATCGAACCGGATCCGGCCGATCTTGCCGCGTACAAGGCGGGATATGCGGAGTGGCGCAAGCTGTATCCGGCGCTACGGAGCCTGGAATAGGCGAGCGTTTTGGTGATGGATAGGCGGAATTTTGATCATTTGATGGTGAAATGATGATTTCCGCGTATACATGCAAGATGCCGATGCTATAGCCTTGCTGCAAATTGTTTTGCCGGCGAGGGCCTGATGCGTCTACTTCTTCCTTTGGTTTCATTGGTAATTGTGTGTGCCAGTATTGGCGCGAATGCGCAGACGAGTGCCGCGCCGACGTGCGCGGATCTTCAACTGGTCCCCTCGCCTCGGGAATGTTGGAAGTCGAATTCGTTGAAGGAATACCACGACATTCCGATAGTCCAGCTCGATGTAGTCATCTCCAACAACGGTTCAGAGCGTGAGGCTGCGCTGGCTGCAATCGGAGACTTGAACGACTTTCTGCATGCGCGAAATGTAAAAACCATCAACACTGGCGAAGCTGGTTCTGCGGCGCTTATCGGATTCTTTCTCGCAGACTCTGACGCGGTGCGTCGTGTTCTTAAACGCGACAAAATAGAGTTTCTTCCAGCAATGCATGACGAGGGCTACGTTATCAAGCCGGTTGGCAAACGTGGCGTCATGATCGTTGCTGAAACTCCAGCGGGATTGTTCTATGGTGCGCAGACGGTCAAGCAGCTTATTCGTGGCAGGGGCAAAGATGCTGTCTTGCTGATTCCGACGATTCGCGACTGGCCGGCGATGCCTCATCGCGGACTGTCGGATGACTGGTCGCGCGGGCCGCTTCCGAATATGGAGTTTCTGAAGCGCGAGATTCGCACGCTGGCAGCATTCAAATACAACATCTTCTCGCCTTACTTCGAGCACACGTTTGCGTATGCCAGCACGCCGGTTGCTGCTTATCCGGGCGGAGCGATGACATTTGACGAAGGGCGTGAGCTTGTTGCGTATGCGGCGAAGTATCACATCACGATCATTCCGGAGCAGGAGGCCTTCGGGCATCTGCATCATGTGCTGAAGTTCGAGCAGTATTCCGGGCTTGGAGAAACGCCGCGTGGGGCGGTGCTTGCGCCGGGCGATCCGGGAAGCCTGCCGCAGATCGGCGAGTGGTTTGGCGAACTGGCGAAAGTTTTCCCGGGGCCGTATGCGCACATCGGTGCGGACGAAACCTCGCAGCTTGGGCTGGGACGCACGCACGATGAGGTAGCGCAGAAGGGGCTGGGCGCGGTGTATCTGAATTTCCTCTCGCAGATTCACGAGCAGCTTGCGCCGTTGCACAAGAGGTTGCTGTTCTGGGGTGACATTGCGGAGAACTCGCCGGAGCTGGTGGGCACGCTGCCCAAGGACATGATCGCGGTCTCGTGGCACTACGACGCGAAGCCGGATTTCACGAAGAACCTGGAACCGTTCCTCAAATCCGGGCTCGAGACGTGGGTGGCTACGGGAGTGAACAACTGGAATCGCGTGTATCCGGACAACAACGAGACGCTGGGGAATATCAAGAACTTTGTGCGCGACGGGCAGAAGCTTGGCGCGAAGGGGATGCTGAACACGGTTTGGAACGATGATGGCGAGGGCATCTTCGACGAGAACTGGTTTGGCGTTTTGTTTGGCGCGGCGGCAGCTTGGCAGCCGGGGGAGAGTTCCGATGCCGACTTTACCGCGTCGTATGGACAGGCATTTCACGGCGACGAAACCGGCAAGATCAGCCAGGCACAGCAGGAGTTGATGGCGGCGCACACGACGCTGAAGAATGCCGGTCTCGAAGATGCGCAGGATTCGCTTTTCTGGGTCGATCCGTTTTCGCCGGAAGGACAGCAGGTTGCCGCAAAACTTGTGCCGGTTGCGGCAGAGATGCGGCTGCACGCGGAGAAAGCCATTACGCTGCTGGCGCAGGCTCGCGCGGCGGCGAAGCTCGACAACACAGAAGCGCTCGACGCGATGGAACTGGGGGCGCGACGCATCGACTTTATCGGTTACAAATTCGAAGCGGCGGAGGATTGCGCGGCACTTTATGCGAAGGCGCAGGCTGCGGCAGGGGACAAGAGCCGGCGGAGCGAGGTGTCGGAAGCGCTGTATACGATCGGCTCGAACAACGGCCGGCTTGAGGACATACGCGACGGCTACTCGCAGCTTGGACAGCTCTTCCACGATGCATGGCTGCGCGACAATCGGCCTTACTGGCTGGCCAATAATATGGATCGCTACGATCGTGCTGCGGAGATGTGGATAGGGCGCGGCAATGCGTGGAATAACGTGATCCAGCATTGGTGGGAAACGCACACGCTACCGCCGGCGAGCGAAGTCGGCTTGCCTGCGCCGCTTGCTTCCGCGGAGAAATAAGCAGGGCTTTCTTTCATTTCGCGAAGGTGGGGCCGTGGCTGAAGCGTCTCTCGTGTCAATTTCTTGACAAGCGCTGCGCGTGGCTTTGCCCTTCTCTTCTATTGATTTGAATTGTTGGAGTTTTTGCTTGACGGTCAGGATGAGCGCGCGGAGAATGGATTTCCTCGATCCAACATCCCCCACCGAGGTCCCCATGATTCTTGTCAGAATTCGCGCTGCGTTGGTTCTTTGTTGTTCAGTTCTGGTTGCAGGCTGGTCTCAGAATGTATTGGCCGCAACCCTGTGTGTGAGCCCGTCGGGTTCGCACGGATGCTACACCACCATTGGAGCCGCGGTTGCTCATGCTTCGGCCATGGACGTGATCAACGTCTGGCCCGGGACGTACAAGGAAGATGTCGTGATCGGCATGCCGCTCTCGCTGATCGGCGCGGGCGCGGGTGCTTCGATTATCGATGCAACCGGTCTCGCGAACGGCATCTTTGTCGATGGATTCGACAACGCAGGCCTGAGCCATGTGACCATTGCCGGATTCACGGTGAAGAATGCAAATTGGGAAGGCGTTCTTGTTGTGAGTGCTTCCGACGTGACCATTCGCGATAACAAAATTACCAACAATACCAAGGCCACGGCTGCTTTTACGGGCGCGCCGATGGGCTGTCCCGGTCAGCCGGCATTCGAGCTGGATGAAACCGGCGACTGCGGCGGCGGATTGCATCTGATCGGCGTCTGGGATTCGACTGTTTCCGGTAACTCAATCACGAAGAATGATGATGGCATCCTCGTGAGCGACGAGTCGGCGGCGAGCCACGACATCCTGATCCTCAACAACACGGTCATCGACAACCCCGGAGAATGCGGCATTGTGATGGCTTCGCATCCGCCCGTGGGCGCAATCGGGTCAAAGCATCACGGTGTATTTCACATCACGATCGATGGCAACGACGTGGAGAATAACGGCGTTGCTGTTGGCGGAGCGGGTGTTGGCATGTTCTCAGACGGGAACGGCCAGGGTCGCGCCTCACAAAACGTGATCACCCACAACAAGCTCGTCGGCAATGGACTGGGCGGCGTCGCTCTGCACAGCCATGTTGGTCCGAACTTCGGATTGCCGGCTGACGATATGAACGGCAACGTGATCTCGGGCAACTACATTGCAAAGAACCTTGCGGACGGAGACGACACCGCAACGGGCGGAACCGTGGGCATCAACATCAACAGCGGCGGCGGCGGAACGCCGATCCATGGAACGATTATCTCCGGCAATGTGATTACCGATGAGGATATTGACATTGCGTTCAACACGCCGGCGTGGGTGAATATTCATTTGAACGATCTGCGCGGCGGGAAGGTGGGCGTGGCGAACGTCTGCACCCTCGACGATCCGAGTTGCAAGGGTGGCATCATTGCCAGCGAAAACTACTGGGGATGCCCGAAGGGGCCGGGCTCACACGGGTGCTCGACAACCAGCGGACCGAACGTCGTGTTCACTCCGTGGCTGAGCAAGTCGGCGACGGATGACGATCACGATCACGATTGATCTCGATCTATGAGAACGGAAAAGGCCTGCCGAATTTAGCAGCAGGCCTTTCCGTTTGCGAGAGGTTTTCTAGTTGATGGCGAGGTCGGCTTGAAGCGGAGTGTTCTCGCTGGAGTCGCCGACACGGATGACGAACTTGCCGGGATCGATGGTCCAGTTGTGGCTGGACTCATCCCAGTAGCTGAAGGCGCGCGCGTCGAGTGAAATGGTGACATGCTTTGTTTCGCCCGGGGCGAGGTCGACCTTCTCGAATCCCTTCAACTCGCGTTCTGGCCGGGTGGTTTTCGCGGATGGATCGGAGACGTAGAGTTGCGCGACTTCAGCGCCTTCTACGCCGCCTGAGTTTGTTACATCGAAGCTGACCGGTACCATCGATCCCGAAGTCGCTGTCGCGGGAACGGAAATGTGCGAGAAGCTGAATGCGGTGTAGCTGAGTCCGAAGCCAAACGGGAAGAGCGGATGCTTGCCGGTGGTGGTCCAGTAGCGATATCCGACCATCAGTTTGTCGTCGTACTTGAGGTGCGGAATGTCGTAGTCTACTGGCGGGTGATTGTTTTCGGTGACATGCAGTTTTGTATCCGCGCCCTTGATGGGGTAGTAGCACTGGTACGAGGGATCGTCCCGCCAGGTGCGATCGAAGCTGACGGGCAGCTTGCCTTCGGGATCGTGTTTGCCAAAGAGCACATCGGCAATGGCGGTTCCGCCTTCCTGGCCGGGATACCACGCATGCATCAGCGCAGGGACCTTGTCGAGCCAGCGGTGCGTGTCGAATGCGCCGCCGCCGATGAAGGTCACGATGGTGTGAGGATTCGCAGCGACTGCAGCTTCGATAAGCGCATCCTGTCCCCAGGGCAGCGTGAAGCTGCGATCGAAGCCTTCGCTTTCAGTGGACGGATTGAAGCCGACGGCGACCACGACGACGTCGGCGATCGAGGCGAACTTCTTCACGTCTTCCGAGATCATGTCGGACTCATCGACGACGCCGAGCCCGAAGCGGTTGCCGGCAAAGCCGGGGAGATAGTCGGCGACGATGTTGATGGACTGTCCGGCGTTGAGATCGATGGAAGAAGATTCGGGATACTGGCCCTCTACCTGAACCTGCTCGATGATCTGCTTGCCATCGACGCTGACGGTGTAGTGATCGCTGCCTGAAGCAGCGGCGAGAACCAGGTACTTGCCGGCCTTGGGCGCCTTGAACGATGCGGTGTAGCGAATGCTCCGTGGTGTTTTGTCTGCGGGTCCCCACCACTCCTGCTTGTAGTTGTCGATCTCGCGCTGCGTTGCTGTTTCAGCGGAGCCGGTGAAGTTCTTGCTGGGGTAGGTCGTTTCTTTCAGGCTAGCCTCCCAATGCGTCTGCCGGAAGATTTCATTCATCTCCGGCAGGCCGCGGGAGTAGAGCACGTGCGTGTCTGGTCCGACGAGGTTGGCGATGCCAGTGACGATGCTTACCGGCTCAAACGCCTGTGCCTCAGATGAGCCGCCGCCGCCGGTCACAGCCGGCCATGCATTGGGGCCGATGATGGCGATGGTTTTCACTTTGGAGGCATCGAGCGGCAGGATGTGGCTCTCGTTCTTGAGCAACGTGATGCTTTCAAGCGCGCCCTTGAGGGCTATGGGGCGATCGGCAACGGAGTAGGTTGAATCGGCGGGATCGAACTGCGGGCGATCGAGCCAGCCGTAGCGCAAGGCAACGCGGAGCAGGCGCAGCACCTTGTCGTCGATTCTCGCTTCTTTTACCACGCCGCTGTTGACGGCTGGGACGAGTGTCTGCTCATTCATAAAGCGGGGCGAGGGCATTTCGAGATCGAGGCCGTTGTTGGCCGCGGCGACGCCGTCGTAGGTTGCGTCCCAGTCTGACATCAGCACGCCACTGAAGCCCCAATCGCCCTTGAGGACCTTGAGATTGAGGAAGGTGTTCTGCGTGGCGTGCTCCCCGTTGATGAGGTTGTAGGAGTCCATCACCGCGTCGACGTGGCCCTTGGTCACGGCAGCCTCGAAGGCGGGCAGGTAGACTTCGCGCATGGTGCGCTCATCCACTTCCACGTCGACGTTATGCCGGTTGTATTCCTGGTTATTGAGTGCGTAGTGCTTGACCGTGGCACTCACACCCTGGGACTGCACGCCTTCAATGTAAGGAACAACGATCGCGCCGTTCAGGTAAGGGTCTTCCGACAGATATTCGAAGTTGCGTCCGCTCACGGGGGAGCGGGCAATGTTGACGCCGGGGCCAAGCAGGAAGTTGACGCCGCGGGCGCGGGCATCGTATCCAAGGCGTTCGCCGAGCTGTTTTGCGAAATTCGGATCCCAGGTGGCGGCAAGTGCGGCGCCGCCGGCATAGGCGGTTGTCGGTCCCCAGGTGCGGACGCCGACAGAGGCGTCGGACATTTTGAAGCGGGGAAGGTTGATGGACGGCATGGCATGGGTGAACATGCCGTCGATGCCGCCGATGAGCTTGATCTTTTCCGCGAGGGTGAGTTTTGCCAGCATTGCCTTGGCTTTCGCTTCAACGGCGGGCGAATCCAGCGAAGGAGCTTGCGCCCGCGCCAGGCTGCAAAGACATAGCAGGCAGGCCAAAAAGGCCGAAGCGAACATGGAGACACGCATGAGCGAAAACGATTGAGTCAGGGAGATTCTGTAGTTTTTCATGACGGGGAGAAGCCTACCGTATTGGCCTGCTCCGTGTACACCGAAGGGCCGCGTTTTTGTGGGGACGTTGTGTCGCGCGATGAGGGCTGTAAGTTGCTTCTTTCGTTCCATTTGTGACCACAATCACATGAGGGAGTGAATGCGGTCACTGCTCTGCACCCGATGCGAGAGCAGACTCAGTAAACATCCGGTCCCAGCATCGACCGGCGCGCTCCGCGCCAACTCAGCCTGGCGCAACGAGGGAAGTCATGAGTTTCGCTTCTGGTTTGAAGACGATAGTGGTAGCAACGGATCTGGACGGGCGCGCGGAAGCAGCCTTGGAGTATGCGCGCAAATTGGCCCATGCGTACGGCGCACGGATCGTGCTGGCCCACGGGCTCGATCCCTTGGATTACGCCTCAGTCGCAGCGGTTCCCGGCAAGGTTTTGCGCAATTTGACGGAACAGGCGCGCGCGACGCTCGATCAGATGTCTGCGGACCTGGTGCGCGAAGGGATTCACAGCCATTCTGAGATTCACCAGGGAGAAGTGGCGCAGATGCTGGTGGATGTTGCGCGCCAATACGAGGCTGGGCTCATCGTCATCGGAACGGAAGGACGGCAGGGCGCAGGCCCGGTGGTGGTTGGTGCGATCGCCGAGCAGTTGGTGCGCCTGGCGCCATGTCCGGTGCTGGCGGTGGCGGCCGACTATAACGCAGGAAGCTTTCGCCCGGTGCCGGGTGGTCCTGTGATGCTGGCCATGGAGCGCAACGAGGCAACGGCAGAGGCCGCGGCCACAGCCTGCTCGCTGGCAGAAACCTTTCACAGAACGCTGATCGTAGTGCACGCACGCAAGCCCGAGCAAGCCATTGCGTTTCTGAACCCCATGGCCACAACGGTGAAGGAATTCGGGATTGAAAGCGAAGGGCGCTTTCCGGTGCGCTGCATCGTGAAGGATGGCAAGCCCGGCGATGCGATGGTGGAAGCGATCGGGCAATTTCAACCCAGCCTGCTGGTGGTTGGCGTAAAGCGCGCCAGCGAAACTCCGGGACCGCATGGCACGGCCTTCACTCTCCTGGCGCGGTCGCGCGTACCGGTTCTTTGCGTTCCTCCAGCGGCGGGGGTGGTCGCGCGGGAACAGGAAACCTGCGCCGGCGCGCAGTTCTGAGAACCCGAGCGAGGCTCAACAAGCGAAGCAGCGAAGGAATGCCACAGCGCGCGAACCGGGTCCACACGGACCGTGCCGATTGAAAGACGAGTTGCCGGACATGGCAACGGGAGACGCCGAATTCCGAAGAAGGAAGCAAGACCGCGGATGCGCGGACGAGCGAACGGCCGCTGACCTGCAATCCGCCCCGGCTAGCGCTCGAATCAGGAAAGGGGAGACGGTACGATGCAATCGAAGGCAACACCAGAGCGACGCGATGTCGCCGCGTCCCATCCGATTGCGGAATTGCTGGCCTGTCCGCCGGCAGTCGGCAATATGCTGAATGCGTCGGCGGAGAGCATTGAGTTTGATGCCGGCGACATCCTCTTCCAACAAAACGATCTCTGCAGGGGCCTGTATGTACCGATTTCCGGTTATCTGGTGCGTAAGGCGGCACGCCTGGACGCGCGGCTGACGCTGGGGACGGTGCGAGCCGGGGAAGTGGTGGAACTGGCTGCAATGTTGGGTGACGCGCGTCACACCTATACGCTAATCGGTCAATCGAAAGGAACGGCGATGCGCTTGCCTAAAGAGGCTCTGCAGCGTGCATTCGAGCTGTATCCGACTCTCAGGATGCAGCTGCTGGAGGAGCTAGCTCGCGAAGTATCAAGGGCATATGGCATGTGCTGTGTCGCGAAGTTGTCGGGACTGCGGCGCAGACCCACGGCTAGTTTGCAGGCGGAAACCGATTCACGTTGATCAAATCGGACCATTAAGGTCGGGG
The DNA here is from genome assembly GCF_049582745.1 of Occallatibacter sp. Taxonomy (GTDB): domain Bacteria; phylum Acidobacteriota; class Terriglobia; order Terriglobales; family Acidobacteriaceae; genus Telmatobacter. The sequence goes on from NZ_JBAUUO010000034.1 coordinate 43,299, forward strand.
AAATCTACGCAAAAGAAACATAGTTTCGGGGACTCAACGTATCGAGATGCAGAAGAAGTGGGATATACTCTGAACAATTCTTCGGAATATTTATGGCCGGACTACATACTCATCACCCCCCGGAAGATTGTTTGAATTGCGAGCACCGCCATCTGCGGATGTTCTGTAATCTCACATCGGAGGCACTTCAGGATTTCGACAGTATCGGAATCATGATGAGCCACGCGCGGGGAGCGAAGCTGTTCACCGAAGGCGATGCGGCTAGGAACGTTTTCATCATCTGTTTCGGCCAGGTCAAGATTTCGTCGACTTCGCGCGACGGCAAGACCATGATTCTGAAGATCGCCGGCCCAGGGGACGTGATGGGGTTGAGCGCAGTTCTGGCCAACGTTCCGCACGAAGTGACCGCCGAAGCCATTGAACCCTGCCAGGTAAAGACGATCCGCAAGCAGGAGTTCATCGATTTTCTGGGACGCCATGGAATCGCCAGCATGCATGCAGCGCAGTCGCTGTCGGGTGAATACCTCACGGTCTTTCACGATGCCAAGCGGCTGGCGCTTTCGGGCTCCGCTGCAGGCCGGTTGGCGCGTCTGCTGCTTGACTGGGGCAAAGCCTCTTCCAACGGAAAGCCTGAGATTCGCTTCACCATGGCGCTTACGCATGAAGAAATCGCCAATATGGCCGGTACTTCCCGTGAAACCGTGACGCGCTTGCTGAACCAGTTTCGCCGCGACCAGTGGATCGTGATCAAGGGCTCCAGCATGACCATCTCCAAGCCCGATCAGCTCGAACGCCTCACCGCGTAAACTTCTTCCCTGAGTACCTTCTCGCTGCCGAGAGGAGTCGTGCCTGTGTCTCGGGAAGAAACGCTGCAACCGATCATCGATTTCATTCGCGAGCTTGACAAGTTGAAGGGCGTGGAGCGCAAGACTCGCCCGCTGGGACTCGCACGCTTTGAGAACTCCGCGGAACATAGCTGGCAGCTTGCGGTGCTTGCGATGGCCTTGTCGCGCTATGCCGAGGGTCCGATCAGGCTCGAACGCGTCGTCAGCATGCTATTGCTGCACGACATCGGCGAGATCGATACGGGCGACACCATTGCTTATGCAACGGAAGGCATGTCGGAGCGCAAGATCGCCGAGCAGGCTGCCGTCAAGCGAATCTGCGCGATTCTGCCGGGCGAACTAAGCGATCAATTCGAGACACTGTGGCAGGAATTCGAAGCGGCAAAGACGCCGGAAGCGAAGTTCGCTCATGCGATGGACCGGTCGATTCCGATCATTCTCAATCTCGCCAACAACGGGCAGAGCTGGCGCGAAAACGGCATCCGCTACGAACAGGTAATCAAGCGCAATGGACCTGCTGTGCAGGCTGGGTGCCCGGCGCTGTGGGCGTACCTCCAACAACAGCTCGAAGCATCGCGGGCGAACGGATGGTTTGGTTTTTAGCGGTTAGCGCTGTTTCCCTTGACATCTAGGGTAGAGCGCGGGTAGGCTTCCTTTACCCTTGATATCTAGGGTAGGGACGAATGGCTAAAAACGATCTGCAGGGCGCGCTCGATCTGCTCATCCTCAAAACTCTTTCGCAACTAGACTCGATGCACGGGTACGGCATCGTCCTGCATATTCGGCGGGTATCCGATGAACGGATCATCGTTGAAGAAGGCTCGCTTTATCCTGCGCTGCACCGCATGGAGCAGAACGGGTGGGTGCGCGCGTCCTGGGCAGTGACCGATTACGGGCGCAAGGCGAAGTGGTATGCGCTCACCAGGGCGGGCAAGGAGCAGTTGGCCAGCCGGGAGAAAAACTGGGAGCAGGTCGTCAAGGGCGTCGACGCAATTCTCCGCTTTGCATGAGGTGAGGGATGGCACTTTTTCGTCGCATCGTGATGCTAGGCCGGCGTTCGCGCATGGAGCGCGAGATCGAGGCGGAATTGCAAGAGCACATGCGGATGTGCATCGACGACAACATGGCGGAAGGCATGAGCCGCGAACAGGCGGTGCGCGAGGCGCGATTGCGATTCGGAAGCCCGACTGCGACGCGCGAGCGGGTATGGGCCGAGGATGCCGCGCTGGGCATCGAGGGCCTGGGGCGCGATGTACACATGGCGCTGCGCGGGTTTGTGAAGAGTCCCGGCTTTGCGCTTGTGGTTGTCGCGACGCTGGCACTCGGGATTGGGGCCAACACCGCGATCTTCGAACTTCTGGACGCAGTGCGGCTGCGCACGTTCCCGGTGCGCAATCCTGGCGAATTGGCTGAGGTCAGGATCGCGGGAGGCACCAACGGGTTCGGAATCAACAATGGCCTGCTTGGAAACTTCACTGTTCCGATGTGGCAGGAGGTGAAGGATCACCACGAGCCATTTGCCGGCATCTTCGCCTTCCGCACAGGCCAAGTGCTTATGGGTAAACTCAGCGAACCGCGCCTCGTGAATGGACTGGAGGTCAGTGGAAATTTTTTCAACGTGCTCGGCGTTGCGCCGTGGCAGGGCCGGTTAGTCGAACCGCAGGATGAAGCAGTCTGCAACTTGACGAAAGTGGTGGCGAGTTACGGTTTCTGGAAATCGGAAATGGGCGGAGCGCCGATCACAGGGAGCTCGACGCTCATCATTGGCGGCAAGACCGTGCAGGTGCTTGGCGTGACGCCGCCTTCCTTTTTCGGACTGGTCGTGGGCGATCACTTTGATCTTGCATACCCGACGTGCACACCTCCCAATCCACGGCGCGAGGTGTTTGCGTTTTCTGTAATGGGGCGTCTCAAGCCAGGCTGGAGCCTGCAAGGGCGTCGGTGTATTTTAATGCGATGAGTCCGGGGCTGTTTGAAAGGACCGCGCCCTAGGGATACAGTCCGGAAGCAATTAAGAGGTTCAAAGCGTTTCGGCTGGCAGCATACCCAGCGGGTGCTGGTGTGAGCTACCTGCGGGTCGAATACGGCAGCTCCCTGGAACTGCTGCTTGCCATCACGGGGCTGGTGTTGCTGATTGCCTGCGCGAATCTTGCCAACCTGATGCTGGCGCGGGCGAGCGTAAGGCAGCGCGAAATGGCCATTCGGATGGCGCTTGGTGCATCGCGCGGCCGCCTGTTGCGGCAGATACTGCTCGAAAGCGCGTTGCTGGCTGCGATTGGCGCGGCACTGGGTGTCGCCCTCGCGCAACCGCTGAGCCGTGCGCTGGTGCCTGCGCTGAACACGAGCCAGAACTCGATTCATCTGACGATTGCGCCTGATTGGCGCGTGTTGCTGTTTGCTGCCGTGGTTTCGATCGCAACCTGCGTACTGTTTGGAACGTTCCCGGCCATGCGCAATGCAAATGCGGAGCCGATTAGCTCGATCAAATCAGGCGAGCGCGGCGTTGTGGGCAATCGCGAACGATTCTCGGTGCAGCGCGCGATGGTGATTACGCAGGTGGCCGTTTCGATGGTGCTGCTGGTAGGGGCTCTTCTGTTTGTGCGTAGCTATCGCAACCTGATGACCATCAACCCCGGCATGCGGGAAAACGGAATCACCGTCGGATATTTCAATTTTCCACTTGCGAATATCAAGCCGGAGAACCTGGCGGCCTATAAGCGGCAACTCGCGGATGACGTGCGCGCGCTGCCGGGTATCGAGAATGCTGCCGGCACCACAAACGTTCCCTTGTCCGGAGGCAGCTGGAGCCATCACGTGGACGTGGGCCCGCTCGATGGATCGAGCAAGTTTACCTACGTGAGCCCGAGCTATTTTGCCACCTTGCGCATTCCGCTGCTGACAGGGCGCAACTTTACCGACCGCGACACCAACGATGCTCCTTTCGTCCTGATCGTGAACCAGACATTCATTCGAAAATACATTCGCACGCCCTCTCCTCTCGGCCAGCATGTGCACGTGCGGCCTGAGCCGCAGTATCCCGAGCGCACGTTCGAGATTATCGGGACAATTCCCGACACGAAGTATAGCGATATTCGCAATGAGACGCCCCCGATGGCGTTCGCGCCGATCGATCAGTTTCCCGTGACCGCGCAGGGGCCGGGGACGGCTATCATGTTTGCTGCGCGCGATCGCGTGGCGGCTGTAGAGACGGTGCGGCATATGTTCGAAGAGAAGCATCCGGGAACGATCATACAGTTCCAGGATTTCGAGCAGGAAATTCGCGACAATCTCGTGGGCGACCGCATGCTGGCCATGCTTTCAGGATTCTTCGGCGTGCTGGCCGCATTGCTGGTGGTGGTGGGTTTGTACGGCGTGCTGTCTTACTTCCTGGCACAACGGCGCAGCGAGATTGGCATTCGCATTGCGCTGGGGGCGAGCCGCGAGCGCGTTATCGGCGCGCTGCTGCGTGACGCGGTGGGGATGTTGCTTGTAGGGCTGGCCGCGGGAACGGTGCTGGCATTGTTGGCAGGCCGCGAAGCCAGCAGCATGCTTTTCGGACTGAAGCCCTCGGATCCAATGACACTCGCGGCCTCGGCCCTGCTGCTGGGCATCGTGACGCTGTTGACCAGTCTCGTTCCCGCACTCAAGGCGGCACACACAAATCCGATCAACTCGCTGCGCGTGGAATGACATTGTTGAATGGCTGCCGATTGACTTAGAGACTGATCTTGTCGTGTTCCGGCGGAATCGGGTCCGGAACTTCTTCTTCGTCACGGAGGGTGAGCACCGGGCAGCGAGCGTGCGCGAGAACGCGGTAGATCGTGCGATCGTGGGTGAGGTTGTGAATCGACGAGCGATGTGTTGATCCCAGCACGATGAGATCCGCACCGAGATCCACCGAAGCTGCGAGGATCTCAATCGCGGGGTGACCGTGCGCTACGCGAGTATCGACCTCGACGCAACAAGAATCAGTGGCGCCGATCTCCGCCGCGAGAATGCGCAACTCGCGCATCGCCGTCGAGTCCAGTCCTGTAGGCAGATGCTCGCGCTCCATCTCGTCGACCGGCGGCAACACATGCAGCAGAACCAGTCTCGCTTTGCGGTCAGAAGCAATCTGGCATGCAAGCGCTGCGCTCGGGCTTGAGGCCTCTCTTAACGTGGTGGCGTGCAAAACGACCCTTTGGCGGGCGTCGACGTTCACCTCGAGATGAGCCGCGGGTCCCACGGTAATGACCGGGAGATTTACCGAGCGCAGCACTTGTTCTGCCACGGAGCCGAGGAGCAGCTTGCTGACCTTGCTCCGGCTCCGGGTCCCGACAAATAAGCGATGTGCGTTGAACTGGCGCGTAGCGGCGATGATCTGCTGTGCAGGCGAGCCTTCGCGAACGATGGCATCGCAGGGAATCTCCTGCCCGCGTGCTTTCATTCTCCAGGGCTCCATCGTCCTGATCGCAAAATCGATAGCGCCTGCGGGATCGTAGTAGGGCATGCCTGCGGCGTCGGCCGCGATTCCAACTCCAGGGCCGAGAACGTGCAGCAGAATGATGCGCGCATTCGACTGGTGAGCCTGCTGCAGCGCAAATGGAATGAGCCGGTCCAGGTCGCTGAGATCCGTTGCGACCAGAATTACGGATGGATGGGCCCATCGGTTGAGTCCGGCGTCCGACATGGCACACACCTTGTACGCAAAAGCGTCGCACCGCAGACGTTGGCAGGATGTGCCGGGGCGCACGGGCGCAGGTGAGGTAAATCACGTAAACTTGCCCTTTCCGGGTGCTCCCAGGTCCCACGCAAGCCTCGTCTCTGCCTAAGAGGATAGACCAGTTTCGCATTGGGCTGAAGCACGCGATCGAGCCGGCTCAGTGCGAAACACGAAATGAAATTTACGGGTTTCCTGATTGCATCTTTATTTGGTTGCAATCTATTGTGGGGAATGGAACCCCAACCCCACACTTTCCATCCCTCTAAACATCCCAAAGAAAAATAAGCCATATTGCGGGCATTTTGACGCCCTATTCGCCGTACAGGCGGTCGCACTTTTCAAGGGCGCAGACCAAAAGAAAATTCGAAATTCTGGAGGACAGATGCACACGATTTATCCCCGTACCCAGAGTGTATTCATCGCATTTCTCATGGCGGCTGCCCTCGTCGTCGCCATGCCTTTCAACGGCTTGGCCCAGACATTTCGCGGCGGAATCAATGGAACCGTGACGGATGAGTCCGGCGCGGTTGTAACGGGAGCGGCGGTTGAAGCCACGGATTCTGCAACCGGCGTATCTCATAAGACCATCACTTCCAGCGCGGGCGAGTACAGTTTTCAGGACATGCCGCTCGGCGCCTACACCATCAAAGTCTCGACATCGGGATTCAAGGCATCGGTTGTGAAGAACGTGCCCGTAAGGGCGGGCGTGATCTACACATTGCCGGTGAAGCTTTCGGTGCAGACGACCGGCGAGACGGTTGAAGTATCGGCATCGGGGCTTGCGCTCGATACCACTTCAGCGACGCAAACGACCGATATTCCTGAGACGACGGTTCAGGACATTCCTTTGAACGGCCGCGATTTCACGCAGATGATCGGACTTGCACCCGGTTTTGCGGGATATGCGCTGGGCGGTTACGGATCGGTGAACGGCACGCGCGCCAACCAGATCAACTGGCAGATCGATGGCTCGGACAATAACGACTGGTGGCACAACATTCCGGCAGTGAACCAGGGCGGCGTTGAGAACATCGCAGGCGTCACGCTGCCGATCGATTCCGTCGCCGAATTCAGCCTGCAGACGCAGTCTTCGAGCGAGGTGGGCCGCAATCCCGGTGGAACCGTAAACCTTGTCACCAAGTCGGGAACCAATGGTCTGCACGGCACGGCCTATTATTACGAGCGCAACCAGGCATTAGCGGTGAGCAATCCGTTCAACACGCTGGGCGATCTGCCGCTCTCGAACGTGCAATGGGGCGCATCGCTGGGCGGCCCGTTCTGGAGAGATCACACCTTCTGGTTCGTGAACTTCGAAAAGCAGAAGTTCAACATCGCCACCGGCAACAGCGGTTACGAGCCCAACCAGTACTACCAGTCGGCAGCGATGGACGTTCTGCAAAACGCGGAGCACCAGTATGGAGATTACGATTCGGTTGCTGTGAATCCTGCCACGACGAATCTGCTCACGATTCTGTGGCCGGCCAATCTTCTCGCTGGAACGACGCCTGGGCCAGTTCAATCACCCGCTCCCGAATTCGGTTACAGCTACAACGGCGTTATCCATCTCGATCACACGTTCAGCCAGAAGCACAGTGTTTCAGCCCGTTCCTTTCTCGGCCAGGGTACGCAGACAGCGCCGGTAGGGCAGACGGATGTGAACCCGTGGTACTTTGAGATCGCTCCACTTCACGTTTACAACTACAGCGTGGCCGACAACCTGGTGCTGACTCCGTCGATGACGAACTCTTTGACGATCGGCGTGAACTACTTCAACCAGACGTTTTCAGATGCGAAGACCGGTTTCAATGCAGTTTCCGACGCCGGATTCATTACCGGATCAATCTTCCCGGAGAACGCACCGAACATCACGATCAGCGGGTTTGAGCCGACGGGGAACACTCCACCGGAAGGCCGCAATGACATCACCGGGAATCTTGATGACGCGTTCAACTGGACGATCGGCAAGCATCAACTTCGCCTCGGCGGCGGTTACCGTCACGCCCAGGTGAATGAATTCTATTGGCGGCACTCGACAGGCTCCTTCACCTTCAAGGGCACAGTGGGACCCTGGAGCGGGGATGCATCTCTCGATCCCAACGTGGCTGCGCTCGCCGACTTCATGGCAGGCTATCTCACCAAGGGTTCCATCGTGGCGGGCGATCCCGAACGCACGGTCTATTCCAATGGATTGGACTTCTTCTCGCAGGACAGCTATCAGGTTTCAAACTCGCTCAATGTGAATTTCGGATTGCGCTACGACTACATGCAGCCGATGCACGACAGCAAGAAAGACCTGTCGGTCTTCCGGCCGGGGACGACGCCGACCGGGATCGTGTTCCAGGGCGCGGACATCAGCAATATCTACGAGCCCGATTACACCAGCTTCAGCCCGCGGGTCGGTTTCAGCTATCAGCCAAGCTGGAGCGCCGGGACAGTGGTTCGCGGCGGCATCGGACTTTTCTTCGATACTCCGAATGCAAATCCGTTCCTCGACAACCGGCCGGGCAACAGCGCGCCGAACGGACTCGAAGGCAATCCAGGCGGATCGAATCCGGTGTTTACCATCACTACTCCAACCGGAGTTCCCGAGACGATCGTGGCCGGCGAGCAGATCATTCCAACAGGATCGCTCTCCTGCTCGGAGTCTTCGCCCTGCGGCGCGTTCAGCGTCGACAAGAACTTCCGCTCGCCCTACAACGTAAACTTCAGCCTGCAGCTTGAGAAATCAATCAACGGCAAAGCATTCTTCCAGCTTGGATACGTGGGCAGTGAAGGAAGAAAACTCCTCAGCCTGCTCAACATCAACCAGCCTCATCTGGGTGGGGCGCCCGGAGCGTTTACCGGTGTTCCGCCGGCGGGTTCGCCGGATGGCACGCCATGCACGTTTGGCGGGTTCTGCTATTCCGACATCAACCAGATCCAAAGCATCGGAACATCCAACTACAACTCGCTGCAGGCGATCTTCCGCACTACGGCGTGGCACCACGTAACTTCGCAACTGGCGTACACCTGGGGTCACAACCTCGATGAAGTTACGGCCTACCGAGGCGCGCTTCCGCAGGACAGCTACAACTTCAAGGGCGATTACGGCAACTCCGACTTCGATACGCGCAACACAGTGGTGGGATATATCAATTTCGACATGCCAACGTTTAAGGGGCCGAAGGCGCTCACGGGCGGTTGGGCATTTAACTCGGCGTTCTCGTTCAAGGGAGGGCAGCCCATCACGGTGTACAACGGAGACGACACGAGCGGCACCTATGAGTACACCCAGCGCGTGAATCAGGTTTCGAACCCGTTTTCCGGCGTGAGCCATAAGATAGTCAGCGACGGCGGAAGCAAGACGGTGCAGTGGTTTAACCCCGATGCTTTTGTGGAACCCGATGCAAACACCTGGGGCACCGTCGCCCGCAACAACATCTACGGACCCGGATTCTCCGACGTGGATTTCTCGGTGTTCAAGAATACAAAAATCGACATCCACGATTTCCCGGTGGATACGCAGTTCCGGGCCGAAATGTACAACGTGTTCAACCGGTTGAACCTGGCGAGTCCGTCCTGCAACCAGCTCTGCAACGACTACTACGGAGTTGGCGGCTTCGGCACAACAAGTTCGACGATCGGCTCGGGGAACTACTCGCCGGGTATCGGCCCCGGAGAGCCGTTCAACGTTCAGCTGGCTCTGAAGCTCATCTTCTAAGGCGGAAACCGTCACTCAAGTTTGAACGCAATGCCGGTCGTCAATAGCGGCCGGCATCTTTTTCTTCGGAGATTCGCCGTCCTATCATTTTCACCAGCAAAAAGCCCCGTCCGAGGACGGGGCTTTTTCAACTTAGGACTGACAACTTGGAACTGACAACTGCGTTCACGACAGATGCGTAAAGGGTGCCTGTTGCAGCCGCCGCGGCATCTCGGGCGGAACCAGTCCCGCAGTGTTGCTGTTCATCACTTCGGTGAAGTCCTTGCGGAAGGCCATCATCTCATCTGCCGTTCCGACGGTGATGCGCAAGCTGTTGGGCCATGCGGGCCAGATGCGACCGACATACATGTCTTTCGCTGCCAGCGCGGCCTGCACTTCTTTGCCGGGCTTGCGGACGTCGAGCATGAAGCAGTTGCTCTCTGAAGGTGTGCAACGATAACCCTCGCTCTTGAGCCAGGCCAGCGTTTGCATACGGGTGTTGGCAATGATCTTCTTACGTGTCGAGACGAGGTCGGCGTCGAGCAGACTTGCTTTGGCTGCTGCAACCGCAGTAATGGGCAGCGCATTCATGCCGCCCAACGACGAGATCTTCGCCAGCAGATCAGGCCGGCCGATGGCAAACCCCATGCGGAGCCCAGCCATGCCATAGAGTTTGGAGAAGGTGCGCAGAACGACGACGTTCTTGCCCTCTTTTACGAAATCGAGCGACCGCGGCGCATCGCAGAGGTGGATATAGGCCTCGTCAATCAGGAGGACAGTGTCCTTGGGTGCATTGGCAACGGCGTACTCAATATCGCTGCGGGGCGTGCAGGTGCCGGTTGGGTTATTGGGATTGCAGAGGTAAATCACGCCGGGATTCGAAGCGGCAGCGAGCATGGCCTTGATGTCGTGCCTGGCTTCGCCCTTGGGATCGGCCAGCGGCACCTTGATGACCGACGCGCCGCTCACCTTGGCTGCCCACATAGGTGCTTCGTAGCCGGGATCGGCGGTGACCAGCGGTCTGTCCTTGCTGGTGAAGGCGAGTACCGTGTAGTGCAGTGGAGCGCTCGAACCGGCAAACGGAATCACCGATTCGGCGCTGAGGCCTTCCTGCTTGGCGAAGATCCCTGTCAATTCCTCTTCGCCGCTGAACAGGTAACGGCCGCCCCGCGGCACGATGTCGATGATGGCCTGGCGGGCAGCTTCAGAGGGCCCCATCGGGTTCTCGTTGGCATCGATGTGGATGCCCTTATTGGGGTCGGCAAACCTGGGACGTTCGGCGTAGGCGAGATGCGCCTCGGTGAGGATAGGCAGGCTGGCCACCGCGGAGGCTCCGGCGGCGAAACGGAAGAAGCTGCGGCGGGAAATTCCGTTGGGAGCTAAAGGATCGACGGTCGGGTACATCGGCAGGACTCCTTTGGTTGGAAATGGAGTTGGACAGACCACCGCCGCGAACGCGGCGAAATGCAAGACCGGAAGAATGAGGGACGAGGGAAGGGGAATGACAATCCCATAACCCAAGGTATCGCTCTGAGACGGCAAAAACAAGCGAGAAATGCGGATTCGACGCTGAGCCGACCGGTTGGGCGAATCGGGCGAATTTTCTGCTAAGCTTCTGTCAGCGCCAGGGACGCATCCGGTCCGCGGAAAGGGCTTTAAGCCCACCCGATTTGTTCAATTTCACACACCTTCTTTCAGCCCGCACCGCGGACATCGGGCGCAACAATGAAAGGAGGCAGCATGCCCGCCGAATCTGCAGAATCCCCTCGTCAACTCCCCGACCGTCCCAATCTTCGCTACCTGAAGGACGAGGCAAAAGCGCTTCTCAAGGCCGGCGAAGCCGCGTCGCTCAGCGAGTCGCAACGGATGGTTGCGCGCATGTACGGCTTTGCAAGCTGGCCTCGACTCAAAGCCCATGTCGACGAAAAGAACATCGGCGAAGAAGTCATTGAGCTGAAGCAGGCGATCGACACCAATGATCTCGATCGCGTGCAGCATCTGATGAAGCAGAACCCCGCGCTGCATCGCGCCCCAATCGGGTACGAAGAAAACGGCCCGCTGACCTGGGTGGCTGAGTGCCGCGTGCCGTGGGAACCACCGACTCCGGTCAGGCTCGCAATGGCACAGTGGATGATCGATCACGGATCGGATATCCATCAAGGGGGCGACGGTCCGCTGATGCGCGCAGCCCTCAGGGATGATCGCATTCCGATGATGGAACTGCTCGTGCGAAACGGTGCGGACGTGAATGCAGAGTGGGGCGGTTTCTTCCCGATTATTTTCGCGCCATGCGAAACACTCGCGCCGGAATCGCTGCAATGGCTGATCGATCACGGCGCCAATCCCGATTGTGCGAGGGCTGGACGAAAGTATCCAGATTCCGCACTGGACTATGTGATTGGCACGTATTCACGCTCAGAACGCCTGCGCGCATGCATTGATATTCTGCTCGTCACCGGCTGCCCGGCGAGACGCAACATTCCCGCAGCCCTCGAGATTCTGCGCGGACACATCGACCGGTTGCGCGAACTTCTCGACGCCGACCCTGGGTTGGTAAACCGGCGATTCGGGGAACTCGATTTCGGAAGCACGGGGAGTCGAAGTCTCACACTCCGCGGTGGATCATTGCTCCATGTCGCAGCGGAATACGGAGATGTCGAGGCGGCTCAGTTGCTTCTGAGTCGCGGCGCGGATGTCAATGCCCGCGCGGAGATCGACGAAGAGGGTGTTGGCGGACAAACGCCAATCTTTCACGCTGTCTCACAGTTTTTCGATTTTGGTCTGCCCATGGTGGAGCTTCTGGTGATGCACGGCGCCAGTCTCGGAGTCTCAGCCAGGATTCCCGGCCACTATGATCGGCCGGAAGAGGTGGTCGAATCCACGCCCTTTGAATATGCGCTGCAATTCCCGGGGGGAGAAAACAAGACAACGGCATTCCTTCGAGCGGCGGGCGCGCCAGGGTAAGCGAATTTTGTCCGCCATCCGTAGGTGTTGTGCCAACGGCCTACTGTGTTAGACTCCGTGCCGGAAAACGTATCCCTTTGGAACGACTCGAATTCCCTGGGGCTGCTGCGTCGAAGATTCCCGGCCATAATTTTTTGTTTGAAAGCTTGACAACTCGTGGAGTAAACCCATTTACTTATGGGCGAACGTCCGCGTCGCAACAGGATGTATTCACCCGATTGCAGGTGACACAATGCTCGCTTCAGTTCCTGGCTTAACCGCCGCAGGAATGCCCCCTTCACCAGCGGCGCTGCTCGCCCTCGCCGCACCGTCACTGGCACATTTGAGCTGGCTCGACATCGCCATCATCGCGATCTACTTCGTGATGGTGATCTGGATCGGCTTCTACCTGAAAGGGCAGGCTAATACCAGCGAAGAGTTTTTCATGGCCGGGCGCGAAATGACGGCGTGGATTGCAGGCCTGAGCTTTGTCTCGGCGAACCTGGGCTCGCTGGAACTGATGGGCTGGGCCGGATCGGCGTATCAGTACGGCATCCTCGCGGCACACTGGTACTGGGTCGGCGCGATTCCGGCGATGCTCTTCCTGGGCATCGTGATGATGCCGTTCTACTACGTGTGCAAGACGCACTCCGTGCCCGGCTACCTGAAGCTGCGCTACGGACAAGGCGCCAGCACCGTCTCCGCTTTTTCGTTTGCCTTCATGACCGTGCTGATGAGCGGCGTCAACATGTTCGCGATGGCCGAAGTGATGAAGGTTGTTCTCGGCTGGGATCTGAACTTCTCCATCATTGTTTCGTCTCTGGCGGTGGCGGCATACGTGGCGCTGGGCGGATTGCGCTCGGCAATCTTCAACGAAGTGCTGCAGTTCATGCTGATTTGGGGCGGGGCACTGCTGGTGCCAATTCTGGGCCTGGTCGAGGCGGGCGGCTGGAACGGATTCAAGGCGAAGCTCGCGCACAATATTGCGACCGGCGCAACAGCTCCCGGCGACTATACGCACATGTGGCGCAGCATGGGCCACTTCACCGACAACCCGATGGGGATTCACTGGACCGGCATCGTCTTCGGTCTCGGATTCGCAATCAGCTTCGGCTACTGGACGACCGACTTCCTCGTTGTGCAGCGCGTTCTCTCCGCACACAACCTGCGCTCTGCACGCATGGCTCCGATCATCGGCTCGTTCTTCAAAATGGCTGTGCCGTTCATCGTGATTTTGCCCGGCCTGCTCGGACTCGTTGTTCTGCAGAATGGGGACGGCAGCCTGATGCATCTGGTGGGGCAGAACCTTGTTACTCCGGGTTCTGGGCTGCACAGCTACAACGAGGTTCTGCCGTTGATGATGGTGCGCTACATGGCACCCGGTCTGCTCGGGCTGGGAATTACGGCCCTGATTGCCGGATTCATGAGCGGCATGGCGGGCAACGTCAGCGCCTTCTCGGCCGTGTGGACTTACGACATCTATCAGCCGCTCATCAGGAAGAATGCTCCTGATGAACATTACGTCACAGTGGGACGGTGGGCCACGATTCTTGGTGTCATTGTCTCCATCGGCACCGCGTACCTTGTGATGAGCGCAGCGGGCATCATGGACTACGTTCAGGCGCTCTTCAGCTTCTTTATTTCGCCACTGCTGGGCGTGGTGCTGGTAGGCATGTTCTGGAAGCGCGCTACCAAGGAAGGCGGCTTCTGGGGACTGCTGATGGGCACCGTCACCTCGATCGGGCTGTGGGGTTGGGTGAAGGCCGATCCCTCGGCGTTGCGTTTCGTCGCAATTTCGCCAAATGCGAAGGACATGGCAGAGAACATGTACCGCGCACTCTGGTCGGTTATTGTTGCGATCCTCGTCAACGTGATCGTCAGCCTGCTCACGAAACCCAAGTCCCTGGCGGAACTCAACGGCCTGGTATACGGCGCCACAAAGCTGCCAGTGGAAGAGCCGGTGCCCTTCTACAAGAACGAATACTTCTGGCTGGTCATCGCCATTATTCTGTTCCTCGCCCTCAACGTTTATTTCTGGTAAGGAGGTCGCATGCATTCCGGCCATATTTCGATCTGGTTTTTCATTGGAGTTTTGCTCACGGTTTATGGAGCAATGATCTTCGGCTATGGACTGTGGGAATTGGCTACGCATCACCTGGCCAACGTAGTTTTGAATACCTTGCACGCCCCGGTGTGGTGGGGTGGTTCGATGTTGCTCGTCGGCCTTTTTTACAGCCTGCGTTTTCGCCCGGGCCGCAACGGTTAGTGCGGCAATTGAAGGAGCTTGAATCATGGCAGCACAAAGAAAGATGACGTTTGGAGTCATTGTCGGAAACCGGGGCTTTTTTCCGGATCACCTGGCCAAGACCGGGCGAGAAGAAATCATCTCAGTACTGGAGGGCGCGGGAGCGAGCGCGATCGTTCTCGGGCCCGAACAATCCAAGTATGGCGCGGTGGAGACATACACCGAAGCGCAGCATTGCGCCGAACTCTTCAAGCAGCACGCCGAGGAGATCGACGGCATTATCATTACGCTGCCGAATTTCGGCGAAGAGCGCGGCATCGTGGATGCGATTCGACTTTCAGGATTGAAGGTCCCGGTGCTGGTGCAGGCCACGCCTGACCGCTCCGAAGCCATGACCATTGCCACGCGTCGCGACAGCTTCTGCGGAAAGATGTCGGCGTGCAACAACATGATGCAATACGGCATCAACTACTCGCTGACCACGCTGCATACCGAAGCGCTGACATCGGCGGAGTTCAAGGCAGATCTCGAATGGTTCTCAGCCGTCTGCCGCATCGTGAAGGGGCTGAAGAACCTGCGCATCGGCGCCATTGGCGCGCGTCCCACGGCATTCAACACGGTCCGCTATTCCGAACGCATCTTCGAGACCAGCGGCATCACGATCGAGACAATTGATCTGTCAGAGATATTCGGCCGCATCAACCGCATGACGGACAACGACGATGCGGCACAGGGCAAGTTGGCTGCGATCAAGAAATACGTCACCACCGCCGGTATCCCCGACGAAGCGCTGATGAAGATGGCTAAGCTGGGCGCTGTGATTGACGGCTGGATGAAGCAGTCGCACATCACCATCAGCGCTGTGCAGTGCTGGACATCGATGGAGGAATTCTTCGGCGTGGTGCCCTGCACCATCATGAGCATGATGTCGAACGACTTGATTCCTTCAGCCTGTGAAGTCGACGTGCCCGGCACGCTGAGCATGTACATGATGGCGCTGGCGAGTGGCACGCCCTCCGCGCTGCTTGACTGGAACAATAACTACGGCAGCCATCCCGACAAGTGCGTGTGCTTCCACTGTTCGAATTTGCCGAAGCACTTCTTCAAAGACGTAAAGATGGACTATCAGGAGATCATCGCCGGTACCGTGGGCAAGCTGAATACTTTCGGCACATGCGTGGGCCGCGTGAAAGCGGGCGCGATGAGTTTTGCGCGCTACTCCACCGACGATCGCCGCGGCATTGTGCGGGGATATACCGGCGCGGGCCGCTTCACTGACGATCCGCTGGAGACTTTCGGCGGCGCAGGCGTAGCGGAGATTCCGCACTTGCAGAAGCTGCTGAAATATATCTGCCGCGAAGGATTTGAGCACCACGTCGCGGCAAACTTCAGCGATGTATCGAGGCCGGTGCATGAGGCTGCCCGCTACATGGGATGGGAAAGCCACTATCATCCGCATCTCGAGGACTGATTTATTTGCAATGTGAAGGCGGGCGTTGACTGCTGCGTCGACGCCCGTAGTCGTTTGAGGAGATTGTTATGGAGACGGCAAGCATGACCAAGCGGATCAATAAAGACCTGGTGGTGAACGGGACCACGGTTGTGACTGAGACGGCATGGAACGAAGAATTGAATGCCAAGCATGACAAGCTGGTTGCCTGGCTACGTGCGCAGGAACTGGAAGGCGTGCTACTTCGCCGCCACGAGAACATTGCCTGGCTGACGGGCGGCGCGGCGGAGGTTCGCGTACTGACGCCGGGAGAGACCGGCGTGGCTTCGCTGCTGGTTACGGCGGAGGGCAAGCGTTATTACTTCACCACCGAGAATGAAGCACCCCGCCTGAAGGACGAGGAATTTGGCGCGCTTGATTTCGAGCCAGTGCTGTTTCCGTGGTACGGCGACGATACGATAGCGGCTGCGCAACGAATGGCAGGCGCGCACCTTGGCTCTGACACGCCCGGCCCTGGGCTGATACCGGTCAATCTCTATCCGCTCCGCCAGTCCCTGGGCGAGAGCGAAATTGCGCGCTATCGCTGGCTGGGTGCGCAAACGGCCGATGCTACGGTGGAATCGCTTCACCAGGTCGAACCGGGGTTGAGCGAATACGATCTTGAAGCGATTACCGCATCGAATCTTTTGCGGCGCGGCATTATGCCGTCGGTCTATCTCTTCGCGGTTGACGAACGCATCTACAAGTACAAGCACGCGGTCGCGCGTGGTGCGCGGCTGAAGAAGTACGGGATGCTCAATCTCTGCTCGCGCAAGTGGGGATTGGCGATTTCGATTACGCGCTTCGTTCATTTCGGCCAACTTCCGGCTGAGCTTGAAGCGCGGTTCAAATCGGCTTCGCAGGTGAATGCTGCATTGCTGGATGCAACGAAGGTCGGCGCGACTTCGGCGGAGTTGTTCCGTGTGGCGCAGGCTGCGTACGCCGCCGAAGGTTTTCCCGGCGAAGAGAGATTCCATCACCAGGGCGGAGCTACCGGGTATGGCGAGCGTGAGTGGGTGGCAACGCCCGAAGGACAGCAGACTGTCGTCAACAATCGAGCTTTTGCCTGGAATCCGAGCATTCGCGGGGGCAAGGCGGAAGACACAGTGATCTTGCGCGATGGCAAGATTGAGTGGCTGACGGCGACGCCGGAACTGCCTGTGATCAATGCAACTGCGAATGGAAAGGTCTATCCCGCGGCGGGCGTGCTAGTGATGTAAAGCAGGGAATAGGGATTAGGGAACAGGGGAGTAGAAAGTAGAATCAGCTACTCTGCTTTCGCTACCTCTAATGGCTGAAGCGTCAATCGCGCAGTAAGGACGACGAGCGCGGCCCACAATACATCGGCGCCCAACAAATGCGCGACCTGCAGCCACACCGGGGCCAGCAGCACCACATCGAGCACGCCCAAAACGTATTGCGCGGCAAGCAGAATCAGGACCAGCGCCGACAATCCACGATTGTCCCATTCGGTGGTCCGCCTGGCTGCGCGCACCAGGATCCAGATGAGAAGAATGCTTGCGAGGAAGGCGATCGTTGGATGCGTCCAACGCCAGCGCACCAGCCAGCCGCTTGTCGAAGAAAAATCCTCGGCCAGCGCGGATCCAAGCGATGCTGCCGGGAAGAGCGTATCTCCCAGCGCTGCGAGCGAACCCGTCACGCCTACGACGAGCACAACCAGGATTCCGGCGATTGTGCCGAAGGGGGCGACCAGGCGAATTTCGTTACGCAGATATCCGCGCTTGCGGCTGAGCATATGCGCGGTCAGCGTGAGAGCGGCCAGCAGCAGCAGCGTGTTGGTGAGGTGCAGCGCGAGATACCAGGGCCGCAGCGGCGACTGGCTCTGCGCGGTCAGGCCAAGCTTGACGAGCAGCGCGCCGATGATCGCCTCAATCAACGTAAAGACGACTACGGCCACGGCACACCTGCGTGCCAGATGTCCGCGAACCGTCGCCGCAAAAGTCCATATCAGCAAACCAACGGCAGAGAAGAACGACAGTCCGCTGGTGATGCGGTGGGTGAATTCGATGATCGTGTTGGTGCCGGGCGAGTATTGCAGCACAGTTCCGTTGCACAAGGGCCAGTGATCGCCGCAGCCCGCACCCGCACCGGTCGCGCGCACCACGGCGCCCCACAAAATGACGGCTACAAAATACGCCAGCACTCCCCAGGCAAAGCTTCGAAGAGCTGGCGAGGGGAGCGGGTTCAGGCGAATCGGCGTTGCGACACTATGCATGAAGGATAAATTCGTGTTCACCAATCAGTTTAGAACAAGCACGTCTCTGCGGGTGCGGACCGCCGCTTTGCGGGAATCGTCAGTCGCCGAGCAAGCGAACCACATGATTGACGATGATGAGGTCTTCGGCAGGCGGGATCACGCGAATCTCAACGCGCGAAGTGTCGGCTGAAATCGTCGCCTCGCCGCGCACGTTGTTCCGTTCCGGATCGATCACGATGCCGAGCGCTTCCAGTCCCGTGCAAACTTCGGCGCGGCATGCGATGTCGTTCTCGCCGATGCCGCCAGTGAAGACCAGCATGTCGAGTCCGCCCAGTTCGGCGACGTAGCCGCCGATCCACTTCTGGATTGTCCAGACGAACTTGTCCACAGCCAGCCGCGCCTTCGCGTTGCCTTTGCCGATGGCTTCGCGCAGATCGCGCATGTCGTTGGAGAGGTCGCTGACGCCTAACAGTCCGGCCTTCTTGCTTGCTACCGTCTCGAGTTTATCTGCCGCCTCGCTTGCGTCACTGGCGGTCTCTGCAATTTTGCGCAGGATAAAAAGGAGCACGCCGGGGTCGATGTCGCCGGTGCGGGTTCCGCTGATAATGCCGCCGGTCGGCGTGAGCCCCATCGAAGTATCCACGCAGGCGCCCTTACGAATGGCCGAAATCGATGCGCCATTGCCCAGGTGCGCCACGATCAGCTTCTCCGGTACGGTTGGCTGCAACTGGTACACAATCGATTCATACGAAATTCCATGCGCCCCAAAGCGCCGCACGCCCATCGCCGAATACTCCTCGGGAATGGGCATGTGCGTCACCACTTCGGGCATGGTGCGATGAAAATATGAGTCGAGACACACAAAGTTCGGCACGCCAGGAAATAAACGCAGCGACTCGCGCATGATGTAGACGGCGATCGGCGTGTGTAGCGGTGCGAACGCGGTGTACTTTTCCATTTCGTCGATTAGCGCGGGCGTGATGAGCTGATTCTCAAGAACCGTGGGACCGCCGCACACCATGCGATGACCGATGGCTTTAGGAGCAGGGAACTGGCCGGAGTGAAGCGTCTTTTCGACGAGCGAAAATGCGACAGAGCGGTTCGGAAGGTGTGGTGTCTGATCGACGAGTTTTTGGCCGGTGGCATCGTTGATCCAGAACTTTCCATTGTCGGTGCCGATCCCATCGACTGCACCTTCAAAAATCTTCGTGCGCTCGCCGTAGTCGGCTTGATACATTGCAAACTTGATGGAAGATGAACCGCTGTTTAAGACCAAAATCGGTAAAGACGACATTCAAACAAACCCCTTGCTTTAAATTTGAACTTCTTCCTGACAAATCTATGCGCAGGTGCATAACTCCCGCAGGGGCCAAAGCCCTGGATTCAGGCCGCTTTCTATCGGCACGGCTAAAGCCATGCCCTTTCAAAACAGCAACGCTCTTCAAAGCTGAGGCAGCGGCGGATCTAACTGCTCTTGCCGGGCTGCCAGTGCCAGTTCTGAATTTCGGGCAGGTCTTCGCCATTCTCCGATACGAAGAGCCGATGCCGCTGGATCTCCTCGGAGTACCATTGGCGCGCCTCGTCGACCTGCGCCGCCAACCTCGATACGCGCGTGATGGCGTCGAGCGCAAGCTGAAAGCGATCGATGTTGTTCAGCACGCACATGTCGAACGGCGTGGTCGTTGTGCCCTCTTCCTTGTAGCCGCGCACGTGCAGATTGTCGTGATTATGGCGGCGATAGGTGAGGCGGTGGATACCCCATGGATATCCGTGAAATGCAAAAATCGTCGGTACCTTTGGCGGGAATACGGAGTCATATTCTTCGTCCGACAGGCCATGCGGATGTTCGGACGACGGTTGCAGCGTCATCAGATCGACCACGTTGACAAAGCGAATGCGCAGGTCGGGCGCCTGTGTGCGAAGCAGCATTACCGCCGCGAGCGCTTCCATTGTCGGCACATCGCCACAGCTGGCGATCACAACATCGGGATTGCCGTTGTCATTGGAGGCCCACTTCCAGATACCGAGGCCGGTGGTGCAGTGGGCGACGGCTTCATCCATCGTGAGCCATTGCGGAGCCGGCTGCTTGCCGGCGACGATCAGGTTGATGTAGTGCTTGCTGCGCAGGCAGTGATCGGCGACGGAGAGCAGGGTATTCGCATCGGGCGGAAGATAGATGCGCACCACATCTGCTTTTTTGTTCACCAGGTGATCGATGAATCCTGGATCCTGGTGCGAAAAGCCATTGTGATCCTGCCGCCAGACGAGTGAACTCAGCAGGTAGTTAAGCGATGCGATGGGCTTGCGCCATGGAATCTGACGCGTCACCTTCAACCACTTGGCATGTTGATTCACCATTGAATCGATGATGTGAATGAACGCCTCGTAACAGTTGAAGAATCCATGGCGACCGGTAAGCAAATAGCCTTCGAGCCAACCCTGACACATGTGTTCGCTCAGGATTTCCATGACGCGACCAGTCCGCGAGAGTTCTTCGTCAACCGGAAGCGTCTCGGCCTCCCAGGTTTTACCGGTTCCGACGATTACATCCTGCAGTCGATTGCTGGCCGTTTCGTCGGGACCGAAGACGCGGAAGTTCTTCGTGTCCTTGTTCGCTTCCATCACGGCATGCAGCATCTTGCCCAGGACGCGTGTGGATTCGGCGGTCGTAGCTCCCGGCGTGTCGACCTTTACCGCAAAATCGCGAAAGCTCGGCACCTTGAGCGGCTGCCACAGCAAGCCGCCATTCGCATGTGCATTCATGCCCATGCGCAGCCGGCCTTTTGGCGCGATGTCGGCGAGCTCTTCACGGAATGCACCTTTCTCGTCGAAGAGCTCTTCAGGCTTATAGCTGCGCATCCAGTCCTCAAGCAGGCGCAGATGATCGGGCTTCTCGCGCAGTTCGGCAAACGGAACCTGGTGAGCGCGCCAGGTGCCTTCCACCGGCTTGCCATCAACTTCCTTCGGTCCGGTCCAGCCTTTGGGCGTGCGCATGATCAGCATGGGCCACGCAGGGCGATCGGTCGATCCGCCTTCGCGCGCCGCTTTCTGGATGGCGGCGATGCGGTCGAATATCTGGTCGAACACGGCGGCGGCCTTCTGGTGCATGGTCGCCGGGTCGTGTCCCTCGAGTGTGAAGGGCTCGTATCCGTAGCCCCGCATCAGATCTTCAAGTTCCGCATGAGGAATGCGCGCCAGGATCGTCGGATTTGCGATCTTGTAGCCGTTCAGATGCAGAATCGGCAACACCGCACCGTCGGTGGCAGGATTGATGAACTTGTTCGAGTGCCAACTGGTGGCCAGCGGCCCGGTTTCCGCTTCGCCGTCACCTACGACGCAAGCGACGATCAGGTTGGGATTGTCGAAGGCTGCGCCGTAGGCATGAACGAGCGAGTAGCCCAGTTCGCCGCCTTCGTGAATCGAGCCCGGCGTCTCCGGTGCCACGTGGCTGGGAATTCCGTAGGGCCAACTGAATTGGCGGAACAAACGCTTGATGCCGTCGCGGTTCTGCTCGATGTGGGGATACATCTCGGAGTACGAGCCTTCAAGGTATGTGTTCGCGACAAGTCCCGGTCCGCCGTGTCCCGGACCAATGATGTAGATCATGTCGAGGTGGCGCTCACGGATGAGGCGGTTCCAGTGCACGTAGAGGAAGTTGAGGCCCGGCGTCGTTCCCCAATGACCGAGCAGCCGGGGCTTCACGTCGTCGAGGGTGAGGGGGCGTTTAAGCAGTGGATTGTCTTTGAGATAGATCTGACCGACGGAAAGGTAGTTAGCGGCGCGCCAGTAGGCGTCCATCTTCTTGAGGAGGTCGGGACTGAGAGGGCCTTCGGTTCTTGCTTCGGTCCGGTTGATTTCGGTCGTAGCGCTGGTCATGGAGCACCTCGGGGGAAAGAATTGCGTTCAAGTCCAGCCTAGCAGTGAAGTGTTAACGCGTGGGTGATTGAAGTCACAATCTGCTGAGATGCAGACTCACAGGACGGGATGGTTGGTCGATGCGGGTTCTGCGTGGTTGAGGATCGAACACGAATCGCAATGGCACGAGACGTTGGTGCGGAATGGCAGATTCTGCGTGATGAAGTTGCCAGCTAACCACGGTGTGTGGCTTCGGAGCGTGGTCACCGGCTACTACCAATACCATGCTGTCCCCGGCAACATCGATCAGTTGCGCATCTTCAAAAGACGCGTAAATCGACTCTGGCGTAAGGTACTGGTTCGTCGTAGTCAACGCGCGAGGAAGAAGTGGGAGAAGTTTGCTCCGATCTTCGACAGTTGGATACCACCACCTCGCGTTCTACACCCTTATCCCGACTGGCATAGGTTGAAGATGTACGAAGAAAGCTGGCTGCTGCGAAGTCAACATTACCCAACGCAAAACGACCGCGTATCGGAATAACTTTCTGAACGCGGCCTATCAAGATTTACTGTCACAACGTGACTAGCGATTGACGCCGGAGGCGGAGGCGAAGCCTGCGGCTTGCGCGGCAGGGATGTCGGTAGGGGGTTTGGGGCCGTTGAAGGAGGCGCCAGGGGCGTTGATGGCGTCAGAGTAGTCGGGACCGAGGCCTAGCTTCTTGAGGGCGCGGGAGTCGGGCATGAGCTTGGTTTGCCAGCCCTGGTCAGACTGGTATTTCTGCATTGCAGCCATGGTTGCGGCGTCCCACTGCCCGGTGGGTTCCCCGGTCATATAGTGCTCCCGGATGAGGGCTTTCTGGATTTCGGTGGCACGGGCGGGATCGATGGCCTGCTGGCCGTGGAGCTTTTTGTGGCGGGATTTGGCGCTCGCCTTTGTGGATTTGCCGGAATGGTGGGCTGAGCGGGCGTGAGAACTCGAAGACTTCTTATGAGTCGGGGTGGCAAAGGCCGGGGCGGCGCAAAGAACGGCGGAAAGCAAAAACGCCAGGCTCGCTCGGAATAAAAGCATGCTGGATACCTCTGGAGATTAAGATCCTGGACGTTGGAGCGAATTCTACTGGAACGTCCATCGAGTGTGCCAATAAAAAGGAATTGGCAGCGGGAAACGGAGAAAACGAAAGTTCGGCAAGAAAAAACGAAAGTCCAATGCTTCTGGTGTACCTTCGTCGGCCGGTATAGATTTGTGACGTCTATCGCATTGCACAGAGAAGAACAGCCCGGCGAAGGCACATTTCTCAGGGGCTAAAAGTCCGACGCTCATTTTGTTGCATTTGCGGCCTGGCTCACCCAGAGGGTCCCCGCATGCCCTTGTTACAAAGCACTGGGCTCGTCGAGCTTTTCAGTTAGCTGTAAAGTCGTGCCCTAACACAAAACGAGATCCGTCATGCCTTTACGTTTGTTTGAGCCCGTCCTGCAGATTGAAGTCGTGCCCGGATACTTGGTTGGCGTTCAACGGCACGAGTTAAGTTAAGTCGTGCCCTGACGCTTCTTGCCACTTGCGAAAGTTAGATGCCGGGGAGGAGCGAGGGGCTGGGTGCTCGCTCCCCGGCGTGAACCGTTGCTACAGGGTCCCCCCTATGTAGCTGATTCCATTTTCCGGATGGTGGGGATCCATGACCTCGAATACCACGTCGTCTCCTGTTTTGAGGTTTTTCACGACGGCATCGAATTGATCCTTGGTTCCGGTCGGGTGCTTGTTGATGCGGGTAATGACGAGTCCAGGTACGAGCCCCTGCAAGTCAGCGAAGGAACCGGTGCGGACGGACTGGATCATGACGCCGGAGATGTGCAGTTTAGCGGCGGTCTGATCGGGGATCTGGCGAACGACGAGTCCGAGCTTTTCGCCGGCTTCGCTGGCGCTATCGGGAGCGTTTTGCTGGGGCTGACCGGTCATTTCGGCGAATACCTTATCGCGGTCGCCGACGGTGACGGTGGCGTCGTTCTGTTTACCGTCGCGCATGAAGCCGAGGCGAATGCTGGAGCCGGGACGGCGGCTGGCGATGTCGTTGACGAGGTCGTCGCCATCCTTGATGGAGCGGCCGTCGATGGACGTGATGATGTCGCCGGGCTTGATGCCGGCCTTGTCTGCGGGTCCTCCAAGCTCGACCTGGCTGACCAGCACGCCATTCTTGAAGCCGTAGACGCGATTAATCGCGCTGGAAAGGCCGGAGTGGAAGGAGATGCCGATCGATCCGCGGGTTACCTTGTGGCTGGGGCTGACGAGGTCGTTGTAGACGGAGACGACGGTGTTGGAGGGCATGGCGAATCCGATGCCCTGATAGCCGGCGGATTGAGTATAGATGGCGGTGTTGACGCCGATTACTTCGCCATTCATGTCGAGTAACGGACCGCCGGAGTTGCCGGGATTGATGGCGGCGTCAGTCTGGATGAAGTGCTGGAACTGGCCGGCGACACCGGGCTCGATGGTACGGTTTTTGGCGGAGACGATGCCTGCGGTGACGGTCTGGGCGAGGGCGAAGGGGCTGCCGATGGCTTCAACCCAGTCGCCGACCTGGGCCTTATCGGAGTTGCCCATTTTGACGGTAGGCAGGGGCGTATTGGTATCGATCTTGATGACGGCGAGGTCCGTCGCCTTGTCAATGCCGATGACGCGTGCGGGACGCCCCTCGTCAACGTTGTCGGGATCGGTGGAAAGCTTCACCCAAATCTTGTCGGCTTTTTCGATGACGTGGTTGTTGGTGATGATGTAGCCCTTGGGATCGACGATGAAGCCGGAACCGAGGGATTCGCGGACCTGGCCATCGTCACCGCCGTCACCCTGATCGGGGACCTGGCCGCCGAAGAAGCGATTGAAGAAGTCCTGGAAATTATTCTGGCCCTGACCTTGTCCCTGTCCTCCGTCCTGATCCGGATTGTCGTCATCGTCGCCGGGGTTCTGGGGATTGGGCTGCACGCGGCTGTGGGGATTGAGGCGGTGTCCTTTGAGGTCGGCGGACTTGGGTAGGGTGCGGGTATTGATGTTGACGACGGCGGGTCCAACGGCCTTGGCGATCTTGACGAACGGGTTGGGCTCGACGGTAGAGTCGACGACTTTGAGAGGCGTGGCATCGCTGCTGTCGCTGGTTCGTTCCTGTCCGCGCACTCCGTGAGCCGCGAAGGAGCCGCCGATGAGGGCGGTAGAGACGGTGGCGAGGATAAGGAACGTCGATGCAAGACGGTTCGCGCGCAGGCGTGCAAGAAGGGATTTCATCGGTTCGAAGACCTCTTAACGTGATCAGCCAACAGGGCTGGGAAATTTCAAAGCGCCAAATTCAAGTATAGCCAGTCTGAGCCGTTCCTCTGACATGCCACGAGGCCGGGGCCGGGAGGGTCGAATGTGTGGGTTGAAAAGCAGGGCCGCTCCCAGGGAGAGAAATGCAAAACATTCTCTCTATATAGGGGGTGTCACGGGCAAACAGTGTTGCACGAGGCGTGCTAACATCCGGCATGGCGTCCCCCTTAAAGTGGTGCAGATTCATGACGATTACGGCTGCGACGTTGGCGGCCGGGGCGGTGGTGTGCGCGGGACAGACGCGGGCGGTGCAGAGTGCCCAGGGACCGGATGCGGCTGGATCGCAGCCCACCATGCTGGACCGGATCAACCAGATGCTGGCGGGCGGGAAGAGAGCGTGGACCGATGACCAGATCCACACAATGGAACTGCTGCGCGATGCGGCGATGAAGAGCGAGTACGCGTACAACGAACTTGAGCACCTGACGGACAATATCGGGCCGCGGTTGAGCGGGTCGCCGCAGGCACAGAAGGCGGTGGATTACGTTGCGGGCGAGATGCGGGCGCTGGGTGCGGAGGTGACTCTGGAAAAGGCTTCAGTGCCGCATTGGGTGCGGGGCCTGGAGACGGCCGAGCTGACCGTGTGGCCGGGGCAGACCCAGGGAACGACACAGAAGGTTGTGCTGACGGCGCTGGGGGGAAGCACAGCGACTCCGCCGGAGGGTCTGACGGCAGAAGTGGTGGTGGTTGACAACTGGAGCCAGTTGCACGCGCTGCCGGCGGGCGCGGTGAAGGGGAAGATTCTGCTGTTCAATCATCCTTTTGACAAAGAGCTTGCGGCGACGGGACATGGTCTCGAGGCGTATGGGAGCGGCGTGGTGTATCGCGGTGCTGGGCCGATTGCGGGCGCTGCGCTGGGAGCGGTCGCAGTGCTGGTGCGGAGCGTGGGGGGAGCAGATTTTCGACTGCCGCATACGGGCCTGACGGAGTATGCGCCGGGCGCGCCGAAGATACCGGCAGCAGCGGTGACGGCCGAGGACGCGGAGATGCTGAAGGTGCTGGCAGGCGAAGGGCCGGTGACGATGCATTTGACGCTGACTCCGCAGACGCTGCCGGATGCGCAGAGCTACAACGTGATCGCGGACTGGAAGGGGACGGAGCATCCGGAGCAGGTGGTGGTGGTGTCGGGACACCTGGACTCGTGGGATTTGGGCACAGGCGCGATTGACGACGGCGCGGGCGTGGCGGTGTCTATGCAGGCGATCCAGCTGATGAAGGAGTTGGGGATTCATCCGCGGCGGACGGTGCGCGTGATTGCGTGGATGAGCGAGGAAGAGGGATCGCAGGGTGCGGCGGCATATATGAAAGAGCACACGGCGGAGATGGGAAATCATGTGGGCGCAATCGAGAGCGATCTGGGCGCGGATCATCCGACGGGAATCTACTATGCGGGAAAAGCTGAACTGGGGCGGTGGTTAAGGCCGGTGGCGCAGGTGCTGGATGCAAATGGAGCGGGTTTGCTGGAAAGTGCGCCGGAGACAGGCGAGGATATTGCGGGAATGACCGAAAAGGGAGTGCCGAGTTTTGCGCCCGTGCAGGACAGCCGGTTCTATTTCAACTATCACCACACGGCGGCGGATACGTTCGACAAGATCGATAAAAGGCATTTGAACGAGAATGCGGCGGTGATGGCTGTGCTGGTGTATGCGCTGGCGGATTCGGGGGAAGCGGCAATGCGGTAAGGCAGTTCTGAGTTCGGAGGCCTTAGTTCAGAGTTAGAGGCTCATCAACTGGCTAACGGAATCAGCTATCCATCTTGTCGCGTGGAGGAACGATTCGGGGGATGGATCGCGGTCGGCGCCAGGACAGGATTGCACCAACGACAGACGCGATGAGCAGGAGCGCTAGCGTTGGGAGGCACAGCATCACTTGAAACCAAAAGAGCAGGAACGGACCCCGTTCGCTGTCCTCAATGCGCGTGTGTGCGAATGCGTCGTAAAGCGGGAATACAGTGTATCCGCTCGATAGGGCGAGCGTGATTTGAAGCAGGAGCAGAGCGGCGAGGACGACGATCGCCTTTCCCAAAAACGTCCTGTCTCGCCACCAACTCCTTATGATCATTGGTTTCTGCCGCAAAGCTGACTTAGTCGGGGGCGCCGTCTTCTTCGGGGTTGTGGACGTGGACGGGTTCTACGTCTTCGAAGGAGGTGTGCTCGTCACTGACCTCGGCGGTGTGGTGGGCGCGGTAGATCATGATCTTCTCGCTGACATAGAGATACGGATGATAGAAGATGAAGCCCACGATGGCGCAGATGATTCCGACGAGCGAGAAGAAGATGGCGCAGACCTCGAGATAGCCGAGCAGGACGAACGGCTTGATGACGATGTTGCGTGCAGGCCCGAGGATGAGCATGGTGCCGGCCTCGATCGCGAGAAGGCCGGACGCGACCAGCAGGACCGTGGCGCAGAGGGCAAGGAGCCTTGCGGGTCCACGGAGATTTCTCCATGGCGATTGCACTGCGTTTTCCTTTCGGGAGTGGTGCTCAACGGGGGCCTTGCTTTCAATTGTGCTACAAGGCAGCGGCGCGAGCCAATCAAATCACAATTAAAGGCTCAGGGGAGGAACACCTGCGCAGAACGTCGTGGAATCGTGGAGGGAGAGCCGGTGGGGAGTCGGTCAGGCTTCGTGGGCGGTGGGGACGTGTGGCTGCGGGACGAGTTCAGTGAGAGCGATACCGACGAGGATGAGGAGCGCGCCGGAAGCGGGGCGGAGGCCGAGGCGCTCGCCGGTTACGAGAAAAGAAGTGATCCATGCAAAGACAGGCTCGAGAGTGAGCAGGAGCGCGATGTGCGTGGAGGGCAGAACGGACTGGGCCCAGCTCTGAATGGAAAAGGCTGCGGCAGTGGCGAGCGCGGCAGCGATGACGAGCGCGATGATGAGGCGGGCGGTGAAGTGAACGTGGGGGCGTTCGATGAAGGGAAGGCTCGCGGCCATGAAGAGGGAACAGAAGCCGACCTGAAGGATGGCGAGGGGTTTGAAGGGAATGCGGGGCGAGACGTGTCCGAGGGCGATGCAGTGGAAGGCGAATGCGATGGCGCAGCCGAAGGTAAGGATGTCGCCGAGGTTCATGGACGAGAGATCGGGAAGCAGAGAGAGGGGGAATGCGTTCCCGGCAACACTTGGCGAGGTGAGGAAGAGGATGCCGAGGAAGGCGAGCGCGGCGCCGAGGAAGGCATTCCAGCGAGGTGCGCGAGCGCCGGGGGGACGCAGCGCGGGCACGATGGAAAAGAGTGGCACGAGAACGACGACCAGTCCGGTGATGAATGCGGATTTGGAGGGTGTGGTGCGGACGAGGCCGATGGTTTGGAACTGGTAACCTGCGGCGAGGCAGAGGCCGACAAGCGCGCCGGCGGCGATGTGGCTGCGGCGGATGGTGCGCCAAGAGCGGTGATACGCGACGGCGAGGAGCGCGAAGGCCAGCGTCATGCGAATGAGATTGAAGGCCGCGGGCGTGGCGTCGGCGAGCGCGCCTTTGATGAGGACGAAGGTCGATCCCCAGACGGCGACCACGAACGTCATCAGCAGGTAGGCGCGGAGTTTCATGTTTTTTGATTATGTCAGGCGGTGGTTGGGAGGGCCATGTGGTCTCCCACTCATGCCGCGATGAAACTGCGGCATCAATGGGGCACCTCTGACCGAGGTGGAATGGAAGGTCGCAAGAAGCAGGTCCTTCACTTCGCATGCCCCACGAACGCTCGCGTTCGCGGGGCCCCAATGCGCTTCGTTCAGCGACTGTCTGGATTGTCAAGGGCGGGTTGGTGGAAAAGCGGAAAACGGTGGGAC
>NZ_JBAUUO010000035.1:0-11286 GCF_049582745.1 Occallatibacter sp.
AGAAAGCAGCAGTATCAGGAGTCAAAAGAGTGAACGTGAACGTTGAAACAGGTCTCCACAACGCCTTCAAGGCGGCAACCGCGGCGCAGGGCGTCGACATGACGATCGTGCTTTTACAGTTCATCGAAAGCTACGTCGCCAAATACGGATTAGCTCCCAGGCCGAAAAGCAGGCGCGCGTGAAGCGCGCCGTGCTCTATATGAGGGTCTCCACAGTCGATCAGCGCCCGGAGACGCAATTACACGACCTGCGCCAGATGGCCGGCCAGCGCGGCTACCAGATCGTCCAGGAGTACACAGACCGAATCAGCGGCACCAAGGCCAAGCGGCCAGGGCTGGACCAGATGATGACGGATGCCCGCCGCGGCCGCTTCGACGTTGTCCTGGTCTGGGCGTGCGACCGCATCGCACGCTCCACACGCCACTTTTTGGCGGTGCTCGACGATCTAAACCGCATAGGAGTCGAGTTCGTCTCGTTCCGAGAGAACATCGACACCGGCGGCCCGCTGGGCCGGGCCATCGTTATCATCATCGCTGCCATCGCCGAGTTGGAACGCTCGCTGATCGTCGAAAGAGTGCGTGCCGGCATGCGGCGCGCACGGCTTGAAGGTCAACGAATCGGTCGAACTCCGCTGGTCCTGGACAACGCCGCTATCCAGCAAGACCGTCAACGTGGCCAGAGCATCAGACAGATAGCCAAGGGCTATTCCGTCTCAACGGCCACAATCCAACGTGTCCTTAAGAAAACAGCCTGACAAGGCCTTTTCGCCGTGTGACAAAAGGGGTCTGAAAACCGGCCCGCCAAACCGCTCAAAACAAACAGCCGGATCTCGACGATCCGGCTGTGACAAAAACTGTAGGTTCAGATACAGAACCTTGGCCTGGCATCCGAGAGAGGTTCGCCCACTTTCATCGGATTTGGTCGAAGTCACGTCTTATGGGTTTCAAGCACTACACTTGAGCGGTATGCCCAGCCAGCTAGACGAAGACCATGGCGCGAACCGACCAAAGGAACGCGTGCAGAACCTTCTTTGGGTGAGCGGATGCTGGATATTGCCGATTTTAGGACTCGCGTACTGGATTGGACAGAAGCATCCCCTGTCCGCGCTCTTGCTTTCGAGTTTCGCTGCCCTGTTGGCTCCGTTCCCAGTGTTGTTCTACTCAGTTCGCAAGCACCGCCGCTTGCGCGAGCACGTACAGGAGACCGAGGAAGAAGTAGCCCAGTTCAAGCTTCAATTGGACACAGTGCGTTACCGTACTTCCCGCCTGCGCGAGGAGTTACAGGCTGCGGACAGACAGGCGCGGCTGTCACATCAACTCACTCTGCTTGGTCAATTCACGGCTGGATTCATGCACGAGTTCAACAATCCTCTTGCGATTGTCGCAGGTCGCATTGAAGTCCTTCTCGATGAACGCAAGGAGGATCCTGCCCTTTGCGCAGATCTCCAGCAGATGCTCAAAGAGACTCAATACATGAGCAATATCGCGAGCACACTTCTGCAGGCGTTGCGGCGCGAACGCGGCGGGGAAATCTTTGAGGCATCTGTTCCACAAAAGTCTCTGGAAGACGCGCTCAACGCGCAACGTCCTTCAGCTTCAAGCCATGGAGTGAATCTCCTGCTGGAGGCTTCGGAGGTGCCGCGGGTTGATGTGCCGGAACATGTTGTTGGTGAGGTGGTCCGCGGCCTGCTGAGCAATGCCATCGAAGCGCTGAAAGCGCGGACTGACGCCACAATATGGGTGCGCCTCGAGCCCTATCGCACTGCTGGAGCGAGAGTCGTGGTCAAAATCGAGGACAACGGGCCCGGAGTGCCGGAGGATATACGTGGCCATCTTTTTGAACCGTTTGTCTCTCATAGTGCTGGGCGGGAACGGCTGGGTCTGGGGCTGTTTTTGGCAGCCAGTCTGTTGGATATGTATGATGGCCGAATCCGTTACGAATCGAGAAGCGGCGGCGGGGCCAGCTTTGTAGTTGAGCTGCCTCCTGCGCGATTCACGCGCGGGCAACCTTACCATTGGTTTGCTGGAGGAACGACAGAGTGAGCCGCATCCTGGTCATCGACGACGAAGCCGCCCTGGGTGAAAACATCCAGAGAATGCTTCGGACGCCGGGCATTACAGTTTGCACATTCGTCGATCCGATGAAGGGACTTGCGGAGGCGCTTGCGAGTTCGCCCGACCTTGTCCTTTTGGATATGCGCATGCCCGGGATGACGGGCGAGGAGGTGTTTGCGCAGTTGCATGCAGCGCGGCCTTCCCTTCCGATCGTCTTTCTCACGGCTTTCGGATCAGTGGAGGGCGCGGTGTTGGCCATGCGCAACGGCGCATTCGACTACCTTCAGAAACCGTTCAAGCGAGAAGAACTGCTTCTTGTTGTGAAGAGGGCACTCTCTCATTCCACGTTGGAGCACGAAGTCGAGAAATTGAAAGACCGTTTGGAGTCTCTCGGTGAGACAGATGCTGCCCAAAGCCGCAATCCCTCGATGCTGGAGCAGATGGACAAGTGCCGCCGCGCTGCGGCTACCGATGCCACTGTAATGATTTTGGGAGAAAGCGGGACAGGCAAAGAGGTCGCAGCTCGATTCATTCACAACCAGAGCCGGCGGAAAGACGGCCCCTTCGTTCCGGTTGAATGCAGCGCGATGCCTGGCTCGTTGATTGAAAGCGAATTATTTGGGTACGAGAAAGGCGCGTTCACAGGTGCCGAACGCACCAAGAAGGGGCTGATCGAATCGGCCGATGGTGGGACATTGTTTCTCGATGAAATCGGGGACCTGGGGGTGGAGTTACAGACGCGTCTTTTCCGTTTTGTTGAAGAACGCGCTCTCCGACGTCTTGGCGGACTTTCGCAGGTGCGTGTGGATTGCCGCATTTTGTGCGCCACTAACCAGGACCTCGCTGCCAAGATCAAAGCGGGCACGTTTAGGGAGGAACTGTTCTATCGCCTGAGCGTCATCACCGTGAAGATGCCGCCGTTACGTGAGAGGAAGGAAGACGTGCCACACCTGGCGAGGTTCTTTCTGGAGAGGTTCTCTCGCCGCTACGGCAAAAGCCTCACCGGTTCGCCGCTCTTCTATGAAGCCCTCGTGAAAGAGCGCTGGCCCGGCAACGTCCGCCAATTGAAGAACGTCATGGAAAGATTGACCGCCCTGCATCCTGGCGGTGTTCTACGACCAGAAGACGTGGAGGAGGGTGCGCCGCAAGTCGAGGCAACCACCAGCCTGTCCTCACTGCCATGGAAGGATGCCCGCGAACAATATCTGGCCAGCTTTGAAAGCTCCTATGCAAATGCAGTACTGGCCCGCTGCAACGGAAATGTCAGTGCCGCGGCTCGCGAAGCTGGTGTAGATCGAAAGACGTTTTACACATTGCTGAAGAAGGAAAAGGACGCACAGATTGGGGAATCCAACCCCCAACCGCCGGCCGAAAGCGGGGAGTAGAATCCCCAGTTTTTCTTCTCGGTAAGCGCAAGTGGCTCATTCTAAAGAACGCACTCTTTGGTCCCAGACATGCTGCGTAGAGCTGCAGGAGCTCCTGCATATGAAAGTCTGGACTTCATGCCCTAAAGCAATCCTGCTGGTGTTTGGCTTGATCCTGCTGATGCCGCAGCCTGGCAACGCAATACCAGCGTTTGCACGCAAATATGGCGTCAAGTGCTACACCTGCCACACTGTGCCGCCGGCGCTCAATAAGAACGGGTACATGTTCAAACGGCTCGGCTACAGGATGCCTCCGGACGAGATGGACGGAACGAAGCCCGCGCCAAAAATCACGGCACTCGACAAAGACATCCGGTTCAGCTTCATCAACTCGGCCGCATTGTTGATGCAAGCCAGCGTGACGGGCGACAGCAATACCGCCGAAACCGGAAGCACTCCTCCGACGACGTCTGCGTCGACATCGAGTTTCAATATGGACGAAGCGGCGATCTTCTTCGCCGGTCCGGTTCCGGAGACGGGATTCTCGTATTTTGCTCACTACGAGCTCTACCAAGATGGCGACAACTTTCTCGAGCAAGGGTTTGGTGAGTGGACGGGTGGTCGCGCCAACAGCAGCTACTTTGTCAAAGGTGGCGAAATTCACATGCAGGAGGGCGAGGGAACACGCGCAGCGATGTTCTACAACCTCTTTCCGGATCCAGCATACACGCTCACAAACATCGATCCCAACCTCTTCACGCTCGATCAGCACCCGGTGGGTGTCGATGTTGGATACACCTGGGCCTCGAACTACTTCAAGAATATCTTTGCGGCTTCGCTCAAAGTCACCAACGGACTCAATGCCGACGGCAGCGAGATTCTCGCCAACTCGAACCGAAACGGCAAGGACGTGTGGGCAGATGCCGATTACTCGTTCGGGCCTGACGGCGGCGTCACGGTGATGATGTACCGCGGCTCAAAAGATCAGGTCCAGAATGCGGGCGCTGACAATGAATTCACGTATCGGCCGAACTTCTACCGGGTTGGCCTTTTAGGCAACTATCTCTTCTTCGACAAGCTGGACCTTCTAGGTGGCTATATCTATAGTCACGACGACTGGCAGACTGATCCGGCTGGTCCAAAGTCAAAGTTCACCGCCAACAGTGTCCGCGGCGAAGCAGATTACTACTTCAAGCCAGGCACCGTGATCATGGCGCGCTTTGACCACTCGCCCCAGAAAGCAGGCTTGAATCCGACGATGCATACGCAAGCTTGGGGCGTCGGCGCCGAGCGCGCTCTTACGGAAATGGGCAACATTGTGGTGCGTGCGACCTATAACCAGGAACACGACGGGGATCCGGTCGCCCTGCTGGGCACGACTGACAAGTTATTCAAGGTTGATTTTCGGTTCATGTGGTAAGGAGAGGCTGAAATGTACAAAGCAATTCGCAATCTTGCTCTCGCCGGGTATTGCTCCATTTCCATGCTGGCGATAACGCAAAGCAGTAACGTAACGCTTCCGCAAGATAAAGGACCGGACAAGATCAACGTATCCACATACTCGCCTGACCTGCAGAAGGGATACAAGGTATTCACGGAGAAGTGCTCCAAGTGCCACACAATTGCGCGACCAATCAACACCACGATGACGCGCGTGGAGTGGGAGCGCTATGTAAAGCGCATGATGCACAAGCCGAACTCAGGCATCAACGACAGCCAGGGCAAGACAATATTCGAATTTCTCGCATACGATCAGGAGAATCGCAAAGACAAGAATCCGTCGGCGTTCTTTAAGTCGCTTAGCGATGAAGAGATTGAGAAGCTGAAGGCGCAACAGCACTAGAGCGAAGTGAAGCCGCTCTCGTGTGGCCTCCTGCCCGGCGAGCAAGTAGGTCGCTCGCCGGGGCCTCCTTCATGACCTTGCAGCAAGGCGATACGGGTTCCTTTCGTAGAGAAATTTGTAAATAGGCAGATTGGGGAACGGATGCGCTATTCCATCACGGTTCCGGACCGAGAGTACTTCGACAAGAACATCCCTTGTCGAGCTGCGTGTCCGATTCATACTGAGTGCGGTCGCTATGTACAGGCCATAGGAATATCGAAGGACGAAGAAGCGTATCTGCTGGCCCGAGCGCCAAATCCATTCGCATATGTCCTGGGGCGAATCTGCGCGCATCCCTGTGAAGACAACTGCAGGAGAGGCAAGATTGATGAGCCCATTGCCATCTGCGCGCTGAAGCGTTATGCGACCGATCGCCACAATCTTGGCACGGGCCACGATCCGGTCAGGAAGAAACTCCCTCCAGCTCCCCGGCGGGGAAAGAAGATTGCGATTATCGGCGCGGGTGTGTGTGGACTCACGTGCGCCCATGATCTTACCCTCCTGGGATACACCGTCGAGGTCTTCGAATCAGCGCCTGTGCCTGGCGGAATGCTCTATCTCGGTATCCCGCAGTTTCGACTACCGCGCGAGATTATCAAGATGGAAGTCGATAACATCCTAGCGATGGGAGTCACGCTGCACACGCGTGTGACGCTCGGGCGTGACATATCGTTCGCGGAGCTTCGTTCAAAGTTCGACTCTGTTCTGCTGGCTACAGGACTCAATAAGGGACGCGAGCTGAACATCCCCGGCGCTCATTTGCAGGGGGTCTACAACGGCATCGATTTCTTGATCAACGTCAATCTGGGATTTGAAATCAATTTAGGCAGGCGCGTTGTGGTTGTCGGCGGTGGCAACGTGGCGATCGATGTGGCGCGTGCCGCGGTGCGGTTGGTGCATGAAGCGGTCGATTTTGCCGAAGAGGACGAGGATGCGAAAGGTTTACAGCCAGCCTTTGATGCGGCCCGCATGGCTCTCCGCTCCGGTGCCGAAGAGGTAGAGCTTGTCAGCCTCGAATCCCGGGCGCAGATGCCCGCGTGGAAAGGTGAAGTGGACGAGGCCGAGCATGAAGGCATCGTGGTCGACAACGGCTGGGGCCCGAAGGAGATCGTCGGAGAAAACGGCGTCGTCACCGGACTTAAGGTTCGCCGATGTCTCACCGTGTTCGACGAAAATGGCCGCTTCAATCCAGCCTTCAGCGATGAAGAAAAGATCATCCCTTGCGACAGCGTGGTCCTCGCTATCGGCCAACAGGCGGACCTCTCGTTCCTTAGCAGTGACCAGGGAGTCGAAGTAACACCCCGCGGCATCCTCAAGATTGACGAGAACCTGATGACCACATCGCCTGGCGTGTTCGCCGGAGGCGATGTGGCGTTTGGTCCACGCATTCTCGTCGAGGCCGTTGCGAACGGCCATCGCGCCGCACGCTCCATTCATGTTTACCTTAGTGGCAAGACAGCCAAATCCGTGCTCAGTCGATTCCGCATCCTGCCCAACTGGGAGATGCCGCGCGGATTCCTAACGATTCCGCGGCAGAAGATGCCGGCTCTGGCAGCAAACAGGCGCATAGGAATCGCCGAGGTGGAGCTGGGCTTCGACGAAGAACAAGGCCGTGCAGAAGGAAAGCGCTGCCTCAACTGCCAGGTCAACACCATCTTTGACGGATCGAAGTGCATTCTGTGCGCCGGATGCGTCGATGTTTGCCCCGAGAATTGCCTGCGGCTGGTGGACCTTGTGCAGGTAAGCGGCGATGCTCGCTACGACGCGCTGATTCAAAGCCGATACGGCATGTCCGCGGCTCGACTGCAGGCGGGCCAGGCCGGCGCAATTATCAAGAACGAGGAGAAGTGTATTCGCTGTGGTCTTTGCGCCCAGCGATGTCCAACCGAGGCTATCACCATGGAAGCGTTGGAACAGCAGGAAAGAGAAGTCTTTGAATAGGGGAGCCCAGGCATGAACCGTCGAGCATTTCTCAGTTGGGGAACACTAGGAGTGGCCGCGCTGTGTTCAGCGGTCGGCGTCAGTCTGGCAGCCGTAATTCGCTTCCTGATGCCGAACGTTTTCTACGAGCCGCCGCAGTCCTTCAAAATCGGGCAGCCGGCCGATTTTCCCTTTGGGCCT
Organism: Occallatibacter sp.; assembly: GCF_049582745.1. Classification (GTDB taxonomy): domain Bacteria; phylum Acidobacteriota; class Terriglobia; order Terriglobales; family Acidobacteriaceae; genus Telmatobacter. The sequence continues at coordinate 7,422 of NZ_JBAUUO010000035.1, forward strand.
CCCACATTCCTGGTGGACGAAAAGATCTTCGTGTTTCGCGATCGCGACAAAGGTTTTGCCGTGGCAAGTGCAGTTTGCACGCACCTGGGCTGCACGGTTGCATACTTCCAGAGCGACCAGCGTTTTCACTGCCCATGTCACGGTAGCGTATTTGGACCCAATGGCGCGGTACAACATGGCCCAGCACCCCGCGGCTTGCAGTGGTTTGAGGTGACGCAAGCCCGCGATGGAATGCTGCGTGTCGATAAAGACAAGGTTGTTCCGCCCTCGTACCGGTTGATGGTGTAACGATGAATCCGATCCGCGAAATCTGGCAATCGATCGTGCGGCGGGATCCGCTGTCCACCGATAAGGGAAAGTCCGAGCTGGTCTTTCTCAACGTGTGGCTGCACATCCATCCCGCCAAAGTGAAGAAGGAAAACCTCAAGTTCAAACACACCTACTTTCTGGGCTTCATTACCTTCTTTCTTTTCCTGATCCTGCTCACAACCGGCATAGCTTTGATGGCCTATTACAGGCCGTATCCATCTGCCGCCTATCAGGACATGAAGGATCTCAGGTTCGTCGTTTTCATGGGGCCTTTTCTGCGCAACATGCATCGCTGGGCCGCGCATGGCATGGTGATCTGTGTCTTCCTGCACATGTGCCGCGTCTTCTACACCGGCTCTTATAAGAAGCCTCGCCAGTTCAACTGGGTCATCGGAGTATTTCTGCTGCTGCTCACGTTGAGCCTTTCGTTCACCGGATACCTGTTGCCCTGGGATCAGCTCGCGTATTGGGCCATCACGGTGGGAACCAATATTGGCAGCTACGCGCCGCTGGTCGGCGGCCAAGTCCGGGAACTTCTGCTTGGCGGCCACACCGTTGGAGAAGCCGCCCTGCTGCGCTTTTACGTGTTGCACGTAGCAGTGTTGCCGGCGCTCATCATTCTGTTCACCATCGTTCACTTCTGGCGAGTCCGCAAAGATGGCGGCCTCTCGCGGCCCGTTTGGAAACTCAAAGAGCAAAAGCAGGAAGCGCTGGTCACCATTGGAGCGCCCGCTAAGGTTGCACCGCTGAAGACGCAGGCAGCTTCGCAGTCTAAGACTTACGGGCTCATGGAGGTCGTAACCGGCAAGCCGATCTTCGAGACCATCTCGCCGGAGGAGGAAGAAGACTCAGTCTTCTCATATCCGTATGCTTTTGTTCGCGAGGCCGTCGTACTCATGGCGACGGTCACAACCATCATGACCATCTCGCTTTTCTTCAATGCGCCGCTTGAGGAACTCGCCAATCCTGCAAAGACGCCCAATCCCGCCAAGGCGCCGTGGTACTTCCTCGGACTGCAGGAACTCGTCAGCCACTCGGCATTCCTGGGCGGTGTGGTGGTGCCTGCGCTGATGGTGATCGCGCTGATTGCAATCCCATACTTCGACAGAAATCCAAGCCGGCGCCTTTCCGATCGCAAGTGGGCTCTCTGGATCTTCACTTTCTTCGTGGTCGCGAATCTTGCCCTGATCGTGATTGGTACGTTCTTCCGCGGACCAGGCTGGGCGTTCGTTCCACCGTGGGTTCATGTTGTACCGGGGGCTGAGTGATGGAACGCAGACTTCAGCAGATCTTTTTCGTGCTCAGTATCCTCGCCCTTGGCCTGATCCTCGCAGCGGCTTGGCAGGCCAACACGCCTTCGTGGAAGACATTTCAACGGAACTACCTACAGTTGGAAGCGCAGGAGGAGCCCAACGCGATTACGAAGGCCGCCGTTCTGGCCACACCGCCTGAGATCCACCAGGTGATGCTCACCGGCTTGCAGCGCGTCGACCGCTGCACAACGTGTCACCTCGGAGTCGAAGATCCGACGATGAAGAATGCGCCGGAGCCGTACCGCTATCATGCAGGCCTCGGACCGCATGTGCCTTCCAAGTTTGGCTGTACCATTTGCCACGGCGGTCAGGGACTCGCCACAGACAAAGACAGCGCACACGGCAACGTCGCATTCTGGCAAACGCCGCTTCTTCCCAAGGAATACGTCCGTGCCTCCTGCGGGCGGTGCCACAAGGAAGGCGACGTCCCGGACGTTCCCGAATTGACCGAGGGGCGTCACCTGTTCGAAACGCAAGGCTGCCGAGGCTGCCACAAGCTCAATGGTGTCGGCGGTAGCATCGGTCCCGACCTCACAGAAGAGGGCGCGAACCTCCGTTCGCCGGAATGGCTTGAGCGCCACTTCCTTGCGCCGAATGCGGTCTCTTCGGGCTCGGCCATGCCGAACTTCCATTTCACCAAAGAGCAGGCCCGAGACCTTACCTACTACATGCTTTCGCTTACAAACGAAGAGATGGGCACCTATTACTCAAGCGTGCGCCTGATTCCCAGTCCCGAATATGGGCGCCAGCTCTTTGTCGAGAAGAACTGCATTACCTGTCATACCATCGGCGGGGTGGGCTCAAAAACCGGGCTGGACCTTTTAGGTGTCACGAAGCGCCACTCGACTGAATGGCTCGACGAACAATTAGTGAATCCTGAACTCGTGTACCCGGGCAGCTCGATGCCCGAATATGACCTTGAGACCAATGCACGCAAGGCGCTGCTCGCATTCCTCTCATCTGCAACGTCGGAGGACATGCAATCCATCTTGTCGAAGAAGCCGCGAGCTCTCACACCGGAAGAAGTTTCAGTCGAAGTCGGCAAGCAGGACTTTGCACGCTTTGGGTGCGTGGGCTGTCACGGCACGGAACTACAGGGTGGAGTCGCTAATCCCAATGCTCAGGGTGGGGAGGTGCCAAGCCTGCTGCATGTCTCCGACGACTATACAAAGGACGAGGTCATTGCGATCATCCGCAACGGACGCGTTCCGCCAAAAGATAATGTTTCGGGCCCGACTCCTCCGCTATATATGCCGCCGTGGAAGAACGTATTGAGCGACGAAGATATCAATCGGATCGCAGACTATTTGTGGTCAAAGCAACAGAAGAAAGAGACGTGGTAACGGGCAAGTTCGGATTGTGCCAGCGAATTCAATCGGAATGCCGGGACCTGATATCCGAATGCAGACCGAACCTAATGGGGAGACTCATCGCGTGAAGCCGACCTCCAAATTGCTGCTTGCCATCTCTCCTGCTTCCGTGTTGTGCTTCATCTTGGCAATGGCCACGGAAGCTCAGTCTCCAGGAGCGCGGAGCAGTGCAGCCGATAATCCGCAGATCCGGCCCAGCTATCCAATTCCCAGAAACCTGAAGGTCCTGCCGCATGACCTGAGCGGACAACAGGTCCACGAAATCATGGAACAGTGGGGACGCTCCCTCGGCGTGCGCTGCGACTCCTGCCATGCAGATGCAACTGAAACCAGCGCAGCCGACGACAAATCACAGCTCAATTACGCAGATGATTCCAAGCCGCTCAAAGCTGTTTCGCGAGCGATGTATAGGATGACCGAGACCATCAACGCGAACTATATCGCTAATATCGAAAACTCGGGAATCCCGGTAACGTGTGGCACCTGCCATCGAGGTCATATCGGGCCCGAGCCTTATGATGGACCGCCGGTCAAATCGCCGCCTCAGCCTCCACTTACGTCAAGCAGCATCACTCCTCCCAAAAGGACGCCCCAGGGTGTGTGTGCTGCCCTAGGAAATGAAGAAACAATTGCCAAACGTCTTCGGAGAACAAAGACCCAAAAGAACGACGGCGATGTACGTCCTCAGTAGGCTCTTCGCAAGCGAACCTCTCTCGGATGCCAGGCCAAGGTTCTGTATCTGAACCTACAGTTTTTGTCACAGCCGGATCGAGGAGATCCGGCTGTTTATTTTGTGTGGTTTGGCGGGCTGGTTTTGAGACCCCTTTTGTTACACATCGAAAAGGGGCTGATCAGGCTGTTTTTCGAAGGACA
>NZ_JBAUUO010000036.1:0-2123 GCF_049582745.1 Occallatibacter sp.
CTCGGGCTGCCTTCGCTGTTCGAGAACTACTAGACTAACTTCTCGAACCGCCGTGTACGGACCCGTTCGCACGGTGGTGTGGCAGGGGTCGGCAGGTGACTGCCGCCCCTATGCCGATCAAACGCCCATGTCGAAGGGAATGCTGCTGGATACACGCGTAATCGGCTACGGTTAACATTTTCCGCTGCAGAATGGGCCGGAGCACGATGGTGTTTCAAGGCCGAGGTCCGGGCATTGTGTCGCTATAATCGCGCAGTTTTTGAAGTAAACCCGCCGTAGGTCAGGTAGAGGCCAATCAGGAGCGACGGCGTCATGCATAGATAGAAAAGCAGTGGGTTGCGAAACACGCTCAGAAAGAATTCCAACGCCGTCCCGGAGTAAACGAACAAGAAGAGTAGACCTTTCAGCAGCATCGCCCAACCGACAAGGGTAACCACCACAGCCAGCGCCCCGCCCGACCAGACATTGTGCGCAAGAACCGTCGCCAGCCCAATCGTCAGCGTAATCACGCTGAGAACCCACAATAGCGACGAGTTGTGAAACAGTGCTGTCATCCAGTCCACGGTGGCTTGTCGCTGAAGGATCATCGAAGGTATGACGAGAACGCAAGACAGACCGATCAGCCTGCTCAGATAGATGGTTCGCGAGGACATGATGCCTCCCACGTCAGTCGAAAGCTAGATCACGCAACCAGTTTCCGTTTCGACCGGTGCACGGGCTCCCTTATACACCCAAATGCCAGTCTCGGTCTCTTCTATGCAACTCAAGCCGGTATTGTGGCAACCTGCGCGGTTGCTTTCTTCGCCACACCTCGCACTTGGTTTCACTGTATCCAGAACAACAGATCTGCCCGCGCACCGCGCCCGAGTTGGCACGTGCTGCCGAAGTGACAATCGCGCGAAGAATGAACGCGCCACACTGGGAGCAGAGCGAGTGGGGTCGCGCCAACCTGGTCGCGTACTACGCGAGACTGCTGAAGGGCGATGAGGCGCACAAGTATCTCGTAAGCCTCCTTGCCAAGGCAACGTAAGACAACTTGCTTGCTTTTTCAAGTGCGGGTATCGCGGGTGCAACGCAGAATATCTTTGCAATTGACGGAAACACAGCCGGCGCCGCCGGAATCGCCGAAATAGGGATGTTGGTGGACCAAGCCGTGAGCGAACTATTCTCCACCGCCGAATTCCCTTCAATATCCGCAATCCGGGTCCAAACTGGTCCTTGCCGGTTATACGGCCAGAAGGGGTCGATGAGTGCATCGGCGATTTATCACGAAGCGAGTGTCAGACGGACCGAAGCTGCGCGCCAAAAGCCTGGACGAGAGCAGGAGAGCAGGGTCATCCTTGCACCCTGCGGTGGGCGGCGCCGTGACACCCCGAAAGTCTTCAACACTCTGATGCTGACGATGCCAGAGCCTGGTGTTAGTCTCAGTCGACTAACAAATTAAATCTGAGGTGTCAGTGTGAATCGTCCGGCATTGATATGGGCCATGTTGCCCAGTGTGCTTCTGTTTGCGGGATTCAGTGACACCAAGCCTCGAAACGGTTCGAGCACTCTTGAGGTCACGAGGGATACCGCGAATTGGCTGATGTATGGCCGGACGTACGACGATCAGCGCTTCAGTCCGCTGAACCAGATCAACGAGCAGACCGTTGCCAATCTGGGACTGGTGTGGGGCCAGGAACTTGACACCACCCGCGGCCTCGAGGCAACTCCGATCGTGGAAGACGGTGTGATTTACACCACCGGATCGTGGAACGTCGTCTACGCAATGGACGCGAAGACAGGCAAAATGCTGTGGCAGTATGATCCTGCGATCGATCGCAGCCGGGCGTATTTTCTATGTTGCGATGCTGTCAATCGCGGTGTTGCTCTCTACAGAGACAAGCTGTATGAAGGCACGCTGGACGGTCGCCTCATCGCGCTGGACAAACGCGCCGGAACAATCTTGTGGAGCACGCAGACAACCGATGTCACCCAGGCCTATTCGATCACTGGCGCGCCACGGATCGCAAAGGGAATGGTCGTAATCGGGAACGCCGGGGCCGAATATGGGGTGCGCGGCTATATATCAGCTTATGACGCGGAAACGGGCAAGATGGCGTGGCGCTTCTACACCGTTCCGG
>NZ_JBAUUO010000037.1:0-53153 GCF_049582745.1 Occallatibacter sp.
GTTTTGTGGGTTGGGGAGGCTGATCCCCATCCATACATTAACTATGATTACACTATAGCACAATCGATTCATAAAATATGAGTGTTATATGCTAATATGTTTAAAGAACCCACAAAACATTGCAAATAAAAGTGTTAGATAAGAGGAATGGACCAGGCCTGTCCGCCTTTTTGGTGATTATCCACCGGATTTCTTCCGAAAACACCTCAAATCTCCGTAGCAGCCGAGGCTCATTCGACCGCCCTTCCGGTCCGATGGATTCGCCAGCCAGACTTGGGGAATTTGAGATTCCGAGGCGCAAAAAGCCTGTCGCACTCTGAGGCTGGGAATGCCCTCTAAAATCGAAGGTAGATGATCGTTCTCTCCGCCCTGCCCCCCTACATGGATTGGCATTGGCTTTGGCTCACCGTGGCGGCCTTTCTGGCCGGTCTGTTGAATGCCGTAGCCGGAGGGGGATCGTTTCTCCTGTTTCCAGCGATGCTGAGCATGAAGATGCTGCCGGTCCAGGCCAACGCCACCAACACGGTTGCCCTTTGGCCCGGCCAACTCACCTCCGTCGCGGCCTACCGCGAAGATATTCGCAAGAATTTCAGAGTCGCAATTCCTATGGCGATTGCCGGCCTGATCGGAGGAACGGGCGGAGCGATCGTCCTTCTCAATACTCCGCAAATGACCTTTCTGCACCTGGTTCCATGGCTCCTGCTTATCGCCGCAGTCATCTTCGCCCTCAGCGGACCGGTCTCGCGCCGGCTTGAGCATCGTAAGTTCCTTCGCAGCCAGGTTCCGCTGGGCGAAGTGCACCAGCCTCGCATGGCTCCCGTGTTTCTTTCGACGGTGGCAGTCTGCTTTTACATCGGCTACTTCGGGGCAGGCGCCGGTTTTCTGATCATCACGCTGCTGTCGCTGTTCGGCTATCAGGACCTGAATGAAATCAACGCGCTGAAAGTCGTCTCGACCACCATGGCCAACGGAATCGCCTTTGTGCTTTTCGTCATGAATGGCCAGGTCGTTTGGCGCTACTGTCTTCTCGCCATGATCACGTGCGCAATCGGTGGATACACGTCGGCGAGCCTCGCGCGAAAGATTCCTCAACCCCTCTTGCGCGGAACCGTTGTAATGATCGGGCTCGGCATGGCGGCGTACTTCTTCTGGAAAGTACGATAGCCATACGAGGCCACCGTTATAGATTGGTCCCATGATGAAGCGGCAAACAATCTGTCTTCTCTTCCTTTCGATTTGCTCCGGCCCGGCGCTCTTTGCTCAAGTCTCGCCCCCGGAAGCGGCAAAACGTTACGCTGCTGCTCATCGACTCGAACTCGTTCGTCAATTCAGCGAGTTTCTCTCCATCCCCAACGTCGCCGCTGACCCCGCGAATCTCCAGCGGAACGCGAATTTTCTGCTTGACGCGCTCCGAAGCCGTGGAGTCGATGCGCGTTTGCTCACGCTCACCGGTGCGCCCCCAGTGGTCTTCGGCCAGATCATGACCCCCGGCGCGCAGCACACCATCGTTTTCTACGCGCATTACGACGGCCAGCCCGTCACGCCATCCGAGTGGGCGATTCCACCCTTTGAACCCGCCGTCCGCGCAGTCGACGGCGAGGATCGAATCTTCGCGCGCTCGGCCGGCGACGACAAAGCGGCAATCTTTGCGCAACTCACCGCGCTCGATGCTCTGAAGGCCTCTGCAATCGCCTTGCGAGCCAACATCCGCTTTGTCTGGGAGGGAGAGGAAGAGGCTGGGTCGCCGCATCTCGAGCAGATTCTCGAAGCCAATCGCGACTTGGTGCATGGAGATATCTGGCTTGTCTGCGACGGTCCGGTCGATCAGAGCGGTAAGCAGACCGTCGTCTTCGGCGCGCGCGGCGATGCGCATCTCGAGATCACGGTCTACGGACCGCATCACGGCCTGCACAGCGGCCACTATGGCAACTGGGCTCCGAATCCGGCCATGATGCTGGCCCAGCTTCTCGCCAGCATGAAAGACGAAAATGGGCACGTTCTCATTCCGCATTTTTACGACGGCATTGCAGCACTCTCCGCGGCAGAGAAGCAGGCCCTGGCGCGCGCTCCAGTCAACGACAAGATGCTGAAGGACGCATTCTGGCTGGGACACACCGACGGCAGCGGCGCGCATCTTCTCGAACTCATCAACCAGCCCTCGCTGAACATCAATGGGCTTTCCTCGGCGCAGACCGGACCTCACGCCGCCAACGTCATTCCCCCCACCGCCGTCGCCGATCTCGATCTTCGTCTCGTTGTCGGTAATGACTGGAAAGTCCAGCAGCAGCGCGTCATCGACTACGTTCGCGGGCGCAGATACTTCATCGTCGATCACGATCCCTCGAAACAGGAACTGACCTCGCACCCCCGCGTAGCAAAGATCGTCTCCGACCCGGCAAGCTACAACGCGGTGCGCACCCCGATGGAGCTCCCCATCGCCAAGGAAGTGATTGCGGCCGTTTCAAGTGCTCGTGGAGAGGTCGTGCTTCTGTCCACCATGGGTGGCAGCGTTCCTCTCGGAGCCATGGAGCGCGCTGCCCAGACCCGCACCATCACTGTCCCCATCGCCAACTATGACGACAACCAGCACGCAGCCAATGAAAACCTGCGTCTCCAGAGTTTATGGAATGGAATCGAGACAATGGCTGCGCTGTTAGACATGCGCTAAAGTGCTTAGGATCTAGGCATCGACTCTTCAAGCTAGCAACCCACGCGAATTCATCAGCTTCGAATCTCTAGCCAACTGCGAACTACGAACTACGAACTTAGAACTGCGAACTAAAATAGAACCATGAGTCACGAAGGCATTCGCTTCCTCAGTAAGGATGAACAGGCACAGGAGAATCTGGCAGATCGGCCCCTTCCTCGCGCAGCCGTTACCCCTGATAAGGTGCGCGTAAAAATCACCGAGGGCACCGGCCTCGAGATCGACTGGCAGGACGGCCACAAGAGCGCGTGGAGCTTTGCATGGCTTCGCGACGCTTGCCCGTGCGCCACATGCATCGACGAACGCAAGGCCCAGGGCCGCAAGGCGGGTCAGCCCAAGCCCAAGCCGGCAGCGTTGCTGCCGATGTATACGCCGGCACCGAAACCTGCCAGTGCACATGCCGTCGGCCGATACGCTCTCCAGTTCAACTGGCTTGATGGCCACTCTAGCGGCATCTACTCATGGGAATATTTGCGCCGTTGCTGCCATTGTGCGGAGTGCAGGTTCAAGACCACTGAGAGCTCGGGCTCGCCCAACTGATCGCAACCCGCAATAGCGCAATCTACAGATATTGCAGGAAGTTATAAGTTACGGCGTTGCAGATGATTCGCAACATTTTCTCGAATCCCCCATCACCTGCGTGGTAGAGTTGCTTTCCAGAACACCCGGAGGCGTGCGTGACTCTCAAGCAATTTGTTGCCAAGCAGTTCATCGACGTCATTCAGTGGAACGAGCCGGACGAGGGAATCCTCGCCTACCGCTATCCCATGCAGGACATGGAGATTCAGAATGGCGGTCAGCTCACAGTCCGCGAGTCGCAGATGGCCGCATTTGTCAACGAGGGCAAAATTGCCGACGTCTTCAGCCCCGGATTGCACGCCCTGAATACGCACAACCTTCCTGTCTTGACCGACCTGATGAACTGGGACAAGGAATTCGAGTCGCCCTTCAAATCGGACGTCTATTTCTTCTCGACCCATCTCCAGATCGATCAGAAGTGGGGCACGGCAACCCCGATCACGATCCGCGACAGCGAATTTGGGGCGGTTCGCATTCGCGGCTACGGCATCTATTCGTATCGGATCGCGGATCCGCGTATATTCTTCACGCAAGTGAGCGGCACGCGGCCCACATACTACGTTGGCGATCTCGAAGGCCAGCTGCGCAACACGATTGTGGCCCGCATGACCGACATCTTTGCCACCAGCAAGATCTCGTTTCTCGATATGGCGGCCAATCAGGCTGCGCTGGGCAAGCAGATCGCAGCGGAGATGCAAACCAACTTCGCCACGCTCGGCCTGGAACTCGCCTCCTTCGTCGTCGAGAACATTTCGCTGCCCGATGAACTCCAGAAGGTGATGGACGCGCGTATCGGCGTCAGCATGGCCGGCGACCTCAATAAGTACACACAGTTTCAGGCCGCGCAGGCATTGCCGGTCGCAGCTGCGAACTCCGGCGGTGCCGCCGGAATGGGTGTGGGCCTCGGAGCAGGGGCCGTAATGGGGCAGAACATGATGGCCGCCATGAGGCAGCCCGCAGCAGCCGATGCCCCCGCCTCGGTAGCGAAGAAACATTGCGTTGATTGCGGATCTGCAATTCCTGAGGGCGCGCGCTTCTGCCCGTCATGCGGAAGGGTCCTATGAACTGCCCATCCTGCGGCGCCGCCATGCGCCTCAACGCCGACGAAGACTATTTGAAATGCGACTACTGCAAGAGCATCTTCTTTCCCGCGAAAGACGATGAGGGCGTAAGCGTTCTGCAAGTTGCTTCCGATGAGGAATGCCCCATCTGCGCGGTTCCGCTAATGCACGCCGCACTGGCCAAGATCCGCATTCGGTACTGCACTCGCTGCCATGGCATGCTGATTCCCATGGCCGTCTTCCTTGCGCTGGTGGAAGAGCTCCGCGCCGGAGAGCCAGGAACCTTGGTTGCACCCACACCCGATCGCCACGACCTCGAGCGCAAGATCAATTGCCCACATTGCCATCAGCGCATGGACACCCACTTCTACAACGGACCGGGCAACGTCATCATCGATGATTGCGACCCTTGCGCCTTGAACTGGCTCGATCATGGCGAGATGATGCGCATCGTCCGCGCACCCGACTATTCGAACCAGCGCGCTTTCGAATCGTCTTAAGGCAACCTGCGGGAGGGCTTTTCAGACCAGACGGATGAACCGCCTAGTGGCCGCCACTTGCCAGCTCCCACGGCCGCTTTGGCGCTGGAGCCTCGTCTTCTCGACCACGCAGTCGGTCGTACTCATACACGTCACTCGTTGTGCCGAGCGACTGGTTGTAGAGACTCTCCCCGCCAATCAACTTCGTCAGTTCCTCGCTGAACGTGTGGATGGCATGCAACTGGCTCGCAGTTGCCGGTAATTCATATTGGTGTGTCTTAATAAATTTCTGGTAGCCCCGGTCAAGCAGTCGCGCCACTTCCCCCCGCACCAGGATTCCCGGACGCTCGAAGAGGCTGGCAGGTCCGCCTTGCTCATCACGCGAAGGAACCAGTATGGCTGCGGCTCCAGACTTGCTGACTATCTGACCGTTCGGCGCCCCCTGGAAAGAGGAAACCGCGAAGCCGTTGGTGCGAAGCGTCTCAAGAACCTGCTCGAAGCTCGGGCGGAGGGTCTTTCTGGGCATAATTGAGTCTCTATTCCGAAGATAATTAAGTTGAATCCCTCATCAAATCTCGCACACAAGGAGCTATCCCCGCAATCGAACTGCTCTGGCATAACTCCCTCTTCGTGGAGGATCCACTGACCCTATTTACAAGTTCACGTCGCGGGGCTAGTATTCGCGCAGTCCCAGAGCACATGCGGTTCCAAACTGAGTTCTCCCCCAATCGCCAGTGAATCTCTGAGCAAGTCCAGGAGGTTACACATGAAAATCAGTCCAGTCTTACTGGGGCTGTCCCTCGCGGTTGTCGGCAGTTCGCTGGCCGCAGCGCAAGACGCAGCAACCACATCCGTACCGAGAATCCTTCAGATCACCCGCGAATACACCAAGCCCTACAAAGGTGGCGCGGCCCACGACAAAACCGAAAGCGCCTTCGTCATCGCGATGAATCGCGCAAAATTCCCTGCTTACTACGTTGGCATGAACTCTATGTCCGGCAAAGCGCGCTCCTTGTACATGACGCGTTATACGTCTTTTGCAGAATGGGAGAAGGACAACGATATTGAGGCCAAGAGCGCCGCTCTTGCCGCTGACGTTGAGCGCGCAAGCCTCGCCGATGGCGAACTGCTCGAGGAAGTCGACTCAGGTGTCTACACCTACGAGGAAGAGCTCAGCTTCCACCCTCACAACGACATACAAAAACACCACTTCTATCAAATCTTCGTCTTCCACGTTCGTCCCGGACGCGGGAAGGAATGGCACGAACTTGTGAAGATGGTCAAGGAAGCGCACGAAAAAGCCGGCGACAGCGCTCACTGGGGCATGTATAGCCTCATGTTCGGCGGCGAAGGCGGCACCTATGTCGCTCTCTCCGGCGATCCTTCCATGTCGGCGATTGACGATGCCTTCACGGGGCGAAACAAATACCTTGAAGCTCTCGGGGGCGAAGAAGGGATGGCCAAGGCCGACGCGCTCTTTGGCGCCGCAGTCGACACCTCCCACTCCGAACTGTTCGCCGTCAACCCAAAACAAAGCTACGTGAGCGCGGACTGGATCAAGGAGGACGCTACCTTCTGGAAGCCTGTTGCTGCGGCATCGAAAGCCCAGGCGGCTGCGGCCAAACCTGCGGCTGCAGCTGCCGCCAAACCCGCATCGCGCTGAAACTGCATAATCTACATCGCTAAAGCGGCTCCGGTTACGCCTGGGCCGCTTTTCCTTTTGGTACCCTGTAAGGGTACGCGGCGCTTCTCCACCACATGCGCAGCATTGTCAGGCATTTCGAATCGAAACTGCGTTCCCAATCCTCAAATGAGGCAGAACCGAAATACGATGGCTACCGCTACCGACCCGACTCTTCTCCCTGAACTCACGACTGATGATCTCTCCCGCTACTCCCGCCATCTGATCCTTCCTGAGGTCGGCATGGAAGGCCAGCGCAAGTTGAAGGCCGCGCGCGTCCTGTGCGTGGGCACTGGCGGATTGGGATCGCCGCTGGCGCTTTACCTGGCGGCAGCCGGAATCGGCACCCTGGGGATCGTCGATTTTGACGTCGTGGACGCCAGCAACCTGCAGCGCCAGATAATCCACTCAACCAAAGACATCGGTCGCAAAAAGCTCGATTCCGCCGCGGAAAAACTGACCGCGCTCAATCCTGCACTGAACGTGATCAAGCACGACACAATGCTTTCAAGCGCAAACGCTCTCGAAATACTCAAGGACTACGACATCGTTGCCGACGGAACCGACAATTTTCCGACGCGCTATCTCGTCAACGACGCCTGCGTTCTGCTGGGCAAACCGAATGCCTACGGTTCAATCTTCCGCTTTGAAGGCCAAGCCAGCGTATTCGCGACGAAGGACGGAGCGTGTTATCGCTGCCTCTATCCCGAGCCGCCACCGCCCGGCCTGGTTCCGAGCTGCGCGGAAGGCGGCGTACTTGGAATTCTGCCCGGCCTGGTCGGCGTTATTCAGGCCACCGAGGTCATCAAGCTGATCCTCGGCAAGGGCAGTCCGCTCATCGGCCGTCTGCTTCTGGTTGATGCGCTCGGCATGCGCTTCCGTGAGCTCAAGCTTCGCAAAAATCCTGAGTGCCCCGTCTGCGGCGAAAACCCGACCGTGAAAGAACTGATCGATTACCAGAACTTCTGTGGCATCGTTCCGGAGTCGAAAGAGGAGAAGGCCGTGAAGAATGGCGTTCCGCAACTCAGCGTGAAGGAACTCAAGAAGCGCATCGATGGCGGCGAAGACGTCTTCATCCTCGACGTGCGCGAGCCCTACGAGTACCAGATCGCGCAGATCGGCGGAAAGCTCATTCCGCAGAATGACGTCCCGCAGCGCCTTGCCGAAATTCCTCGTGACCGTGAAATCGTCGTGCAATGCCGTTCGGGCGCGCGGTCACAGAAGATCGCAGAATTCCTCAAGCAGTCGGGTTACACCCAGGTAGTGAACCTTGCTGGCGGCATTCTTGCCTGGAGCGACGAGATCGACCCCAAGGTGCAAAAGTACTGATGGCCTTTACCCGCCGCAGTTAAGAGAGGGCAATGATTAAGGTAAGTGTTCTCTACCCCAGCAAACCAGGCAGCCGGTTCGATGTCGACTACTACCTGACAGTGCATATGCCGATGGCGACGAGGCTGCTCGGCGCGGCTGTAAAGGACACCTCCATCGAGATCGGAATAGGTGGAGGCGCTCCGAACGAGCCCGCGCCGTATGCCGCCATTGTCGGATTTACCTGTGATTCCGTGGACGCATTTATGGCGGCGTTCACGCCGGTAGTCGGCCAGCTCCAGGGAGACTTCCCCAACTACACTGATATCCAGCCGGTTATCCAGATCAGCGAGATCCGCCGGATTTCCTAATCCTCAATGGGAAAGCGCCGGCACTCGGCCGGCGCTTCGTTTTCAACAACGGAGAAGCTCTACCGAGCCAGCTCCACCGGACCAACCTTGCTTGGTTCGATGGCCTTGCCGTTCTCATCCATCTTGCCAAAGATCATTTTGCCGCTGGCGGTCTGCAGCACGCTGGTCACTGAGATCTCCACCGCTCGGCCGATCATCTTGCGTGCGTGATCCACCACCACCATGGTGCCGTCGTCCAGGTAGCCGACGCCCTGGTTGTACTCCTTACCTTCCTTCAGGATAAGTACATTCATCTTCTCCCCGGGCAGAACGACCGGCTTGAGCGCGTTGGCCAGGTCGTTGATGTTGAGCACCTCGACGCGATGCAGATGCGCCACCTTATTCAGGTTGAAGTCGTTGGTAACGACCTTTGCTTCCCATTTCTTGGCGAGTTCGAGCAGCTTCAAATCGACTTCTCTGATCGACGGAAAGTCGTCGGGAACAATCTGCACCTGGATGTTGTTATTCGACTGCATCCGCTGCAGCATATCCAGCCCGCGACGACCACGCTGGCGCTTGGAACCATCAGTGGAGTCGGCCACAATCTGCAGCTCGCGCAAAACAAACTCCGGCACCACCATCATCCCGTCGATAAATCCGGCTTCAGCGATATCGGCGATGCGGCCGTCGATAATCACGCTGGTATCCAGTACTTTCGCGCTCTTCCGTGAGGGGCGATCGCCGGCAAACAGCGTGCCCAGCGCCGCCGGGTTCAGCAGATCGCCTTTGTTCGCGCCGACCAGCAAGCCCACATACGTCATCAGCAGCAGAACAAAAATCTGCAGCACGGCCGAGGTGGACGAGTTGAGCGGGGCGGACCGCAGCACCAGGCAGAACAGCGCCGCGCCAAAAATACCCAGCACGCTGCCGGCCACCGCACCGATTAGGCGCCGCAGGCTGAGCGCGCGCACCCTGAGTTCAAAAACGATGACGGCAACTGCCGCCAGCGCGCCGCCGGCCGCTCCCCCCCAACCTGTTACGCCGAAGGGATGAAGGAAATAACAAACGACGGAGAGTAAGGCAACAAAAAGAAAACGAACAAGAATGAGGTCCATATAAGCCTGCTTCTACTGGTGTGGAAGAACATACACCAGTTTGGGCACCGTTGGCGAGTATGCTCATCGGCCCTCTTCCTCGTCAAGGGGCGAGTGCTTTGCGGCTACACCAAGGAGATTGCTCCCCAGTTACCATCCGGTTGGAGTAACCAAAACCATGCCTCCGGCCCCTTTTTAAAGCAGGTCACGAGGCGACAGCCAGCTCAGCGCTGACCACGCGCGAAGCCCCTTTGCGCGGCCCTCGTTTGCGAGCACTCATAATCTTTACGCGCTCCAGCAGTTCCTGCGGAGAGCAGGTCTTCTTGGCCAGCAGCGCATCGGCCCCGTGGATCTGGCCGCTCATCTTCTGCGGATCGCCCAGGATCACCATGGGCACGTGGGATGCGATCTGTTTCAGTTTGAGAACCAGCTGGTCGCCGCTCATCTGCGGCATCGCAAGGTCCGCCAGAACGAGGTCAACCTGGTTGTCCGCGAAAAGCGCGATTGCTTCCTGGCCGTTGCTGGCCGAGAGTACACGGTAACCGTTTGTTAGCAGCATAAACTTCAGGACGGATAGGTCCTGCTCATTATCGTCAACGCAAAGTATTACTTTCTTCGGGCGCATGTTTTTCGGTTCCTGCTCCTGTTTCTTAAATTCTCTCTACACCAGTTCCGAGGCACACTACCACATCGCCCGTTGGTTGCTCGGGCAGGCACGTCTAGGTCCGGGGCCATCGGCCGCGACTGGGTTCCAGCTTTAGAGCGGGCACACACGACGCCGCCTGAGCGACGCACCCTCAATCAAGACCGTGCGCCCCATGCAGACGACTTCGCGCGCAAGCGGTCCGCAAGCTGAAAACCTCGTTGCGGTCAGATTGTTGTATGAAGCCGTTGTAAAAACCGGAAGGCATCCGGCTCAAACTGCGTTCAATGCTTGGGCAAGAGTACGGAGAGTGGAAAGCTATGAAAAGAGGGAATAAGAAGCGAAACTATGCATGTAAACCATCTTGTAACAAAGGAAAAAAGGGCAGAATGAACATAGAAAGTAACTTGGCCTGATTAAATTCTGTTGAAAGCGTGTGTATTACGGCAGGAAAAGCTCCCCCTTTGCAACGCGAACTGTGCTGCCCCCAACGCGCACATCGCCGACCTTCCCTGAAACCCCGTCCGCCGCCAGAAATAAATCGCTTGCACGGCCGATTTCGACTCCTTGTCGAACGTGAATTTGCCTGCCCGGCGCGACAAAGCCATAACGTACCAGGTAGCTGATCGCACAACCGGCCGCTGAGCCCGTTGCCGGATCTTCGCCGCCGTAGAACTGCATGCGCGCTCTCCACGCAGGGGTGTCGCCGTCCGTTGGCCCGAGAACATAGAACCAGCGTCCCCCATGTTCGCGCAGATATTTTGTAGCGTCCTCCTGATCGATCCGTAGGCGTGCCAGGGCCTCGTGCGAACGCAAGGCCACAATGGCGAAAGCTGTGCCCGTCGAAACGACCTGAGGCGCGGCAGAGGCGCTAAGCTCACCGAGCGTCAGCCCGATAAGGCGCGCGACCTCCGCAGGATCGAGTTGATCGCCAAACTCGGGATCGCGCTGCATCATCTCCCCGAAAAGGCTGTCCGCCTTGAAGCGCACGGGCACCGTGCCGACGTTGAGAGCCAGCTTGATCGTGTCGCCTGAAATTGTTTCGGGTGCGGCGAGCTTCAGCACGCTTGCTGTTCCCAGCGTCGGATGGCCGGCAAACGGAAGCTCCTCCTGCGTTGTGAAGATGCGCACGCGCACACCCTCACGTTTCTCAGTCTCCACGTCGCGGCGCTGAATGAACGTGGTCTCTGAAAGATTGAACTCCCGCGCGATGGCCTGCATGCGCTCGCTGCTCAAACCCACGGTGTCGAAAACTACGGCGAGCCCGTTGCCCTTGAGGGCGGTCTCAGTGAATACATCGACGATCTGATAGTCGAGTGTTTGGCTGGAAGCGGGGACCATGCACCATTATGAATCCACCGGAAGATGCGTTGTTCACAGGCTCCTTCATAGCGAGATCATCGGAGGCGGAATTCGTGTTCCTGCATGATCGAGAAAGCTGCGCATGCGTCGCGCCTCGGCACGCTGCACGGCCACCAGGCGTCTTTGCCGGCGGATGTGATCGCTATTGTCGAGATGTGCCAGCTGAGCTTCGTCGGTGTCTGCGTCGCGCTCCAGTTGTTCAATGCACTCCTCGATCAGCCGCCGGAACTGGATGCTGATTTCAAAGCCTTCACGAGTTTCCGGGGCATCATTGACAGCCATTGCGGACTCCCTGGTGCGAGCGCTTGAAATTATTTGCGAAACCAGCTCAAGCTTCTCTGCCAAGGCCAATGCTATCGGTGAGGGCACCGTCCAGCCAGATTACGAAGTCGCGGAACTTGCGTAATCTCATTGCCCCAAAATGGGACCAGGCCGGAGAGTTACCCCGGCCTGGTCGTTGGGAGCGCCCTGTGGTGGTTACGATTAACGGCTCATCCCGCCGCCCGCGCCCTCAGGAGCCGCCGCGATTGCGACCACCATCTGCGTGCCGCCGTCCAGATGAATGTCGCGCCGCGCGCCCAGCAACATGCCCGAGGCATTCGTGAACGGCAAGCCGTTGATGTCATTTGCGAGCAGAACCCCTGGGATTGCCGTCGTGCGAATGGCGACGTTTCCGTTCCTGGCCACAATGCTTCCCGCTGCCGGCATGCTGCTGTTCGTTGTTTGGTCGGTGGCGCCGGGCTGCACCGTCGTATTCGATGCCAGTCCAGGACGATTATTGGCCATGTTCGGGTTTGTACCGCTGTTCGATCCGCTCATGCCCTGGGCAGAAGACGTGGTACCACCCGGAGCCCCTTCCGGACTCGCGCCAAATGCTCCCGGAACACCGTTGTCCATCGCACTGCTCGCACCCTCAGCCGGAGATACAGACTTGATGACAGACTCGATCGCCATATTCTGCCCATCTTTCAATTCCGCATGGTCAAACTGGATGGCGATTTGCGAATTCTCTTTGCCATCCGCGCGGGCCTGCACATTTGTGATGTGGCCGACCAGCTTCGATCCTTTGGGAAGATTGGCTCCTCCCGGAAACTTCAAGTCTTCCTTTGTCTTCACCACGACACTGTCGCCTTGTTTGGCTGACTTGGAGTCCAGTTTGTTCACAAGTTCACTGTTGACTGGCTGCAACTGGGCCGCTGCGGCGCCGGGTTGGTTGCCGGCAGCGTTTTGTTGGCCAGGATTCTGTTGGCCAGGGGCAGTTGCCGATTGGGCCTGCTGCGGTTGCTGCTCTGGCTGTTGCTGCGCAGGCGAAGGAAAACTTGAAAAGGCGGCAAGGGCCACCGCAATGACGGCGGCTGCTTTCATGTAAAGATCATCCATTGGTTCACCATCCGGGGTCGGCCGTGGAGTACGCAGCGCGAAAATTGCTTTCGCACAACTTGGTGGCACGACGGATGCCAAAGGTTAGCTCTCTTCTCGAACTCAACATCGCGAGAGATCGATCTTTATCAAAACAGGGTGCTTGAAGGATCGGGATTTTTCCCGAAGGGGGTTAGGTCGGAACACGAAGAACCCCGCAGTTTATGCGCAGCCGTGTAATTTCTCGTGTGTATATATTTCTGCGGGCGGGTTCTACCGGGCTTCCGGCAAAGGCGCGTAGTATCCCTTGCGAACCTGCACCTTCATGCCATCGCCCTTGCATTGCACTGAGATTCGGCGGAAACTGCCGTCCTGCTTGGCGTTGGTGGGTACATAGCTGGCGAGATACTCGGTGCGGAGTTCTTCCTCGATCTGCTGGAACGCGGCGTCAAGCTTTTTGCCGTTGCTCCCAACGTTAATCAGGCGGCCGCCCGTCTCTTCAGAAATCTTCTTCGCGGCCGAATAACCGGAGTAGCCAAAGCCGCCGTAGAAGCCCGGATCGGCGATCAGGATGACGTACACGATCGTATTCGACTTCTGGGCGGCGGCAATGGCTTCCTGGATCTTGTGGTCGCTGCCCTGGTCGTCTCCGTCGGTCAGGATGATCATCGCCTTACGCCCGTTCTGTTCGGACATCTTGTCATTGGAGGCGAGATAAATGGCGTCATAGAGCAAGGTGCCCTTCGGCGTTCCGTGGATCGGAATGGTGCCTCCGCCGAGCCCCGGAATACCGGAACCGCCGTTTCCTCCCGCCGTATTGATCTCGGCCTTGTCCATGGCATGCGAAAGCATGCGAGCGCTGTTGGTGAAGTCCTGCAAAAGATCGACATTGACATCAAACGAAAGCAGGAACGCCTGGTCTTTCGATTTCAAAACGCGCTCCAGAAACTGGCTGCCGGCCTGCTGCTCCAGCGGAAGCACGTCAATCTGGCTGCCTGACGTATCAAGCAGGATTCCCAGCGTAAGCGGCAGATGCGTTTCCGCATTAAAGTTTTTGAGGGTTTGTGGAGTTTTGTCTTCCGCGACCGAACAATCATCCTTCGTGAGGTGCGGAACAAGTTCCCCTGATTTGTTCTTGACTGTGAAGAAGAGATCAACCAGGTTGACGTTAAGTTTGAGCGTACCCATTGATTCTTCTTCCGGGGGCGGAGGCGGCGCAGTGCTCACCGGCGAGGCGTCAGGTGATGGAACGAGCTGCCCCCAGGCCGCTGCGCCGAGAAGCGCCAGGGCGAAGAACAAAACGACGAAACTTCGGGGGACACGCATGCTGCTGAGTTTGACGTGAAAACCGCGCCGAAAGAGAGCATAGCTTAACTCTTTCAGCTTGATTGGGGCAAACCTGCAAGGCTGCGGCGCGTCTGATACTCTGACGGGTGCAGCCTCTCCATTGCGAATTTCTGAGAGAGGGTGCGTCTGCGGGCCAAAAAACCGGCTGGCGCGGTGTCGTATGGGGAGGAAAGAATACCTGTGGACCTTGGCTTGAAAGCACTGGCGCTTACCGCATTCCTGAGTTTGTCGTTCAGCCTCAGTCCGGCGGCATTTGCCCAGACTCAACCGCAGCAGACTCCGGCAGATCAGCAGGCTGTTCCGGATGCTCCTGCCCCACAGGCTCCCTCGCCTTTGAAGGGCATCGGTCCCCTGACACCCGGAATTGGCACTCCGTCATCCACTTCCACCTCAAGCACTTCAGGTGATGTTCCCCAGCAGGCACCGGCCACTCAGCCGCCGGCCAGCCAGACGAACGAAGTGCAGAAGACTCCACCGGAAAACATGACACCGGAAGACATCGGCCAAACGATACGCACCTATACGACGTACGTCGAAGTCCCCGTTACGGTGAAGGATTCCAAAGGCAAGCCGATCGCCGGCCTTACCTGGCGCGACTTCCGCGTCTATGAAAACAATACCTGGGAGCCCCTCAAGATCTTTACCGTCGATCCCGCTGCGCTCTCGATTGCGTTTGTGATTGACCAGAGCTTGACTTCCGACGTCATGGCCAAGGTGAACGATTCGCTCAGCGCGTTCCAGGGCGCACTTTCGCCCTACGATGAGGTCGCGATCTTTACCTACAACAACGGCCCGCGCGAATGGACCGGCTTCACCGGGGCGCAGGGCAATCGCGTGCCTGCGGTTCTCGCTCTCGCCAAGTCGATCGGACGCGATGACCTGGTGCCTGTGAATAGCGGGCCTTTTGGTGGATGCGCCATCGTGAAGAACGGCGGCTGCGTCGATTCAAACAACACCGTGCAACAGGGTGGATCGGTAGGCAATCCCTCATTCATCAACATCCCCAAGGAAGTCCACACCCTGAACGATGCGATTCTGGCTGCCGCCAAGGAACTCTCAACCCGGCCGCCGGACCGTCGCCGCATGATCTACGTTGTTTCCGACGGCAAAGAGTACGGCAGCAAAGCCTCCTACAAAGACGTACTCCACTATCTTCAGGCCAACAAGATTGCCGTCTCTGGAACGCTGGTGGGCGATTCCGCTCGCTGGGGAGAGGGCCGCATCAGCAGGCTGCATCTGCCCTTCCAGATGTATGACAATCGCCTCGCTGGCTATATTATTGCGACCGGCGGTGACTTCGAATCTCAGGGCAACCTGAACGGCATCGAGAAGAGTTATGCTCAACTCGCCGAGGAGAGCCGCAACCAGTACACGCTGGTATACGCGAGCCACCAACCTCTGCTCGACAGCAGGTACCGTAAAATCGAGGTCCGCGTCGACAGACCCAACGTCGAAGTCATTGCTAAAAAGGGCTACTACCCATCCAGCCAGGATAACCAGCACTAGACATGGTGGCTTCTTCGGGAGCTACGGCAGGTTTGAGCCTCCTTTCGGCCGCCACGTGGGGCGGTTCCGACTTCGCAGGCGGGTGCGGTGCTCGGCGGTCTTCCACACTGCTTGTCACCGCATCGGGCCAGATTGTTTCACTTGCTGCGCTGCTGGTCCTCTGCTTCCTCCTCAGGCTTGCGTTGCCGGGAACAAGCTATCTCATCTATGCAGGCATCGGCGGATTTGAAGGCGCGCTCGCGCTCGCCGCTTTTTATCGGGCGTTATCGATGGGGGCAATGGGCCTGACCGCTGCTCTCACGGGACTCATGACCGCACTCATCCCGGTGATCTTTGAGCTGATCCACGCCGGCTGGCCCGGCCCGGTCACTGTCGTTGGCCTGATCATCGGACTGGCCGCGATCTGGCTGATCTCTCATTCCCCGGCAACCGAAGGCGCAGGCACCTCCCGCCGCGCACTGCTTCTGGGTGCGAGCGCCGGAATCGGATTCGGTGCGCAGTTGATTTTGTTCAGGGCGGCGGCCGCTGGCGGTGTGCTGTGGGGCCTGACCGCAGGCAGGGTCGCCGGCGTTGTCGCGATCCTTCTCGTCGTTGCCATGGCGCCCCCCAAAGGACCATGGCGGGGCTTCTGGATAGCAGGGATCGTGTCGGGATCGCTGGATACCGTCGGCAACTTGTTCTACATGATGGCTTCGCAACTGGGAAGGCTCGACGTCGCGGCAGTCATCTGCTCGCTCTATCCGGCAGGAACGATCCTGCTGGCCGGGATCCTGCTGCGGGAGCGGCCGACAAAACGCCAGGTGGCGGGAATGGGACTGGCGCTAGCCGCCGTTGCCCTCTTAAGTGTCTGAAACACAAAGGCCCATGCCACTGGCACAGGCCTCTTTGCTTTCTGAAAAGTCTGAACGATCCGGCCCAAAGCCTGTACCGGCTTTGGGCTCAGGTCTACCCCTGCTTGGGGGGTTCGGTGCTCGCGGGGGGAGGGGGAGGGGGGGTCTGCGTGCTCTGCTGGGTTGTCGGAGGCGCCGGATCGGTTACGCCCTTGATGCCCTCCCTAAACCCTTTTAATCCTTCGCCTAAACCCTTACCCAGCTCCGGCAGCCGCTTGGCGCCAAAGAGCAAAAACGCCACAATCGCGATCAAAATCAGATGCCATGGCTGTAATAAATCGCCCATCGTGTATCCTTCCGCGCGCCCGCTATGGATGCGCGCTTATCACCCTCAATTGTCGCACAAAGCCAATCAAACGGTGTGACCAATGCCACTCGTGTCCCCACCGCTAGGCCGTATTGGCTCGATATACGTTCAATTCACCTGCGCCGGATTGCCCAGCCGCTCCGTCACCATCGTGTAAAAGCTGCGCAAATCCTCCTCTTCCCCGGCGGTCAGCCGCCGATAGACCTTCATCAGCGGAAAAAGCCGTGAGCCCCGCACATCCACCGCCGGCGCCGCATGCTCCGCTCCCGGATACTGCGTCATCTCCCACGTGCCGGCATACCGTTGCCGAAGCACCTCGCCGAGATAGCTTCCCCAAAGGCGCGATTCGTAATCGAGATCGATCTCCGGGCTTTCGCTGAGCAGAACCAGAATTTCGTCGAGCGCGTTAATCGAGTCGGCGGAGAAATCCAGGATCTGACGGAAATCGCTCCGTGCCACCTCGACTGCCGCATGCGCGTAGCCCTCCATCATCGCTCCCAGATCGGGGAACGCGCGTGATTCGAGCTTCTGCCGCACTTTGTTCATACCCAATTAGAGACTAAATCTTCCCCCGGAAGGTAGCGGACAGATTTGTAACCGGATGCCCCGCGATTGCATCCCTATGGCAGACTTGTGGTAGTCGTTGGAGGATTCCCCGTCCATGAAAATGACGAAGTTTTTGAGCCTGGTTGTCGTCCTGGCATTCACCGTGGGACCAGCGCTGTCTGCCAATCTCGATATCTATCCCGATCCCTCGCAAGCCAAGGCCGATCTTGCAGCGGCGCTCAAGACAGCCGCCGCGACCCACAAGCGCGTGATCGTCGATTTCGGCGGAAACTGGTGCGGCGACTGCCATGTGCTCGACATCTACTTCCACAACACCGAAAACCGTCCGATCCTTGAATCGAATTACGTTCTTGTGCACGTCAATGTGGGACGTTATGACGCGAATCTCGATCTGGCCCAGCGCTACGGGATTCCGCTTCAGAAAGGCGTGCCCGCGCTGGTCGTTCTGAGCGACAAGGGTAAGCTCGTCTTCAGCCAGAAGAGCGGGGAGTTTGAGAAGATGGGCCGCATGGAACCAAGTTCGGTCACAAGCTTTCTAGTGCAATGGAAGCCCACCAAGCCCGGCTGCAGTGTGACAATGGTGACCTGCTGATCCGCCCCTACTGGCTCAGCGGCGCCAGATGCTTGGTGTTCTGGTAGGTGTACTGCACGCGATGGATAACCGTAATCGTCGAGAGCACGGCCAGCACCCATAGCACCGGCGCCATCACTCCCCAATGCTCAAAGAGCGCGCCTAGCAGGATGAGCACGATCCGCTCCGGCCGCTCCATGAATCCCACCTTGCACGAGCCGATCAGAGCCTCGGCGCGAGCCCGCGTATAGCTCACCATCAGCGACGTCACCATCACAAATGCCACCAGCACCACGTACCGGAAGCGATTGATGCGTCCGTAGTAGACCAGCAATCCGAAGAAGAGCACCACGTCCGAATAGCGGTCGATTACCGAATCAAAGAAGGATCCAAAGACCGTGACCTGGTTGTTCTTGCGTGCGACACGCCCGTCGACCATGTCGAAGAGCCCCGCGCCGAAGATAACCATTCCGGCGTAGAAAAACATCCGCCCGGCATTCGTAGCGTTCGCGTGTCCAAACAGGAACGCAGCGACGATGTTGATCACCAGTCCGATAAAGGTGAGCGCGTTGGGCGAGATGCGGGTCAGTGCAAGGCCATGCACGATTCGATCAAGAAGCCAGCCGCAGGCGCGGCCAAATGCACTGGTCCAGGTCATTCTTACTTCCTTACTTCTCTGTGCCGGTCTCGGCCTCTTCTTCGTCTTCGTCCACCTCATCGTGGACCGTGGTCAACTTCAAAATCTCGAGTTCGCGCTTCCCGTTCGGCGTCACGATCGTGGCAATGTCGCCAACCTTCTTGCCTACGATCCCGCGACCGATCGGCGAAGTCGTCGAAATCAGCCCCTTGGCCACGTCGGATTCTTCGCTGGTGACGAGGCGATAAACAATCTCTTCTTCTTTCGTTGAGTCGTACACGACAACGGTCGAACCAAATCCGGCTTTGTCGTGAGGGATGTTCGCCAGATTCACGAGCGAAAGCTCTGCCATCCGCCGTTTCAGCTGGCCTAGCCGCGCATTCACGAACTCCTGCCGCTGCTTCGCCATGTGATACTCGGCGTTTTCCGACAGGTCACCCATGGCGACGGCCTTCTTGATCTCCGCCGGCAACTCGTGAGCAAGCTCATGCTCAAGGACAGCGATTTCTTCGAGCAGTTGCTTTTTAATGTGATCGGGCATCCGTGATCCGTGGCGGCGAGCGGGGCTGCTCAACCGCGAGAAATGTTACGTCTAGACGTCTCCATTATACGCGGCTGAAGCGGTCGAAGGCTCCGGGGTCGGTTGCGCCTCGCCGTCGATAAACCCGCTTCTGCTAAAGACGCTTCAAATGCCGCTCCCCGACCGCGGTTCGCGCCAATGATCTTTGCGCCACATTTTCGTCCGGAACGGTGGAATAAAACGGCTCCGGCTCAGTTCTCTTCATTGACACAGCAAATGTGCACGAGGAGAAAACATGAGCGGATCAATAGAGAAGCAGATTCAAGCCGAAGCAACACAGATCGACTCCGGCGGGTCGGACGGCATCGACCGCCGCGGATTTCTGAAGTGCATGGCGTGGGCTGGCACCGGGCTCGTATGGACCTTCGCCGGCGGCGTGCCCACCTCGCGCGTATTCGGCGAACCGGTGAAGCCCTCGGTGCAGTCCGATTTCACATTCGTGCAAATCAGCGATAGCCACATCGGCTTCAACAAGCCTGCGAACACCGATGTAACAGCCACGCTGCAGGCTGCCCTGAGGCGGATCGATGCCGCTCCGGCGGCTCCGGACTTTCTGATCCACACCGGTGACCTCACGCATTCCTCCAAACCCGCGGAGTTCGACGCGCTCGATCAGATACTCGCCCCGCGTCGGCAGGTATTTTACGTGCCCGGCGAACACGATACCTCGGTCGACGACGGAAAAATGTATCTCGATCGCTACGGAAAAGGTACCAACGGAAATGGTTGGTACAGCTTCGACCACAAGGGCGTGCACTTTATCGGCCTCGTGAACGTGGTGCAGCTCGAAGGCATGGGCAAGCTCGGCCAGGCACAGCTCGACTGGTTGAAGCAGGATTTGCGCAGCGTCAAGAGCAGTGTACCCATTGTTCTCTTCGCGCATATTCCACTGTGGGCTGTTTACCCCCAGTGGGGCTGGGACACATCCGACAGCGAGCAGGCGTTTGCAATGTTGAGACGCTTTGGGTCCGTCACGGTTTTGAATGGCCACATCCACCAGGTGATGCAAAAGGTGGAGGGCCAGGTGATGTTTCACACCGCAATGTCGACGGCATTTCCGCAGCCCGCACCAGGATCGGCTCCATCGCCCGGCCCCATGAAAGTTTCGGCCGACCGACTGCAAAGCGTGTTGGGCATTACGGACGTAAGCTTCGTCGCCCAGCGGCGAGAACTGGCTATCGTCGACGCGACGCTATCAGGAATGACCGGCGAGCATCGCGAGCCGAGCCTGTGATGCTGGGTAGACCAATTGGCTTCAGCGCCCTACTTCTCTCACTGATCAGCGCAGCGTGTTCGTTTGTGCATCCATGGGGCGATGTCCGCAACGTTGCAACTCGCGGACAGATCCTTGAAGGCAGTGCCGTGCCGGAGGACGTTCGCAGAATCCTCGAGAGCAAGTGCGCCGATTGCCACTCGAACCAGACACACTGGCCCGTGTACAGTCGCGTGCCGCCGGTTTCCTGGCTCGTAGAACACGACGTACATGCGGGACGAGCGGCAATGAACCTCTCGCATTGGGCACGGATAAGCACAGAGAGCAGGATTGCGCTGCTTTCTCGCATCGCAGCCGAAGCGCGGACCGGAGAGATGCCGCCAAAGCCCTACACAATGCTGCATCCGGCGAATCGCCTCACTGACAGTGACAAACAGCAGATTGCGACATGGGCGCGGACCGAGAGAAAGCGCATAAGGACCGAAGGTTCCGCGCAGAAGGAGATTGAAACCAAGTGAAGCAGCCAAGTGAGCTCAGATTCTTCATCGTTGTCGCACCCGTCTGGCTGGCCATCGCGATCTTCTGCTCACCACACGTAAGCGGCGCTGCGGCAACGACCAATGGAGACGCGACAAACGGCAAGCAGCTCTTCGAGAAGAGATGCACGGGTTGCCACTCGCTCTCAAACAACAAAGAAGGCCCGCGTTTGCGAGGTGTCTACGGCAGAAAGGCCGGGAGTGTAACCGACTTCACTTACTCGGATGAACTAAAAGCGGCGCACATCGTTTGGGATGAACACTCGCTCGACCAGTGGTTGACCGATCCAGACGCGGTAGTTCCCAACAACGACATGGCATTCCATGTTTCAAACCCCCAGGAGAGAGCGGACATAATCCAATTTCTTCGGCTATCCTCGGGCAAATAGGATTTAGACAGAGATCGCGCAGGAGACGGGATGGATCGGGTGTTCTTCGAACAGCTTGCAATGCCGCTGTTCGACCAACTTTATAACCATGCTTGCTGGCTCACCGGCGATCGCGTTGATGCCGAAGACCTGGTGCAGGAAACCTACGCCAAGGCCCTGAAAGGGTTCGCCGCCTTCGCCGAAGGCACCAATATCCGCGCCTGGATGTTTCGTATTCTGCGCAATACATTCCTGACTTCGAAAAGTGGCCTCGCTGCCCAAAGGACGGAACCCCTTGAAGACGAAGACGGGAACGCGGAGGAATTGGTGGCGGATTCATTGACTCCCGAGGTGATCCTGATGCGCAGCCAGAATGAACAGGCGCTCTTTGCCGCGTTGGATTCGCTTTCGGTGAATTACCGGCAGATCATCCTGCTGTGCGAGGTTGAGGAGATGTCCTACCGCGAGATCGCGCAGGTTCTCGACGTGCCGTTAGGTACGGTAATGTCGCGGCTGTCACGCGCGCGGAATGCCCTGCGAGCTTCGCTCGGGGTAAATGTTGCGCAGGAGGTCCGGTGATGCCCTGCGATCAAGATCGAAAATTGCTCGCGGCATATCTCGACGGAGAACTGCAATCCGAGCAGGGAAGCGCGCTTGAGCAGCACCTTCGCAACTGTACCGAGTGCGCAGCGGAGGTCGCAAGCATGATGAGCGTGCGCCGAGCCATGAGGGCGGCGAAAACGCGCTTCACGCCGAGCGCTCAATTCCGGCAGAAGATTCAGTCCCAGACTGCACCGAAGCGTCGAGGCTTCGGATCCTTCGGCCTGTTGCCGATAGCAACGGCAGCCTTGGCCATCCTGGTCGTGGCCCTTGTCTTGACGCGCCAGAACACCTCGCAAGCCGACGCTTTCCGCGAGGTCGCCGATTTGCATACGGGAGACCTGGCCAGCGCAAATCCATACGATGTGGTCTCCTCAGACCGGCACACCGTCAAGCCCTGGTTCCAGGGCCATATTCCGTTCGCATTCAACCTTCCCGAGTTTGCCGGGACCGAATTCACGTTGCTTGGCGGCCGCCTGGTCTATCTGCACCAGCAACCGGCCGCGCAGGTGGTTGTAGGTATGGGCCAGCACAAAATCTCTGTCCTCATCGTGCAGGATTCCGAAACATTCGCAACTGCTTTTCCGCTCTCCACCGGCGTCGACCTGCGAAGTTCCTTCAACGTGGAGACATGGAGCAAGCAAGGTCTTCGCTTTTTCGTAATCGGTGACGTAGAGAAGTCTGAAATTCGGCATCTTGCCGATGCTCTCCAAAGCGCCAATCCGTGATTTCGTCAGGTTCATCGAGCCGCGATTAACCTTGGTGGGGCCGATCAGGCAGCCGATCAAGGAATGATTGCAGGATCAGTGTTGCGGCGACCTGGTCGACCACCCTCCGGTGATCCTGCCGCGCATGGCCCGCCTCGTAAAGCAGTTGGTGCGCCTCATGCGTGGTCAGCCGTTCGTCCCAGAGATGGATAGGCAGCCCAGTCAGCTCGACCAAATCCGCTGCGAATGCCTGCACCTTCACAGCTTGCGAACTGATCTCTCCAGTGAGTTTCAGCGGATTGCCAACCACGATCCCCGCGACGCCGTATCGCCGGCATAGACGCGCGACCGACCGCAGGTCTTCGCGAGGATTCCGTCGCCGTTCGAGGGTCAAAACCGGCTGGGCTGTGAGCCCAAGCTCATCTGAAACAGCGATACCGATGCGCTTTGAACCTACATCGAGCGCCAGATAACGCGAAACTATCTTGTCGGCCACCCTTTTGACCCTCCGAAACCCTTGAACTCCTAGAATCTCACCTCATTGTGCTTTGAGTCCTCCGGCGTCATCCATTCACTTGCTGACCGGTACAATCGAATAAGAAGCAGAATCCGCGGCACACTAAACCGCGTCTTATCTTGAGGAAGGGTGTTTCAGCATAGATGGCGTCACGCCGCACTCGAGGGAATCGGAAGAAAAGAGGGCTCGGCGCGGCGGGATTCTTTCTGGCGCTCATCCTCCTTCTTGCAGTTCTGGCCGCGGCTGCGGCCGGGTGGATGATTTTCATACCGTTTGGGCCATCGAACGAGACCTTTGTTGAGATTGAACCGGGCTCCTCGTCGACTCGTATTGCCCAACAACTCGAATCGGCAGGAGTGGTTCGCAATCAGTTCGCGTTTGACCTGTGGCGCTGGGTGCGCAGGGGCAAATTGAAGGCAGGGGAGTATCGTTTCGACCATCCGGCCCCCCTCCCTGAGGTGTACGACCGCATCGCGCGGGGCGACGTCTATACGGTTGCAGTAACGGTCCGGGAGGGAGCGACCATTTTTGAAGTTGCCGCGCGCCTCGAACAGGCCGGCATCGGAACAGGCCAACAGTTTCTGGATCAGCAGGAGCGGCTCACCGAACTGGTGGCCGACATCGATCCGAAGGCGAAGACGCTGGAGGGCTATTTGTTTCCCGATACGTACCGTTTCCCGCGTCGGGCAACATCGGGACAGGTGGCCGCCGCCATGGTCCGGCGGTTCAGGTTGGAGGCATCTCAAATCGGCCTCAGGGAGAATGTGCACAAGGTGGTAACGCTGGCTTCACTGGTGGAACGGGAAACGGCCGTGGATGCCGAAAGACCGCTGGTCGCCAGCGTCTTTGAAAACCGTCTCGCAAAACATATGCCGCTCATGACCGATCCTTCCGTGATCTACGGGCTCGAAGTCGAAAAGGAATGGCGCGGAGCCATTCATGCCAGCGACCTCAAGCGCGACACGCCCTACAACACCTATCTCCACCAGGGATTGCCTCCAGGGCCGGTCGCGAACCCCGGGCTTCCGTCGCTCCGTGCCGCGATGAATCCGGCGCAATCGAACTATCTCTACTTCGTTGCAGCGGGCGCAAATCCGCAGGGAAAGTCGCTGTTCTCGGCCACGCTTGAGGAACATGCACGGGATGTCTCCGGTTATCGCAAGGCGCTGAAGAAGGCAGGGCAACGATGACCGTGCGGAGTTCTTTCGGCGTCACCGCACTTGCGTTGCCGCTGCTTTTGACCGGATGTTCGCTGATTCCGATGAAGCGTCATTTGCCGGTACCCAAGGCGCCGGCAAAGGTCCAAACCGCCACTCCGGAAGAGCTGGTCACGCAAGTCAATCAACGGTGGAATTCCTTCGAAAACCTGACGGCCGAGGTTGAAATCAACCTGACCTTGACGAAACCGCAGGAAGGTCTGGCGACAGATTATCCAAGCTGCCGCGGATGGATCGTGATGCAGAAGCCCGAATATCTGCGGGTGGTCGGACAGTTGGTCGGGGTACGAATCTTTAACATGGCGAGCGACGGAAAAACCTTCACCGTGTTGATCCCACCGAAGAACAAGGCGATCGAGGGACCGACTTCGCTCACCAAAAGATCCGACAAGCAGTTCGAAAACCTGCGCCCCGGCTTCTTCTTTGACGCCATGATCGTGCGTGGGCTCGATCCGGAAGACTATTACACCGAAACTTCCGATACCGAGACCATCGAGGATGCCGCCAAGAAACACCTCTTTACAATGCCGGAATACGTCCTGAACATCACGCGGCACGCGCCAAATGGAAGCCGCCGCGACAAGCCTGTGCGCGTCATTACCTTCCATCGCGACGACCTGCTGCCCTCCAATCAGGATTCGTATGACAGCGAGGGGAATCTGGAGAGCCAGGTCTCCTATTTCGCATACAAAGACTTCGGTGGAAATAAACTCCCGACGCGCGTCGTGATCAGAAGACCGCTGGAAGGAATAACGATTGCATTGACTGTCGAAAAGGTCGATGAGAATCAGAAACTGCCTGGCGACGAATTCACTGTGAAGATCCCGCCCGACACCCAGATCCAGCATCTGCAATAAGCAGTCCCTGAGCGGCACTCCGGCCCAGCAAGATCAGACCGATCCCCGGCTCGCGCGACCGCTCTGGCTCAGTTCCTTGTAGAAGCCCAGGTCCCGGCCTTCCTGCATTTTTGTGATGTATACGATCTGACCGTAGTGCAGTCCAAAGTGCTCGACTACCTGGTAAACCGCCGCCAGCCCACTGACCGTGTAGCCTTGGATGTGCCAGGTTGCCAGCAGTTCTTCTTCCGTTAACCGAGCCAGCACCTTCGCCGCTTCGTCAAGGGTCTGCTCGAGACGACCGATCAGATCGGTAGCCGACAGGTCCCCGGTGGCGTTGAACTCCGCCGGTCGATCGCGACGATCTTCCAGACCGTTGAACGACCCCACCAGCCACTGCCAGACGTTCCCGTTCAAATGCAGGATAAGGTTGCCAATGCTGTTGCTGGCTTCGTTGGGGCGCCACCATATCTGCTTGTCGCTAAGCGGCTCGACCGCCTTGCGCAGACGCGGCCAGTATTGTTCGAGCAGTTTGCGGCGGGAAAACTCAAGAAAAACTTCGCATACGGGATCGGCAGGCATTTGAGCGGGTCCCTCCTTTAACAACTTGAGATTCTATCGAACCCGCCTTGAGACACCACCGCCGAAGTGGTCTCTGCGTGAACAGTGACCGGCTTCGGCGGGATGCTGCCTGGGATTTTGTAATGTATGAAGCCCCTGAGGAAGTGCGGTCCGGATGCGAACTTTCCTGCTGCGCATCCGGATCGGTTCGCTTTCACTTCAGTTTGATTGGTCTTGCGTTAGGACGCCAGCGCCTCAATGCTGTCGACATGGATCATCTTCGATTGCCTGTCGAGACGGCCGGTCACCTTGACTGTCTTTCCTTCGAAAGCCTGCGCTCGCGAAGAGTCGTCCAGTTTGTAGACGCTGCCCGATGAATCGCGGAGCACGTACTGTTCCCCGTCCTTCACGACTGTGCCGGTAAATGTCGTGGTTTTTGACGCGTCCGGGTTCGGCATCTGGTCAGGTGATGCCTGGGCAGGCGGATTCTGAGGTTCCTGGATGACCGGCATCGGGGTGGCCGACTTTAAAGTGCTCGCTCCCCATGCCTGCGCGCTTGCTAGCAATAGAGCGCAGCAGGAGACGCCGAATAGGATCTGGATTCGGGTACTTTTCATATGTAACCTCCGGGGGGTGAAACACTCCTACCTGTCTTTCATATCTAGATCGAGCGAAGAGAAAGTAGGAGATTCCTCTCCGAACTATCACCTTTACTAGCAAGCCGCGGACCACAGCCCTCCCGCTTTCGTTCGAATAGCTTGCAACAGACGTGTCGATTCCACTGCCGGGTAAGAAGTACCATGTTGGAAAAAAGTGCTCCACCTCCTTACCCACACGGTGAAATACCAGAGTGGGATGACATCCATTGCCGCCTCATGTGTGCTAGCATCCCCGCAAGCATCTGCCTCCCATTTTTGAAGGATTTCAGGCATGGAAACGACGCTGCGCCCGCTCACCCTTGGCGAAATTCTTGACCGCACGGCCGAACTCTACCGCACAAACTTCCTCTTATTTGCAGGCATCTCGTCGATCTACGCCGGCATCCTGCTGGTGCTG
Organism: Occallatibacter sp.; assembly: GCF_049582745.1. Taxonomy (GTDB): domain Bacteria; phylum Acidobacteriota; class Terriglobia; order Terriglobales; family Acidobacteriaceae; genus Telmatobacter. Next base: position 26,640 of record NZ_JBAUUO010000037.1, read on the forward strand.
AGCCTGCTCCAGATCGGGGCACAGCAGGCCGCGCTGTCTCTGCACACCGGCCCGAACATGAATACCGGCCTGATCGCGGTGTCGGTCATCGGCCTCGTCGTTCTCTGGCTGGCCATTTTCGTAGCCGGCGGCCTGGCTGTGGCGGCCAACACCCGCGCCGTGGGGTGGGTGCATCTGGGAGAACCCGCCAGTATCGGCGCGGCTTATAGCACCATCCTTCCGCGAACCGGGCGCTACCTATGGCTCATGACGATTACGTACTTTCTCGCCTGGTTTCCTTGCGTACTCGTCTATGGTGCCTATGCCGCACTGCTCTTCGCATATGTGAAGCCCAAGGGCCTGTTTAGTCCCCACGCTCCTCCACCAGACCCGCAGATGATGGTCGTCTTCCTGGCATCGAGCGTTGCATTTCTGTTTTTGCTCGCCGGCGCAATGGTATACGGCATTATCATGAGCCTGCGCTACTCTCTCGCCATTCCTGCCTGCACGGTTGAGAACCTCACTGCTCGCGCGGCAATTCGCCGCAGCATTCAACTCAGCAAGGGTTCGCGCGGTCGTATCTTCATGTTGGCGCTCCTTGCTCTCATTATCCAATTGGGTCTCACCGGAATTACGCAAGGTTTCTTCATCGTTGTGGGCTTGAAACACCATGGCGTGCTGCCCGTATGGATGAGTGTGATGCAGCAGTTCCTGGCATTCCTGACAAACACGTTCGTCGGGCCCATTTATGCAACCGGATTCACCCTCTTCTACTATGACCAGCGCGTGCGCAAAGAGGGCTACGACATTGAACGCATGATGCACAACGCGGGAATGACGCCTTCCTTGCCGGCCGTCGAATCCAATTCCGCCCTTGAAGACGCGACTCCACTCGACCAGGGGAGCGGGCATGAATGAGCCGCTGCATCCGCTGACCCTGTCGGAGATTCTTGACCGTACGGCGCAGCTTTACCGCTCGCGGTTCCTCGTCTTCCTGGGCATCGGAACCATTCCCGCCGGAACCATGTTCGTCTTCGCCGCGGGAGCCTTTGCTTTCATCACCTGGATGGGCTTAAACGCTAGAAGCGGAACGAATATTGCCGACTCCTTTGTTTGGGTGTTTCTCGTACTGCTCATGCTTATCGCAATCCCGGTGAGCCTGGGGGTCGGCGCCCTTGGCGAGGCGGCGATGAGCGATGCCGCCGCGCGCCTCTTCCTGGGCGACAAGATCACTATCCGGAGTGCTTACAAGGCATCCTGGAAACGTGGTTGGCGCTATGTCGGCCTTTTTCTCTTGCAAGGGCTCGTGATCGTCGGTGTACCCGCCGTTGTGTTTTCCCTTGGCGTGTTTGGGATGATCTTTGGGAAGGTAAGTGGACTGGCGGCGAACGACAACAGCCCGCTGTTCGGCGGTCTTGTATTTCTGCTCATTCTTGTCCTTGGTGTCTTCGCCGTCTGGATGTTGCTGCGTCTGTGCCTGGCGTTTCCCACGTGTGTAGTGGAGCAGGCTCCCGCATGGAACTCCCTCAAACGCGGCGTCATGCTCAGCAAGGGGACCCGCGCGCGTATCTTCGTTCTTTACGTGATGGGTGTCTTCCTCAGCCAGATCCTTGCCTGGTGCGTGATGTTTCCGATCTTGATTGCAATCGCCCTTATTCCCGGACTCCAGGGCCAGGCCCATGCGCAGGCCGTCGGCATGTTTACCATTCTTGTCACGTACGGGTCGTATTTCCTCGTCAAGGCCCTGGTCAAGCCCATCTTCGGCATTGCGCTCACCGTCTTCTATTTCGATCAGCGCATCCGCAAAGAAGGCTTCGATATTGAGTGGATGATGCAGAAGGCGGGCATGCTCGCGCCTCCACCTGCTTCTGAACTAAAGCCCGAGATCGCACCCCTGGCTCCGGCGCAGGATTCGCCGGTGGTTTCTGAGCCGTTCGCAGTCGCGACCGTAATGCCTGAAAACCCGGAAATCATCTCCACACCTCAATCTGCCCTCGAACCGAAAACCGAAGAAGGCCACGCATGAGCGACGCGCCACCGTATCCGGTCTACATCCCAAAGACGTTCGGTCAGATTCTCGATCGAGTCTTCCAATTGATGCGAGGGAATTTCAAGCTCTTCGTGGAAATTGCTGTGTTGCCTCCAGCGGCGTTCTACGCCGTCTTTGTCCTCATAGCCGCTGCGGCGCTTTGGCCGGTTTTAAAAGCATTGCCCCAATCACCCTCGCCGGAAGAGATGCTCCAACTCGTCCCCGTCTTTGTTCCACTGATGGTCGGGTTGACCATCTTTTATTTGTTCGTGTTTGCACTGTATCTGGCCGCCGCTTCATTCGCGGGCGTGCAGGCTGACTGTGGCATAAAGGTCACGCTCCGGGAGTCCTATGCGGTCGCGTGGCGCCATGCAGGCCGCTGTGCTCTCCTGCTCATCCTCATATACTTCATCTGCTTCTTCCCGGCCCTGATTATCGAATTGGTGATGTTTGCCGGGATTGGATTGACGACCCTTCACAAGGCTCAACCCGATCCGGTGATGATCGCGTTCGTTCCGTTTCTGTCTTTCCTGCAAATGGCTGCCATGGTGGTCGGCGTCATCGTGGCGCTTCGGTTTTCGCTGGCATTCCCGGCATCTGTCTTCGAAGATTTGACTGCCTGGCAGGCGATCAAGCGCAGCGGTATTCTTACGCGCGGCGCCAAGGGAAGAATCTTTCTGGCGCTCCTGGTGATCTACGCAGCAACCTACCTGGCTATACTGCTCTTGATGAGCGGCGCTGCGTTGATCGGCGCGCTTGGTTTTCTAGCAGTCTCGGGGATGCACCTCCATCTGTCGACACCCGCGATCTGGGTCCTCGCCGTTCTCGGGGGCATTGCCTTTCTCGCTGTCATGGTGCTGTTCACGGCCGCAAGCTGGGCCGGATACGCAACCGCCTTCGCCGTGCTCTACAACGATCAGCGCCTGCGTATCGGCGGAGCCTTCGCAAGCACGCCGAGCCAGGGAACTTCGGCATGATAGTAACCGATTCTTCCGTGGAGTAAGCGCGAAACCAGCCCCCCTTTCTACTATCATCAGCGCATACGTCATGAGGGATATAACATCGCGTGAATGACGGATGTTGCCCATATCAACCCGATCCGTCCTGGCCAGATTCAGGAACGCTTACCGGCGTCTTTCCAGCAAAAGGAAACGCAGGGATGAGATTGGTGCGTCAAGCGTCTGCGGCGATTGCTGCCCTGGCGTCACTGTCTCTTGCAGTTACGGTAGGCGCGCAGAGCATCAAGTTGCCGCCGGCTCCATCCACAGCGAGCGCACGCGACGTATCGATGGACGGCTACCGCCAGCACCTCACCGCCCTCTCTGTGCTCGTCGACGCCTGCGCCAACGACCGCAACATCAAAAGCTGCGATCCCGCGCTCGTCGGTCCCGACGATCGAGTGCCGATCGTGAACGGCTCTGGCACCGAGCAGCGCCTGATCCGGTATGGCTGGCTCCGCGTGTTGTTTTCGAAGGCCGAGGATCCGGATCTGCCGGTAGCGAAACCAGCTGCGAAGAAGGCCGGCGACGCCAGCCCCAAAACCACAATTCAGGATCATCCGCCCACCTCGCAGCTCCTGAAAGAAGCCAGGCAGCGCCTCGAAAGCGATCTCGCGCAATCCCAGGCTCCGGTTGCGCCGGTTGCCTCTCACCCGCAGGAGCGGGCCGTCTTGCAGCAGGTGCTCTCCGAAAGAGAATTTCGCGGTCTACAGCAGACATCTGTTCGCGATTCGGTACTCGAAAAACTTGGCAATTGGCTCAACCGCCTTTTCGAGAGCGCCGCAAATCTCAAGGCGCGTTCTGCCTGGGTTGGCCGCGCCCTAGTGTGGGGATTCATCATCGGCGTTTGCGTAGCGCTGGTCTACTCCCTGCTTCGCCTTGAGCGCCGCTGGCGCGTCCGGTTGACAGAAGAAAGCTACCGGCCCGCCCCCGGCGCTGCGTCAGCGCGCGATTGGCAACTGTGGCTCGAAGATGCGCGCAAGGCCGCGGCGTCCGGTCTGTGGCGTGAAGCAATCCACTTTGTTTACTGGGCCGCAATCTCCCGCCTCGAATCGCGCAGACTTTGGCCCGCCGACCGCGCCCGCACCCCGCGCGAATACCTTGCGCTGGTCGCCCAAGAAGATCCGCGCAAGCCCGGACTCTCGCAATTAACAGGCACCTTCGAGCGCTTCTGGTATGGAGGTCGTGAGGCGGACGAAGGCGACTATAAAAATGCCGAAAACCTCGCATCCACGTTGATCGGTGGAGGCGCACCCGCGGTTGTTCGTGAACTATCAACCATGCCCGAAGGCGGTGCGCGATGAAGTTCATGTCGTCGCTCGATGCCAAAGATCGCCGCCTGCTGCTGTGGAGCGTCTCCATCGCAATCGGCCTCGCCGTGCTCATCGGCCTGGTCATGCCCAACGAAAACAATAATGACAACCCCATGCCGTCGACCTACCTCACCGGACAGCACGGCGCCCGCGCAGCCTATGAGTCGCTCGTACGGTCGGGCTACAACATCGAACGCTGGGAGCGCCCCCTCGGCGAACTGGCTGCCAACGCCGGCCCCGGCACCGTGGTCATCTTTGCGCAGCCCTTTACGCGCGAGACACAAGATTTCAAGGCTGTCGACCAGATCGTTGCGCGCGGTGGACGTGTCCTCGCCACCGGCTTCTGGGGCGGCTACCTGGTTCCTGAAGGAGACCCGGGCACACCGACGGAGTTCACCTTTGCTGCCTGCCAGCTTGAACCGCAGGGGCTCGATTCCCTCGCGAACACCGGAGAAGTGTGGATGGTGCCCGAAGCCACTTGGCAGGTGGGCAATTCCCGGCAGCGCATCCAGTACGATTGCGCCGGACAGCCCGCCGTCGTGGAATACACCTACGGCAGCGGCCACGTCGTGTGGTGGGCTAGCTCCACGCCGCTTGAAAACGGATCCCTGGCGCGCGCCGCCAACTTCGACCTCTTGCTCAATTCCCTCGGACCGCGCGAGGGCCACCACTTTTATTGGGACGAATCCCTGCATGGCGATGTGCGTTCCGAGTGGAGCTACGTTTCCGGACCCACCGTGGCGCTCTTGTGGACTGGCTTGATTCTGATTTCGATTCTCATCGTCTTCAGCTTCAGCCGGCGCAGCGGACCGGTCCGCGAGATGCCTCCCCCGGCACGAGCCACGCCCATCGAATTCCTTGAAGCCTTGGGTTCGCTTTATCGCAGTGCCGGGGCTTCATCCACCGCGGTCATGATCGCATGGGAACGCTTTCGCCGCTATGCGCTGCGCCTCTGTGGATTGCGCCAGGCGCCCGTCGGCGCCGAAGAACTGGCAGCCGCGATCCGCCGCCGCTTTCCCAATGCCGACTCCAGCCTCGCAGCGGATCTGATCGCATGCGAAGGTGCGAGACTGAATGAAAAGATTGAGCCACGCGCTGCGCTGAAGATCATTCAGTTGCTCTACCATCACCGCCAGATGCTCGCTGCAGCCTCAAAGCTCGGCAGCATCTCCAATCCAGCGGAATCCATTGAATCCACCAGAAACGAAAGGCCCTCATGAGCGAGGAACTAAGAGAAAACATCGATATCGGGCAACAGCCTGGACTTCAGGCAACAGGCAAGCTCATCACCCATGCGCGCACCGAACTGGGCCGCGTGATCTCCGGGCAAACACAGGCCATCGAAGAGGTGCTGATCGCCGTCCTCTGCCAGGGTCACGCGCTGCTTGAGGGCGTTCCAGGCATTGCCAAGACGCTGATCGTGAAAACGCTGGGCCGTCTCCTCGGCCTCGGCTTTCAGCGCGTTCAGGCGACCCCCGACCTGATGCCCGCCGACATTCTCGGCACCACGATTCTGCGGCCCGGTACCGACACGTTCACCTTCCACGCCGGACCCGTGTTCACTGACTTGCTTCTCGTGGACGAAATCAACCGCATGCCCCCGCGCACCCAGGCCGCGCTGCTTGAGTGCATGGAAGAGCGCCAGGTCACGAGCGATGGCACACGCCGCCCTTTGCCCAGCTGGTTCACGGTATTCGCCACGCAGAACCCCGTCGACTTCGAGGGCACCTATCCGTTGCCCGAGGCGCAACTCGATCGCTTCCTGATGAAAATTCGCGTAGCGTATCCCACCGAAGCGGAGGAACTGCAGATCCTCGAACGGCATCATGCCGGAACGGGTGCAAGCCTTCTCGACGATGCAGCCATCGCGCCCATTCCCGCGGGAATGCTGGAGGCCGCGCGCGCCGAGGTCCGCGCCATTCGCATTGAACCGGAACTCTACGGCTACATCCTCACCTTGGCGCGGCGCACCCGCGAGTGGCCGACGCTGCTGCTCGGTGCAAGTCCGCGCGCAGCCCTCAGCATCATGCGCGTGGCGCAGGCTTCCGCGGCCTTCGACGGCCGTGACTATCTTCTTCCCGATGACGTCAAGCGCGCGATTCCACCTGTGCTGCGCCATCGCGTGATGCTCAAGCCCGAGGCTGAGCTCGAAGGATTCGATGCCGACCGCGTCCTCACCGACGTCACCGCCGCCGTTCCGGTTCCTCGTCAATGATTGCTCCTTCCTTCCATCCCGCGACCGTCCGCGCGACTTGCGAACCGCGAAGCCGCGCGAGCTTCGGGCTCACGCCGCGCTCGATTGCGCTCCTTATCGCGGGCTTCGCGTTCCTGATCCCCGGCTTCTGGGATGCGCGCCTCAGTTATGCAATGCTGGCGTGGGATGCTCTCGTGCTTCTCGCCGCCCTGCTTGACGGAATGCGCCTGCCTCAGGCCGCAAAGCTAACAGCCTCGCGAAGCTGGTCGAATGCACCCTCGCTCGACAGTCAGACTGAAATTGAATTGACGATCGAAAACCAGGGATCGGTCATCATCGAGTGCCGCTTGATCGACGATCTGCCGCCTGCGCTCCGCGACCCCTCGGCGCAGCAGGATCCGGTTCGCGTCACCGCTTTCCCGCGTGTGCCCGCATCGATCCGGTATCGCCTGGAACCGCAGGAACGCGGAGATTGCACCACGGGCCAGCTCTACATTCGCTACCGTTCGCCGCTCTCGCTCGCCGAACGCTGGGCCAAAGCTCCGCTCGAGCAGACCGTCCGCATCTATCCCGCTTTGCGCACTGGCGAAGAGCAGCAGATATTTTTAGCGCGCAGCCGCCAGATCGATCTCCAATTGCGCCAAACGCGGCAGCGAGGCCTGGGGCGCGACTTCGAAAGCCTGCGCGATTACCGCGAAGGCGACGACATGCGCGACATTTGCTGGACCGCAAGCGCGCGCCGCGGAAACCTGATTACGCGCCAATACCAGACCGAGCGCAGCCAGCCCGTGTGGATCGTGCTCGATTGCGGCCGCCTGATGCGTTCGCGCGTCGTCGCGGCACCCGGAACCAATGCGGCTCTGCCCCTTGCTGCCGGCAGCCTGCGCGAACACTCCAAGCTCGATCACGCCTGCACGGCTGCGGTTGCGCTGGCGCAGCTTGCACTGTTCTCCGGCGACCGCGTCGGCCTCCTCGCCTACGGCCAGACGATCCAGCAGCGCCTGCTTCCCGGCCGCGGCGCCGCACACCTGCGCCAGATGATCGAACTGCTCGCGCAGCTTCGCGCGGAGTCGAGCGAGGCCGACCACCTGCGCGCGACCACGCTGCTCGGCCGCCTCCAGCCCCGTCGTTCACTCATTCTCTGGATTACCGATCTTGCTGAGACCGCCATGCGCCCCGAGGTGATTGACGGTGCGATGCACTTGCTGCGGCGTCACGTGCTGCTCTTTGTCGCCATGGCGCAGCCAGAAATCGATTCCATTGCGCAACAGCGCCCCAGAAATGTGGAGCAGATGTTTCGCGCCGCCGCCGCGCAGGAGATGGCTGGCCGTCGTGAATTACTGCTCGCGCGCCTCCACGAGCAGGGCGCACTCACCCTCGACCTCAATCCCGAAGCAGTAACCTCATCGGTGCTGAACCAGTACCTGATGGTGAAAGAACGCGCAATGGTGTAGCTCCTCAGATTGCATTCGCAAATGCGCGTCGCCGCCACTGTCCCGACTCCGAGATTCTTCAAATAATTGGCGGTGTCATTCTGAGTGAACGGGGCCCCGGACGCAGTTCAGTTTGCTTCATTCACACTGTCATTCTGAGTGAACGGGGCCCCAAACGTTTTTCAGTTTGGGGGTGGTGAGCGAAGAATCTGCTTCTTGTTTTTTTAGGACTTCAGACCAGTCACTTTACGTCGCCACAGCCACCGGCAGCACCCGCTTCGCCAGCGCCCACTTTAACTCATCGATCCCTTGCCCAGTGACCGCGGAGACTGCATGAAACTCCAGCTTCCGCCGCTTCGCATACGCCGTCAGCTTCTTCAGCTTCTCGGGATTCGCAGCATCGATCTTCGTCGCCACCACGATCATCGGCTTGTCGGCGAGTGGATGCGCCTGCCCGGATTCTTCGCCGGCCTTGGGTGTGAAGCTGGCCAGCTCTTGGTTGATGACTTTGAAGTCTTCCACCGGGTCAGGCCTTCCTGATGCATCGGAGACATCCACCAGGTGCGCCAGCACCCGCGTGCGCTCGATGTGGCGGAGAAACTGCGTCCCCAGTCCTGATCCAAGATGGGCGCCTTCGATGAGACCCGGCATATCCGCGACTACGAAGGATTGCTGGTTCGGCTCCTCGCCTACCGTCACCACGCCCAGATTTGGCTCGAGGGTCGTGAATGGGTAATCGGCAATCTTCGGCTTCGCCGCCGATATCCGCGAAATCAGCGTCGACTTTCCGGCGTTGGGATACCCCACCAGTCCCACATCGGCCAGCAGTTTTAGCTCCAGCCGGTAGAGCCGTTCCTCGCCCGCCCGCCCCAGCTCATGCTCGCGCGGAGCCTGGTGAGTGCTGGTGGCAAAATGTTGATTGCCCCTGCCGCCGCGCCCGCCCTTGGCCACAACCAGGCGCTCATCCGGCTCTGAAAAGTCATGCACCAGCTCGCCAGTCTCTTGATCGTAAAGCGCCGTACCCACAGGGACTTGCAGGATAGTGGACTTCCCGTCGAGACCGGTGCAATTCGACCCCATGCCGTGCTCGCCGCGCTGTGCCTTATGCTCCGGGTTATAGCGGAAGTGGATCAGCGTATTGTGCCGCTGCGACGATTCCATGATCACGTCGCCGCCGCGCCCTCCATCCCCGCCTGACGGACCCCCGCGCGGCACAAATTTCTCTCGCCGAAAGGCCATGCAGCCATTCCCGCCGTCGCCCGCCTTCACCCGAATTTTGGCTTCATCGATGAACATTAGTAAGCGCTAAATCAGCAATTTAGGTCCTGGGATGCCGCAACTTCACAGTCCTCTCCAAAACCGGATCGCCGTCTCCCTAGTCTACCGAACCAGGCCGCTCACCCACAGATGTGCGTGCAGCCTGTCTCATTTCCGTACACGACTGTGTTCTGAGTCACCTCAACCTTTCCTTATTCTTGCGTAAGATCGCAGTCGAATTCACTGCAAGGAAAAAAGATCCGCCCTTCGCCAAAGTTCCCGGCGTGGGAAGGGCGACTTCTAGTTCCGCTTTCGGGAGAAACGACAGGCGCAGTGAATGCAGTTTCACTTGACCGCAAGCTGGTCATCGGATGCTAAAGCGAATCTGGACGAAGCCGCTGGCGATTGCCGCCCTGCTGATGATTGCCGGCGCGACTCCGCTTTGCTGCGCCCATGCCCAGCAATCCCCCGCCAACGGGTCACTGGCAGGAAAACTCACCGACAGCCGCTCCGCACCCCTCGATCACATGACCGTCACCCTTCGCAATGCAGTCACAGGCGCAGAGGTGCAAACCACCACCGCCCGCGGAGGGCGATATCGATTCACCGGGTTGCTCCAGGGAGAGTATGTGCTGAGCGCCAGTGGCCCGAGCGGCACCGGCAAAGTCGACGAAATCTTTGTCGCCGCCGGACACGAGGCACATATTCAAACCGCGATTGAGCTTGAACCCCTGCGCGCCGAATCCCCGGCACCGGCTGCAGCGATCCCCGGGTTGGTATATCCCAAAGCCGAAACGATCGAGTCGACGCGACTATTAGGGAGTCGGCGGCCTAATATCACTCCTGAGAAAACACACCTACCCGGGAATCGCACTCAAGAAAGCGCAAGATCGGCCTCCGCTCCGGCTTCTCCGCAGCCCTTACCAGTTGCGTTAGCGCACATAGTCCCCAGTCCTTCGGTCGCCAGTGCTTCCGTCCTCAGTCCTTCCACAACATCGGAGACATCTGTTCCAGAATCTTCCGCCCTGACTCCGGCCACTGTCGCCAATTCAGCGACGCTGGCGAAGGCAATCCCCGCTAACCCATTTCCCGCTCACTCGCTCGCCGGCGCAGCGCTGGCCGTGAAAAGCGGTTCGATCCAGGCGTCGCTCCTGAACCCGCGTCCTGTTCCCCCAGCACAGGTGGCCGCTCTCCAAAGCGTATCCATCCCGCCATCTGCGCAATCCCTCGATGCAACTCAACTGCAGGCGCTGCCGCTCTCCGGCCGCAACTGGCAAAACTTTGTTCTCGACGCTCCCCCACAGGGCGATGATGCCGGCGACCGTCGCGCACCTTCCGCGACTGATCCGCAAATCAGCGTTGACGGCGCACGCATTCAATTGGCATTCGGGAGCACAAACACAACCCGCAATAGCGCGTCCGCTCTCCTCGGTCCCGCTTCAACAGAGTCCGCGGTACGCGAAGTGCAGTCCAGTGATTTCAGCGGAACAGCCACGGTTTACGCGAGTCCCGGCCAAACCGTCGTCGAGACGCAGCGCGGAAGCGATCATCTCCACGGACAGGTCTTCGTTTTCGACCGCCAGAACCTCTGGAACGCCCGCAATCCCTTCACGCAGTGGGTGCAGGAAACGGCGCCTGCAACCGCTATGACAACTCCAGCTTTCACAGCGCAACCATACAGCCCCGGTGATCGCGAGGCGTTGTGGGGTGCTGGCATCGGCGGTGTCATTCACAAACGGCATTTGTTCTGGTTTGCGGCGCTCGACGGATATGAACGCAACGACTCAGGTGTGGCGACCGTCAAGCATCCTGACAATTTCTTCGCGCAGCCCTCCAACGATCAGATGCAATTACTGAGTGCACAGCTTGGTCTCAACAGCGCAGACCCGGTCACGGCCGGGCTCGGCGCATATTCCAAACTCCTTGAAACCCTCAGCGGTCTTCTTGGGCCGGCGCCGCGAAACTCTTCTCAATGGATTGCCTTCAGCCGCGTCGATGGCAGCGTCGCCGAGCGTCACCACTTCACGTTCGAGGCGACCGATGCGCGACTCAACTCCCCCGGCGGCGGATTTACCCGCGCTTCGGAAACATTCGGAACGCACAGCTTCGGCAATGTGCACGCGACGAACCAGCGGGTTCTGGGCCGATGGGAAGCCTTCCTCACGCCCAACCTCCTTGCTGTGACACAGGGCTCCTATGGCCACAACGTACAAAGCGCAACTGCGGAGACACCCGCAGCGTTCGAGCAATCCCTCAACATCAACACATGGGGCCGGCTTCCGCAGATCGTCGTGGATTCGCGCTACGGCTTCACCATAGGTAATCCGGCGCGATTCGGCCCAGGAACCTACCCAGACGAACACCTCCTCATGGCACAGGAGCAGCTCAACTGGGTTCGCGGTAATTTGCTCGTAAAAGCCGGCGTTGAAATTAACCACAATCGAGATGCAACCACCCGGTTGCGCAACCAGGCAGGCACCTACACCTACTCCAGCGTTGAAGGCTTCGCCTCCGACGCGCTCGCCTTCTCCACCTACGGCCTGAATGCACAACTCAACCCGATGAACCAGCACAATTGCGATCAAACCGGAAGAGCCTGGCGCGATTCTTCCGGCGTGCTTCACGGTCTCGGCTATCTGCCTTGCTACTCGTATTACTCGCAGACCATGGGCCCAGCGGATTGGTGGCTCAGCACCAACGACTGGGCCGGATTCGCAACCTCCCAATGGCAACCGGCCAGGCGAACCGCCCTCACTCTCGCCATGCGCTGGGAACTGGAACAACTCCCGCCTGCAATCTCAAGTTTGCAAAGCCCTGATCTTCCTCTCACCGCGCGCATGCCCGGCCTCGGTAGCCAGTGGGGCCCGCGCGCCGGGTTTGCGTGGGGCACCGGCGAAAGCCATTGGCCGGTTATTCGTCTGGGCTATGGCGTCTATTTCAGTCGAACGCGCAATTCTGTAGTCGAAAACGCGCTCACGCAAACCGGCTCACTCAAAGGCGATCTCAACTTTTTCATGCGGCCGACTGACAATCTCAACGCCGGCGGCGCTCCGCCGTTCCCTTACGTGCTGGCTGGTGAGCCGGCAAGCATCGTCAAGCCCGGCGCAATCGAATTCGCGCCCAACTTCCGCAATGGCGAGATTCAACAGGCCGAAGCCGCCGTCGAAGAGACCCTTCCCGGAAGGATCCATCTGGAAGCCGGCGCGGTTGCAAGCCTCGGCCGTCGCCTTCCCATCACCATCGACGCCAATATCGACCCCGCTCTGTACGCAAAAACCATAACCTATGCCGTGGTCGATGGCAACGCTTCGGGCCCGATCAAGACACCGCAAATCACCGTTCCGTTCTTCGCCTCCTGGCCGTCCATCACGTCGCCAACTGGATTCGCAGGCCGCCTCAATCCCAGCTACCAGCAGGTAAGCGAAATCTTCAGCCGGGCAAACTCCACCTACGAAGCGGCCATGTTGCGCGTCTCTCGGAATGCACATGGACTGACCCTGCGCGCCCGTTACACGTACGCGCACGCGATGGATTGGAACCCCGACGAAACATCGCAGGTCGGCGGACCCAGCGTTCTCGACCCCATCGACTTTCGCCAGGAGTACGGAACCAGCGCGCTCGACGTGCGCCACTCCGCAACCGCGGCCGTAATCGTTCAGTCGCCATGGAAGCTGAAAAATCTCGCCGGCTCCATCGCTAACGGATGGATGCTAAGCGGCACAGCCTACTTCCGCAGCGGCATCCCTTACACCATGCGTACCGCTGGATCGATGGCAAAGGAATTCGATTCAGGACGGGCAGCAATCGTCGCGCTCAGCACCGGCATGAACGGGTATGGCGGGGACAACCGGGTCTATGGCGTCGGTCGCAATACCTATCGCTACCCCGTAACTTGGAAAGCGGACTTGCGCCTTGGCAAGCGATTCAACCTTGGCCGGATGCGCCTGTTGGAGTTGATGGCCGAGAGCTTCAACCTCTTCAATCACCAGAACGTGACCGAGCTCGAAACAACGGGCTATTCGATCGAGTCGGGAACCGTCACCGGGGGCCTGCCCCGGCTGAACTTCCTCACTGGTCTCAAGACCGGCCAGACGGAATTCGGAAAACCTCTGAATATCAACGCAACCAATTTCTATCGCGAGCGCCAGATTCAATTCGGCGCGCGGTTCCGGTTCTAAGATACTTCGCTGTCGGATTCCAACCAGTTCCACATCTGCATCGACGAAAGGCATCTCTACCTTTCCGGCACGCTGCAGAACGCGCTTGCTCTTACTGCCGTTCCATCGAGTTCGAAACATACAGCGCCATTGATGTCCGTCGAAAAAGTGCGCACGTGCGACGCCTGCAACTCCGCAAGCACTTCTTCCTGCGGATGCCCGTAGCGATTGCGCAGCCCGTATGAAATCACAGCCCACTGCGGCGCGACTCGTGCCAGAAACGCAGGCCGGGTGGAAGTAACGCTGCCATGGTGCCCCACCTTAAGCAACGTACTAGCGAGGCCTTCCTCGGCAAGCATCCCTTGCTCGATCGGAGCCTCTGCGTCGCCTTCGAGCAATACCGAGGCGCCACGGTACGCAACATGCAGCACCAGCGAGTCATTATTGCTCGGCTCCGCACCCGGCTTATAATTCGCCAGCGGCGCGAGCACGCGAACCTGTGCGCCGCCTAACGCCGCGCCGTCGCCGGCACGCAAAGCATGCACATGAACACCGAGGAGCGCCGCCTCATCCAGCAGCGCCTTATAGGCATCAATCGGTGGATTGTTGCCGACCCACAATTCGCCCGGTCTGAAATTGCGCAGCAAGCTCGGCAAACCGCCCATGTGGTCAGAGTGCGCGTGGCTCAGCGCAACCACGTCGAGATGCCGGATCCCGCGTGACCACAGCACCGGCGAAACTACCTCTTCGCCAATATCAAAATCCTGCGATGCCTGTCGCGGACCGCCGCCGAATCCACCGCCATCCACCAGCATGGTTTTGCCATCCGGCGTCACAAGCAGTAGCGAATCTCCCTGGCCCACGTCGATGGCTTCGACAAGGAGAGCGTCATGCGGATGCTCGATGGGTCGCGGCATCACCACAATGACCGCCGCGCCCATCATTGCCATCCATGCAAAGCGACGGGGCCAATGCGCACCGGCTTGATCCCCCCGCCGCACGAGCCAAACTGCCAGACCAAGCAGAACGCAAAAAATCGCAACCTGCACCGGAAGTGGAGCGGGAACACGAAAATCGCCCGCTGCCACTGACCCGAACAAATGCACCAGACCCACGCCAAGGTGCAGCAGGAACGCCGCCGCAACCGCCGGAATCGTGGCAACAGTCATCGACAAAAAAGATGCGATCAGCGTAAGCAGCGCCGCCGGCAGCAGCATTACCATTAGAGGGAGAATCAGCATGTTCACCGGCAAAGCGAACACCGTGATGCGATGGAAGTAGACCGCCATGGGTAGCGCCATGGCCAGTTCCACGATGCACGACACCACCAGCGCTTCCACGCATCGGAGCGACAATCGAATCGTCCACGGCAACAGGCCCCACCCGACCCTTCTATGGGTTGCGCGTGCCAGCGCCGCCGCAAACATCCGCAGCATCACGCGAAACTGCGCATGCCGCGGCGAAAGTTTCACATCGAGTGCGACCAATGAAAGTCCACGCGTGGCCGACAGGTATGGGTGCACCGTGCTGACCAGCAAGGGCGCCGCAACTCCCCCGATGGAGACAACGGCGAGCAGCGTCATCTGCAGGCTCGAATTAAAAAGACTTCGCGGGCTTGCCGCGAGCAAACAGAGCGATGCAAATCCGATGGTGTTCAGCACGTTTCGCTCGCGGTAGACCAGCCGGCCCAGAAGATATAGCGTCACCATCCAGAGCGAGCGCTGCACCGGCGTCGCGAAGCCCGTGAAGAGCGCATAAGCACACGATGCCGCAATCGTCATCAGCGTCGCTGGCAGTTGCGGCACGCGCAGACTTCGTGCGATCCAGAAAATCAGCGCAGCCACAATTGCCAGATGCAAGCCCGAAACCACGAGCATGTGGAACGAGCCCGTCCGTTCAAACCCTAGGCGCAGCGAGTGCGTCAGATAAGTGCGATCGCCCGTAACCATCGCCGCCAGCATGATCGCATCGTCTTCGCTTAGTCGCACCGCAGCTGGCAACCCGCTCATCGCCCCGGGCAACGCCAGAATCCTGGCGCTCGCAGCTTGCTGCCACCCTGCAATGCGGCAGCTAAGGCTGCGTTTTTTCGCGGACTCAATCACCTCCACGCGATCCGCATTCACGCTCGCCGTCGCCGTAATGCCCTGCTCGAGCAGATAGTCCCTGCGGCTCCACGCGCCGGGATCGCGATACACCTCCGGCTGTATCAGCCGTGCATCGGCGCGAATGCGGTCGCCACAGTGAAACCCCGACGTCGGTCCGTCGCCATCCGGCCAGCGCACCGTGAGCCGCACGCCTCCCGGCATCGCACTCTGCTTGTCTTCTTCGTCCGTGACAACTTCAACGCTTGAGATATTAAGGTCCAGACGCTGCTCTTGCGTCGTGTCGTTCCCTTCGTCCACATCCTGCGCAACTTCTCCACGCACAGGGCCGGCACTGATAATCGTGCCCTCGACCGTTCGCACCAAGCCATCAGATAACGATGCGAGCGCTGGCGACGGCGCAGGCTGCTGTTGCATATCGCCGCACCATGCGCCCAGCAAACACCACAGAAACGCCAGAGGCAACCATGCCGTGCGCTGCGTCCGCAACGCCGCAATCGCGCATAGAAACGCGACTGGAGCAAGAGCCAGCAGAAGATACGCGGGGCGGAGCCAGACGAAATGAGAGATCACGATCCCCAGCGCAAACAACCATGCCGCGTGAAATAGCGGTGCGCCAACACCGGCCCGCACAGGACCCAGCGCGGAAAAACCGGAGTTGCTCGGTGCAGCGCCCATGAAACTCGAATCTAGGAATTATCTTTAGCCGCAAGACTATCAGGAACGATGCAGTTCGACCACTGACTCCAGATGAAACGTCTGCGGAAACATATCGGCGAGCGACACGGAGCTTAGTTCATATCCGGAACCGAGAAGCGCGCGCAGATCCCGCGTCAGCGTCGCCGGATCGCATGAAACGTAGACGATCGCAGGCGCCCCAACTTCGGCGAGAAAGGAAGTCGCCTCCGAGCCAAGCCCCGCACGAGGCGGGTCCACCACAATGAGATCGGGCCTCGGCCTCTTGCCCTGCGCGCGCAGAAATGCCGCCGTCTCCGCGATCACGCAATCGTCCGCGCAGCCTTCCAGGTTGTGTTTCAAAGCTTCGCTGGCGGTTGCTGCCGCTTCGACGGCGACAACGCGTTCAAAGTTCTTCGCAAGGTTTTTCGCAAAGAGACCAACGCCTGCGAAAAGATCCCACGCCAGCCCTCCACGCCGATTCGCGGCAACCTTTCCGCAGAGATCGTCAATCAGCCATCGATTCACCTGGAAAAACGCGCCGTGATCTACGCGAAAATCAAACCCACCCGTGCGGTAAGTCAGTGAA
Source organism: Occallatibacter sp. (assembly GCF_049582745.1). Classification (GTDB taxonomy): domain Bacteria; phylum Acidobacteriota; class Terriglobia; order Terriglobales; family Acidobacteriaceae; genus Telmatobacter. The sequence goes on from NZ_JBAUUO010000037.1 coordinate 43,366, forward strand.
GACTCGCCCAGGTGCGCCAGAACTTTCGGAGCGTTGCCCCTGCCGGCATCCTCAACCAACTCCGCACCCACGAGCGCCGGAATGCGTTTCTTCCATTCCTCGAACACGCGGTCAAATCCACGAGTGCCCGGCTCCGGCACCATCATGCTCGCCAGCAATTCCGTTTCGTCGGCATTTGAAAAGAGCGAAATCTCCGTGGCGCGAAATGCCGGCTTCACCGCCCTCAAAACCTCTTCTGCATCCAGCGCAGCCTTCACCAGCAGCGGCGCGGCAATCGGACACTCGGCAATGGCGACCAGATCGTGCGATCGCCGCGCGCGGTATCCAACGCGGCCCGCCCCGTCCAGTGCAAGGCGAATGCGATTGCGATACTGCCAGGGATTCCCAGCCAGAACCTCGATTGTTTCCGGCGCGCGAACGCCGCCACGCTCCAGCGTCTCGCGCAAAATCGCCTGCTTGAATTGGAGTTGTGCCTCGTAATTCGCGTGCTGGTAATGGCATCCCCCGCACGCGCCAAAGTGGCGGCAATGCGGCACAACGCGTTCCGGCACGCCACGCACAATCCCTTCCGGCTCCGCACTGGCATAACTGCTCTTCTCTTCCACGATGCGCACACGGGCCTGTTCCCCCGGAAGCGTCAGCGGCACAAACGTCGCCTTGCCCTCCATCCGCGCCAGAAACGCCCCGCCGTAAATCGGCTTCTCAATCTCGACGAGAGCGCTCCGCACGGATTTCGCATTGCGCGGCTTCTGAGGTCTGCGCTTCATTGTTGGCTCATGTAGAAAAGGCTCAGCCGCGGCAGGCTGTAGTGCACCAGCAGTTGCTTCTGTTCGAATTGGCGCTTCACCTGGCGCAGTTGATCCACGCTCATGCGGCCGCGATAAGGTGCCAGTTCGCGCTCCGCATGTTCGCGCAAGCCAACAATGAGATCTTCCGGCGCTGCGGCTTGAAGTGCTGTAAAGAGTCGCTCTTCGAGCACCGTGAGAACCCGTTCGAAAGCCTCCATCTCGTGCGCGACCGTGGTTGTGTTCTGGGCGGCGCGCGCCTCCGCCGCAAGTTCCCGCAGACGCTTCGCCGTCGCGGCACAGGCATCCTGCGCAATCGTTGAAGCGTCCAGAGCCGTTGCAGCGCCCTCGAGGTGCATCGCCACCCGCTCATGCTCAAATCCCGTTTCTTCCGTTGCAGTCGAGGTCGTCGCCGTTCCGGCGCTTGCTTCGCGCAACTCCTCGGCCGCCTCCATCACCGCCTGCGAACACCACGCCAGCCCATTCACGCGCCGCATGCGCCCGCGCTTCTGCCGCGATTCGTATTTGTCGAACGCGGAGTCAATCCCGCGCAGCACGGCCTCCAGCGGAATCCCCGCATCCCGCCATGTCTCGATCAAGGCCCAGTCAAGCGTTGAAAGCAACAGGATCGCCCCGCGCCGCTGCTGAAAGCGCTCCTCGATCTCCGTAAAATAATTGAAGTAGTTTTGCACGCAAGCACTAACATCCCGAGTCGAAGAATCTTCGCGTAATTGGCGGTGTCATTCTGAGTGAACGGGGCCCCAGACGTTTTTCAGTTTGGGGGTGGTGAGCGAAGAGTCCGCTTTTCGATTTCCTGGTTTCCTTTAAAAACTTCGGACTCACCACATCAGTGTGCGCGCCCGCGCGGCCGCACACTGCGATTTCGCTCGAAAAGAATGCGCAGCCCGTCCAGTGTCAGCAGATCGTCGATCTCAGAGATGTAGTGCGAGTCCGCCGCAACCATCCGTGCCAGACCCCCGGTAGCAATCACGCGCGGCTTCTGTCCCAGCTCGGCAAAAATGCGATCGAGAATGCCATCCACCAACCCGATGTATCCGTAGTACAACCCGCTCTGCAGATGCCCCACCGTGTTGGTGCCGATCACCTTTTCCGGCCGCTTGATCTCCACCCGGCTCAGGCGTGCCGCACGCGAAAACAGTGCTTCCGCGCTCAATCCCAGCCCCGGCGCAATCGCCCCGCCCAGGTATTCGCCCTTTTCTGAGATCACCTCAAACTTCGTCGCCGTGCCGAAATCCACCACGATGCATGGCCCGCCATATCTTTCAATTGCCGCAATGCAATCGGCCAGCCGGTCCGCGCCAAGCTCTGTCGGATTGTCCACAAGCACCGGCATCCCCGTCTTGATGCCCGGCTCCACGAATAGCGGATCGAGATGGAAATACGTCTCGCAAACCTGCCGCAGCGTCGAGTCCAGCGGCGGCACCACCGAAGAGATGATGATATGCGTCACCTGGCTCGGTGACAGGCCATGCATCTCAAACAGCTTCACAAAAAAAACACCGTACTCGTCGACCGTCTGCGTGCGATGCGTGGTGAGGCGCCAGTGCGCGGTCAGGTCAAACCTGTCCTTCGCTGCAACAGCCGCGCCCTTCGGCGGAAGTCCCGCCTCCGCGTCGAGCCGGTAAAGCCCCAGCACCGTATTCGTGTTTCCCACATCGACCGCAAGCAGCATCGTCGTTCTTATTCCGTCTCCGCGGCGCGAATGCCGCCCGTCTGCACCGTCACGATTCCATGATCGGTACGCACCCGCAGGAAACCGTTCCCGTCCAGACCTGCAGTAATGCCTACGCACGATTGCGGCCCGTGAACCTCGACCTGACGGTTCCAAAGCCAGGTTGACTCGAGCGCCACACGTGCTGGAATCGCCGCTACAACTGCGGCATCGTACAGCCCCCAGGTTTCTCGCTGCAGCGATTCTAGCAGGGCAATCAGCAGCGCCTGGCGGCTGATTGTACGGCCGGATTCGATGTCAAGCGAGGTCGCCGAGGTCGACAGGTCGGCTTCGAATTCTCGCTGGTGGACGTTGATTCCGATGCCGATTACGACCAGCGCCGCAGCGTTCGCATCGGTCTTCGATTCCACCAGAATGCCGCCTGTCTTACGATCGCCGATGAGCAGATCGTTCGGCCAGCGGATGTCGACACTCAGTCCCGCCGAGCCGATAGCCCAGGCTGCAGCGAGGCCCGTGACCAACGGAATCATCGGCAGGTACGCCGGTACAATGTCCGGACGCAACAGGACACTCACGTAAAGGCCCTCGCCGGCAACCGAACGCCACCTGTGATCTCCCCGCCCGCGTCCCGCCGTCTGCTCATCGGTAAAAAAGACGGACCCATGAGGCGCCCCAAGACGCGCCGCAGCCAGCGCATCGGTGTTGGTCGATCCGGTTACAGAAGAAAAATGCAATTTTCCCGCGAAAATAGTGCCAGCGAGTTCCTTCTCCAGTGCGGCGAGGTCGTACACGCTCAGGCAGGCTCCGCAACAATGCGCATCGAGATATCCGCGGCCTTGGCGGAGTGCGTAAGCGCGCCAACGCTGATAAAGTCCGCTCCCGCTTCGGCGTAGGCGCGAATGTTGTCGAGCACAATGCCGCCCGACGCCTCAATCGGAATCCAGCGATCTTCCTTGCGAATCCGCTCCACCGACGTCTGCACCTGCGCTGGCGTCATATTGTCCAGCAAGATCGCCTCCGCGCCGTATTCGAGCGCTTCTTCCAGTTCCTTCTGCGTACGCACTTCCACTTCGATCCGGTTGCCTGGCTTCCGCTTCTCCAAAGCGTTGGTGAGCGCCGCGCGCAATCCGCCGCCAAGCGAAATGTGATTGTTCTTGATCAGAATTCCCGACGACAGATCGAGCCGATGGTTCGTCCCACCGCCGCAGAGAACAGCGTATTTCTCCAGCGCGCGCATCCCCGGCACGGTCTTGCGCGTATCAAGCACGCGGGCCTTCGTTCCCTGGATTGCATCCACGTATTGTCGGGTAAGCGTGGCGATCCCGCTCAGGTGCTGCATCAGGTTCAGGATCACGCGTTCGCAGCTCAACAGTACCCGCGCATTGTGGCGAATTACCGCGAGTATCTGGCCCTTGCGCACGCGCACGCCATCAAAAATCTCCGGGTGGCTGACCACGTCGAATCGCGTGTGCGCCGCTGGCCGCGGATCGAGCCGCGCGAAGATCTCGAGCAAACGGGGCACCGCTCCCAGCCCGGCCACCACCATCTCCTGTCGCGCAATGATCGAGGCGGAAGCGCGCAGGTTCTGATCGATGGTTATGTTGGTCGTGGCATCGCTCACAGCCTTGTCTTCCAGCAGGGCCTGCTCCAGCAATGCGTCTACGCGATGGCTCTTCCAGTCCATTCGTTCTTCTTTCGATGTTCAAGACTGCCAATTCGATTTCATTTGTCGTAGAAAGTTATAAACAACTTTCTTCACCCTGTCATCCGGTCGGTCCGTCAACTCCCGAAATAGAGTTCCATTCAGCCGGCAGATCCTGAGCGAATATCGCTGCGCCTTCCCCGCGAGGGTTTCGGCAATTCTTTGCCACGCGCCCGGCTTCTTCCCCGCCTGCGAATCAACAAGGTCAACGTCTCCCAGGTCTGAATACCACACCACCGACAGGAGCCCCTTGGGGTCGCGGACATACATTCGGTGCCCCGTCAAGAGAATGAAGTGCGAACTGCGCGCCGATCCGGTCGACAGGTCGATAAACCCCACGGGAGGGTCCGAGTTCTCGACGCGAGCACCTGCAATAGCCTCGCGAATGCGGGCAGGAAAATGTGGCGCCACAAAACAATCCGGCGCGCCCCCGAAATGTATGGTCGGCGTCGGAATCCTGCGGATGGGAGAAACAAAATCTGCCTCAGGCAGCTCTCTCGTCGGGTTCTCGAAATGCACGCAAAGCGCCTGGTAGGCCGCATGAATGCGCTTGAACCGCTCTTCCGCCTCTAGACGCTTCTTCTGGTTGCCTTCAAAACGATCCGGATGCCATAGCTTGGCCGCGGCCCGATACGCCTTGTGGATCGCCGCCTTCGACTTCGGCGGCTGCACGATTCCAAGGATTCTGGAATGCTGAAGGCAATCTCTGCATACACACGCCATTCGCCGCGACCGCTTACTCGGGCGGCAGAGAATCGAGATCCCTGCGCAACTTGTCGAGCAACTGCTGTGCCTCGTCCCGTTGTTTTTTCAAGCCCTCGACAATGTGCGGCGGAGCCTTGGCCGTGAAACCAGGATTATTCAGCTGGCGATCAGAGTTCGCAATGATCTTCTCTTGCTTCGCGATTTCCTTGTCCTTCTTCGCGCGCTCTGCTGCAACGTCGATCTTTCGTTCGTAGATCACTGCCATATCGAATTGAGACGTGGAGTGCCTCGCAAGCCCCGCCGAGATTTGATCGACAAACTTTACCTCGCTCACCCGCGCTAGCCGCTCGACAATCGCGAGATTCTCGCTGATGACCCCTTTCAAGTCTGCATCAATGCGGACCTCGATCGGCACCAAAGCCTTCTCTTCTACGCCGATCTCCTTGCGCAGCGCGCGGACTTCCACAATTAGGTTTTGCAAGAGAGCCATCTCCTCGATCACTGGCATCGGGAGGTCGGCCAGCTTCCCAGGATTTGGAAATCTCGCAAGTGCAATGGAATTCCTGGGAGGCTTGCCGTCGTACACAGCGTGCCAAATCTCCTCCGTCAGAAATGGCATAAACGGTGACAGCAAACGCAGAGAGGTCTCGAACACGAGTAGAAGATTGCCAAGCGCGAGAGATATCTGCCCCACTCGCTGGCTCAACTCCTCATCAAATTCTGCCTGTGGCTGCGAGCCATCAAGCTGTGGAACCAGAGTGAAATCTAGCCGAATCTTAACTATCTCCAGATACCAGTCACAAAAGCTTCCCCAGAAAAACTGGTAAATGATATTCGCGGCCTCATCAAATCGATAATTTTCAAGAGAGGTGTTTACTTGAGCGGCGGTCTTGTAGACCAACGCCATAATCCACCGTGCCTCAATCGGTGTGTCCGGCTGAAGAATGGTGGGAACGCTGAGCAACCCGTCCTTACTCACCTTAGAAAAGGCGCCCAATGCGATCAGAGGAATTCCTGCCTCTGCGGCCCGATCGACATTCATAAAAATGAATCGCGCCGCATTCCATATCTTGTTCGCAAACGCCCGATAGCCCTCCGTCCGCGCCACACTGAACGCAATATCCGTCCCCGGCGAGGCCATCGACGCCAGCGTGAACCGCACTGCATCGGTCCCGTACTGCTTCACAATCTCGATGGGGTCGACCACGTTCCCCTTGGTCTTCGACATCTTCTCGCGATTCGCATCCCGCACCAGCGCGTGAATGTACACCTCGCGAAATGGAACCGAATCCTTCAGCGTGCGTGTCGATCCGTCCGGCATCTTTACATCGTCCGCAAACCAGCAGCCCAGCATGATCATCCGGGCCACCCAGAAAAACAGAATGTCAAAACCCGTCACCAGCAAACTCGTCGGATAAAACGCGTCGAAATCTCCGCGGTTCTCCGCCCTAATATTCGGCCACCCAAACACCGACACCGGCAGCAGCCCAGAAGAAAACCACGTATCCAGCACATCCGTCGACTGCGTGATCTGCTCCGACCCGCAATGCGCACACTTCGCCGGATTCTGGCGCCCCACCGTGATCTTGTGGCACACAGCGCAATGCCACGCCGGTATCCGATGTCCCCACCAAAGCTGCCGCGAGATGCACCAGTCGTGGATGTTCTCCATCCAGTTCAGGAACGTCTTCCCGTACATCTCCGGCGTGAACTTGATGTGTCCTTCCTTCACCGCCGCAATCGCCTTGTCGGCCAGCGGCTGAATCTTGATGAACCACTGCAGCGACAGCCGCGGCTCCACGACGGTCTTGCAACGGTCGCAGTGCCCCACGTTGTTCACGTGGTCCTTGATGCCCGCCAGCAGGCTCATCTCTTCGAGGTCCGCAACAATCTTCTTGCGCGCCACAAACCGGTCCAGCCCCGCGTACACCCCGCCCTCTGCGTTGATGTGCGCCGTATCGTCCATCACGTTGATCAAAGGCAGATCGTGCCGCTGCCCCAGCGCAAAATCGTTCGGGTCGTGCGCCGGCGTCACCTTCACCGCGCCGGTCCCAAATTCCGGACTTACCCATTCGTCCAGCACCACCGGAATCTCGCGCCCCACCAGCGGCAGCCGCAGCTTCTTCCCATGCAGATGTTTGTAGCGCTCGTCGTCAGGATGTACGGCCACAGCCACGTCGCCCAGCATCGTCTCCGGCCGCGTCGTTGCGACGGTCAGAAACTCGCCGCTGTCCTTGCCATCGCCTCCAATGACTGGATACTTGATCTCCCACAAGTGCCCCTTGTGCTCGTCATACACCACTTCAAGATCGCTGATCGCCGTCTGGCAGCGCGGGCACCAGTTCACAATGTAGGCGCCGCGATAGATCAGCCCCTCCTCGTAAAGCCGGACAAACGCCTCACGCACCGCTACTGAAAGCCGCTCGTCCATGGTGAAGTATTCGCGATCCCAATCGACCGACGCGCCCAGCCGCTTCATCTGTCCGAGAATCGCGCCGCCATAATGCCGCCGCCACTCCCACACCCGCTCTACAAATTTCTCGCGGCCCATCTGCTCGCGCGTCGTGCCTTCGCTCGTAACCTGCCGCTCCACCAGCATCTGCGTTGCGATTCCGGCGTGATCCGTTCCCGGAATCCAAAGCACGCGCTGGCCGCGCATCCGATGCCACCGCATCAGAATGTCGCTCTCCGTGTGCTCGAACATGTGCCCCATGTGCAGGTTGCCCGTCACATTCGGCGGCGGCAGCAGGATCGTGAACGAGGAATCGCCGTCGAGGCGATCTGCTTCGCTCGGAGTCGGCTGCGCAAACAGTTTCTCGCGCACCCAGTATTCCGCCCATTTATCTTCAATGGCAGTAGGGTCGTACGCTTTTGGCAGGTCGTGTGGCATGGGGTTAGAAGGCGAGTCCCCCGGATTTGCGCCGGCGTCTCCGAGTGAGAGTTGCGAGCGAGAGGACCAACCTCAACTTTATCAGCTTCCCCATATCTCTTTCAGAACCCTCACCCAATTCCCGCCCAGTACCAGGCGTATATGCTCGTCGGTGTATCCGCGCCTCGCCAGCGCCGAGCACAGTTCCCACATGCCGTTCGGCCCTTCCATGCCTGTCACCACTTCATGGGTTCCGTGAACTCGATACCGGTGATCGGCACCGGCCAGGATCGACTTGAGTTTCTCAGGCGAGGCGAGATCGTTGCTTTCAATCCGACGTCGGACCCGACACCTACATGCTCAATCCCCACCAGGTCCCGCACATGGTCGTAATGATCCACCACGTCGTCGATCGTCACCGGCTCGGCGTTCCCCGCGGTACGTGAATCGCTTGTCACCAACCGAAACACAAAGAGCCGCACCCTCACCGGATGCGGCCCTTTGCCTCGTTCCCTTGTTCCCTGCTTTTCGTTCTCTGTCTTTAGAACGGGTTCAGCTTGCCCAGACCCTTCTTCTTTTTCTTCTTGCTCGAGGACTGCTCGTCCAGGTTGACTTTCGGCTTCTTCTCTTTTCCACTTGCCTGCGTTGGCTGCTGCGCTGCACCCGACTTGATGTCATTCACCGGCATCGGCGCTTCAGCAGGCTTCTCGACGGGCGGCAGAACCGTATTGTTGGGGCCAACAGGCTTCACCAACGCGTTGTTCGGATCACCCGGCGTGCCTGCCGGAACGGCGTCATTGCCGCTCGGCGTAGCTGCAGCGTCTCCGTTTGGAGCATTCACAATCGTCACGCCCACACCGGTTCCACCGCTCCCCGGGGGGGGAGCAAGCGGAACATTGGAAGGCTGATCGCTGCGGGGCGGCTCGTTCGGTCCGGTCGGGTTCACCGCGGCGGCCGCGGCCGGCTTACCTTCGTTCAGCGCCTCTTTGAAGAGTGCGACATTCTCCTTGTTTACGTCCGGTGCCAGCGTCCGCTTCGGATCCTCCAGCGAAGGCTCGCCCACGTGCGCGGCTTCCACCATTGTCGGACCGCGCTTGATGATCCCCAGCACATTGTCAGTGAACCGGATCGGCCGCATGCTCTTCTGTTCCGCATCGTTCTCGGCCACCGCTGCGTCCGACGGCTCCGGTACGGCACGATTCATCGCTACCAGGCGGTCGCGTGCATCTTCAACGTGCGGCGCCATCGGGTACCGCGTGATCACCTTCGCATACGCCGCCGCAGCTTTGTCCTCGTACATGGCGTGCAGACGCTCACGCACTGCACCATTCAGGCCCGGCGCAATGAGCACCGAGCGCGCTATGCCGGCGTAGGCATCGCCGATCGCCAGCAACGCCTGGTCGCTCTTCGAGTACAGCGGGTACGTATCCACCACCGTCTCCAGCCGGGCGATCGATGCGGGGAAGTTCTCGCGGCTCTCATAGTAGAGCCCGATCTGCGTCTCGCGCTCCGCCAGAACCTCCTGCACGTCGCGCAGCTTCTGTTTTGCCCGCGGAATCAGTGGCGAGTCCGGGAACATGTTGATCATGGTCCGGTATTCGCGTTCTGCATCTTGCGCATTGTTGTAGTCGCGGTCGGGCTTTTCCATCTGCTGGTAGTAGATGTCGCCCACCTTCATCTGCGCCTCCGCTGCCTCCGGCGCGTTGGGGAAGAAGGTGATGAAGTCCTTGTATTCGCTTTCGGCTTGCGTCAGTGCCGCGGTCCCGCCTTCCTTGAACCAGCTGTCGCCCACCGCCAGCTTCGCGCGCATCCGGTATTCCGAATCGGGATAGGTGTTGAGCATGGTCTGCAGGTCAAGACGCGCCACATCGTAGCGTCCCTTTTTCAACGCGATCATGGCCTTGTCGAAGAGCTCTTTGTCAGGCTGCTTTGAATTGACATCCTTGAGCGGGTTGGCGCTCAGGTCGAAGTTCTTCTTCTTTTTGGGTTGCTTTTCCTTCGCATTGGCTGCAACTCCGCCAAGCGCCAGAACAA
>NZ_JBAUUO010000038.1:0-8569 GCF_049582745.1 Occallatibacter sp.
CCGGCACTTAGAAATCCATCCAGCGCGAGTCCTCGACCAAACCCGCCACTATCGGCGAGGGAATATCCCCATGTCCTCTGAAATCAGCCCTGTGGATTTACAGAATCGCTGTTTTGGACAAGAGTGACTCCGCACTCGGTTACCCGCCGATCACGATCGGTAATTAGCGATGCAGCCTCGTGCAAGCAATCGACCATCCGTGCCACTGGCAAAGTAACTTGCGGGCGCAGCATATTCACTTCCAGCGTAGACTTCAGGCATGAGAACAGTTGCACACCTCATTCCCACCACCGACCGCAACGGGAAGTTCTCCGGCTATTACAAGTGCTCTCTTTACACAGCTGAGTTTCGGCCGAATCCCGAGTGCCTCAAAGAAATGGCGTCGTTCTTTGCCGCCCACGTTCGGTTCTCACATTGCGACGATGACACCACGCACAAGGACCTACAGCCGAATCCCCGAACGTATCGCAGCAGAAGATTCAGAGTACTTATCAACTGAGGTGGCATGGACAATCTAGAAATGTTGAATGCATTGCTTGACATGACGACGGAAGCAGAGGAATTGGCTTCAGATATCGAGAAGCCGGAACGCCTCAGATTGCTAGTCGTAGAAATGAGGAGCAAGGCAAGAAAAGTGCGCACGAGATTGAGACGAGATCGACAAATAGAAACACGCTATGAACTGTGCATGATTGGACTTCTTGAGGAACTCGATTTTGGCAGGGTATCTTGGCGAAACGTGACCGCGTTGGAAGCGAGGTTGGGCCGTATACGCGAAGAAATCGACCGAACAATTGGAGTGATCAAAGCAAGCCGTTTGATTATGTAGCCATTTTGCTTGGAACTCGCCGACAGCGCTCCCTGATGACTGCACGGACCTGCCGTCGACGAAGGCGACTCAGGCGGAAGGCAGCAAGCTGTGCAAGCCCGCATAGACGATTTGACCTATCGCCCGAATGGGTCCCGACTCAATCACCGCGACTTTCTCTCTCCCCAATGGATAGGACGGCCTACGACAGCCTGGGAGAAGATGACATGGACAAAGATGACAGGGACCTCGCCATCAAGAATTACAAGAAGTCGCTTGAATTAGATCGAGCAAATGACAATGCCAAGAAGATGTTGAAATAATTGACTGCTCGATGATGCGGATATCACACGGCGATCGCTTTAGGTTCGCTCAGCGCAGCGATAGCAAGGCAAGAAGGAGGAGGTTTGCTTGAAACGAAGGATAGTAACGTTCCTGTTTTTGTTGACTTCTATCAGCTTTTTCGCTTCGAACCTTTACGCTCAGGCGGCAACGGCGATGAAACAACCAGTCGCGCCGGTGCGTCCGATCACGGACGACTACTTCGGCACGAAGGTGGTCGACAATTACCGTTGGATGGAGAACCTGAAAGACACGGAGATGCAACGCTGGATGAAGGTGCAGGCGGACTACACACGGGCGACGCTCGATGCGCTGCCCGGTTATCCCGCGCTGCTCAAGCGTGTAGACGAACTGAATATGTCCGAGCCGGCGCAGGTGAGCGGCGTGGAGATCGTCGGCGGGCGCTATTATAGTCTGCGCACGCCGAAAGGCGCCCAATCGCCGAAGCTCTATGTTCGCGATGGCGTGAAGGGCGACGACCGGCTGTTGATCGATTCGGAAAAGTTATCGACTGGTACGCAGGCGCACCTGAGCATCCAGGGGTATCGCCCGTCGCCGGACGGCCGCTACGTCGCCTACCAGCTCGCCGGCGGCGGTTCCGAGGAAAGCGTGCTGCACATCCTCGATGTGAAAAGCGGCAGGGACTTGGCTGAAATCGCCGACCGCGCCTACGGCTATCCGCCGTTCTGGCGCGCCGATAGCAAGTCGTTCTTCTACCGACGCGGACAAAAACTCGAACCCGGGATGCCCAAGACGGCGAAGTACCAGAAAGGGCGCGTCTATCTGCATAAGCTCGGGCGTGAGTTCGACGACGATCCGCCGATCATCGGGCGCGGCGTCAGTGACCCGGCGATCGCGCTGACGCCGATCGACTGGGTGGAGATCGCCACCGCGCCCGGTTCGCACTATGCAGTCGCGGCGATCTCACCAGGAACCGAGTCGCGCCTGCGCGTCTACGCGGCGCCGGTCGATGCAGTCCAGGATGGCAAGACCGCCTGGCGGCCCGTTGCCGCGAGCTCCGACGATCAGTACATCAGCGGCGATTCGCCCTTCGGCGATCCGGACCACCCGGTCGTTGCGCTGACGGGAGACACGCTCTACTGGCTGTCGCGCAAGGACGCACCGCGTGGCCGAATCCTCAAGCTCGATCTTGCAGATCCTCGATCGAAGCCGGAAATCGCCGTGGCGCAAGGCGACCTGCCGATCAGCGAGGTCTACGCCGGTCGCGATGCGATCTACTGGCGTGTCAGCGATGCGGGCGTCAACAGTGTCTCGCGCCTGCGCTTCGCGCGCGGGGCCAAACCAGAAACGCTGCGTCTGCCCTATCCAGCGGACATTGTCAACATAGCGACCGATGGCGAAGGCGACGCGACGGCCCTTCTTGCATTGAGTTGGCTGCGTTCGAATGCCTATCTCGGCGTCGACGTAAGAACTGGCGCGGTCACAGACACCGACCTGCAACCGGCAGGACCCTACGACCATCTCGACGATCTGGCCATCGACGAAGTCAAAGTCAAGAGCTGGGACGGCGTTGAAGTGCCGCTGTCAATCGTCCACGGGAAAGGGCTGAAGCTAGACGGCGACAATCCGACGATCGTGACCGGCTACGGCGCCTACGGCATCAGCTCCCCGCCGCGCCACAATCCGGCAATGCGTGCCTGGTATGAGAGAGGCGGCGTACGAGCGATAGCCCACGTGCGCGGCGGCGGCGAGTACGGCGAGGCGTGGCACCAGGCCGGATTCCAGGCGACCAAGCCGAATACCTGGACGGATTTTATCGCCTGCGCCCAGTATCTCGTCGACCACAAGTACACCAACCCGCACAAGCTGATCGGATTCGGAGGAAGCGCCGGCGGCATCCTGATCGGCCGCGCGATCGAGGAGCGTCCCGACCTATTCACCGTCGCGATCGTCATGGTTCCGCTGGCCGATACGCTGCGTTTCGAAGCGACCGCCAATGGCCCCCGCAATGTCGCCGAGTTCGGCAGCGTCAAGACCGAGGCCGGCTTCAAGGCGCTGTACTCGATGAGTCCGTACGCGCACGTGCAGGACGGCAGCAAGTATCCCGCTGTGATGATCATGACGGGTATTAACGATCCGCGCGTCGCCGCCTGGATACCGGCCAAGTTCGCCGCGCGGCTGCAGGCGGCGACGAAGTGCGGCAAGCCGGTGCTGCTACGCGTTGACTACAACGCGGGCCATGGCTTCATCGACGCGACGCGGCTACAGGGCGCTCTGATCAACACCGACATGTACGCCTTCGCGCTGTGGCAGACCGGCGATCCGGATTTTCAGCCCACCAAGAAGTAGTCCATTTTTTGTAGCGCTATGCACCTTGGCAGTCGTCGCCACAGCGACCGTGATGCTGGCCCGCAAACCCCCGGCCGAGCCTCGCGTCCAGGTGACCCCGAAAGAGGTGGCGCGCCGCAGGGTGGCGTTCAGCCTATGATCAAGGGTCTGGACAAGGCCACGCGTCCAACCACCAAGCGAGTGACAGGTTGTCCCGAGGTATGCTCTCAGTTGGCGATTTCAGGCCAAAGCGCTCCTTGACCTATTGAGATCGTTTCTGGTTCTTCGGCAAGTGGACGTAGAACCGGCTAACCTGAAACGGAGATTCCAACATTGCCCTGGTTGGCAGGTCTACGACAATGCGACTATACGGCAGCGTGGAATGCGTTCATCGTCAACGAGCATGAATTGAGGATCGCCTTCGGCCACAAAGTCGTATATCAAAGCTGATCGGGTAACCCCATTTGCACAGGCGACGTTTGCCACCATGAAGTCGGCGCAGGCTGTGCATCAGAGGTAATCTTCGGTTTGGCGACCATCCGCCTGGAACCTTCCTGCTGGAGCGCCGGCCAAGTTACGGAGCTATGCTTTGACCGGCGTCAGCTGAAAACCAGTTGTAGGTCTTCCCGTCCCTTCTGGATGAGTTACTCATCTGGTCGGGTAGACTTGCTAAGCCACTTCCATGCCCCTCTTTTCAGGCGACAAACTCGGCCAGTATGAGATCCTCTGCCCTCTCGGAGCAGGGGGGATGGGAGAGGTCTTTCGCGCCAGGGATCCGCGCTTGGGCCGCGATGTCGCAATCAAGGTGCTGCCGGCAGGAATGGCAGATGATCCTGACCGCCTCTCTCGCTTTCAGCGTGAGGCTCGCGTCGTAGCTGCGCTCAACCATCCCCACATCGTCACGATTTACTCAGTGGAAGAGGCTGACGGCATCCACTTCCTCACTATGGAAGTCGTAGAAGGGCAGCCCCTGGATCGGCTGATTTGTGCGGATGGTTTGCCTGTGGAGCAGGTTGTAAACATTGCGGGTGAATTGGCCGATGCGTTGGCGGCCGCGCACGACAAGGGAATCGTGCATCGCGACCTGAAGCCAGCCAACGTGATGGTCACCCACGACGGCCGCGTGAAGGTGCTGGACTTCGGACTGGCCAAAGAGGTCGGAACAGGCGGCCCTGACGAGACCACGCGCACTTCGCTCGGCAACACACAGCCTGGGGTAGTGATGGGGACGCCGGCCTACATGTCGCCGGAACAAATTTCGGGACGCCCGTTGGACCACCGCACCGACATCTTCTCGTTCGGCGTGGTCCTGCACGAGATGGCCACCGGACGCCAACCGTTCCAGGGGAACTCCTCCGCTGAGCTGATCTCGGCGATCCTGCGAGATACTCCCGCGCCGGTGACCGACAGTCGGCCCGATCTGCCCGGCGATCTGGCCCGCATCGTCCGGCGCTGCCTTGAAAAGGATCCTCGCCACCGCGTGCAGACTGCACGCGATGTCGCAAATGAGTTCCGCGACCTTACGCGATATGCGTTCCCGAAGACCTCGGCAACGAGGCAGCCCTCACATTCTGTGCCCGCGGCCGACTCCGGCGCTACGCGCGCCAATGAAGGCTTCTGGGTCGCCGTGCTGCCCTTCAAATCGACGGGGGCAAGCCCGGGGATCGCTGCGCTTGCCGAGGGACTGAGCGAGGAGATCGTGACCGGCCTTTCCCGCTTTTCTTACCTGCGCGTCATCGCCCGAAGCTCTACTTCGCGGTACTCCCACGGCTCCGTCGATGTTCGCATCGCCGGTCAGGAACTGGGCGCGCGTTACGTGATGGAAGGCAGCTTGCGCCAGGCAGGTTCGAAGCTGCGCCTATCTGTTCAGCTTGTGGATGCTGTCACGGGTGCCCATCTTTGGGCCGAGAATTACGAGCGCGTTTTCAGCTTGGACGCGTTCTTCGAACTACAGGACGATCTTGTTCCTCGCATCGTGTCAACTGTCGCGGACACGCAGGGTGTTTTGCCTCGCAGCATGTCGGAACTCCTCAGGACGAGGAATCCAGCCGACTTGAGCCCTTACGAGGCAGTGCTTCGCAGCTTTGCGTACTTCCAACGAGTCAATGCCCACGAGCACGCTGGGGCGCATGCTGCTCTCGAGCACGCCGTCGAGTTGCAGCCTGGCTATTCCGATGCCTGGGCCATGCTGTCGCTCATCTGCAAGGAAGAGTTCACGCATGAACTCAATGTCCGGCCCAATCCGCTGGGGCGGGCTATGGCAGCCGCGCAGCGCGCGGTCGAGGGCGCACCTTCCAATCACCTCGCATATCATGCGCTCGCGATGGCGCAGTATTTTCTCGGCGATCGGCATGGATTCCGGATCGCGGCGGCACGATCTTTAGAACTCAACCCCATGGACGGCTTCTCCGTCGCTTTTTTGGCATCCTTTATCGCATATGACGGCGAATGGGAGCGCGGCTGTAAGTTGTCGGCGAAGGCTCGTGAGCTGAATCCGCACCACCCGGGATGGTATTGGTTTGTTCCGTGCTTTGACGCCTACCGCAACGGAGATTACCGCCTGTGTCTTGAGTTTGCTCGTAAGGTGAACATGCCCAGCCTCTGGCGTACATGCGCGGTGATGGCGGCAGCCTACGGGCAACTTGGTGAGATCGAATCGGCACGAACTCCGCTGCAGACTTTGCTGACCTTGCGGCCGAACTTCCGTGCCGAGGCCTGTAAGCAACTGGCAATCTACTGGGGACCAGACCTTGTAGAGGGTCTTATCGACGGACTCTGCAAGTCGGGTCTGGAGATAGAAAAAGCCCAGAAGCGACCACAGGCTCCGTCTCCGGCGCAAAGCGGCGCACAGCCTGCAGCGGTGTCTCCCTCCATCGCTGTGCTGCCCTTTGCCAACCTGAGCGCGGAAAAAGATCAGGAGTACTTTTCCGACGGGCTGGCCGAGGAAATCATCAACCTGCTCGCCCAAATTGCAGGGCTCAAAGTGATTGCACGAACGTCGGCTTTCGCCTTTCGCGGCAAAGAGCAGGACATCCGCGCCATCGCCGAGGCGCTTGGCGTCAGTTCTGTCATGCAGGGTAGCGTACGCAGAGCAGGCAGTCGCATAAGGGTGACGGTGCAGCTCATCAACGCTGCCGACGGCGCACATCTCTGGTCGGAGCGCTACGACCGCGAGATGACTGACGTCTTCGCGGTGCAAGACGAAATCGCCGCAGCAATCGCAGGGAAGTTGCAGGTCAAGCTTTCCGCGTCGCCACCAAGGTACGTACCCCAGCCGGCGGCGTATGAGGAATTTCTGAAGGCACGGCACCATCTGCAGCGGTGGACCCCCGAGTCGGCGGCACGCGGCAGAGAATGTCTTGAAAGAGCAGTTACGCTCGATCCTGGATTTGCTCTGGCGCATAGTGATCTCGGATGGTGCTTCTACATCCTGGCTATCGAGAATCAGATCCCTCCAAGGGAAGCAGCCGATTCAATGAGATCGACGGCACGAAAAGCACTGGAGATTGAGCCATCGCTACCGGATATTCACGCTGTTCTGGCAATGGCGGCAGTGCTCGATTACGACTGGTCTGGGGCTGGGTGGGAGTTCGAACTTGTTATGGCCAGCGAGCAGATACAACCGTTCATTCGCTACCTCCATAGTTCGTTTTATCTTGCATCTCTGGGACGCATGAAAGAGGCCGAAGAGGAGATTAAGCGTGCACTTCAGGAAGATCCACTCAATGCTTTGTGCCGCTCAGCCTTGGGGAGCTTCTGTTTGGCCTCCCGCAGATTCGCCGAGGGAGAAACCATACTTCGGGATGCTTTGCAACTCGATGAGAACTTTTGGATCGCCCATTCATGGCTGAGCTTCTCTTGCTTAAAGCAGAACCGACTGACCGAAGCCATCGCTTACGAAGAGAAGGCACGATCACTGGCGTCCTGGAATCCGACCGTCATAGGCCGGCTTGCCGCAATGCATGAGCGCGTAGGAGAAGAGATTCGAGCACAGGCCTTGCTCAAAGAGCTTGGCGACGGCACGGCTTTTGGAGTTCCCGGTGGCTTCTTTTGTTATTACTCGGTTCTAGCGAATATCGATTCTGCCGCTGACTGGTATGAGAAGGCCATTGAGCAGCGCGATCCCCGTGCGCCATGGCTCTTTCCCCTTCAGTTTGGTGATTTCCTTATCTCTAGCCCGCGCTGGCCAGACTTGAAGCGGATGATGAATTTTCCCGCTGTCGTTTTGCCTTGAATGCTGAGGAGTGGATTGTGTCTGGATGAGCACCTAAGAGGAAGTTATGTTTTGGGAACTCCAAACAAAGACCAAGCGACGAACGACGATTCCCAAGTCGGTCATCCCTGCACCTCCACTGCTGTCCCCGCGCCTATGACACTCCTGGGGTCCTCAATCACTCTGCTGCTGACGACGCCAGAGTCTGGTGTTAGTCTCAGTCAACTAGCTAATCTCAATCTGAGGTGTCCGTGTGAAGCGTCCGGTATTGACATGGGCCATGTTGCCCGCTGTCCTTCTGTTCGCGGGATTCAGTGACACCAAGCATCAAAACAGTTCGAGCACTATTGAGGTCGCGAACGACCGCGCGAATTGGATGATGTACGGCCGGACGTACGACGATCAGCGCTTCAGTCCGCTGAACCAGATCGACGAGCAGACCGTTGCCAATCTGGGACTGGTGTGGAGCCAGGAACTTGACACCACCCGCGGCCTCGAGGCAACTCCGATCGTGGAAGACGGTGTGATTTACACCACTGGATCGTGGAACGTCGTCTACGCGATGGATGCGAAGACGGGCAAAATGCTGTGGCAGTATGATCCTGCTATCGATCGCAGCCGGGCGTATTTTCTATGTTGCGATGCGGTCAATCGCGGTGTCGCGCTCTACAGAGACAAGCTGTATGAAGGCACGCTGGACGGTCGCCTCATCGCGCTGGACAAACGCGCCGGAACAATCCTGTGGAGCACGCAGACAACCGATGTCACCCAAGCCTATTCGATCACTGGTGCGCCACGGATCGCAAAGGGAATGGTCGTAATCGGGAACGCCGGGGCCGAATATGGGGTGCGCGGCTATATATCAGCTTATGACGCGGAAACGGGCAAGATGGCGTGGCGCTTCTACACCGTTCCGG
>NZ_JBAUUO010000039.1:0-2463 GCF_049582745.1 Occallatibacter sp.
ACTTAGCACAAGCAACTACAACATATTGTTGGGCAAACAGCTCGTGGGGGAAACTAGCGATCAGTCCGTTGGATTTCACCACAATGCAAACTCTGCAGAAAAGGTAGTTTGACGTCCATCACGTTCATGACAGATGATCGTCGAGCACACTAAGATTGTGCTGGCTTGCCTCCACCGCACGCTTGCCTTCCTCGATTGCCTCCTTTGCACGGTGGAAGTCGAGCAGGTGGATGTGGGCTAGCCGTGGTGACACAAGGACGTCCGGTGGCTCGCCTGCCATGCGACTGCGCGCTATCCGCACCTGCATGATTTCAATGCTTGAGAACAGCACGTCGTGCATGGATGGCAGTCTGGGCTCGTCGGGCGAATGCTCCGGGATGAGCCCGCCTAAGTTCTCCTGCAGCTTGCGTACCCATTCGCCTATTGGGCTACCGAGCTCTGTGACCCGAGGACCCGCGGTCAGGTGACGACCAAGGATATCGGAGCCGAGATCGACTGCGATCACAACATCCGCGCCCATCGCGCGTGCCAGCGATACCGGCACGGGATTGACGAGCCCACCGTCGACCAGTGTCCTGCCATCAAGCAGCACCGGCGTGAACAAACCAGGCAGGGCGATAGAGGCGCGCACCGCATTGACCGTCGAGCCTTCGCGCAGCCAGACTTCGGTGCCGTTGTGAAGCGCCGTGGCGACGGCTGCAAAAGGCATGGCCAACTGCTCAATGGGACGATCCACGAAATTGCGCCGAAAAAACTCCATCACCCGCCCACCCTTAAGCATCCCACCGCTCAAGCTCACATCCATGAATCCGACCACATCCTTCATCCGCATTCCGAGCAGCCATTGCTCGAAACGGTCAAACTCGCCGGCCGCATAGGCGGCACCTACGAGTGCGCCGATTGACGTCCCGCACACCAGATCCGGGCGGATGCCGGCTTGTTCCAGTGCGCGGATGACTCCGACATGTGCCCAGCCGCGCGCAGAGCCACTACCAAGCGCGAGTCCAACACGTGGCCTGCGCGGTGCGCTCATGCGTGTACCCTCCGACCGGCGCCAGTGAACGCCACGCCAGTCTCCAACCTTATGACCCATCCGAGTATCTTCATCTTCCTCCGTGAACTCGACACCATCGTCCCATAATCGAAAGTACAGGTGTTCTTCGGCTTTGCCAAGACACACCGCAAATGCTCAATGTACTGACCTGCCTTTCGAGGCCCCGTATCTTCACTCATGAAGAACTGGCTGTATCATCGAATCCTGGAAACCTGAACAACTGGAATCACGCATCACGATAAATCTCTGATTTTTTCATTCCCCGAAACCGGTCTTTGGCATGGGTAGGTTTCGAGACGGTGCCGCTATTCAAATTATACTAGTGAATCAATGTTCTCATTCTCTCCCTTAGCTCCGCAGCGGTCTAAAGAATGCACGAATGTCATCAGCGAGCAGTTCGGGTTCTTCCATGGCAGCGAAATGGCCGCCGCGCGGCATTGAAGTCCAGCGAGCTATTTGCAGCCTCCGCTCCGCCCACTCTTGGGGCGGAAGCAATATGTCGGCAGGGAAGAGCGCGATGCCCGTCGGCACATCGATGCGCCCTATTGGTGGCAAAGTGTGGCTGTTCTCGTAGTACATGCGCATCGATGAGCCGATAGTACCGGTCACCCAATAAATCATTATGTTGGTCAGTAGCTCGTCTTCGGTGAAGCTTCGCCCGAGGTCACCGCCGCAGTCGCTCCATGCACAGAACTTCTCGACAATCCAACCAGCAAGCCCTGCTGGTGAGTCGGTAAGACCGTAGGCAAGGGTCTGGGGCTTCGTAGATTGAAGTGACATATATGCCCCCTCGCGTGCAATCCACTCCGATGCACTGCTCCTGTAGCGAAGTTCTCCCTCTGAGAGATCTGTTCGACCAGAAGGGGCCAAGAGATCCCGAAGAATGCCGATGTCGGTGAGATGAATGCCAACGAGAAGTTCGGGATGGGTTGCTGCCAAATATCGCGTCACGCCAGAGCCGATATCCCCTCCCGCTGCGGCGAATCTCGGGTAGCCGAGTTCCTTTGTCATGAGTTTGGCCCAGAGCTCCGCGACATGAAATGAGTTGACGCCGCGCAGGTTAGGGCGACTAGAAAAGCCAAAACCAGGTATCGAAGGAACTATCACATCGAAGGAATCCATCGGGTCGCCACCATGGCGGGCTGGATCAGTTAGGAGCGGTATGATCTTCTGATAGCGTGTGAAGGAGTCAGGCCATCCGTGAGTAAGAATGATCGCTAACGGGTTCGGTCCGACTCCGCGTTCGTGGACGAAGTGAATACTGAACCGATCGACCTCGGCACGGAACTGAGCCAAGCGGTTTAGTTCGGCCTCTTGCGCGCGCCAGTCGAAACTGTCCCGCCAGTAGGCTACGAGCGACTGCAAATAGCCTAGCTCAGTGCCCTGTTCCCATCCCGAGCCATCCATCT
>NZ_JBAUUO010000040.1:0-28908 GCF_049582745.1 Occallatibacter sp.
TCAGCTTGCGGAGATACTCAGCGCGGTTCGGAATCGTTCCCAAGCTTCGCACGTCACCGTCTGGCTCCGCGACCGCCACGGCGATCGTCTCAGCATGGACATCCAAACCTAAAAATCGTAACTTCTCTTTCATGACCGGCTCCCTTCCGCTTGTGGCTCTGAACTGTGCGTCCTTCGGACGCTCACAGCTTAACCCACGATCAGCGCATCGGCGCCGGTCACTCCATAGTGACTGTTCGCGTCCGATGAGCGCGTCTTGACGTCACCCCCGACGTCCCTGACCACGACGTGCGCGAGCCCAATCGCGCTGTCTTCTACGTCCCCTTCGCAGTAATCGACGGCAAATCCGCCCCCACGGTCGAAGGCTTCGCCACCTTTGTCGTTCACACCGACGCCCAGAACCCGCTCGCCCCCGCCAACTTCCTCCGCCAGCTCATCGCGCAGCGCAACAACGGACTTCGCGTCTCGAACATAACCACGGAGCGACCAGACCATTCATGAAAGCCTGATCGCTATGCTCGCCGCCTTCTTTGCCGCCGTCGCGCTGCTTCTGGCCGGCATCGGACTTTACGCTGTCCTCAACTACTCTGTCCTCCAGCGCCGCCGCGAGATCGGTATCCGCCTGGCGATTGGCTCGACGCGTGCTGGCATCGCGCGGATTGTGACTTTCGATGCATTCCTGACGATCGCGCTCGGAGGCTGCGCGGGCGTCACGCTCGGAATCGGCGCGGCGCGTTATGTCGAGTCTCTTTTCTACCAGGTCAAAGCAACGGACGCCGATATGATCGCGCTGCCGGCGTGTGCCATGCTGCTCACAGCTCTCGTTGCCATGCTCCCTGCCGTGCTTCGTGCGCTGCGCACAGACCCTACCGAGATCCTGCGCGCGGAATGAGAGGCGGGGTGCTACTTACTACGAAATTGCACATGGCGATCGGATTTACCATGCATCAGGAACATTCGCTGCAGAATCGCCGAAGCACCCATTGGTCATCGAAACGAGTCCACTTGTCTGTATAGTCGCCAATCCGGGTCACGCTATTGAAAAGCGCCTTGAGTTCTTGATCGGAGTAGATCTGAGGAAGAGTCTTGTCGTATTTTGGCGGTTTAGGCAATCTCTTGATGTCGTAATCCAGGAGTTTTAGGAATGCCTTCACGTTTGAATGACGATTGTTCACCGTCCTCACGCTCATTCCCCGCTCGAAAAGCTTCCGGTGGTACATGACGAGGTCATCCGGCAAGATTTCATCTACGAACTGACGGCCCGTCACTTCAAGGAATTCGTTACATGCGAATTCGTAGACTTCTCGGGCTTCAAGCGATCCCCGATCCGAGGCTACCGTCAGAAACCTCTCTAATTCGGATCCGAGCGTTGGACGCCTAGGATCTAGCGGCTCGATCCTAACGTCGACCTTTCCGGCCGCCTTAACAACCAGTAACTGCGCTTCTTTCCTATTCCGGCGAGCTTCTGCCTCGGCCGGGCTGACCCCTCTAAGAGCCTCAAAGAGAGTTTTGGCACCCGGTAGTAGCGCAGCTCGTAATATCCGACCGAGAACTTGATTTCCTGGCCGGCAATGACCGCGTACCAAGGCTTAACACGGTTGTTCGCCGCATACGCTGCCGGGTAGTGTCGCCAGCCAGCCTGCGTTTTCACTCGCATCATCAGTCGAACTTTTACGTTCGCCACCGTGCCTCGATCGCGAAAACCATAACATAGCCATAACATGGACGTTCGTGATGCATGGAACCCTATTGCCTATTGACGATTTCTCGCTGCAGGTTCGAATCCCACTCTCTCCGCCATGAGCCTCACCGGACGCGTTCCCGCACAATACTTCTTAGACACCAGGCACTGAAACGGAATCCGGGCGGACTATCGCGCTCTATTCTGCTGAGCACCTGCGTCGATTCCCCGGACGCGAAGAAGAAACTGTTCGAAAGCTGTACGGTCAAACTTTTGGCCCTCAATAATTTCGCCGTTATTCAGGTCAAAGAATCCTGATTCGACAAACTCGCAACCCACGCCATCTTCTCCCCAGCGAACTACCTTGGATTCAACTCTGCAGACATCATCGGCTTTACCTGCGCGGAGATCATTTCGTTGCAGTGTCATCACAATGCGCGTTCCGGGGAGCCAGCGTTCGTCGGTCACGAGATACAACCCGCTGCTGCTCACGTTGCCGAGAGGATAGGAATTTGGCGATCCTCCGGTCCAGTAGTACACAACGAGGCCAGGATCCGCCAATCGCTCACCGCGACGCCTGTCGCTTGAAGCAGGCTCTGGAAACAGCCAGCGCAAGAAGCGGATCTTGAGAGAAGGCATGTCTTCCCCGGAGGGGCGCGACGCGGTTTGCGGCTTCGCGAGCGGCTTGTCATGCTTTTGTGTTGGCTGATCTGCCGGTGGCTTCATGTATCTCGTGCAGAAGGGTGTTTCTTCGAAGTCTGTTGAGGACGAGAAATTGTGGGCACCGGCGAGGACCCGTTTGCCCTGACAAATTCTCAGTTGATCGCCTTTTCGGATCGGAAATGAGCCGAGTGTTTGCGCGGGAAGAACGAGGGCGCTTGCAGCGATTTCAGGAATCGGCTCAAATTCGGATTCGGCGAAATTTACAACGTAATCGAGAACCTTGCAGTCTTCATCCAGATAGATAACGTCGAATCTCGAGACCTGAGGTCCACGGGGAATGCCCCGGAATGGACTCAACCAGAGGCCATCCTTGACGTCAGAAAGGCCTTTGACAATTGTAAGAAACGGCTCTTTGACGGTATCGACGAAATCGATTTCCGCACATAACGGACTTTGACGGGTCCGGTCGCAGGCGCACAACTTCTCAGTGCCCATATTCCTCTATTCCAGGGAAGTTGCCGACCGCAGTTCTACAAGTATTTATCCTCAGAATAACAGGAATTGAACTTTCATGTAGCCAAACGAAAGTTCTTGAGAGTCGCAAAGAAGTAACTCGCTGCGTTAAACTCGGCCGGAGATTTCAAGCCAACTTTGACGGCGCGGGGAATCGGAACAACATCGCGGGTGATTCCTTCTGTTAGATTCGCGCGAGGAGAGCCGAACGCCCGATGAAGCATCTCTTACTTTTCCTGATGTGCATCGCATGGCCATGCTTCGCGCAGGCACCGCCAATGGAGTCCATCACTACAAATCCCCAGCCAACACGCCAGACTTACTTGAGTCTGGCTGCGGAGGTGACCAATGCGCTTCACTCTGATGTGCTCAATGTCTGGTTTCCGCGTTCGGTGGACGCCAAGTTTGGTGGTTTCCATTCCCATTTTGGGCGCGACTGGCAGGAGTTGCCGAGCGACGGCAAATTCTCGGTATTTCAAGGGCGCATGACATGGGTGGCGGCGCAAGTGGTCATGCGCGAGCCGGCAATGAAGGACGAATTCGTGCCGATCGTCCGTCATGGTGTGGATTTTCTCGCCAACGTGATGTGGGATAAGCAGGACGGCGGATTTTTCTGGGGCCTGGACGACCAGGACAAAATCACTCCGGCATTCGGCGACGAAAAGGAACTCTACGGCATTGGCTTTTGTATTTACGGAGCCGCTGCGGCATATAAGGCGACCGGCGATCAGAAGGCACTCGAGATTGCGAAGGACGGCTTTCTCTGGACCGACAAGCATGCGCACGACGCAATACATGGCGGGTATTTCGAATGGCTCTCGCGCGATGGAATGCCTGTGGTGCCCCGCGTCGCCGACGGAACGGTCGCAACGAACGCCATCGGACCCATCAATTTCAAGTCGATGAACACTCACATTCATTTGCTAGAGGCGTTTACACAGCTTTACGCCGTCTGGCCCGATCCGACTCTGCGCTCGCGACTCGAAGAACTGCTCGCGATTGTACGCGACAAGATCTGCGTTGAGCCCGGGGTGATGAACCTCTACTTCACGAACGCGTGGCAACCGATTCCGGATCACGATTCCTACGGGCACGACGTCGAAACGGCGTATCTGATGCTGGAGACCGACGAAGCCCTGCATGGAGCCGCCGAAGAAAAGACGGAACACATGGCGCGGATGCTTGTCGATCATGCGCTCGCCTATGGATGGGACCAGAAGAACGGTGGATTCTTCCGCGAGGGTACGACGTTTGGGAAACCCGAAGACACGATGAAGGAATGGTGGGTGCAGGTCGAAGGCCTGAACGCACTCCTGATGATGCACGAACGCTACGGGAAGCAGGATGGCGTGTACTTCGAGCGATTCCTTGAACAGTGGGCCTTCATCCGCCACTACACCATCGATGGGCGGTATCACGGCGATTACAACCTGACCGCGGCGGATGGCACGCCCGTTACCGAAGACAAGGGATCGATCTGGAAAGCAGCCTACCACGATGGACGCGCGTTTTGGAACGTAAGCGATCGTTTGCGCAAGCTGGCCGCCAAGCCGTAGCTGACTCCACACATTGCGAGCTGAACCCGGTCAATGAGAGACCACGCGCGGATCGGCATACAATCCCG
The DNA here is from genome assembly GCF_049582745.1 of Occallatibacter sp. GTDB lineage: Bacteria > Acidobacteriota > Terriglobia > Terriglobales > Acidobacteriaceae > Telmatobacter. The sequence continues at coordinate 4,482 of NZ_JBAUUO010000040.1, forward strand.
CAATCGCCGGATCCGGATTGGCGGCAACTTCCCCTTCAGTTCCCTTCCCAGCAGATTCAGGGCCGAGCACAAACCAGGCCCACCCGGTTTCATTCGCAAAAAACAAAGGATCGGGCGCTTTGCCATCGATGAAGAGCCCGATCGGTTTGGCTACACCGATCGAGCGCAAGAAAATATCAGCGCGAAATCGTGATTCTGCATGGGTCACATCGAGTTCGAGCGAATCGACATAAAGGAGTCCAGGAAAGAACTGGCTATACGGTCCCGCAGCCGCATTCGGCCCGAAACCGGGAGTTGCAGCCTCCCACACCCAGACTAGATTGGTAAGGCGATGATGATTCACAAGCCGGTCAAAGAGCATGCGGTAGAGCGCAGCACTCCCATGAATTCCCGGTCGACTGCTCCACCAGTAATGCTTGCCGTTGGGCTCGGGATACGGCGACCACAGTACCGCAACGCCCTTGTCGGCCAGCGGTTTGAGAGCTGCAGCAGCAGCGTCGACCTGTTCGCTCCAGCGCAGGTTTAGCGGCGTTCCCGGCGTCAACAATTCCTTCCACTCGTAATCGGTCAGAAGACGGTTGTCCACTTCCTTGCCGCTTTCATCTTTCTCCGTAGGATTTGGGGCGAACCATCGCAGACTAATGACCGCATTCTGATCGCTTTGTTTGAGGACCTCGTCAATGACAGCCTTTACGGGAACAGTTGCTCCAGACCGCGTGTCGAGATCCTGACTGATGATGATGGGGCGCTTGCCGGTTGCGCGAACCACGGCATCAATGGCTGACTCCGAACCGGTAGCCTCGACCTGCTGCCCGCTCAGCACGTGCGAAGGCGCTGTCGTGTTCAGCGTCTTCAGTAAAGCTACGGATGCGGGCGAGGCATTCGCAGTTACCGGTATGTCGAGCGGGCCCGCAGGCGCAGCCTTCTGCACAAAGGGTGCATCGCCGCGATTCAACACGTTGGGCGCATGAAACATCGCCTGAAGCTGCTCTTGAGAATTCACAGCCTCGCCCATACCGCTCCACATCATGAAATACGCCCAGCGCGGTTGCTGCTCGAGCACATCGAGCGAGGGCATGGCGCCCACCTCGGCAAGCCCAATGGGCTTGTCACCGGCCAGCGCGAGCGTGCTGGTGTAATAGCTCTGCTCAAACTTGCCGTATATGTCCATCGTGATGACGTCTGCGCGTTTGGCTCCCGGATAGAACGCGTCAATCGGCCCGGCAGTGCCGCCCGGGCTGTTCACGTTCCACACCCAGATCAGGTTATTCAAGTGATGGACCTGCACAAACCGGTCGTAGAGCTGCCGGTACAGCGCCGCCGATCCGAGCTCGCCCGCCGCCCGCCCCACCAGAACCAGTTTCCGTTCATCTCGTGGTAGGGGCGAAACAGGACCGGCACGCCGGCAGCCTGGAGTTGTTGCAGGTAGCCTGCGATCACGTCGACCTGTTCTACCCAGCGGTTGTAGATGTTGGTACCTGGAGTCAGCAGCTCGTTCCACTCGAAATCGGTCAAGTGGCCCTGCACACTGTCACGGAACGTCGCAGGCTCATCGTCTGTGGGCCGCACGGCGTGCCATGTGAGAGCGATAACGGCTCCGTTACGATACTGCCGGATCGCCTCTTGAATCATTGAAGGTCGCCCTTCCACTGAATCCTTGTCGTCTCCGCCGGAGAAGCCGAAATCCTGCCCGAATATCGTGGGGAACTTTCCAGTCAGATCGTAGATCCGATCTGACCACCGCGACAGATGATTGGGAAAGTTATTCTGTCCGGTGAGCGTGTAGTGTCCGGAAATCTGGTCGATCTGGCGCAACAATTCTCGCGCTTCAGGCGTTGCGTTTGGATTGACGGCAGCCGCTGAAGGTTGTTGCGTTGTGCCATCGTTTGTGATTTCGGCAAGTCCAGTTCGAGCGAAAATGCCCATCAGCAGCGACAATAGAACTACAATTCGACTGAACATCATGAAACGCTTCCCCTTGGCAAAGAAACCGGTTTGCTGCGACGCGTTCAGGACCATTTTGGATTTCGCTCAGGTAACCACCTATACTACCGGACAATCAGGACGGAATCATGCCAGTAAGAACCATCATCGAGCCATTCCGGATCAAAAGCGTGGAGCCGATCCGCTGGACGACCCGTGAGCAACGCGAAGAACTGCTGAAGGCCGCACATTACAACCTTTTCCTGTTGCGCGCCGACGATGTGCTGATCGACCTGCTTACGGATTCCGGTACCGGCGCGATGTCAACTCATCAGTGGGCCGCAATCATGGAGGGAGATGAGAGCTACGCTGGAAGTCGCAGCTACGATCGCTTCTACAACTCCGTCCACGACATCGTCGGATACAAACACATCATTCCCACTCACCAGGGACGCGCGGCCGAACGCATTCTGTTTGGCGTCACCTGCAAGAAGGGCCATGTCGTCCCCAACAACACGCATTTCGATACCACCCGCGCCAATGTTGAATTTGTCGGTGCAGAAGCCGTGGACCTGCTGATTTCTGAAGGCCGCCAACCATCCTCGCAATATCCCTTCAAAGGCAACATGGATGTCGCCGCGCTTGAAGCTTTGATTGAGCGCGTTGGTCGCGAGCGCATTCCCCTGGTCATGCTCACGGTAACCAACAATTCCGGGGGAGGTCAGCCCGTGTCGATGGAAAACGTGCGCCAGGTGAGCGCGATTTGTAAACGTCATGGGATTCCGCTCTATTTCGATGCGTGCCGCTTTGCGGAAAATGCATGGTTCATCAAGCTGCGAGAACCGGGCTATGTTGACAAGACTCCAAAAGAGATCGCGCAGGAAATGTTCCGCCATGGCGACGGCTGCACAATGTCTGCGAAGAAAGACGGAATGGCGAACATCGGCGGCTTTCTTTGCACGAGCGATGACCTGCTCGCGCAGCAGGAGAAAGATCTCCTGATTCTGACAGAGGGTTATCCGACGTACGGCGGGCTCGCGGGGCGCGATCTTGAAGCCATTGCGGTCGGTATCCAGGAAGCGCTGCAGGAGGATTATCTTCGCTACCGCATCGCGTCAACGGCATATCTGGGCAACCACATCGATGAGGCCGGAGTACCGATTGTTCAGCCGCCGGGAGGCCACGCCATTTACATTGATGCGCGCGCATTCCTACCTCATGTTCCTTCTGATCAGTTTCCGGGTGTAGCGCTGGCGGCCGAACTGTACCTCGAGGGTGGTGTGCGCTCGGTAGAAATCGGCACCCTGATGTTTGCCGGTTCTGCTCAGATGGACCTTGTTCGGCTGGCAATGCCGCGGCGGGTATATACGCAGAGCCATGTCGATTACCTGGTTGAAGTGATCATTGAGGTGTTCAGGAACCGCGAAAAGATAAAAGGAATGCGCCTGACGTACGAAGCGCCTTTTTTGCGTCATTTTACGGCGCGCCTGACACCTGTCGATTAGTTAATAGTTTTGAGGATAAATACAATATAAATATAAGAAATTATTACGTTTATATAATCTGTTTGTGCGCGATGCCGGTTTAGAAATGCATTACTTTTCCCACAAGATGACGTTGACAACCTATCCAGAATAGTTTGATTCTATAGGCGAATATAAGGCGAATATCGCCCTCTCAGCCATGCCTTCCTACGCCGCACTTCGACAACAAATCGAGAATGATTTCCAGCATCGCTACCCCTCTGTGCTGACTCCGGCTGCGCGAGGAATACAGGAGGTTTCAGCCACCGGCATTGTTCAAATAGACGAGTTGCTTGATGGTGGTCTGCCCGTAGGTGCGATCAGCGAGATCACCGGCTCTGCGTCCTCAGGGAGAACAACCATCGCATTAGCATTTCTCGCACGGCGCACACAGGATCGCAGTTCGTGCGCATGGATTGATGCGAACGATAATTTGGATCCAGAATCGGCTGCAGCGAATGGAGTCAGTCTGAAGCATCTGCTCTGGGTCCGATGCGGAAATGCGCCAATCGAAAAGTCTTTCCCGGTCATTCGCCGCACATCTCCAAATAATCAACGTCCGTGGACACGCCTCGATCAGGCTATCCGCGCAACAGATCTACTGTTGCAGGCCGGCGGTTTCGCAGCGATCGTGCTTGACCTGGCAGATGAAGCTATCGAGCACGGCCGTCGCATTCCATTGGCAACGTGGTTTCGCTTCCGTCAAACCGCTGATCGCACGCGTTGCACCCTGGTCGTGCTAGGCAAAGCAGCCTACGCGCAGTCGAGCGCCGCTGTCGTTCTTGAATGCCAGCCAGATCAAATCGACGTTGCAACAGGCACGGCAATTCGCGGCTTTAATTTCAGTGTCGGACGTGGCCGCATACGATTTTCTCCGCTAACAAACATCGCATTTAAACCGCCGGCATCTACATGGTCCACGCAAGCGCCATGGAGCCAAGAAAAACGGGCATGACAATTCAATCCAATGCGCTATACGCAGCAATTTATGCGGCGGATTTTCCGGCACAAGCGATCGTTCGCTTGAGACCGGATCTGCGCGCTCATGCGGTAGTCATACTTGATGGTGTCGCTCCACATGAGCGAGTCTGTTCGCTCAATCTGCATGCCAGAAAACGTAGAGTCGCACCTGGTATGACACGTCTGGAAGTCGAAGAACTCGGTGGAATATATGTACAGTCGCGTTCAATCGAAACAGAACGCGCGGCCAGGATGATTCTTCTCGAGAGTGTGTCGCAGTTTTCCCCTCGCATCGAAGAGACATTCGCTACCAATGCATGCGGCTCCGTGTTGGACATTACCGGTACGGAACGACTGTTTGGATCACCGGCAATATTGGCACAACGTATCCGTTCATCAATTCAATCATCCGGATTGCGTGCCTCGGTAGCTCTGAGCCATAACTTCGATACTGCACGCATTAAGGCTGCGTTCTCGCGAGGCATTACGGTCGTCCCTGATAAACAGGAGGCCGTGTCCCTTGCGGCTACTCCCATCTCTGCATTGCCGATTGATGAAGAGGATTACGAAACATTTGCAGTGTGGGGGATTAGCTGTCTCGGCGAACTGGCAGAACTGCCTGAAGAAGAGCTGATCACCCGTCTCGGCCAGAAGGCAACGCTATGGCTCAAACTTGCGCGTGGAATGGCTGAACACTTTTTTCTACCGATTGAGGCCCGTTTCGAACTCAAGGAGCACGCCGCATTCGAAACCCATATTGAACAACTCGACTCTCTCATGTTCATGGCCGCTAACATGATCAGTAGTCTAGTAACGCGCGCAACTTCAAGAGCATTGTCGTTAGCGACTATCAATGTTCACATGGATCTCGAAAAAGAGATCATCTACCAGCGTGTGATTCGACCTGCAATCCCCAGCAGCGACTGCAAATTCCTACTGAAACTACTGCAGCTTGAGATTGCAGCCCACCCGCCGCAAGCAGCCATAACATCTCTCACATTGACTGCCGAGGCAGGACAGCAAAACAAAATGCAGCTAGGTCTTTTCGCGCCGCAGACGCCAGAACCATCGCGCCTCGATGTCACTCTTGCACGACTCAAGGCATTGGTCGGCGACGACCGTGTTGGCTCTCCGAAATTATTAGACACGCATCGCGGTGACAGCTTCGTTATGGAGAACTTTTCGGTAACCAGTCTGACAGTTCCGCGCGAGGACACCAATATTAGAGTTTCTCTACGGCGCATGCGTCCACCTCGGCCTATTCGTATGCATCTCGAATGTGCGAAGCCCGCATGTTTTTACGATGGTACGGATCGTTACGGCGTACAGGTTGCCTACGGTCCTTGGCTTACCAGCGGCTGCTGGTGGTCAGTGAACCAATGGGATCTGGAAGAGTGGGACGTTGTGGCTGCAAACGAACTTGGTGAGTCGATCGGGTACCTGATCGTTCACGATCATTTGAAAAAGCAATGGCTATTGGATGCGTTGTATGACTGACGTCAATGGCTTCAGTGTTAGCGATCAAGCATCTCGAACCAGTTCTGAAGAATATATCGAGCTCCACGCATCGAGTGCCTTCAGTTTTCTCGCTGGATCGTCGGAGCCGGAATCTTTCATGGAGCGTGCAGTCGAGATCGGCATGCCGGCAATGGCACTGGCTGACAGAAATGGCATGTATGGTGTGGCTCGTTTCCACACCGCAGGAAAGCACAACCAGGTAAAAGCCCACATAGGAGCAGAGATCGCAGTTTCATCGTTCGGCAACAGGCTTGTTCCCCAGGAGTGGCTTCCGCACCAATACGCCGATGAGCCGCCGCGGATCGTTCTCCTTTGCACATCGCAGGTTGGATATCAGAATCTCTGTCAACTCATCACGCGCTTCAAGATGCGCGAGACCGCAAAGGCCGAAGGTGCAGCTACCTTCGAAGACCTGGAGGAATTTTCAGCCGACCTGATCTGTCTTACAGGCGGAGAAGAAGGACCGCTCGCAGCGATACTTCGTCGCGAAGGTTATACCGGTACGCACAAGGCACTCGGTCGCCTCGCCTCCATCTATGGTCGTAACAATGTATATGTTGAACTCCAGCGCCACCTCGAACGTGAGGAAGAGGTCCGTAATTCTGAACTACTCAACATTGCTTCGCGCTTGGGTCTGCCCATCATTGCGACAAACGGTGTGCGCTGCGCCAGGCAAGTAGATCGTGAACTCCTCGATGTTTTTACAGCCATTCGCCATCACACTACCGTTCATAATGCCGGAAGACTTTTGAGTAGAAACGCCTTGTGCCATTTGCGCTCGTCACGAGAGATGTCCGATCTTTTTCGAGATATACCTGAGGCGATTGCAAACACGCGCATTGTGAGCGAACGTCTCGAATTCACGCTCAACAATCTCGGCTACGAGTTTCCACGGTATCCCGTGACTGATGGCGATACTATGGATAGTTTTCTCGCCAAACGGATCGATGAAGGCATATGTAAACGGTATTCAACATCTCTCAAACAAAACCTAATGGCGCGAGCGCGGAAACAGGCACAGCACGAGCTCGAATTGATTGCGAAGCTCGGATTTGCCGGCTACTTCCTAATTGTTTGGGACATCATCCGGTTTTGCAATCGAAATGGTTTCCTAGTGCAGGGTCGTGGATCGGCAGCAAACTCGGTTGTGTGCTATGCCCTCGAAATCACTGCAGTAGATCCCATTGGAATGGAGTTGCTGTTTGAGCGTTTCCTGAGCGAGAGCCGAGGCGAATGGCCGGATATCGATCTCGATCTTCCCTCAGGCGACCATCGCGAACGCGTTATCCAGTACATATACGAACACTATGGCGCACTAGGCGCGGCCATGACCGCCAACGTTATTACATACCGCGGACGATCTGCCGCTCGTGAAGTAGGAAAAGCACTCGGATTCGATGAACTTCAGCTATCAAAGCTCTCCAGTCTTGTCGGTCATTGGGAATGGCGCGGCGCCAATGACACGATGGCAAAACATTTAGATCAGGCTGGCTTCGATGCACGTCATCCTGCGATTGCCAAATATCTCGAACTATGCACGCGCATGTACAATCTGCCGCGCCATCTTGGACAGCACTCTGGGGGAATGGTTATCTGCGCCGGAATGCTGAATCGGATCGTCCCCATCGAACGCGCATCGATGCCCGGCCGGACCGTTGTTCAATGGGACAAGGAGGACTGCGCGGAAATGGGGCTGATCAAAGTCGATTTGCTTGGCCTTGGCATGATGGCCACGCTCAAAGACTCGTTGGAGCTGATTCCGCGCCATTATGGCAACGATGTTGACTTGGCGTCCTTGCCGGAGGATCCGCTTGTTTATGACACACTCTGCAAAGCGGATACCGTTGGCATGTTTCAAGTCGAGAGTCGCGCCCAGATGGCCTCGCTGCCGCATAATGCACCGAGATGTTTCTACGACGTCGTGGTACAGGTTGCCATTATTCGTCCAGGCCCGATTGTCGGCAAAATGATGCATCCCTATATGAGGCGTCGACAGGGGCAGGAGGAGGTTTCGTACCCGCATCCATTACTGGAGCCTGTGCTGAAGCGAACACTGGGTGTACCACTCTTTCAAGAGCAACTATTGCGTATGGCGATGGTGGTTGCGAGTTTTACCGGTTCCGAAGCCGAAGAGTTGCGTCGCGCCGTAGGCATGCGACGCTCGATGCAGCGAATGCGCGATCTGGAAGGGAGACTGCGTGCGGGCATGACAAGCAATGGAATCGGGCCGCAGGAGCAAGACAACATTGTGCAGGGAATCTCGTCCTTTGCCATGTACGGATTTCCGGAATCGCATGCGGCAAGCTTCGCGCTAATCGCGTATGCCTCCGCGTATTTGAAGGTTCATTATCTCGCAGCATTCACCTGCGGCCTTCTCAATAACCAACCGATGGGCTTTTACGCGCCTGCAGTGCTTATCAAGGATGCGCAGAGACATGGATTGCGCGTTCACCCAATCAGTGTGCAGCGATCTGATTGGCCATGCTCCATTGAGCATGAATCCGATGGCAGCCTCTCCATCCGCATAGGTCTTAACTATGCCAAGGGGCTCAGACAATCCTGTGCAGATGCATTACTGGCTTCAAGAAACGCTTACGGCCAGTTTCTATCAGTCGACGATCTCACACGCCGAGTTCCCGAATTGAATAGAAAAGAATTGGTATTACTTGCAGGCATTGGTGCCTTGAATTCTATTGGAGACGTCAAACATCGGCGTGATTCGATCTGGCAGGTCGAGCTGGCCGCCCGCCCGGTCGGCCCTCTGTTGAGATCGTCAACTGCACACCATGCCGCCGATGCGTCAATGCCCTTGAGAAAGATGTCAACAGACGAGCGACTTGCTGCAGATTATGCAGGAAGCGGGCTTACCTGCGGCCCGCATCCGATGACCTATCATCGAGACTCGTTGAATCACTCGGGCTTTCTCTCTGCTGAGGACCTTACCCGCAGCAGCAACAAGTGTTTTGTTCGAATCGCAGGTTGTGTTATCGCACGTCAACGTCCAGGCACAGCAAAAGGATTCGTCTTTCTCTCGCTTGAAGACGAGACCGGAATTGCAAATGTCATCATAACGCCAGATCTATTCGAGAGAGAACGCGTGGTGGTCACACGCAACCGCTTTCTTGAGATCGAAGGTACTCTGCAAACCCAAAACGGCGTGATCCATGTAAAAGCCGCTCAAATCAGACCGATCGACATCACATCCGCCGAAGTCAGATCGCACGATTTCCACTAATCCATCACAGCGCTTCGATCGGAGCTATGGCACGGAACCAATCTGATAATTTAGCGTTGCCAATGCCATTCGGTATTGATACTGAGCATTTGCATTGCCGATTGCAGCATCTGTCTGCTGATACTCCGCCTGGCTTAACTCAACAATCGAACTAAGCCCCATCTGATATCGCGTCTGTGCCAGCTTCAAACCGAGATCGGCTTCCTGCAGAAGTTCGGCGGATACGCTCACCTTCTGGTACGAAGTGTTTGCAGCCAGCCACGCAGTTTTCACGTCTCGCACAATGCGGTCGCGCAAGTCCCTTGTTTGTTCAGAAGCGGCCTGGGCACGTAGTGACGCTTCCTTCGCCTGAGAAGTATAGAGAAACCCGTTAAATATCGGGATATTAATGTTCACTCCGATAGCTCCCCACCAGTTCGTGAGGTAGTACTGGCCCGGGCGAATCGGGACGGTTCCCACCGTACCTGAGGTGGCGATGCTCGGAAACAGCTGATCGCGTTCTGCGTGACTGAACTTCACTGCGGCTTGTTCGCTGAATTGTGTGGCCTGCAAATCGGGGCGCTGCTGCAAGCTTTCCTGTATCTGCTGGTCTACATCCGGCGGTGGCTGTTGAAAGGCGGATCCGTCGTCGATCAGTTGAAAAGTCATCTCATGATCCAACCCGAGCACAGCATCGAGTGCGGCCATCGTCGAATCCGCGATGTTTTGCGCATCGAGTGCAAGCAGCTTCGCCTGCGACAGATTGACATTGGCGAAGCTCAGATCCAGCGTTGACTTGAGCTTGTTCATCGTCATCTGATTGATTTGCGATTGCAATGTCTGCCTCGTAGTGACGTTCTGTTGTGCAACCCTTAAGGTTTCCTGCGCCTCCAGAGCATTGAAGAATGCTTGATCAGTCGCAAGCTCAATGTCATACTGCGTTGCCACCGCGTTTGCTTTTTGTGCCTTTTCCTGAAGAATCGATGAAGCTACCAGATTGCGTGTTCTCCCAAAATCCGTCAACAATTGCGAGAATCCCCCTCCCGCACCTGCATGTTCGAAAAGGCGCGAAGCCGTCAGAGACCCCGCCGAGACACGACTCGCTTCTTCAGCTTCCACGGCCGTGATGGCCGCGCTCCCTGTCGGCAATTCCGCTGCCCGGGTTTCTCGATACACCTGGTGTTGCGCAAGCGCGAGCAACTTTGCGATGGTTACCTGTGGATTATTCTTGATCGCCATCTGCCCGGCCTCGCTGCGTGTGAGCCGCGGATTGGCGCCGGGTGTCGGTGAGCTCTGTGCTTGATTCGTCGCATGTATTGCAGGTTGTGCGCTTACTTGAGCAAGCAGGCGGGACGCCGGAGCATCGGGAAGCGCTCCGCTCTTTGGTGTTGCCTGCGCAATTGAGGCAACAGGTAAAGCGATGGCAAGAACTGCAAATGCTACGTAATTGATGAACAGTTTCATTGGGATCGTCATGTGCGTTTATGCTTCTCCCTTGGCTGCCGTTGACGCATCCCCACGCCGGTGGACGATCACGTACATCGCGGGCACAAGAAAAATGGTCAGGATAACCGAGACTCCGAGACCTCCGATCACAGCTCGCGCCAAGGGCGCATAAAACTCACTACCCTCTTCAAGCGTGAACGCCATCGGAAGCATTCCAAGAATGGTGGCGAGAGAAGTCATCAGAATAGGCCGCAGCCTGAGCCTGCATGCCATGGAGACAGCTTCGTCAATCGCCATTCCTTCCTTGCGTAAGATACGGGCGACGTCGACGATCAGAATCGAGTTTGACACCACGATACCGGTCATCATAATCACGCCCATCAGAGACATCACGTTCAGCGTTGTTCCGGTAAGAAGCAGTGTGAGGATGACCCCCATGATCCCTGGCGGAATGGCCAGCAGGATGATAAGGGGGTCCTTGAGCGATGCAAACTGTGCCATCAGGATCAGGTAAACGAGAACCACCGACAGGATCAGTCCGATACCAAAGCTGACAAACGACTTTCTCATGCCGTTCACCGATCCGCGCAGGGTGACTCGAAGATTCTCCGGGACGTGAGTGCCTGCAACTATACGGTCAACCCGATTCGCAAGCCCGCCCAGATCTTCACCAGAAGGTGAAACGTAGATGTCGATAACACGTTCGATTTGGTAATGGTCCACTTCTGTAGGTGTATCGATCGGGCGGATGTTTGTAACGGCCCCCAGATTAGTCACCGTTTTCCCGTCGGGAGAACGCAGGGGAAGTTGTTTCAGGTCAGTGAGGGATTTGATGTCGGCCTCTGGGAACTGAACGGTCTCGAGATAGTTGTTTCCGGACTTGGGATCGACGTAATAGCTGGGTGCGATCATGCCGTTTGAATCAAGTGCGGTAATGACGTTATCGATAATCTCGTTTGAATTCAGTCCCAGCCGGCCCGCCATTTCGCGGTTTACATTGACTTGCAGCCCTGGATAGCTCAGATCTTGCGGAATGAGGACGTCACTTACTCCTTTCAATTTCCGGATCTGCGCGGCAAGATTGCTGGCCGTTGTGTAAGCCTCTTTCATATCGCTCCCCTCGATCTGAATGTCGATGGGAGCCGGCAGACCAAGATTCACCACGGCATCCACCAAGCTGCCGCTTTGAAAGTAAGTGGTTAGTTCGGGCAGATCGCTCCGCAGCTTGGCACGTACCAGGTTCATATATTCGAAACTGCTCTTGCTGTGGCCCTTATTCAGAGCCACATTCACAAACGCCGTGTTCGTGCCCGAATTGCTGGTGTAGATGGACTCGAAACCGGAGGTAATCCCGAGATTCGAGACAATCATGTGCAGGTCTCTTGCAGGAATCACAGAGCGGACGTCCTGCTCAACTCGTGCGATGTATTGATCTGTGACTTCAAGACGAGTGCCACTGGGCGCGTTGACGTTGATGACAAACTGTCCGGCATCGGTGTGCGGAAAGAACGAGGTTCCCAGCAAAGGAAAGAGACAAAGGCTGAGTAGGAATGCACCTATGATTCCCACCACTGTCGCCATGGGCCTCAAGAGGGTCTTGCGCACTGATATGTCGTAGTGCATAAGAGCCTTGTCGTAGTGGCGATTGAACCAGCGCACAAACAACTGGAACGGGTTGCTTCCTTTGTGATGACCAGCTTCGTGATGGACGTTGCGAATAAAGCGCGCGCAAAAGAGCGGAACCACCGTCATGGCCACCGCGTAGGAAGCGAAGAGCGAGAGCACGACAGAAAGCGCCATCGCTGTGAAGAGAAAGCGGCTGACGCCGTAGAGAAAGACGACCGGAAAGAACACAATTGCCGTGGTAAATGTGGCTGCCAGCACTGGAAGGGCCATTTCGCGCCCGCCTTTTTCGGCGGCTTGGTCGGGGGGCTCACCCATTTCGAGATGGCGAAAAATGTTTTCGAGAACCACGACAGAGTTGTCAATCAGCCGCGAAAACGCCAGGGCCAGACCTCCCAGCACCATCGCGTTGATGGTCGCTCCCATGGCATTCATGATCATGAATGCGGCCAATGCGGATAGTGGAATCGACAGCAGGACAGCAATCGTTGCGCGCGCGCTGCCGAGAAAGATGAGAATCATAACGGCGGTCAGAACGATGCCTATACCGCCCTCGCTACCCAAATTGGAAATGGCCGTCTTAACAAACTCAGACTGGTCGAAGATCACCGTGGCCACCAGCGACTTGGGAACATCGAAAAGGTGCTTGAGATCAGCGCGGATACCGTTGACTACGGCAATGGTGTTGCTGTCGCCGCCCTGTTTCAGGATCGGAAGATAAACCGAGTGCTGGCCGTCGACTCGGACGATGTTGGTCTGAACCGCAGAGTCATCCTTGGCATAGCCAATATCCGAGACCAGGAGTTGCCCATTTCCAACCGACCTCAGGGGCAGCCGATTTATGTCCTTGATGGTGGGCATTTGCGAGTCGGCGTAGATGCTGTAGTCCCGAGAACCGATGCGCACGTCACCGGACGGCAGGATTTGATTAGCCTGATTCACCGTACGCACAACATCCATGGGGCTCAACTGGTGGGCCTCAAGCTTCACTGGATCCACATAGACCTGGATCTGCCGGTACTTACCGCCAAATGGCGGTGGAACCGAGGCGCCTGGCACGTCGGCAATCTGCTCGCGTACAGCGTATTGGCCCAAATCGTGCAACTGCGTCTCATTCAGGCCCTGGCCTTTCAGTGTGACGTAACACACCGGCAGGCTTGAGGCATCGAATCGAAGCACGACAGGCGGCAGCGTGCCCGGCGGCAGGCGACGAAGCTGGGCCATAGCCAGGTTGGAGATTGAGGTAACGGCGGCGTTCGGATCGGTACCGGGCTGGAAATAAACCTTGATCAGGCTGACGCCGGTCATTGACCGCGATTCGATGTGATCGATGCCACTGCCTAGCGTAAAGAACCGCTCGAAGGGATCGGTGATGTGGGTTTCGATCTGCTCCGGAGGCATGCCACTGTAGAACGTCGCCACCACTACGACAGGAATTTTAATTTCGGGAAACAGATCGACCGGCATGCGCGCCACAGTCACCGTGCCGACCACTGAGATGATCATGCAGACCATCAGAATGAAATAGGGATAGCGGAGAGCGAATTTAGACATGTTACTTCACTCCGCTTCCGCCATTCGGCGTGAACTGGGGCAGCTCTATCGTCTGGGCGCGGACCGCTTCGCCAGGAGTGAATGCAGCAAGATTTGCCGCCACCACGCGGTCTTTGTCCGTAAGCCCTGAGGTTATTTCCACTCTGTTGGGATTTTCCAGGCCCAGGATCACCTCGCGCCTTTCAATGCGGCCATGGTTATCCACAACTAATGCCGATGGCCGTCCGCCGCTGCGGTCCACTGCCTGGACAGGCACGGTAAGCACAGAGCCCGTTCGTTGAACGTCCAGAGAGACGTCGGCATACATGCCTGGCTCGAGTTTCCTGTCTATATTCTTCAGATCGATTTCCACCTGCAACGTACGGGTCTCAAGATCTAGCTCGCCGGTCGTACGCACCACTTTGCCGGTAAGATCCGCTCCGGTGGAGGAGATGTGTATCTTTGCTGTTTCACCAATGTTCACATAACTCGCGAGCGTCTCTGGAACAGGGATGCGCAGTCGCAGGATGTCAGTCTCGGCGAGTTTGACCACGGGCTGTGCCCCTGCGCTTGAAGTGCCGGCCTGCACCAACGACCCAGTATCGGAGTAGCGCCAGGTCACCACGCCCGCGTACGGCGCAACGATATGCGCATAGTCCGCCAATGAAGAGTAGTGCAGGTGATTCGCCTTGGCCACGGCCAACGCCTGCTCCATTGCAGAGAGATCGGCCTTCTCCACTTCGACCTGCGCCTCAGACGAAGAGTCTTTGGCCTGCGCGTCATCCAATTCCTGTTGCGCGATGAGACCGGCCTGCGCTTCAGACGCTTGCTTGAGACGTGAATAAGCTTCGTGAACTGCCCTGTGATCAGCCTCGGCTCGTACTACTGCGCTTTTTGCCCTCTTGATATCTTCCTGACTGCGCAAAACACCCGATTGTGCTTCCTCAACTTGTGCGGAGAGTTCGGGAATATCGAGTTCTGCCAACACCTGCCCTTTGCGCACTCGATCACCAATATCGACATTGATCTTGCGAATATAGCCGGAGACTTTCGCATGAAGTTCGACTTCCTGGTAGGGCAGGAGTTCTCCAGCGACTTCCAGCTGGCTAGATAAAGCAGACCGCTGTGGCAGAACCACCGAGGCAACCGGCAATTGAGAAGCTGAATCGCTTGACGCAGACGTGCGCTCACAGCCTGTACAAGCCGCCGCGAAAAGGGAGATCAGAAAAAGCAGCCGCCACCGTGCGGCGACATATCCATATGACATTGTTTGCAACCCTCGCTGGTTGAAAGACCCCGAACCGTAAACGTCAACGGAGATCAGGACAGAATTGCGAACGATTGCGCTTTGCGCGAACGCCCACACTTGAGGCCAAAAAACAGATAACTAGAATGTAGGAGGGGGGCGGAAAAAAAACACATTCAAATCTGCAGATCGCAATGAAGCCCATGGCCGCGGTATCCGGGATTCTCGCATTCCCGAATTCGGCTTCGATGCCGAGGCGGCGCCGAACCAGAAGACAAACGTTAAAAAAAGAGACGATCCGGGAGGAAACGGATGAGACGCGGCAAGGCTGATCGTCGCTCTGTCGGTGGCGCCAGGGTCCTCATCGCGGGACAAGAACTTTGCCTCGGGAATCCTGTGAATGCTCGACTCATGCACACCGTAAAGCGATAATTTGTAGCCAAGTCCCCAAAAAAACACGCACATGCCCAGCACCACCAAAAGCGTGGACAGTCGAGATGAGGAGGGGCGCGACTTGGAGAGTTCGTCCAATAGATTCTGAATTGATTACCTTTGTCGGTTGGCAACCGTGGAATCACCCGCCTGGTTCACTTGGTTTGACAGGTGAAAGTCTCCAGAGGTTTTCGCCAAGAACATCTTTTCATGGATTGCCTACAAAGACAAAGTCCGTCCTTATCGGCGATTTCAGATCATACCTCTCTGAGGAAGAGTGGAATTGCAGCCTTCGGAAAGAGATGACACCGTATCATCGGATTTCTAAAGTTTTTATTTTCATATCATTAGCCAATGTATTTTCAATCCATTGCTGTCCTGATTCAGCGGGATAAAACTGTCAGCACGGGCGAAATGCGCATCCGGCAATTCACGGCATATGAACCTGCCGGGGCCTTCGTGCTGTTGAGGCAACCCCGAATTGGCGTGTTGCATCTATGTGCTCGCTGCACTCCAGCATTCGTGCGTCTCGGAGGTTCCGAATCGGGGAAGCGCATGGCAGGATTTTCTGATGCTGAGTGGTCAGATCCCATCCAGGAGCACCCGGCATGTCGACGACCATTGAATCGCCCGTCAGCGGGCAAGATGGAGATAACCGCTATCCGACAAGCGCTTTGGAACCACCGATGTCCGAGTGCCTGACCGCCATCCTGCAAAGCCTGAAAACCATGAAGGAAGGTGATTTCAGCGTTCGCCTTCCGGTATCGTGGACCGGGCTGCCGGGGAAGATTGCCGACAATTTCAATGAGATCGTTATTGCAAACGAACAGATGGCCTTCGAACTCAAGAGGGTTGGCCTGGCGGTAGGCAAAGAGGGCAAAACCCGCGAGCGCATCCGCGTGGAACATCGGCGCGGAGCCTGGGATGACATGGAGGTTTCGGTCAATACGCTCGTTGAAGATCTCCTTCGGCCAACGACAGAGGTAACCCGAGCAATCGCCGCTGTGGCGCAAGGCAATCTGACCCAGACGGTTCGGATGGACGTGGATGGCCGCCCGCTTGAGGGCGAATTCCTTCGGTCCGCCAATATCGTGAACACGATGATTCAGCAGCTAGGTGTGTTCACTGCGGAAGTAACGCGCGTGGCGCGCGAAGTGGGCACCGACGGCAAACTTGGTGGGCAGGCCGTAGTCCCAGGGGTGGCAGGCACGTGGAAAGACCTCACAGACTCCGTGAATTCCATGGCCTCGAATCTTACAGGCCAGGTGCGCAATATCGCGGAGGTCGCGACCGCCGTTGCCAGCGGTGACCTTTCGCGCAAGATCACAGTGGACGTTCGCGGAGAAATTTTGCAGCTGAAGGAGGCCATCAATACCATGGTGGATCAGCTGCGGTCATTCGCTTCGGAAGTGACGCGCGTGGCACGCGAGGTCGGCACGGATGGCAAACTCGGCGGGCAGGCTGTGGTTCCGGGAGTAGCTGGGACGTGGAAAGACCTTACCGACTCAGTCAATGCGATGGCCGGTAACCTGACGGCGCAGGTGAGAAACATCGCAGAAGTGACGACCGCCGTGGCTCGCGGCGACCTTTCCCGCAAAATTACTGTCGACGTGAAAGGCGAAATTCTGGAGCTGAAAGACACGATCAACACGATGGTCGACCAGCTCAATGCATTCGCCGGCGAAGTAACGCGTGTGGCCCGCGAAGTGGGCACCGAAGGAAAACTTGGCGGACAGGCGAGCGTGCCGGGTGTTGCCGGAACATGGAAGGACCTTACCGACAATGTGAACTTCATGGCCGGCAACCTGACCGGCCAGGTGCGCAATATCGCTGAAGTGGCGACGGCCATTGCGAACGGCGACTTGAGCCGGAAGATCACCGTGGACGTGCGCGGCGAGATTCTCCAGCTCAAAGAAACGCTGAACACGATGGTGGACCAGCTGAATCGGTTCGCAGGAGAAGTGACGCGCGTGGCCCGCGAAGTGGGTACCGAAGGACGGCTCGGCGGTCAAGCCAACGTGCCGGGCGTTGCGGGAACCTGGAAGGATTTAACCGACTCGGTGAATTCGATGGCCGGCAACCTGACGGCCCAGGTTAGAAACATCGCCGAGGTTACAACGGCTGTGGCACGCGGCGATTTGTCGCGCAAGATCACTGTCGACGTAAAGGGCGAAATCCTCGAACTCAAGAACACCATCAACACGATGGTCGACCAGCTAAACGCATTCGCAGGCGAGGTGACGCGCGTGGCGCGCGAAGTGGGAACGGACGGAAAGCTGGGCGGGCAAGCACAGGTGTCAGGCGTGGCGGGCACATGGAAGGATTTGACCGACAACGTCAACTTCATGGCGTCGAATCTTACAGGCCAGGTGCGAAACATCGCCGAAGTGGCGACTGCGGTAGCTCGCGGCGACTTGTCGCGCAAAATCACGGTTGACGTGAAGGGCGAGATCCTCGAGCTAAAAGACACGCTGAACACAATGGTGGATCAGCTGAACGCTTTCGCCGGCGAAGTGACGCGCGTGGCCCGCGAAGTCGGTACTGACGGGAAGCTGGGTGGACAGGCACAAGTGCCCGGCGTCGCCGGTACATGGAAGGACTTGACCGATTCCGTGAATTCTATGGCCTCAAACCTGACGGGCCAGGTGCGCAATATCGCCGAAGTTTCGACAGCTATCGCGACTGGCGACCTTTCAAAGAAGATCACCGTGAATGTCAGCGGCGAGATTCTGCTGCTGAAGGAAACCATCAACACGATGGTCGATCAGCTCAACCGGTTTGCGGGTGAAGTGACGCGCGTTGCGCGCGAAGTTGGTACCGAAGGACGACTCGGCGGTCAGGCTAACGTGCCGGGTGTGGCCGGTACCTGGAAGGATTTAACCGACTCAGTAAACTCGATGGCCGGCAACCTGACGGCGCAGGTAAGAAACATCGCCGAGGTCACAACGGCCGTAGCTCGCGGCGATTTGTCGCGCAAAATCACCGTCGACGTGAAGGGTGAAATTCTCGAGCTGAGAAATACCATTAACACCATGGTGGATCAGCTCAACGCATTTGCGGGCGAGGTCACGCGTGTGGCTCGCGAAGTGGGCACGGACGGCAAACTCGGCGGACAGGCGATGGTACCGGGTGTGGCCGGCACATGGAAGGATCTGACGGATTCAGTGAACTTCATGGCTGGCAATCTCACGGCACAGGTGAGAAACATCGCTGAGGTAGCGACGGCCATTGCCAATGGGGACTTGAGCCGCAAGATCACCGTGGACGTACGCGGCGAGATCCTGCAGTTGAAAGAAACGCTGAACACAATGGTTGAGCAGCTTCGCTCATTCGCTGCCGAGGTAACCCGCGTCGCTCGCGAAGTCGGTTCGGAAGGACGGCTCGGCGGCCAGGCCAATGTGCCCGGTGTGGCCGGGACATGGAAGGACTTGACGGACTCGGTCAACTCGATGGCAGGCAACCTCACCGCGCAAGTGAGAAACATTGCCGAAGTTACCACAGCTGTAGCCCGCGGCGACTTGAGCCGCAAGATCACCGTCGATGTAAAGGGCGAAATTCTCGAACTGAAGGACACCATCAACACGATGGTGGACCAGTTAAACGCGTTCGCAGCCGAAGTGACCCGTGTAGCGCGGGAAGTTGGAACGGATGGAAAGCTCGGCGGACAGGCGATGGTGCCCGGAGTTGCCGGAACCTGGAAGGACCTTACCGACAACGTAAACGTGATGGCCGCAAACCTTACCGAGCAGGTACGCGGCATCGTGAAGGTGGTGACCGCTGTCGCCAACGGCGCGCTGAACCAGAAGCTCACGGTGAATGCAAAGGGCGAAGTCGCTGCACTCGCAGAGACCATCAACAACATGACTGACACACTGGCGACGTTCGCAGATCAGGTAACAACTGTAGCCCGCGAAGTCGGTGTGGAAGGTCGACTCGGCGGCCAGGCAAATGTGCCCGGCGCCGCCGGTACCTGGAAGGATCTGACCGGCAACGTGAACCTGTTGGCAGACAACCTCACCAACCAGGTGCGGGCCATCGCGGAAGTGGCGACGGCCGTGACCAAGGGCGACTTGACACGATCGATCCAGGTGGAAGCGCGTGGCGAAGTTGCAGAGTTGAAGGACAACATCAACACGATGATTGACAACCTTCGTCTTACGACGGATCGCAACACCGAGCAGGACTGGTTAAAAACAAACCTCGCGCGGTTCACCGGCATGCTGCAGGGGCAACGCGACCTGGCGACGGTGGGCAGAATGCTCCTGTCGGAACTTGCGCCGCTAGTCAATGCTCAACAGGGCGTTATCTACCAGATGGGCGGCGATTCGGCGAGTTCTGAGACCAACCTCGTTCTGCTCTCTACTTTTGCTGATACGCCTGAGGGCTATCTGAAAGAAGTGCGCGTGGGTGAAGGTCTTGTCGGTCAATGTGCTGCTGAAAAACGGCGCATGCTTATTACGGAGCTTTCGAAAAGAACTGTACCAATCCGCTCCGGATTGTTCCAGGCAATCCCGAAAAACGTTATTGTTTTGCCGGTTCTGTTTGAAGATCGCGTCAAGGCTGTCATCGAACTTGCCAGCCTGGGCGCATTTACCGCCTCGCATCTTTCATTCCTCGAACAGCTGACCTCCTCCATCGGCATCGTGTTGAACTCCATTGAGGCCACGATGCAGACCGAAGGTCTTCTGAAACAATCGCAGCAACTCGCGACGGAGTT
This sequence comes from Occallatibacter sp., assembly GCF_049582745.1. Classification (GTDB taxonomy): domain Bacteria; phylum Acidobacteriota; class Terriglobia; order Terriglobales; family Acidobacteriaceae; genus Telmatobacter. Next base: position 24,617 of record NZ_JBAUUO010000040.1, read on the forward strand.
GCAAACGCAGCAGAAGGAATTGCAGCAGACGAACGAGCAGTTAGCACAGAAAGCGCAACAGTTGGCGGAACAGAACTACGAGGTGGAACGCAAGAACCAGGAGATCGAACAAGCTCGTCGCGCTCTTGAAGAGAAGGCTCGCGAGCTGGCACTCACTTCGAAATACAAATCTGAATTCCTTGCCAACATGTCTCACGAATTGCGGACGCCGCTGAACTCAATCCTTGTCCTCGGTCAGCAGCTTGCTGAGAACCCTGATGGCAGTCTCAACGCCAAGCAAGTTGAGTTCGCACGTACCATTCACGGCGCTGGCACCGACCTTCTGAACCTGATCAGCGATATTCTCGATCTTTCCAAAATCGAATCGGGCACAGTGTCGGTGGAGGCGGAAGAAGTCTTCTTCGGCGCGCTCCTTGACACTGTCGCACGGCCGTTCCGGCATGAAGCGGAAAACCGCAAACTTATCTTCGATGTCACGAACGATCCGCGCATGGGCCGCAGCCTTGTAACGGACTCAAAGCGCCTGCAACAGGTACTGAAGAACCTGCTTTCGAATGCCTTCAAGTTCACAGAACAAGGCACCGTGAAGTTGTTGGTCTCGCCGGCTGCGGGCGGGTGGACACCGGATCACCCGATTCTCAGTGGCGCCGGCTCGGTCATCGCATTCGAAGTCTCCGACACCGGCATCGGAATTCCACCAGAAAAACAACGGATCATCTTCGAAGCGTTCCAGCAGGCCGATGCGGGCACCAGCCGCAAATACGGTGGAACCGGGCTAGGCCTCGCCATCAGCCGCGAATTGGCGAATCTGCTGGGGGGAGAAATTCAACTGCGGAGCCAGCCCGGCAAAGGCAGCACCTTCACGTTGTACCTGCCGCAGACCTATGTCGGTCCGGCGGTACCGACAGTTTTGAAGGCAGAAAGGGATGGCGGAACGGTTTCGGTTCCGATGTTTCTTTCTAACGTGTCAGCTACTGAGCAAGAAGCCCGCATTGATGACGACCGCAAGTCATTGGAAGACGGTGATGCGGTGCTGCTGATCGTAGAAGACGATCCGCATTACGCACGTGTGCTCTGTGATCTGTCGCGCGACAAAGGATTCAAAGTTCTGGTGGCGTTGACCGGAACAGAAGCGCTGGCTTTGGCACGCGAGTATCATCCCTCCGCAATCTCACTCGACGTTATGCTGCCCGACATGCTTGGCTGGACGGTATTGAACCATCTTAAGCAGGATCCAACAACGAGGCACATACCGGTGCAAATGCTAACGCTTGATGAAGACCGCCACCACGGTCTCTCGCGCGGGGCCTTTGCCTTCGTAACCAAACCGACCTCGACAGATGAGTTGAACTCTGCGCTGGCTCGCATCCGGGAATATTCACAACCGCGGCGCAAGCGATTGCTGGTCGTCGAAGACAATCCAGCGGAGCAGTTAAGCACACGCGAATTGCTTTGGCACGAGGACATCGACCTGGATGTCATCGACTCGGGTTCTGCTGCGCTCGAAGCGCTGGGACGAGACTCCTACGACTGCATCGTGCTCGATCTTCGCCTCCCCGATATGTCCGGCTTTGATGTGCTTGAGCAGATCAAGAGCGACCCAAAGCTGCGCGATCTACCCGTCGTGGTGTTTACAGGGAGAGAGTTATCCGCAGAGGAGGATGCTCAGCTGCATACACTGGCACGCAGCGTAGTGGTGAAGGACGTTGAGTCACCGGAGCGCCTGCTCGACGAAACAGCTCTGTTTCTGCATCGGGTTGTCTCTGAATTGCCTGACGGAAAACGGCAGATGATCGATCGCCTCCATCAGTCAGACGAGGCACTCGCCGGACGCAAAGTGCTGGTCGTCGACGACGATGTCCGAAACATATTCGCACTGAGCAGCGTGCTTGAAAGGCGCGGAATGACCGTCGTCTCGGCGGGTACGGGGCGTGAGGCGATCGAAACAATTGAGACCACACCTGACCTGGCCATTGTGCTCATGGACATCATGATGCCGGAAATGGACGGATACGAAACAATGCAGGTGATCCGCCAGAATCCTGCTCTGCGGCGCCTGCCGATTATTGCGCTGACTGCAAAAGCCATGAAGGGCGATCGTGAAAGATGTCTTGAGGCGGGCGCTTCAGAATACCTTGCCAAACCGGTGAATACCGAACAGCTGCTTTCCGCTCTGCGCATGTGGCTGCATCGCTAGCTGCGCGCGGCAGAGAACCTGGAGAGGAATTGATGAACGCAGATTCGAAGGTCAACATCCTAATGGTCGATGACCAGCCGGCCAAACTTCTCAGCTACGAGGTGATTCTTTCCGAACTCGGAGAAAATCTCATCAAGGCAACTTCGGCCAGCGAGGCACTGAACATCCTGTTGAAGAACGATATCGCCGTGGTGCTGATGGATGTGAGCATGCCTGAGCTTGATGGGTTTGAGTTAGCCGACGTAATTCGGCAACATCCTCGTTTCCAAAAGACTGCGATCATCTTCATCTCCGGCGTTCACCTCACCGACTCCGACAAGATTCAGGGATATCGAAGCGGCGCGGTCGATTACATTTCTGTTCCGGTAGTGCCCGACGTATTGCGAGCCAAAATCGGCATCTTCGTCGAACTTCATCGCAAAACACGCATGCTTGAAATGCTCAATAACAAACTGGAGCAACGCGTTGCAGAGCGCACCGAGGAACTGCGGCTGAGGGAGGAACAATTCCGCACTCGCGCCGAGCTGCTCGAACTTGCAACCGAAGCCATTATGGAGCGTGGCAATAACGGCCAAGTCCTGTTCTGGAATGCAGGAGCTGAACATCTCTATGGCTGGCAGCGCGATGAGATTTTGGGCCAGGACATACACTCGATCTTGCGCACCATTTTTCCCGTTCCACGCGAGGAAATCGAAGCGACCTTGCGCGATCGCAAGGTCTGGCACGGGAACCTCCTTCAGAAGAAGAAGGACGGCTCCGACGTCATAGTTGCGTGTCGCAAGATCATGAATCGCGAGGGCAACGCGGTGCTTGAAGTGAATCGTGACATCACCGCACAATTAAAAGCAGAGGAGGCTCTGCGCGAAACCGAGAAATTGGCTGCCATGGGTCGCGTCGCAGGAATCATTGCGCACGAGATCAACAATCCGCTCGCTGCCATCACCAACATCTTCTTTCTCATTCGCAATCACCCCTCGCTCGATGAGGAAGCGCGACATTGCGCAGCAATGGCCGAGCAGGAGCTACAGCGTGTCGCGCACATCACCCGGCAGACTCTGAGTTTCTATAGGGAGTCGAAGACGCCCATCGCGGTGATGCTGACCGAGCTTCTGGATGATGTCCTCGGGCTTCAGGAACGACAGTTACATACGAGTCACGTCCGGTTGCAAAAACGGTATTTCACGTCCGGTATGGTGCATGGATTCCCGGTGGAACTTCGCCAGGTATTTTTGAACCTGGTCGGTAATGCAATCCAGGCAATGCCGAACGGCGGTGATTTACGAATCATGGTGCGGGAAGCCAGCGACTGGCAGCTCAAACGACGCGGCATCAGCGTCTCGATCGTGGATACCGGAGTCGGCGTAAAACCGCAGGATTCCCAGAAGCTTTTTGAACCATTCTTTAGCACGAAGTCCACGAAAGGCACGGGCCTGGGACTGTGGATCAGCCGAGGAATCGTGCAGAAATACGAAGGCCGCATTTCATTTCGCAGCTTGCGCACGAAGGACGGATGCAGCACATGTTTCCGCGTCTTCCTTCCGAGCAGCGGAACATTCAATTTTATTGGAAGCTCAGCGCCAGAGTTGACCTCGTCCGGTGTCGAGGCTGGATCAAACGGCTATGGTTCCGCGATGCAGCATGCGTAGATTTCCTAAAAACTGAACACGAGGGAACCAATGATGCATTTGCTCATGATCGCAGAGGCGGGTGCGCTCATTGGGGCTGGCTTGCTGCTGGAAATGAATACCGTGTGCATCGGATCCATCTCAGTCCGCCGCAATTATTGCTGAAGAAGGCGGAGAGACTCATCGAGGACGGATGGATAGCACGCGTAGGCAAGTTGCTAGAGCCCTGATCTCTCCAGAATGCCCCATAGACGTCGAATGCGATCGCATTCTTCTTCGGTACTTGATTTCTTGTTGGGTTCGTGGCGATTTTGTTTGGCTAAGGTTTTAGCTTGGTCGGGCGACTAGAGCATTTTCATAATTACTGTACTCCGTAACCGCAGTGCCGGAAGAAAGCCTGCGCGTTTTGGGGAGTGATGGCGTCGATGGCCCGCGCGATGGCTGGTTCCAGCTGATCGAGCGCGCGGGCC
>NZ_JBAUUO010000041.1:0-2882 GCF_049582745.1 Occallatibacter sp.
GTGAATGACCCGTACGTGGCGGCGCAGGATGCGGATGCGCTCCTGATTCTGAACGACTGGCAGGAATTCGCCGAACTCGACCTGGCCAAGCTGCACTACACCCTCCGCTACCCGATCGTGATCGATGGAAGGAACCTTTACGATCCGGCGGAGATGACCAAGGCCGGTTTTACCTATTTGAGCGTAGGACGTCCGGGCCTTGCGCAACCGATGGATCCTGCGTCTGCCTTCTTCCTTCCGCGTCGTAGAGACGGGGTGAAGGTCTAGAACTGGTTGCATGAACGGGCTTTGAAAGAATTGGCCATCTTTATCGGGTATTCTCAAGCGGATGCAATTGCGATAGCTTGATAGAAGGAACAGCTACAGTAAGGAAGTACAAACATGCGCGTGCTGGTCGCAGGGGCTGCGGGTTTCCTTGGCTCACATTTGACGGATGCCCTTCTCGAACAGGGGCACGATGTGTTGGGCGTCGACAATCTCAGCACGGGCTCGCTCGAAAATCTCAAGCATTTAAGAACCGAGCGGAGATTTGGTTTTTGCGAGCAGGACATCTGCGATCCCTTTGACCCGAAGGGTGTCGATTACGTCTTCAACTTCGCTTCGCCAGCCAGTCCAGGCGACTATATGCGGCTGGGAATCGAAACTCTCATGGCCGGCTCCGCGGGAACCCGGAACCTTCTCGAGATTGCAAAAAAGTGTGACGCGAAGTTTCTGCATGCTTCGACGTCGGAGTGTTACGGAGACCCCGAAGAGCATCCCCAGACCGAGGAATACTGGGGTCATGTGAATCCGATTGGACCCCGCTCGGTTTACGACGAGTCCAAGCGATTCTCCGAAGCTCTTGTCATGGCGTATCACCGCTACGAAAAGTTGGACACGCGGCTCGTACGGATTTTCAATACCTACGGCCCGCGATTGCAGATGAACGATGGCCGCGTGATTTCGAACCTTCTAACGCAGGCGCTGCGCAGCGATGACCTGACTATCTACGGCGATGGAAGTCAGACGCGCAGCTTCTGCTATGTCTCCGATGAAATCGACGGCATTCTCCGGCTCGCACGCAGCGACGAGCATACGCCGGTCAATATTGGGAATCCGGTGGAATGGACTATCCTGGAGTGCGCGAATGCAGTGCTGCGTGTAACAGGGTCAACCAGCAAAATCGTGTTCCTGCCTCTCCCTCAAGATGACCCTTCGCAGCGCCAGCCGAACATCGGCAAGGCCCGCCGCCTGCTGAACTGGGAACCCAAAATCGACCTTGAGACTGGATTGAAACTGAGCCTGGAATACTTCAGAGGATGCATCGAGGCTGCTGGCTAGTCACATCGAGAACAGTGTCAAATCGGCATCGTGCATTGCACGATATGGGAATCAGGTCCTGAAAGTGCGGGGTGCACTACTTTGAAAAGAGCACTAATTACGGGTATCACCGGACAAGACGGAGCCTATCTAGCGGAACTGCTGCTGTCGAAGGGATACGAGGTGCATGGAATTAAGCGCCGGGCGTCCTCGTTTAATACCACTCGCATCGACCATATCTACGAAGATCCGCATGTAATGGGCCGTCATTTCCTGCTCCATTACGGCGACCTCACAGATTCGAGCAGCCTGATCCAGATCGTCCAGAAGGTAAAGCCCGATGAGATTTACAATCTCGCTGCGCAGAGCCATGTAAAGGTTTCGTTTGAAGAGCCTGAATACACGGCAAACTCCGATGGGCTGGGCACGCTGCGCCTGCTTGAGGCGATCAGGATTGCGGGCCTCGAGAAGGTCACGCGCTTCTACCAGGCATCTACGTCTGAGATGTATGGTCTAGTGCAGGAGATTCCGCAGAAGGAGACAACACCGTTTTATCCGCGGTCTCCCTATGCCGTGGCCAAGCTCTACGCTTACTGGATTACGGTTAACTATCGGGAAGCATATGGGATCTACGCATGTAGCGGGATTCTCTTCAACCATGAATCGCCAACGCGCGGGGAGACCTTTGTGACCCGCAAGATTACACGGGGACTGACGCGGATCAAGACTGGGTTACAGGAGCGGCTATACCTGGGGAATCTTGATGCTTTGCGCGATTGGGGACACGCGCGGGATTACGTCGAAATGCAGTGGCGCATGTTGCAGCAGCAAGAAGCCAGGGATTACGTGATTGCAACAGGCGAGCAGCACAGTGTGCGCGAGTTTGTGGATCTTGCGGCGAATTATCTGAGCATGGACATCGCATGGCAAGGCTCCGGTTTGGACGAGAAAGGCTTCGACAAGCAGGGCAACGTGGTCGTTGCCGTCGATCCGCGCTACTATCGCCCGACCGAGGTGGAGACGTTGTTGGGCGATGCGAGCAAGGCGCGCCGCGAATTGGGGTGGGAGCCGACGGTCTCGTTTCACGAACTCGTCAAGGAGATGGTGGAAGAAGACTTGAAGGTCGCGGAGAAGGATGCACTGGTCCGGAAGCACGGCTACTCCGTATTCAACTTCCACGAGAATTAAGGACGGGGATCCGCGATCATGCAGAAGAATGGCAGGATTTTTGTTGCGGGACATCGCGGGCTCGTCGGCTCGGCAATCTGCCGCGAGTTGCAGCGGCAGGGGTTTACGAACCTGGTTGTTCGCACCCACTCCGAACTTGATTTGACTGACCGTGCAGCGGTCCTGGATTTCTTCCAGCAGGAAAAACCGGAGTATGTCTTTCTTGCGGCTGCCAAGGTCGGCGGAATTCTAGCCAACGATACCTATCCGGCAGATTTCATCCGCGAAAATCTCGAGATTCAGACCAGTGTGATCGATGCGGGCTTTCGTAGCGGAGTCAAGCGGCTCTTGTTTCTCGGTTCAAGCTGCATCTATCCAAAGCTCGCTCCACAGCCGATCAAGGAAGAGTACCTGCT